>NZ_FOJB01000001.1:2400000-3043064 GCF_900109955.1 Aliiroseovarius sediminilitoris | reverse complement strand
TGGGCGGGCTTAGAAGAGCAAAAAGCAGCATGAAATCTAAACCTGATACACCTTAGAAACGCTGCAAACCTGTCCTAAAAGGTGGGACCACTTCAATATACCACTGCCGGTGCGTCAGGCAGTCTCTATCGAGAAAATATTCATCGTAGCGCCCGGCAAGCTCGTCAGAAAACTCCTTATTTGCAGGGCTCAGCTTGATCCCTAGAAACTGCCGCATCGCTTGTGCGGCCTTGAGGTCGTGTTTAACGCTGCGATTTTGGATTTCGTCTTCGGTTAGCCATTTCTCCGCTACGAGAAATTTTGCAACGGCACGAACAGCTAGTACGCTCGTATTCTGCTTCTTGCCCCCCATAAAACGGCGAAGCGTTTCTTGCGAGAATTCCAGCCGCTCGTCCATCACCAGGATTTCCCCCGACAGGGCGTTCACGGAGACAACCTTACCATCAGCTCCTCTTCGGGTGCATCTGTAGCGGGTAAGTTCTTGGCGCAAAAAATCTTTGAGAGGCTCGGATACTTCCAGACTATCCGTCCAGAAATCCGGTAGTGGGTCAGTTTGAAATTCCCGGCTGACGCTTTTTATACGGGCCGCGTTTCTTGGGGGCTGGCTCGTTTGCATCGACAAGCTCAACGATGTCTTCAACATCCCAAAGGCGATCCGTCAGGCCAGCGGCCATAGCCGGGGTGAAACGCAAGGTCTGATGCACCTTGACGAAATTGTAATACATGAAGTGCAGCGCAACCGCGTGCATGTGGTTTTCAACCTTCTTGCTGAAACCGTTGGTCAGGCGTGTGAAGCGGCGCATGTGCATCCGCATTGTCAGGTTTTGGCGTTCGACAAATGACGTGCTGATCAGGGCCTTGTCAGGGTTGCCTTCAACAGTGCGCTTCTTGATGCCAGTGCATTCGGCAGGGGAATACTTGCGGGCCGCTGTTTTGCCGCCCATGTCGCCGTAAATCTTGATTAGTTGAGCGTAATCCACGTCACCACCAAACGCGCCCTCTACGGCTTCCAGATATGCCTTATGGCCGTCTGTGGTCAGTTGCACCCGGTTCGCCAGTCGGTCGCGTAGGTCGTCCATGAATTCGATTGCATACTCACTGTCACGACCACCAACCATGTAGGAGACAATCAGCTTGCTGTCGCTGTCGATTGCCGTCCACGTCCATGTGTCGCCTGCGCCTTCCGGTGCCGCAGTGGCTGTTCTGACGTTCTTCTGCTTGGCGTAAGTGAAAGACCAGATTTCATCGCACTGGATCACAGACGCTTTGACGTTGCGCACATACTCGTCGTGGTATTTGGCACAAGCCTTGCCTGCGTCGATCAGCAGTTTGTTGACGGTGTTTTTGGAAACATCCGCGATGCGCGATGTAGCGCGAATGGAATTGCCTTCGACTAGAAGGCGGATGATCAGGGCGCGGGTTTTGGCATCAAGCTTTCTCATAAGCTAAATCTATTTTCAAAATGACCGTCAGTCAAGCATTTATGGTAAGTTTGCGATTTATCGCATATTCGCTATTGCCCAAGGAATCGGGGCGGGCTATACGGGGTTATGAGCAGCGAAGAGTATAAATCACCAGGGCAACTGGTCACAGCATTACTCAAAGAGCGAGGCTGGACCAAGAGAACACTGGCCATCATTTCTGGTATGGATGAATCCATTATCAGCAAGACAACGTCCAACGTAAGAAAGGTCGATGCTGAGACCGCAATTGTTTTTGAGGAAATATTCGATATCCCCGCCGAAAGGTTTTTGTCTCTGCAAAAGACTTATGATCTGGCGGTCGCGCGGATCGAAAGCATCCCAAACCCAAAACGGCAAATGCGGGCCGAATTGATAGGTAAGCTACCTATCAGCGCAATGATTGCACGGGGATGGCTGGACGCTAAGTCAGTCAAAGATATTGAGAATGTCGAGGAGTCTCTGCTTCGGTTTTTCCAAGCAAATCGCCTCGAAGACATTGAAACCCTACCTCATGCATCCAAGAAAACAGAAGTCAGCATTGCGGCTACGCCAGCACAACTCGCTTGGCTATATCGGGTTAAGACGCTCGCATCCGAAATGATGGTCGGTCGATATTCACCCACATCGGTGAAGTCGGCCATATCCAAGATTAAGACACTCCTTCACTCTGCCGAAGAGCTTCGCAAAGTTCCCCGCATCCTCGCGGAAGCCGGTATTCGTTTCGTCATCGTTGAAACCCTACCGTCCACAAAGATCGACGGGGTTTGCTTTTGGCTTGATGAAAACTCGCCAGTCATAGGTATGACTATGCGCTTTGACCGGATCGACAATTTCGTTTTCGTCCTTCGGCACGAGCTTGAACACGTTCAAAATCGAGACGGCCTTAAACAAATGATGCTTGATGTCGATATTAACTCAGGTGAGGCAGCACAGGTCACGCAAGAGCTTATTGAGCAAGAGAGCAGAGCAAATGCCGCAGCTTCTGAGTTTTGTGTGCCAAAGAAAATGATGGACGCTTTCATTTCCAGAAAAGCGCCTGTCTTCGCAAAGCGCGATATCATTGGCCTCGCACGGATGCTCAAAGTCCATACGGGTCTGGTCGCTGGTCAACTACAGTTCAGAACGCAAAAGTATCATCTGGCGCGAGACCAGCTTGTGCCCGTTAGATCAATTGTAACGCCAAATGCCGTCACGGACGGATGGGGTGATGTTGCCCCTACAGACACCCAATAGAAAGGGGCTGCCACCATGAATAAGAAAAGCGAATTGCAACGCCTTATTCGTCATTACAAGGACGAAACTGGCGAAATTCAAGTTGACATGAAGAAAGTCGCAAAATTTGCTGAATTGATGGGTTGGCAAATGCCGGTCCCCAAAGATCCACTGGACATTCTTGCGCAAGAGCTGTCTCGCGCCGCACGAGATGAAATCAAACACGATGAAGACACCGGTCGTCCATACCGCGTAAATCATGCCCTACCGATCAAACAAGGTCAGCAATCGCTGTTTGTCTGGATTGATATTGACGAAGCACCCCGCAACATGATGCTCAAGTCGCTCAATCTGCGTAGGGAGCAGATGGTAGGTGACGGGTTGCAGCTGAGTTACGATGCCGATCACTGGAACTCACGCCATAGCGACGAAGAAGAAATCCAGCTTGATTTTGACTTTGGTTTTGACATCGAATTGCGCAAGCACGCAGCGGATGCCGAGGACGAACTTACTGGCGATTAATCGTCCGATTTTTTCCAACGGGCAGCGGCAGCAATCTGAGCGGCTTCAGACCGCTGTTCGGGCGTTAGTGACTGTGCCTTTGCCTTTCCACCCTTCAAGCCGCCCTTCCTCTGTCCTGACGTGTCAGGCTCATACTCAGGTTCTTCACCGGTCGCCACGTCTACGATGAACTTGGCAAGCTGGTTGGCGTCTCTCGGGTGTTTGGGTTTGTCAGCCATTGGGATTCTTGATCAGCGTGTATGTCGGGACGCGTGAAGAACTCCACTCATCCAATCGTGCACCACAAACCTGGCAATCAAAGTGGTCTTTGTCACGCACTGGTAGCTTGAAGCTGCCAACCTCGTAGGCCGCACCACATTCACATGTCTTTGTTTCTTTCATACCCTTAAGATAGGGACTGCTCCGACCATGTGCAAATCAAAGCTGCCGGATGTTAGATTTCAAAGTGACCCACTACCCAGGAAGTACAGTCCGCGACCAAATTCGGTGGAAGCAAGCCCGGCTTCTGGGACAGGCGCCGGCCGCGCTATCTATTCTCCGGCCTCACACATTGCGGTGCCTGCGGTGGCGGCTTCACAAACCTCAATGCCGAGCGTCTAGGCTGTGCCACCGCCCGAAACAAGGGAACATGTGACAACAGAAAGACGATAAGGCGCGATGCGTTAGAAGCAGCCGTCCTAGATGGCTTACAGCACCATCTGATGGACCCGGAATTGATGGAAATCTTCTGCGACGAATACGCCCGTCACCGCAATGCCATCGCTGTCAAAGCCAATGCGGGCATCACACAAGCTAAAGCGGAACTGGCAAAAGTGGACAAAGAGATCGTCCGGTTGGTTCAAGCTATCCTCGACGGCGTTCCGGGCAGCCGCGTGAAAGACAAGATAGGACAATTAGAAACTCGAAAGACCGAACTGGAAACGAAGCTCGTATCCTACACCGAAGACAAGATCAGCGTGCATCCGAAGATGGCAGACACCTACCGAAAGCATATCGGTCAGCTTCGAACGGCCCTAACAGACGAAGGGCACCGCGCCGAAGCGGTTTCGTTGATCCGAGGCGTGATTGATCGGATCGTGCTCACGCCCGAGGAAATCGGAGGAAAGAGGACACTGTCTGTAGACCTGCACGGCGACATCGTAGAAATTCTAAGTGCAGCGGCACAAACGAAAAAACCGCCCCGAAAGGGCGGTCTTGACGAAAAGTCTATAAAGTTGGTTGCGGGAGTAGGATTTGAACCTACGACCTTCAGGTTATGAGCCTGACGAGCTACCGGGCTGCTCCATCCCGCGCCAATGCGGTGTATATAGGCCGCTGATTTCAGGACTACAAGCGCATTCGGCAAAAAAAACAGGAACAAAAAGGGAGCTTGAAAAGATGTGTGTCAGCCGAACGGCGCGCATCCGCGTTGATCTTTCTGATTGCGTCGGTGACCCGCCTCATCAAGAGGCGGGTCAAGTTTGGGCTATTCCGCGCCGATTGCATCAAGGCCAGCGCGCGCGCAGGTCTCGTCA
Organism: Aliiroseovarius sediminilitoris; assembly: GCF_900109955.1. Taxonomy (NCBI): domain Bacteria; kingdom Pseudomonadati; phylum Pseudomonadota; class Alphaproteobacteria; order Rhodobacterales; family Paracoccaceae; genus Aliiroseovarius; species Aliiroseovarius sediminilitoris. The sequence continues at coordinate 3,038,353 of NZ_FOJB01000001.1, read as the reverse complement.
ATGGCACCCGATGGCGCGCCGCCGACACCGATGCCACCAACAAGTGCGCCACCGATCTTGATCGGCAAACCACCTGCTTGGATGACCAGACGGCTGTCCATATCACGCAGACCACCGTTCTCGGGTTTTTCGCCGATGAACCCAGCCAAGCCAGTCGTGTCACGTCCCATGCTTGCAGAGGTAAACGCCTTGCCGGTGCTTGATCCAACGGTGTGCGGGCCTGCGTTATCGGCGCGCAAAATGACTTTGGTCACGCCGCTGCGGGCGACAATCGCGACGCTGACGTTATAACCTTCGGCCGAGCAAGCCTCGACTGCGGTTTGAGCGGCTTGTGTCGCCATGCTGAGCGGAAGGTAGGGGGCCGTTGGCAAGTCCTGCGCAAAAGCGGCGACAGGCGTTAATATTGCGGCAGCAAGTGTAAGTGTGCGGATCATCGGATGTTTCCTTTTGTTGAACTGATGCTCCCGTTTTAACCCCAACCCTTTGGTCACAACATTCGTAGCACCCGCAAGGATCTCCGTATTTCTACTGATCGGCGTTCGCTTCCAGCCAGTATCGCGTTAATTCGGCCGCCGAAGACGTTCCTGCCTTCGCCGCAATCGCGGCGCGGTGGCTTTCGACCGTGCGCGGTGACAGGCCAAGCGCGTCGGCGATTTGCTTTGTGGTCAGACCCTTCGCAATCATCTCAAGCACCTCTAGTTCCCGCACCGAGAGATGCCGAACCAAGGCCACGGCTTCTGCCCGTTCCGCCAGGTCCTGTTGTTGCCGTGCAAGCTCTGCATGGCCCTTTTGAATCGCATCGATTAAATCTTGCTCGTCGATGGGCTTGCTGAGGAAATCGATCGCGCCATTGCGAAACGCACGCCTGCAAGCCTCGATATCGCCATGCCCGGAGATGACGACAGTGGGCCAAGTCATGCCTTGGTCGGTCAGTTTCTCTTGCAGCTTCAGGCCCGAGATCGCGGGCATCCGAATATCAAGGACAAGACATCCAGGTGCGAGACTTGCCGTCTGATTCAGGAAAACTTCAGGGGAAGCAAAGCTGCGCACCTGAAGCCCAACAGTCTCGAGCAAAAGCGTCAGGGCGCTGCGGACCGCTTTATCATCGTCGACCAAGTAGACATATTTGTTCATGGCGACATCGTCTTGGCTGATAATGGCAAGGTCAATCGGAACGTGGTCTCCGCAGTATCATCTATGAGAGCAATATCGCCCCCCATTTCCTCGACCAAGCGTTGACACAGCGCCAAACCGAGCCCCGTTCCGTCCGTCTTTCCGGTGACGAATGGTTCAAAGATACGTAGCTTGATCTCATCAGGAACGCCCGGCCCGGTGTCGGTGACATCCAAGATCGCCAACCCTCCATTAACCGCAGTTCGGATCGTGATTTGTGCGCCTTGCGAAGCATCAAGCGCATTGCGGACAAGGTTGAAGACGACCTGCTCCAGCTCAACCGGGTCGGCATCAATGAATAGCGGCGCTTCCTGAAGCGACAGCGTGATCGTGGCGTCGCAGCTCTTGGCTTCCAGCGCCAGCAAACGCTTTACGGATTCAGCTGCATCATGCAGCGCACAAGGTTTTGAGGGCGCGCGGTTTGGTTTGCTCCAACGCCGCAGGCGGTCAAGAATGTCTGCCGCCCGCTGTGCCTGCGCGATAGTGTCATCCAGCACTGTGCCCAAACGGTTAACGTCCCCCCGTCGCACCAGATGCCGCCCCGCCTGCGCTTGGCTGAGAATTGCTGTCAACGGCTGCGCCAACTCATGCGCCATACCGCTGGCCATTTCACCCATCGCATTGACGCGCGATGCGTGTGCCAATCGGGTCTCCTGTGCACTCAGTGTGGCTCGGCTTTCGGCGTCTTTGGTGCGCGCGCGTTGCTTTAGTCCGAGGACGGATACAAAAAACAAGGCTGAGACCAGCAAAACTGCGGTCAGGACCTTTCCCGGTGGCAAAATATCTGCAAGACGAATGCTAAGGGCGGTCTCAAAAATGAACGGCTGCGACTGGCTTCCAAGTTGTTTTGAAAACCCGGCTTCGCCATGCGGCAACTCACCAACCAGCGTAGTTTGCCCGTCTGGTGTCAGCAAGCGCAAAGAAACAGACGGTTCTTGCCAGAACGGATCGTCGGTCGCCAGCAGCGCGCGTGCATCAATGACCAATGCCAACGCGTGCTGTGCTGCATCTGTATTAGGTGTTCGTTTAATGACCATATAGTGGTTAGGCATGGCCGGCATTTGCTGCACCTGCAAGGCACCGGTCGAGCCACGCGCCATTTGAACCACCAACGCCGCATCTTCGCTCGCAAGGCCCGGCAGCGTTTGGATCACCGGGTCTGACGGACTAAACGGGATCACATTTACCGAGGAAATGCGCGGATAGAACCGCATGATCGTTGTTGCCACGTCCAACAACAAATCCTGACGCGCGCTCCCACCGGCGATAAAGATCGCGGATAATGACGTCAGATGCGCATCATGCTGATCCGCGCGTTGAGAGGCCAAGCGGTGAAGCGTAGCGCTTTTGGTACTCAGTTCGCGCACCAAACTTTGTCGTTCGACAAGCGCCAGCCCACTAAGCGCAAATGCAACGGCAAGAGCCCATAGCCCAAGGTATCGCCAGGTATTGTTCGCGTTTGAAGACATCATGCGCCTTCATCGCAGGTGACGCAGCGATCACCAATCCGTATTTCTACGGTCTCCACGAGAGCCTGAGCAACGTCACACCTGCTGATGTTTAATTCGGGCGAGGGCAAAGCCATTCTAAATCAAAGGGAAAGGGTTAAACGAGAGACCCTCAAAACACGGGCTCGCATCACCGCAGACGCACGGCATAATCAAACCAACCAGATGAGCTACACGCTCTCTAAGTTTAGGCTGCATTCGAACCCAAAATAACTCTGCCGACGGACACGAAGCGATTGAAGATCAGACTAACAGCAACTGAAAGGAATCTAACATGTCACTTACACGAGCGTTTTTCGCATCGACACTTCTGTCGGCGCTTGCCTTGCCATCCCTGGCGGATGACCACAATGTTCAGTCGACGACACTGGCAACTGGGTTGTATTTGCCAGAGATGAATTCTGTAGCAGGCCGAAACCTTTTCGCCTCTAAAGGTTGCGTCGTTTGCCATTCCATAAATGGTGTCGGTGGAACGGACGCACCAGTGCTGGATGCTGAATTCATGGATGTTCCGATGAACCCGTTTGAATTTACTGCTCGCATGTGGCGCGGCGCAGAAACGATGGTTGAGATGCAGCGAGACGAACTGGGTTATGTCATCGAACTTGATGGTGATGAATTGGCCGCAATCATTGCCTTTGTTCATGACGCCGAAGAGCAGGCAAAGTTTTCAGAGGAAGATATTCCGGACGAGATTGCGGCGATGATGGGTGATATGCATTAACGGTCAGGTCAACTGGATAGTTGCTGCGCCCGTTCCTGGCGGGGCGTGCAAGGTACTGGCTGATGCGGCTTTTCGGGGTCCTGACCGAGATTGACGTGAAGGCGACCATGAAAATGAAGTGTCTGACATCTGCACCTATCCGCCGCGCCACCCGTAAGCAATATTCTGCGGAAGAGAAAATCAGGATCATGCTGGACGGCCTGAAGGGCGAAGACAGCATTGCCGAGCTGTGCCGACGCGAGGAGATTTCCAAAGCATCCAATGCAAATGGCCCAAGGACTGCATGGAGGCTGGCGAGCGGCGTCTGGCAGGCGATAGGGTGCAACCTGAAGCTGCGGTCTGAAGGAAGCTGTGGTCGAACAGACACTCGAACTGCGTCGGCTTAAAAAGGCATGCTGGGTGATGGGGGGCGACCCTGAATGGGATATGTCGCATCTGAGAAACTTGAAATCGTCGGGCCGCTTAAATGACCAGTCGGAGCGGCATCAAACCGTGACAGGTCCAGATCCACTATGAAAACTGTCGGAACCCCGCGGGCGTCTAAGACGTGCCGAGCTATTCTGGGGTCATGACTGGATTGGCGCTTGGTAGTAATCTTTCAAAAGCTCATAATCGGTCCTTGTATGTGAAAGAATGGCTGCCTGTGCCGTTGGGGAAAGCATATCAAATTCGACTTTCTCTCCTTCGGTCTGTTCACGCGGAAGGATGATCCGCCTCCCAACAAGGCTGCTCAGTTGTTCTTCCAACAAAGGAATGTCCTCCAACCTAAAGATGGCGTCAAACCGATCCAGATCGTTGCCAATAAATGTGCTGATGGGCGCCGTATGATGCCAAATAGAATAGGACAGAGTCTGGTATCGTTCGAGCTTGCAGAAAAAGGAATCCCGATCAGGATAGAGCGAGAGACCGGGATGTCGCAGATGAAAGAGCAGTTGTTCGAACCGACGCGGAGCAGCATTTTTGCGGATGTCGTGATGGTGATGTACCCGGTTACCATAGGCCGAAAGAAGCCGTGATATAGGGTCTCGGATGATCGCGTAACGCCAGAACCCCTCTGTCGCTTTGAAATCATCCTCGCGGATTGGGTAGGTTGGAAACTGAGGATGCACGTGATCGGGGTCGCCAGACCATTGCTTACCATGTTCGAGTTCGTAAAGGACCATCTTCATTGATGTGCTTCCAGCCTTTGGAACACTGAAAAATGCCAGTTTATGAATATCAAGAATTGCAGCCGGCAATGTTCTACCCTCTACCTTCCAAAAAAGTTGCCAACCGCTTGTCGACCAAGGCTGCACCGTCTGCCAACTGGCTCTGCAGCGCTTCGACAGAAACGATGTTGTTTTCAAGGAATGTGAGCGTGCCGGTTTCCTGTAGTTCCGTGTATTGCTTGCGCCAAGTATTGCCAACAGAGTGATCCAGCTCGGTGTTGTTGGTGTAGGCCCGACCACCATTTTCGATTTTGTGGATATACTGTTCGCGCGAACGCAAAGGAAAATGTAAGATTTCCAGATTTGACATTTGTATGCGCGGCCAGAGAAACCCGGACACTGCGTGGTTTCCTTGCGCGACCGTTAGCCCGGAATTAGCGCGATGGGCCACCTTGGGCGGCAGAGGTAGGCCAAGCGGGTTGGTGGAAGAGGACTTGCGGTAGACCATGCGCTGCCAGAATGGCGAGCCGTCATCTTCCAGGCAGATAAAATCGTGCCGATTTGCGGAGATTATGTTGTGCCACCATTGTCGCGCGAACCACTTTTTGAGGCTGGTTTCGGGTGCCATCCAAAACTCGTCGGCGTCACAGTGTATCACCCAGTCAGCACCAGCTTCATGGGCCATGGCGGCCATTCTGCTAACCCATCTCGATTGAGAGTAAGTATCGTCGGTCTCACGGATATATGTTGCAACACCCTGATCGACATAGGGCTGAATTATATCGGGCGAGCGGTCGACGCTGAGGTTGTCGGTGACAATTACATGATCAACGCCTTGGGCAAGATGATAGCTCAGATTGGCTTCGAGAATATCCTCTTCGTCACGGACAAGAAGAGTCATGAATAACGCCATATATTACTATCTTTCTTGTTTGATTGCAGGGCGGTTGACCCGTTGGTCTTCTCACATAACAACTACAGGTTTTAGCACATGCGGGTTTGGCCTCAAGGCACATTGATCCAGAGACGCTCTGTTCAACAGTGAAAAAGGCGACATTACACTTCCCGAAATCCATGTGAACGGCAAAGCCGAACGCGCGTGCAGGTTCTTCTTCTTTGGCGTTGTGCGTTACGTTGAATAGCTCTGCTTGGTGGCTGCGGGTGAGCGAACTGTCGAAAGCAAATTCAGCGCGTGTTTAGTGAGCTTCGGTGTCAGATCCCCTGATGGGCAGCGTGTTTTTCGAATGGAGGTCACAGGCAGAACATGGATGTTCAACGTTGTTTGAGGTCACGCCAGAAGTCACAATCCGCACAGGTGACAGCACGAAGTCAGGCTCATCCGACCGTCTCCGACCGTCCATGTCTTCGCGCCTTTGTGCCGACATCGCCCGACGCATTCTGAGTGATAACCTTGCTTTCGCAAAGTCCCGCGTCAGGCTTGCAACTCGTCCATCCAAGGAGGGTTCGCGCCAGCGCGTGACACCGTAAAGGCTGCGATCCGCGCACCAAGGGTCAAGGCGGCCTGCAATTGGTCTGCCGAGATTTCGCGTATGGCGGCCTTGTTCAGCAAACCCATTTCGGATAGCTTTGCCAACACGCCTGCGTTGAATGTGTCGCCTGCGCCAACGGTGTCAACGACCGTAACCCGTTGGCTGGGCGCAGATGCATCAACCCCGTTTGCCGCAAAGGCAACGGCCCCCTTGGACCCCTTGGTTACGATAACGACGGAGGGTCCAGTCTCCAGCAGTTGCCCCGCCTTGCTGGCCAGATCGCCGGGACCGGGCTGAATCCAGTCAAGATCTTCATCCGACACTTTCACGATGTCCGACACGGCCAACATACGACTGAGACGGTGTTTGTAGCGTTCGACGTCCGCGATAAAACTGGGGCGAATGTTCGGGTCCAGCATAACAAATCGATTCGCCGCATCGCGTTCGGCAAGATGCGCATAGGTGTCGGCACCCGGTTCGCAGGCAAGGCTGATACCGCCAAAATAGAGCGTTGTTACGCCGTCTGGCAGAGTTGGCAGGTCACTTGGCGCGAGCATCCTACCCGCCGAGTTTTCGTCGAAGAAAGAGTATGTTGCGTGGCCGTCGGTTAGCTTGACGAAGGCCAGCGTCGTGTGGCGGTCGGACTTTATTGTCAACGATGTGTCAACATGACTGGCCCCAAGCGCCTGTTCCAGTTGGGTGCCGAACATGTCGGTCGATAGCCCGGTCAGCATCCCCGTGCTGACGCCCAACCGCCCCAAGGCAATGGCTGTATTGAACACAGCCCCGCCAGAATGCGGCACAAATCCATCTTGGCCCACCCGCGTTGGCGTGGGGATCATATCAATCAGTGCTTCGCCACAGCAGAGAATCATGTGCCAGTCCTTCGATTATCGGTTTGGATCATCATTTATAACGATATAAACTTGCCTCGAGTCAACAAAAGCCTGACGGAATTGGCATATTTGCAGATTATTATTAGGATTTTGCGCCATTCTATCGTTAGCATTCTTATTGATTAAAACGTTAAAAATTGTATCCTAACGGCCTAGCAACCAGGTGAAGTGGATGTCAGCACAGAAAAACCGGCCCACGCAACGCACCATCGCCGATCGGTTGGGCATTTCGGTCGGTGCTGTCTCGCGCGCATTGGCAAATGACGTCAAGATGTCGGAACAGACCCGCGCCCAGGTGCGCAAGGCAGCCGAGGATTTGGGATACGCACCGGATCGCGCGGCACAACGCCTGCGCACAGGGCGAACTTTCGTGATCAATCTAATTCTTCCGCCACATAATGAGATTCTCGGGTTCGGTAACTTGCTTGTTGGTGGCATCAGCGCGGGATTGCTTGGCACGCCCTTTGACTTGCTGGTTTGGCCTGATCACGGGGCCGATCAATCGCTGGACCGGATCGAAAGGATCGTTCGGAACAATCTGGCGGACGGTATCATCTTTTCGCGCACCTGCCCGGATGACAGTCGCATCCGATTTCTGTCCGAGGCCGGGTTTCCCTTTGTCACGCATGGGCGATCTGAACTGGCTACGCCGCACGCTTTTGTTGACTTTGACAACCAGGCCTTTGGTAAGCAAGCCGCCGAATTGCTGATCGCGCGCGGGGCAAAGCGGTTGGCGATTCTTCTTCCTGAAGACCGGTTCATGTTTCATCATCACCTTCTGCATGGCTTCATGACGGCAGTGCGCGTCGCGGGCGTCGATCATGAGATCCTCAGCGGGATGACGCTGGATAGCGACGGCCATGATATTTCGAAGCAGTTGGGCAAGCGGTTGCAGGCCGCAAACGCGCCGGATGGGTTGATCTTTCCGGGTGATGTATCTGCATTGGCTGGGCTGGCTGCCATTCAGGATGCGGGACTGATCGTGGGGCGCGATGTGCATGTTGTGGTCAAGCAGACCTCCGGCGTGTTCGACTTTGTCCGTCCGCGCGTGGACAGCCTGCATGAAGATTTATCAGCAGCGGGGCGGTCTTTGGCCCAAATGATTATTGATCGGATCAACGGGGTCCCGGCAGCCGATCTTCAGCTTGTTCATCCAGCTATGACCGCGCCAACCCAAACATCTGTCACCACGGGCTAGATACGCGCAGCTTAAGCACCCAATTCGCAGAGGTTTTCCATGACGACACATCATCCGCTTACGCCCGCGCCCCGACACCAATTCGGCACGCCCGAACATCGCGATCAACTGATCACCGACGCAAAGCGGCAGTTCGCATTCTTCAACGCAAGTCTGCGATCCAATGGTGGGTTCCATGTGCTTGGTCATGACGGCACACCCCTTTCGGGCACTCTGCAGGAGCTTCACACAACCACGCGTTTGACCCACGCCTATGCGTTGGGAAAACTGGCGGGGTTAAACGGATGCGATGCGGTGATTGACGCTGGGATGGACCATCTTTGGAGCCATCATCGCGACGCGGATCACGGCGGATATCTCTGGGCGTTGGATGGCGATGCGGTGCAGGATGATCGCAAGCTCGCTTATGGGCATGTGTTCGTGCTTCTGGCCGGGGCCAGCGCCAAGCTGGCCGGGCATCCCGACGCGGATCGCCTGATCGACGACGTGACAAATATTCTTGAACAGAAGTTTTGGGAAGACGATGCAGGGTTGTTCGCGGATGAATGGAACCGCGACTGGTCGCCGTTTTCGACTTACCGCGGCATGAACGCGAATATGCACGGGGTTGAGGCTTTGTTGACCGCCTATGAGGCAACCGGGCGAGATCGGTATCTGGAACAGGCCGGTCGCATTCTTGCATTCTTCATCGGCAAGATCGGCCCGTCGGAAAGCTGGCGTCTGCCCGAGCACTATATGGAAGACTGGCAGGTTGATCGAGGCTACTCCGGCAATCCCATGTTCCGTCCGGCCGGCACCACACCGGGCCATTCTTTCGAGCTTGCGCGGCTCCTGTTGCAGTATTGGGATCTGCGCGGGCGTCCTGACGATGGGTCATACGAAAGTGCATGGGCGCTGACTGAACGTGCATGGATTGATGCTTGGGATGTCAAAAAGGGCGGGCTGTTCTATACGCTGGACTTTGGCGGTGCACCCGCGATCCGGGACCGTTACTGGTGGCCGGTGACGGAAGCGATAGGCGTGCTTGCCAACTTCCTGAAGCTCGACGGATCAGGTTTGCAGAACGATTGGTATAGCCGCCTGTGGCAATTTGCGGACATCCATTTCATCGACCATGAACGAGGCGGCTGGTATCCAGAGATTGACGCGACGGGTCAACCGACGGTCACGCAATTCAATGGCAAACCCGACATCTATCACTCGATCCAGGCATGCCTGTTTCCCTTGACGCCTGGGTTGTCGTCCGTGGCGCTCAACCTAGGTGGAATTCTTGAAAACTAAGCGGAGAAATGCGCGCAATATGATGTGTGTCATTGTGTGACTTCTTCAAATCAGTGCAATGGATCGGTCTGACCGGGCAGTTACTGATCGGCCCGACACGTCTGAAAGAGGATCAAATGTATAAGAAAATTCTTGTCCCGATGGCGCTGGACCACGGCATCTCACCCGAGACACTGGAGATCGCCAGAAACCTTCTGGCAGAAGGTGGCGACATTACCGCATTACACGTCCATGAAGCCCCGCAAGCGTCGGTCAGCGCCTATCTGAACGACGATATCGTAAAGGCTGGGCGCGACCACGCCCACAGCATGTTGATGAAAAAAACTGAAGGTTTGGAAGGGGTCACGCCCGTTCTGCTGACTGGACACACGGCACGTACAATCATCGACTATGCGCATGAGCACGACTTTGATTGCGTCGTGATTGGGTCGCACAAGCCGGGACTGAGCGACTTTTTCCTGGGATCGACCGCAGCGCGGGTGGTTCGGCATTGTCGGTGTGCCGTGCATGTTCAACGAACGCGAGACTGACAAACTGAACTGCCCGGTGGGGGTCCCGGGCAGTTCAGGGGGGTTCGTCAGATTACGTCGTTGAAGAGCTGTGTGATGTTTTCTTTGGTCAGTTCGATCGGGTTGCCGCCACATGAGGGGTCGATCAAGGCACCTTTTACCAGCGTGTCGATATCGGGGTTGCTGACGCCAAGCTCGCTGATCCGCTTGGGGATCGTCATGCTGTCGTTGAAGTCCTGCACGAAGGACTGGAAGCCGTCAAAGCCGCCCTTGATGCCCAGGTATCCGGCGGCCAGGTCGAAGCGGTCCTTGATCGCGGGTGCGTTGAAGCGCAACACCGCGGGCATGCAGATCGCGTTGGTTGTGCCATGATGGGTGTGATACATCGCGCCGATCGGGTGGCTCAGCGCATGGATCGCACCCAGCCCTTTCTGGAAGGCCGTCGCGCCCATGGCCGCCGCGCTCATCATATGGCTCCGCGCTTCGATGTCAGTGCCGTCCGCATAGGCGCGGGGCAGGTTGTCGATCACCAGCTTCATCCCTTCAAGTGCGATGCCCTGGCTCATCGGGTGATAATGCGGGCTTGAATAGGCCTCGACGCAATGGGCGAAGGCATCCAGCCCGGTGCCAGCGGTGATGAATTTCGGCATCCCGACGGTCAGTTCCGGGTCGCAGATCACCACACTGGGCAGCACCTTCGGGTGGAAGATGATCTTCTTCTCATGCGTGTCCGCATTGGTGATGACGCTGGCGCGCCCCACTTCGGACCCGGTGCCGGCCGTGGTCGGCACGGCAACGATGGGCGCGATGGCCCCCGCGTCGGCGCGGGTCCACCAATCGCCGATATCCTCAAAATCCCAGATCGGTCGGGTCTGACCGGCCATGAAGGCCACCATCTTGCCCAGATCCAGCCCCGAGCCGCCGCCAAAGGCGATCACCCCGTCATGGGCGCCCGCCTTGAAGGCTTCGACGCCCGCCACCAAGTTCGCCTCGTTCGGGTTGGGATCAACCTCAGAGAACAGACCGCTGCCCAGCCCGGCGGCGTCCATGATGTCCAGCGTGTTCTTGGTGATCGGCAGGTCGGCCAGACCCTTGTCCGTCACCAGAAGGGGGCGCTTTATCCCCGCCTGCGCGCAGGCCTCGGGCAGTTCCTTGATGCGGCCTGCACCAAACTTGATCGCGGTCGGATAGGACCAGTTTCCTTGAAGGCTCATGGTGTTACCTTTTTCAGATGATAGGATTTCGGACGGGTCAGGTTGTGGAAGCCGATCACCGACAACCCGCCTCCACGCCCGGTGTTCTTGCAGCCGGTCCAGCACAGTCCGGGATCAAGATAATCGGCCCGGTTCATGAAGACCGTGCCGGTCTCGACCTGATCGCCCACGGCTTGCGCACGCTCCAGGTTGCGCGTCCAAAGCGAAGCTGTCAGACCAAACTCGCTGTCATTCATCAGGCGGATCGCCTCGGCATCGTCCTTGACGGCCATGATCCCGACAACCGGCCCAAAACTCTCATCCCGCATCACCCGCATGTCATGGGTGACATTGGTCAGGATCTGCGGCGTCAGATAAGTCCCGCCATCATCTTCCGGGAAGGTGTCGATATGCGCTGTCGCGCCATCCGCCAGCGCCTCGTCAATCTGGGCGCGCACTTCGGCGGCGAACCGCACATGCGCCATCGGGCCAAGCGTGGTCTCCGGGTCCAGCGGGTTGCCCAGCTTGTAGCCTTTCACGATCTCGACCGCCTTGGCGACAAACGCGTCAAACAGGCTTTCATGCACATAGATCCGCTCGATCCCGCAGCAGCACTGGCCTGCGTTGAACATCGCCCCGTCGATCAGCGTCTCGACCGCCGCATCCAGATCGGCATCCTCCATCACATAGCCGGGGTCTTTACCGCCGAGCTCCGTGCCCACGCCGGTAAAGGTGCCAGCCGCCGCGCGCTCCATCGCCTGTCCACCACCGACCGAGCCGGTGAAGTTCACAAAATCGAACGCATTGCCCGCGATCAGATCATTGGTCACGTCATGCGACAGGAACACGTTCTGGAACACCTGCTCGGGAATGCCTGCCGCATGGAAGGCCGCCGCCATCCGTTCGCCTACCAGAAGCGTCTGGGTGGCGTGTTTCAGCATGACCGTATTGCCCGCAATCAGCGCAGGTGCCACCGTGTTGATCGCCGTCATGTAAGGATAGTTCCAGGGCGCGACCACGAACACGACCCCATGCGGCAGCCGCTTGATATAGCGCTTGAATGTCTCGTCCTCGCCAACCTCGATATCGGCCAGCGCCTCGGCCGCGATGCTGGCCATATGAGACGCACGTTCATTGAACCCGCCAAATTCGCCGCCATAGCGCACGGGGCGCCCCATCATATGGGCCAGCTCCGGCACGATCTCGTCATTCATCGCACCCACGGCGGCAACCCCCGCCATCACCAAATCAATCCGCTCCTGAAGCGGACGTGCCGCCCATGCAGCTTGCGCATCGCGCGCGCGCCCGACCGCCGCAACCGCATCGTCCCGCGACAGCGTCTCGCGCGTCACAAAGACCGATCCATCAATCGGAGAGATACATTCCAATATCTGCTTCATTCTGTCCTCATTTCTGAAACACCCCCGCATTTTCTTGTTGAAAATATCCCGGGGGACGCCGAAGGCGGGGGGGCAGCGCCCCCTATGCCCTCTCAAACCCACGCGCAATCTCCCAATCGGTGACAACACGCTCAAACTCTTCGATCTCGACCTCCGCCGCGCGGGAATAGTGATCCACGACCTCATCCCCCATCGCGGCGCGCAACATGGTGGACCCATACAGCGCATCGCGGGCGGTGTGCAGGTTGCCCGGGATCATGCCGGTATCACCTTGATAGACATCGCCCACGGTCGGGGGCTGAAGCTCCAACCCTTCCTCAATCCCTGCAATCCCGGCCGCCAGCATCCCGGCAATGGCCAGATAGGGGTTCATGTCGGACCCCGGAATGCGGCATTCCACGCGTATTGCCTTGGTGCCTTCGCCGCACAGCCGGAACCCCGCCGTGCGGTTGTCCACCGACCAGATGATCCGCGTCGGCGCAAACGTGCCCTTCATGAACCGCTTGTAGCTGTTGATATAGGGCGCCATGAAATAGGTGTAATCCGGCGCATATTTCAAAAGCCCCGCCATGTAGTTCTTCATCAGCGCCGACATGCCCAGCTTGTCATCGGCATCGGCAAAGGCGGGGTTGCCGTCTTTCCACAGCGACTGGTGCACATGGCTGGACGAACCGACCCTGTCATGGTGCCATTTCGGCAGGAAACTTGCGGCATGTCCCTGCTGCCATGCGATTTCCTTCACCGCGTGCTTGGCGATGGAGTGATAGGCTGCGGTCTCAAGTGCGGGCGCGTATTTGATGTTCAACTCTTCCTGCCCGCACTCCGCCTCGCCTTTCGAGTTCTCGATCGGCAGCCCGGCATTCCACAGGTGATTGCGGATCGGCCGCATCACGTGTTCTTCCTTCGTCGTTTGCAGGATGTGGTAATCTTCGTTGTAGCCCGAGATCGGGGCGAGGTCGCGAAAACCCGCTTTGCGAATCTCGTCAAAGCTCTTCTCGAACAGGAAAAACTCCAGCTCGGTCGCGCACATCGCATCAAAGCCCATCTCGGCCAGACGCGCCACCTGACGCTTCAGGATGGCGCGCGGCGAATGGGGCACGTCTTCATGCGTGTGGTGATCCAGCACATCGCACAGCACCAGCACCGTCCCGTCCAGCCAGGGCACCGGGCGCAGCGTGTCCAGATCAGGCTTCATCACATAATCGCCATACCCACGCGCCCAACCGGTCGAAACATAGCCATCAGGCGTCCCCATCTCCAGATCCGTCGCCAGAAGATAATTGCAGCAATGGGTTTCCTCCCAGGCCCCCGCAACAAAGTGACCCGCATGAAACCGCTTGCCCATCAAACGGCCCTGCATATCGACAAAACAAACCAGAACCGTGTCAACATCGCCAGCAGCGACATGAGACTTCAGATCATCAAACGAAAGTGTGGGTGACATTTTGTGAAAACCTTTTGAAAGTGTGCCGGGCGGCGGACCGCCCGGCAATATGCGTGATGCAATGCTTATCCGTAGCGATACGGACGTCCAGCCTTCTGCATCGTTGCGTTATAGGTCTTGATGATGTCCACGACCTTCGCTTTGGTTTCGCTTTCCGCGGCGATTTCGTCCCAGAACTTCACGGCGGCTTCTTCGACCTGCGCCCATTCGGCATCCGGGATGGTTGTCAGTTCCATCTTGGGGCCATTTACCCGCAGGCTGGCCTCGCCGCCCCAATACCACCACTGACGATAATAGTGCGATTGATCACAGCAAACCCGGAACAGTGTTTTCAGATCGTCCGGCAGTTCGTTCCAACGGTCCATATTGGCGAAGAACGACCCGGCCCATGCGCCCGAGATGTTGTTGGTCAGGAAATAGTTGGTCACATCGGCCCAGCCGACGGTGTAGTCCTCGGTGATGCCGGACCATGCGATACCGTCCAGTTCACCGGTCTGGACCGCGACCTCGATATCTTCCCACGGCAGCGTGACGGGAACGACCCCGAACTGCGTCAGGAACCGACCAGCGGTCGGGAAGGTGAAGATCCGTTTGCCCTTCAGATCTTCAAGCGAATTGATTGGATCCTTGGTGGCAAAATGGCACGGATCCCACGCGCCTGCGCTGATATGTTTCACACCGACTTTGGAATATTCCTCGTCCCAGATTTCGTTCAGTCCGTATTGGTTGAACAGAACCGGCACATCCAGCGAATAGCGGGACGCAAACGGGAAATATCCGCCAAACACGGTCACTTCGGTCGGTGAAGCCATTGAATCGTCATCCGACTGCACCGCGTCGATCGTGCCGCGCTGCATGGCCTGGAACAGCTCGCCAGTCGGCACAAGCTGATCCGCAAAGAACAGCTCGATCTGCATCCGATCACCGGCGATCTGGTTGAACATGTCGATGGCCGGTTTGACAACGTGTTCCGCCAGCGCGGGGCCGGCATAGGTTTGCATCCGCCATGTGATGGTGGATTGCGCAAGAACAGGCGTTGCAAGCGGTGCGGCCAAGGCGCCCACACCGGCACCGGCGATAAACTTACGTCTAGTTGTCATTTGTCTTTCTCCTTGTTGCAAAAGTTACGGCCTGTTCTGTCAGGCTCTTTCGTCTAGTTTCCGTACACCCACCCCGGCAGCCACAGCGCGATTTCCGGGAACAGGATGACCAGTGTAAGGGCCAGCACCATCACCAACACGAATGGCAGGATCGAACCGTAAATGTCGCGCAATGTGATTTCCGGGGGGGCCATCGCGCGCATCAAAAACAAGTTATAGCCAAAAGGCGGCGTCATATATGCAATCTGAGTCGTGATTGTATAAAGCACACCATACCAGATCAGATCGAAACCAAGCGCCGAAACCAGCGGCACATAAAGGGGCGCGACGATCACCAGCATCGCCGTGTCATCCAGAAATGTTCCCATCAGGATGAAGCTAAGCTGCATCAGGATCAGAATGACCCATGGATTCAGCCCCAGACGTTCCGTGAACAGCGTTTCAATCGCCTTCACGGCACCCAACCCATCGAACACGGCGCCAAAGGCAAGAGCGGCAAGAATAATCCACATGAACATGCAACTGATGCCAAGGGTCATACGAACGGATGTCTCGAACACTTCCTTGGTCATGCGCCCTTTCAGGACCGCCGCAAGAAATGCGGTCAGGGCGCCAATGGCCGAGCTTTCAACCAGCGATGTCCAGCCGTTGACGAAGGGCACCATCATCGCAGCAAAGATCACCAAGGGTAGCATCCCCGCGCGCAGAAGCGCCAGCTTTTCGGACATGGGGATGTCGCGTTCCTCTTCTGTAAGGGCAGGGCCCAACTCGGGGTTCAGGTGGCAGCGCACGGCGATATAGATGATGAACATCGCGGCCATCATCAGACCGGGCAATACACCTGCAAGCCACAACTGTCCGACAGGTTGTCGCGCAATCATCGCATAGAGGACCAGCACCACCGACGGGGGGACGAGGATGCCCAAGGACGATCCGGCCTGAATGACGCCCGTCACCATTTTCTTGTCATAGTTCCGTTTCAGCAGTTCCGGCAGCGCAATCGTCGCCCCGATGGCCATGCCCGCAACACTCAACCCGTTCATGGCTGAAATCAGGACCATCAGACCAATCGTGCCGATGGCCAGCCCACCTTTAAGCCCACCCATCCAGACGTGAAACATCTTGTAGAGATCATCCGCGATCTTGGATTCCGACAGCACGTAGCCCATGAAAATGAACATCGGCAGGGTCAGAAGCGGATACCATTTCATCAGCTTCATAGCCGAGGAAAAGGCAAGGTCGTAACCACCCCGGTCGCCCCAAAGCACCAATGCTGCAATCACCGCCACGAAACCGATGGCGCCGAACACGCGCTGTCCGGTCAACAGCATCGCCATCATGGTTGCGAACATGAAGATCGCAATCAACTCATACGACATTGTCGATCTCCTCGCCGCGCAGGCGCAGAATGTCTTTGAACAGTTCGGAAAGGGCCTGTAGCAACATCAGCGCGATACCGGTGCACATGATCACTTTGATCGGCCATAGATAGGGGCGCCATGCTGTCGGGCTGCGCTCGCCACCGTATTTGAACGAATAAAGCGTGCTGTCGATACCGCCCCACAAGAGCACCCCCAGATAAAAGATCAGGAACAGGACGGTGATCGTATCGATGGCGGCCTTGCGACGTGTGCTCCACCCGCCATACAGAAGGTCCATCCGCACGTTCGACCCCATCTGGATCGAGTATGGGCCACCCAGAATGTAATAGGCGACCATCGCGAACTGCGCCATTTCCAACGTCCAGAGCGACGGGTTGAAGAAGGTTTTCGAGATCGACGACCACAACAGGATCGCCATCATGACGAAGATGCCATACATGGTCACTCGTCCGATGCGATAGTTGATCTTGTCAACGATGCTGATGAATTTGCGAAGCGCTATCATGTTTTGACGGTTTCCGGTGTGGAGATGTGCGCAGCGACTTGCGACAGAGTGGTGACGAGATGATCGGCCATCGCCTCGGCGGTTGCGGGCGTGTCGATCAGGTCGTTGCGAATTTCGATCATGACATTGTCCAGCCCACGCGCCTCGCCGTGCTTGGCCAGTGTGTAAGTCACGCCGTCACGGGCGGCATAGGGTTCGTTGATTGCCGCGCGGTATGTGCCCCGGTCGCGTTCGATGTTGACGGCCATCGTGGCGGCTCTGCTGTTGTTGTCGTGCAGGTATCCGATGTCCAGCGTCCGGCGCTGACCGTGAAAAACGGGTGTAAAACTGTGCACCGTCACCAACAGCACCGGCGCGTCCACGCGCGCAATCTGTCTATCAATCGCGTAATCTACCGTCGCGTGAAATGGCGCATGGACCGTGTCGAAACGAGACTGTTTGTCAATATCGTTCAGGTCAACATTGCCGGGAATGTCGAATACCTCGCTGCGGGACGGGGTGCAATCTGGGGCTTCCAGGGGTCGGTTGCAGTCGTAAACCAACCGAGAGATCTCACCCACGACAAGGGGGGCATCAAGCCCGGTGCTCAGACACTTGGCGACATCCAAAGCGCCGATATCCCACGCCACGTGTGAGCCTTGCGCATCTTCAGACAGTCCAAGCGCGTCAAGTTCTGGTGGGATGAATCGGGATGCGTGCTCGCAGACCAGCACTATGGGTGCCAGCCCTGTCGAACCGATCAGCGCAGCCGCTGGCCAAGCTGTCCTGAGCATATTTCTTGCCCCCCTGTTTCGCGTTGTGTAATTATCACTACAACGAGTCTGCTTGTGTCAAGATGTATTCTGTAGCTATTGTTACAGTGCTGGTACTGTTGATTGGAATGGTGACAAATGGGAAAGAAGCCTCTCGTCAAAGACCAGATCCGCGAGAAGCAGGATGAACTGACGGCGGCTGAGCGGCGGCTGACCGCCACGCTTCTTGACGATTCTCTGGTTGCGGGTTTGCAGTCCATTACCAAGCTGGCCGAAAGCGCCGAGGTCTCAACCCCGACGATTATCCGGCTGGCCCGCAAACTGGGCTATCAGGGCTTCCCGGACCTGCAAGACGCCATCCGCGAAGAGATCGCCGCCCAAATGAAAGAACCATTGGCGAAGCTGGAAACGGCTGAGTTGTCGGCAGGCAAGGATCATATCATCAGTCGTTTTGCCGAAGCGGTGTCGCGCAATATCAACCGCAGTCTGGAACGGCTGGATCTGGACGAATTCGACAAGGCTGCGGCGCTTTTGTCGGACCTGAACCGACGTCTGTATCTGCTCGGTGGCCGGATCACCCGGTCCAATGCTCATTACTTTTTCAACCATCTTCAAATCATTCGCCCGGGCGTGACGCAGCTGGATTTCTCGCCCAGTGTCTGGCCGCAATCGCTGTTGGACATGGACGAGAATTCGACGCTCATCGTGTTCGACATCCGACGGTATGAAAAGGAACTGGAGCGTCTGGCCAAGCTGGTGGTTGATCATGGTGCAAACATCGTGCTTTTCACCGACCAATGGGGGTCGCCTATTGAACGTTACGCGACCTTCTGTTTCCGCAGCATGGTCGAAGTGCCGTCAAGCTGGGATTCGACCCTTGCCATCAACTTTCTGATTGAAGCGCTGGTGGCAGAAATCCAAAGCCGCAGCGACAGCACCGACCGCATCGCGGCCTTGGAAGACATGATAGGTGAATCGCGAATATTTCGCAGCAACTGACCTGTTGCCGGCGCTTGGGTCGTGGCGCGGTGGTGAATCAGCTGGCGTCAGGTTTGTCGATCAATCCCTGCATCTTGCCGATCGCTGATCGCATGATCTCTTCCAGTCCAATGCGCACTTTATCTGCAAAGGCGACAAACTGCTCTAGCGCGGGTTGGACAGCAGGGAAGCGTTCGCCGATTGTGGGTGCGAAGATGTAAAGAATGGCCAGCAAACACGCCAGAACCACAACAAGAATGAACCCGCGACGGAACCCACCTGCTGCAACTTCGGCACTGTCGGCGGGGTCGACAACAACTTCGCCCGACTCATCCGCTGGCGCGTCGAGCGTCGAGTTTATTTCTTCTATATCAGGAAGAACATTACGCGCCTTGATGTCGTCGGATGTGGGCGCGGTTTCGTTCCGTGCCGCCGCCTGCTCATCCGCCATGGTGTTTTTGATGTTGTCGGCAGTCGCCGCCGGGGCATCATCCAGGCCAAGGTCCGGTTGGGTTTCCAGACCCTCCCGTTCGCTTTCGC
Source organism: Aliiroseovarius sediminilitoris (assembly GCF_900109955.1). Taxonomy (NCBI): domain Bacteria; kingdom Pseudomonadati; phylum Pseudomonadota; class Alphaproteobacteria; order Rhodobacterales; family Paracoccaceae; genus Aliiroseovarius; species Aliiroseovarius sediminilitoris. Next base: position 3,019,132 of record NZ_FOJB01000001.1, on the reverse strand, counting down.
GGGCTTTGCGTTCACGCTCGGCCTCTTCTTGCAGGATACTGCGGACACCGTCGTCCAACTGCCGCGCAGGCAAGGCTTCCTCGGAACTGTCACTGACCGCAGAGCCATCGTCAGCCGGATGGTCGGGGGTGTCTTCCGCCGTATCTCCGGCGTCCGTCACTGCCTCGTCATCGAGATCGTCGATGTTGTCGAAAGGGGATTGGATGATACCCGCTTCCGCGCTGGGCGGCAATTGAAACCACCCATGTCCGCAATTGGAACACTGAACGTCACGCCCGTTTTCGGGCATTACACGGTCATCTACTTCGTACTGCGCGCCGCAACTTGGGCAAACCAGACGCATATGCTTTCCTCGATCCCCGGCATTCGGCCCGGGTTTTCCCTGCCATTTCCGCCTCAATATGCCAGTTTCGCTGCGAAAATCAAACCTTTGCAAGCTGTCCATTGAAACAAATGCATAGCTGAGGCAAAACTGTCGCCAAACAAAGGTGAGGGCATCATGTGATCGAGCTGGAACAAGTGTCCTACGGATATGGGGACCACACTCTTTTATCCGACATTTCCATGAAACTTGCGCCGGGTTCGTTTCACTTTTTGACAGGCCCTTCGGGTGCCGGGAAAACGACGTTGATCAAGCTGTGTTATGCAGAGCTGATCGCGACGCAGGGCAGGGTTTCGCTGTTTGATCAGGATGCGCAACGGATGTCCCGGGATGACGTCGCGAAGGCGCGCAGGCGGATCGGCGTTGTGCATCAGGATTGTCAGTTTCTGGATCATCTGGGTATTGCGGAAAACGTGTCCCTTCCCCTGACGGTTTCTGGGCGCAGCCTTGAGAACCCATCCGAACTTGATGACCTGCTGGCTTGGGTGGGGCTGACGGCGCAGCGCGACGCCAAGCCGCCAGAATTGTCAGGTGGTGAACGACAGAGGGCTGCCCTGGCCCGAGCAGTGGTGATGTCGCCGGATGTCATATTGGCGGATGAACCCACCGGGAACATTGATTGGGACATGTCGCTTCGGTTGCTCAGACTGCTGGTCGAATTGAACAAGATGGGCAAGACAGTGCTGATTGCCACCCATGACATGAACCTGATCCGATCTGCCAAGGCACAAATTCAGGCACGGGTGTTACGCATTTCGAACAAGCAGCTCCACCAGGCGGGAGCGGACCTATGAACGCGCGAATGAGCAGTCTGATGCATTTTCTTGCCGGTGACGCGCAGGCGGATCGGGTCGTGCCGCCAACCGGTTACACCGCCCGATTGACGGTGTTTGCGGCGGCGTCGATGGCGTTTCTGGCGGTGTTTGCCCTTGCGCTGTCTCTGGCAACGGGCCGGGTGGCCGATCGATGGGGCGAGGCGCTTGCCAAAAGCTTGACCATCCGCATCACCGCGCCGGTTGATCAGATGGACGCACAGGTATTGGCCGTGATGGAAATTCTGGCGACCACACCGGGGGTCAAGAACGCCCGCCCGCTTGGCGATGACGAGCAGCGCGCGCTTTTGGAGCCGTGGTTCGGGCCTGATCTGCCCCTGGATCAACTGCCCATCCCGAAACTGATCGAAGTTGTCGAGGATGGAGAGGGGTTCGACGCCGACGGGTTGCGCGCGCGGCTTGCGGGGGAAGCCCCCGGCGCGATCCTGGACGATCACACGCGCTGGCGCGAGCCGCTTGTGCGGGCGGCCAAGCGGCTTCGGGCGCTGGGCTTCGTGGCTATTGTTCTGATCGCGGCCTTGTCTGGTGTGGTGATCACCTTGGCAGCCTCGGCGGCGCTGGCGGCAAATGAACAGGTGATCCGCGTGCTGCGACTTGTCGGAGCTCGGGACAGATACATCGCACACGCCTTTGTGCGCCGCTATACGTTGCGGGCGCTGGGCGGGTCCTCCGTTGGGACCGTGCTGGGCGCGTTGGCGATCTTCTTGATGCCGTCGACGGGCGATCAGGGGAACTTTCTGACGGGGCTTGGGTTTGAAGGCTGGCAATGGCTGTGGCCCTTACTGATCCCGCCCCTTGCGGCGCTGGCCGCCTTTGGAGCGACGCGACGAACCGCCCAGACCGTCTTGCAGGAGAAACGATAATGCGCCACGCAGTTCAATGGCTTCGGTCGCTTGTATTCATTGTTCAGATGTATCTGATGATGGCGGTGCTGGCCGTGTTCTTCACGCCGCTGGCGATCTGGAACCGTGACTTTGCCTTTTCTGCGATCCACACCTATTGCCGCTGGGTGCGCTGGACGGCGGGCTGGATGGTTGGGCTGCGCACGGAAATCCGGGGCGAGGTGCCAATGGACGAGGTGGTCATTGCTTCGAAACACCAGAGCTTTCTGGACATCATCATGATCACATCGGCCGTGCCCCGTCCGAAATTCATCATGAAAAGACAGCTCAAATGGGCACCGATTGTTGGATATTATGCCTATCGAATTGGGTGTGTGGCTGTTGATCGCGGCAAGCGCGGCGCGGCAATCAAGCAGATGCTGGCGGACGTGAAGTCAGGGACGGCCTTGCCGGGGCAACTGATCATTTTCCCGCAGGGCACACGTGTCGGGGCGGGCGAGACCAAGCCTTACAAGATCGGCACCGGCGTTCTGTATCGCGAAACCGGACAGCCCTGTGTGCCCGCCTCGACCAATGTGGGGATGTTCTGGAAGCGCCACGGTATCATGCGTTACCCGGGCCTTGCCGTGGTTGAGTTCCACCCGCGTATCGAGCCGGGATTGGAGCTGAATGACTTCATGAAACGGCTGGAAGCAACCGTCGAATCCGGGTCGAACGCCTTGATGAAAGAGGCGAAGTTGGAGGTGGACGCATTATGGATTTCCTGAACTCGATCGAGGAACTTGAGGCGCTGTATGGAGCCCCCAGCATAGGGTCGCAGGTCAAGGTTGCAGATCACCTAATGCCGACCTATCGAAAATGGATCGAGGCGTCTCGCTTCTGCGTGCTGTCTACGGTTGGACCCGAAGGCACCGATGGCACCCCGCGGGGCGATGACGGGCCTGTGGTCATGATCCTCGACGCGCAGACGCTGGCCCTTCCGGATTGGCGTGGGAACAATCGCATTGATAGTCTGCGCAACATCGTTCGTGACCCGCGTGTATCAGTTATGTTCATGGTGTCGGGTTCAACGAACGTGGTGCGCGTGAATGGCGAAGCCCGCCTGACAACTGATGGCGCTTTGCGTGCGCGGTTTGAAAAGGGGGGCAAGCTACCCCAGACAGTTGCCGTGATCCGAATACACGAGGTCTATGTGCAATGCGCAAAAGCCATCATGCGGTCGCGACTTTGGGCCGCTGGCGATGATAGCGGCGATCTTCCCAGCATTGGTGACATATTGAAGGACATGAGCGCGGGGGAATTTGGCGGGGAAGCTTATGACAAGGAATGGCCGGACCGCGCCAAGTCGACGATGTGGTGATGGTATGCGGCGCGCCTAGCCCGCGCTGAACTGTTCAAACGCCTCGCGTGCCTTGGCGCTAAAGGCAATCGACGGGCCGCCACCCATGTAAGACGCCATCGCAAGTGCCTCGTTCAACTCGTCCAGTGTGGCACCCAGACGCACCAATGACCGCACGTGGAAGCCGATACAGCTGTCGCAGCGGGTCGAGATGGCGATGCCAAGCGCGATGAACTCCTTGGTCTTTTCGCTCAACGCGCCGTTCGTCTTGGCGGCTCCGCCCATCTGCGCAAAGCCCTTCATTGTTAAAGGTATGTCTTTGGCAAGATGGTTTATGTTGCCTTCGGTTTCGGCCAGAAATGCTTTCCAGTCCACGCAATGTCCTCCTTCTGGGGAAATCGTGACTTAGCTTGGCAAAACGGGGCAAGCCAACCCGCGCCACGAAGACGTGATGCAGGTATCGGCGGGGGGCGTCGTGTCAGGCCGCCAGCCCCTTCGACCCCATTTTCAGGAACTTTTCGCGACGTTCCTTCATCAGCGCATCGCCTTTCTGGCGCTTCTTCAGTGCTTTCAGCTCGGCTTCGACAGCTTTTCCAACGGCGGCGATAGCCTCGGCGCGCCCGCGTTGCGCGCCACCCAGGGGTTCGGGGATGATCTGGTCGATCACGCCGAGCTGTTTCAGATCCTGCGCGGTCAGGCGCAGGGCCTCGGCGGCTTCGCGCATCTTCTCGGAATCTTTCCACAAGATCGAGGCGCAGCCTTCCGGGCTGATCACCGAATAGATCGAGTGTTCCAGCATCATCACCGTGTTGGCGGTCGCCAGCGCAACCGCACCGCCAGAGCCACCTTCGCCGATGATGACAGAGATCACCGGTGATTTCACATTCAGGCTGCGTTCGGTTGACCGCGCGATCGCCTCGGACTGGCCGCGTTCTTCCGCGCCTTTGCCGGGATAGGCACCGGGGGTGTCCACCAGCATCACGATGGGCAGGCCAAAGCGGTCGGCCAGATCCATCAGGCGAATGGCCTTGCGATAGCCTTCGGGCCGTGCCATGCCAAAATTGCGTTCAATCCGCGACTTCGTGTCGTTGCCCTTCTCTTGCCCCATCACCACAACCGGGATGTCGCCAAGACGAGCCAGTCCGCCCATAACGGCGTGGTCATCGGCGAAGTTTCTGTCTCCGGCCAGCGGGGTGTATTCTGTGAACAGCGCTTCGATATAGTCTTTGCAATGCGGACGGTCGGGGTGGCGCGCGACCAGACATTTCCGCCAGGGCGAGAGGTCTTTATAGAGATCTTTAAGCAGCGTGCTCGCTTTGGCATCCAACCCAGCGGCCTCGCCCTCCACATCCATCTCTTCGTTTGAACGGGCAAGGGCGCGAAGCTCTTCTGCCTTGCCTTCGATTTCAGCCAGCGGTTTCTCAAACTCAAGATAGTTGGTCATGGCCCTGCCCCATTGCATAATGTTCATGCCTATATGCCGCTTGCCGCGCGGCAATACAACTGTTGCTCGTTTTATCCGCTATGCAAATTGGCAAGATTTATGCAGTGACGGCAGCGTAGAAATGACGGGAAAGAGTAAGAGGGAGCGGCTATGCGATACGAAGATTGGCTGTTGCGGGTGCTGACCTATATCCACGACAACCCGGATGGGGATTTGTCACTGGATCGGTTGGCAGATGTCGCGGCGATGTCGCGGTTTCACTGGCATCGCGTGTTCCATGCGATGACTGGCGAGACGTGCGCGCAAGTCGTTCGGCGTATGCGTCTGCATCGCGCTGCGGGACGGTTGGTTCGAGAACAGACCGCTGTAGAGAATATTGCGCAGGCGTGCGGCTATCCCAATCCGCGCAGTTTTACCCAAGCGTTTCGCGCCTCGTATGGTGTGTCCCCGATTGCCTTTCGTAAAATCGGCCGGCTGGACGCCCCGGCACTTTTACAACGAATAGGAGATTTGACGATGCATCCCGTGGAAATTCGCGATAACCCTACCCGTCGCTTGATCGGTTTGTCCCATAAAGGCGCATACATGAACATCGGCGAGAAATTCGAAGCCGCTGCGGCCATGATCGGAGCGCGGAACTTGTGGGAAGATTGCGGGCCGATGATCGGTGTCTATTTTGATGACCCGGACGCTGTTGATGAAAAAGACCTGCGCAGTTTTGCGGGGGCGGAATGGCGTGGTGGTGACATACCGGACGGGTTCGAAACCGTCGAGATCAGGGGGGGGCGAACGGCGGTGATGACCTACAAGGGGCCATATGCCACCCTGAAATCGGGATATGATGCGCTCTATGGGGGCTGGCTGCCGACATCTGGGGAAACCCCGGCAGACGCCCCGTGTTACGAGATCAACCTGAACGATCCGCGCGACACCCCGCCCGATGAGTTACTGACCGATCTCTGCATGCCTCTGGCATAACATGGCGGAGTGTGGTGGGGATGTCCCCGCCACACTTGCCGGCGTGCCTTAGCTGCCTGCGATCAGTTCAGCCTTGGCCACGATAACCTCGGCCTGCTTGATCGACGCGATATCGACAAGACGGCCCTTATAGACCGTGGCGCCTTCGCCGTTGGCCTTGGCCTGCTCCATGGCGGCGAGGATCTCGCGCGCTTCAGACACGGCTTCGTCTGACGGAGTGAATACTTCGTTTGCCAGCGCAATCTGCTTGGGGTGGATCGCCCATTTGCCGACCATGCCCAACGTGGCCGAGCGTTTGGCTTGGGCAATGTAGCCCTCATCATCCGAAAAATCTCCGAACGGCCCATCGACCGGCAGAATACCATGGGTGCGGCAGGCGGCAACAATGGCGGCTTGTGCCCAGTGCCACGGGTCCGACCAATGCCTTTCGCCCCCACGCAGCATGTAGTAGTTCTCCTGCGTGCCGCCGATCCCGGTGGTTTGCATCCCCATCGACGCCGCGAAATCTGCCGCACCCAGGGACATGGCTTGCAGACGAGGCGACGAGGCCGCGATGGCTTCGACATGCGCGATGCCTGCGGCACTTTCGATAATCACTTCGAAGCTGATTGGTTTGCTGCGGCCTTTGGCGCGTTCGATGGCAGTGGCCAGCGCGTCGACGGCATAGATATCCTCGGCGCAGCCGACTTTGGGGATCATGATCTGATCCAGCCGGTCGCCCGCCTGTTCCAGCAGGTCCACCACGTCACGATACCAATAGGGCGTGTCCAATCCGTTGATCCGAACCGAAAGATACTTGTTGCCCCAATCGACGGTGTTGATCGCCTCGATCGCGTTGGCGCGGGCCGCGTCCTTGTCTGAAGGGGCAACGCTGTCCTCAAGGTCGATATTGATCACATCGGCTGCGGATGTCGCCATCTTCGCGAACAGCTTGGTGTTGGAGGCGGGGCCAAACAACTGGCAACGGTTCGGGCGGGCAGGAGCGGCGGGTTGGATGCGGAAGGACATGTGTCGCCTTTCGGTAATGAAGTTGCGATTTCTTGGACGCAATCGTTATTAAATTACCGTGCGGTTCGCAAGATCATTTTGCAGATGCAGAATCTTTGTGCTGCGGCGGCACAGAAGCGCAAGGGATTAAGCGTATTCTATAAATAAGCAGAAGAACCTTCGGCCAATTTTGAAGTTTATGAAGGAAAATTCTAAATATTTTCGAATGTCCGCCGATTCCGCAAGAAATTTGATGCGATCCTCGTGGATTATCCCTTAACAAGATTCGACGAGGGCGCGATCATGATCAAGACACCATATCTGTTGTTTCTGGGCGATGCACCCGATCAACTGGCAGCCAAGGTTGCGCAGGGCATCAAAGACTGGCGGCCTGAGAACGCCGTCGGACAATACCGCATGGATGGCTGCAAGGCGGATCTGGGCCTGACGGATATGACCCTGCGCGAAGCCAGGGCAGCCGGAGCCAAGACGCTTGTGATCGGTGTGGCCAACCGCGGTGGTGTGATTTCACAAGCCTGGAAAAAGGTGCTGGTAATGGCGCTTGAGGAAGGGTTCGATCTTGCATCGGGCCTGCACAACCTGCTGCGTGACGAGCCTGATTTGGCCGCCGTGGCACAAGCCACCGGGCGTGTCCTGCATGATGTGCGTCTGCCCGAGGTAAGATATCCCATCGCCAATGGCAAGAAACGCACCGGCAAGCGGTGTCTGGCGGTCGGTACGGATTGTTCGGTGGGCAAGATGTACACGGCGCTGGCAATGGACAAGGAAATGCGTGCGCGTGGTATGAACTGTTCATTCCGGGCCACTGGGCAAACGGGTATCCTGATCACCGGTGATGGTGCCCCCTTGGACGCCGTGGTGGCGGATTTCATGGCGGGATCGGTGGAATATATTTCACCTGACAATGACCCCGACCACTGGGATTTGATAGAGGGGCAGGGGTCACTGTTCCATGCCTCTTATTCCGGGGTGACGATGGCTCTGATTCACGGTGGCCAGCCTGACGCCCTGATCCTGTGCCACGAACCGACACGGGAACATATGCGTGGCCTGCCGGATTATCGGTTGCCAACGTTGGAAGACCTGCGCGATGTCGCTCTGACTTTGGCAAAGGTCGTGAATCCCACCTGTCAGGTCATTGGCATTTCGGTCAACACACAGCACATGAGCGAGGCCGACGCCGCCGCCTATCTGGCCGAGTTGGAAACCCGGATGGGCCTGCCTGCCACTGATCCGTTTCGCTTCGGGGCTGAAAAGCTGGTCGATGCGCTGGCGACGGTCTAGGCTACCCGTTCAGGGCACCAGGGGGCGGCAATGAAGATTTCAGTCACGGCGGACATTTTCAAACTGGCCGAGGTGTTCACCATTTCGCGCGGGTCGCGGACTGAAGCCAAGGTTCTGACGGTTCGCGTCCAGGATGGCGACCATCAAGGGTGGGGCGAATGTGTGCCCTATGCGCGCTATGGCGAAACGCTGGACAGCGTCACGGATGAAATCATGGGGCTGCCTTCTGACGTGACCCGGCAGGCGCTCTATGATCTGTTGCCGGCTGGCGCGGCTCGCAACGCGGTCGATTGCGCCTTGTGGGATCTGTTAGCCAAGCGCTCAGGCAAGCGCGTGTGGGAACTGGCGGGCTTGCCCGCCCCCGGCCCCGAGATCACCGCTTACACCCTGTCTCTGGCAGACCCCGCCCAGATGCAGGCGCAGGCGGCAAAGCACGCCCATCGCCCGCTTCTGAAAATCAAGCTGGGCACGCCTGATGATATGCCCCGGCTTGAGGCCGTGCGCGCTGGTGCTCCCAATGCCAAGATCATCGTCGACGCCAATGAAGGCTGGTCCGCCGATGTCTATGCCGACCTTGCCCCGCATTTGGTGCGGCTTGGTGTCAGCCTTGTCGAACAGCCCTTGCCCGCAGGCAAGGATGAGGCGCTGATTGGCATGGAGCGCCCCGTGCCGGTTTGTGCTGATGAAAGCTGCCATGATCGCACCAGCCTGCCAAAGCTGAAGGGCAAATATGACGTGGTGAATATCAAGCTGGACAAGACCGGCGGACTGACCGAGGCGCTGGCGCTGCGTGACGCGGCCGCGGCCGAAGGCTACAAGGTCATGGTGGGCTGCATGGTCGGATCGTCGCTGGCGATGGCGCCGGCCACACTGCTCGCGCAAGGGGCGATGGTCACGGATCTGGATGGACCTCTGTTGCTGTCCCAGGATCGGGACACGCCGCTTGTTTTCGACGAAAAAGGCGTCCACCCGCCCACTTCGGCTTTGTGGGGGTGAGGGCTTAGCTTCGCCCTGCGATCTGGGTCAGGAACACGCCAAGCCCCATGACCGCGATCCCGGACAGACGCCAGAAGGAAAGCGGGCTGGGCTGCGCCCCGAACAGTCCATAATGGTCGATGGCGGCGGCGGAGATGAGTTGGCCCAGCAGCACGAAGAACACCGCATTGCCGACGCCAAAACTGGGGGCCACCCATGTGATCGTCAACACGTAGAAGGCGACAAGACAGCCTGCGAAGAACAAATGCGGCGGCGACCCGACAGCGCCCCTGAGCGAGCCACCGGAGAACAGGAACACAACCCCAGCGGTCAGAAGCGCCACCAGAAACAGGATCATCCCGGCCGCTATCGGCGACCCCATGCGCTGACCCAATGCGGCGTTCAATGCGGCCAGAACCGGGATGCCAATCCCGGCGGTCAGCATGATGGCAGCGGATTGTGTTGCGGTTGGCATTCGATTTCCCTTTTGCATCTTTCACGGACCCGAGTATCAACAGCCAGAACAGGAATTGCCGCACGGGTCAATGCGCCCGGCTCGCGTCACACCAAGGAGAGACGACATGACCCGCACCGTTTACGTGAACGGAGAGTATTTGCCCGAAACCGAGGCCAGGATCTCGATCTTTGACCGGGGATTCCTGTTCGCGGACGCTGTTTACGAAGTGACAAGCGTTCTGGGTGGCAAGATGATTGCCTTTGACGGCCATGCGGAACGGTTGAAACGGTCCCTGAGCGAGCTGGACATGGACAACCCGATCTCGACCGAAGATCTGTTGGAGGTTCATCGCGAACTGGTGCGCCTGAACGGGATCGACGAGGGGTTGATCTATCTGCAAATCTCGCGTGGCGCGGCATCGGATCGGGATTTCGCTTTTCCTGATCCCGACGAGGTGAAGCCGACTGTGGTTCTGTTCACGCAGTCGAAGCCGGGTCTTGCGGAAACCGTGAGGCCGATGAAAGTCATCTCGATCGACGATATTCGCTGGGGGCGCCGCGACATTAAGACGGTGCAATTGCTTTATCCGTCGATGGGCAAGATGATGGCCAAGGCGGCGGGGGCTGATGACGCCTGGATGGTCGAAGACGGCTATGTCACCGAAGGCACGTCGAACAACGTGTATATCGTGAAGGACGGCAAGATCATCACCCGCGCGCTGTCCAATGACATCCTGCACGGGATCACCCGCGCCGCCGTGCTGCGCTATGCCGAAGAGGCGCAGATGGAGGTTGAAGAACGCAACTTCACCATCGAAGAAGCCCAGAACGCTGACGAGGCGTTTTTTACCTCGGCGTCCGCTTTCGTGATGCCCGTGGTGCAGATTGACGACAAAAAACTGGGTGGCGGCGAACCGGGGCGGGTGGCATTGCGCCTGCGTGAAATCTATCTGGATGAAAGTCTGAAAACCGCGGTTTGAGGGATTCACGCCCCGCATATGCAATGCAAGCCCCTTAGCAGATGCGTTGTCGATTGCTCCCAGCCTCGGTTGCGGCCTGAACCGGCGCACGGCCCGCTACCCACCCTGAACAGTCCTTGCCACGTGATCAGCGTCCACATGCGGCAAATATTCGTGGCAGCATACAAGCTGCCGAGCTTGGGAGGGCCGACACATGATTGATCCGAAAACAATAGAGAGTATTGCCGCCGACGATACGGCTGCCTGAAATTCGAAATCTGCGGAGGCTGCGGCATCTTTCTATGCGCCAGAGGGCGAAATCAGCATCAATCGCGGAGAGCCTTGGTCAGGGCGATCGCGCGTGCGCGAGATGGCAACAGGCTTCTACGCCGATGTCCCCGATCTTACATTAACCTGCGATGACGTTCGATGGTCGGGCAATCACGTCATCTTCCTCTGGACCTCTACTGGCCACGCGGCGACCTCCGGCAACCCCTTGAATATCCGTGGTTGGGAGCAGTGGGAGGTTAACGATGACCACAAAGTGATTGCGTCCCTCGGTTGGTTCGACGCCGAAGACGACGCAAGGCAAGCCGAAGGTTGACGCCTCCGAAGATACATTTCATTCGGCAAGGGGCTTGTCTGTCATTCGGGCGTTTTCTTATCCAAAGCGAAAGCTGGTGGCGGTGACGCCGCCAAAGATACCTTCTTCGTGATAGGTGACGGTTGCCTGTTCACCCTCCGCCGCGCCCAAGGCCACAAACAGCGGGACCAGATGATCCTCTTCCTTGTGCGCGATACGGGCCGATGGGGCCTGTTCCCAGTTCAAAAGAGCCCGCGTGCGGTCCTTTTCTGGAAGCGTCAGCACCTTGTTTAACCACGTGTCGAACTCGGTCGATGGCACCCGTGCCTCTGGCCCCATCAGTCGCAGGTTGTGATAACTCAGGCCCGACCCGACAATCAGAACGCCTTCGTCCCGTAGTGGGGCAAGTGCGCGTCCCAATGCAAAATGTGCTGCTGGATCATAACCGTGTTGAAGCGAGACCTGATAGGTCGGCATGTCTGCATCGGGATACATGACCGCCATGGGGGCAAACACCCCATGGTCAAACCCTTGAGCCGGGCTCAACGTGGCGGGTAAGTCCGCGGCCTTGATCAGATCAAGTGTGCGACGTGCAAGCTCCGGTGCTCCGGGGGCGGGATACTGAATCTCGTAGGTTTCTGGTGGGAATCCGGAATAGTCATAGACCATCGGTGGGTTGGCAGATGACATGACCGCGAACGCGGCTTCCTCCCAATGACCCGAGACCATCAGGACGGCTTTCGGAACCTCGGGAAGATGATCCGGCATCGCGGCCAGCGATGTTTCCAGTTTGGCAAACATACGGCGCATGTTGGGGATCCACGGCCACGGGCCGCCGCCGTGTGAGATAAAGTAGGTGGGCATCCTGGACATATGTGTTCCTTTCCGATGCACATAAGTTAAGGAGTGCGAGCGTTTTGGAAAATGGCAAAATCCGAACAGCCGCCCCGCGAAAATGCACAGATATCAGGATTGGGTGAAGGCAAAACACCCTTGGCTCGGCCGCCAGGTCGCGCCTGCGACTTCGTAATCCGTGATCAACTCCGGGCGTTCAAAGTCCGCGCAAAGCAAGTAACCCGTATCTGACAGTCTCGCATACCGATACGGCACTTGCGATGTGCGATCGGCCAGAGGAAGGTCTGTTCCGCAATCTTCCACAGGTGTAAGGTTCAATGGCAAACCGCCGCTGACGCCTGAGACACAGTTGACGAAGCTAGCCAAACTGCGCAAATCGGCCAGTCGCGCCATATCCCGTTTTTCGGCACGGGCGGTGGTGGGGCCGCCGGTGACGGTCAGCCCGGCAATGACAGCGGCAACCACAACCACGCCGATTGCCAAGGGGACGATTGTGTCACGTTGCATTGCGCGCCTCGTCCGCTTCCTGCCGGAAATAGGTAAAGATCGTTCCCGCGACCCCGGCAACCACCAAGGCTTTGAGGGTAAAGCGGGCTGTCAGGTCGCCACTAAGCAGCGCATAGATCACCGCCATCAGATCGCCGAGAAGCGAGACGGAGGCAAGAAACAGCGTGACATAGCCGAACCATTTGCGCACGCCCGACCGGCGCTTGCCGGGGTCCGCTTTGGTCGCCTGAACCGTCTGTCGGTTCAGCACCAGAAACGTCGGTGTGAACACGATCAGAGCCGCGATGGACCACCGGGTCGAATTCAGCGTGTAACGACCAGCATTTTCAGCGAGGGGGTCCGCCATCCAGTGGTCAATCAGGTTGTGCAACAGCGCGACCAGATGCCAGGCGGTCATCGCAAGGGCTGCAAACATCAGACCATAGAAAAACGCCTCTCGCGCTGAAACATAGGGGCGCGGACGCGGCACAGGTGTTGGAAAGTCTATATCCGCCCACGCATCCAAGGCTTCGGAAACCTCGTTCGGTGCCCAGCCGGATCGGGTCAGCGCAGTCCGAATGTCGTCTCGGCTTTTGCCCGCCGCCAGCGCATCGCGGGTAAACTCGGCAAGCTGGTCGGACGGACGCATCAGCCCTTATCGCCCAGCACGTTTTCTTTGAACGCCACGTCAAACGCCGCCTGCTTTTCCGGGGTTGCGTCTGTCTGGAACTTGGCCTTCCAGTTTCCATAAGGCATCCCGTAGAACGCTTCGCGCCCGTCTTCCTTGGACATTTCAATGCCACGCGCGTTCGCGGCTTCCTGATACCAACGGGACAGGCAGTTGCGGCAAAACCCGGCCAGATTCATCATGTCGATGTTCTGAACGTCTTGTCGGTCTTCCATCAGGTGTTTTTGCAACCGACGAAAGGCGGCGGCTTCAATTTCAATACGGGTTTGGTCATCCATGGCAGATCCTTTCGGTCGATAGCGTCACTTCATCAGGTGGGAGCGAAACCTGCAAGGTCAAGCGACGCGCTGATCTCGGGCTCTTGGTTGTCAAAGACCGGTCTTTGCCAGTGTCTCGGTCAGGATCGGGGCCAGACGTTCTGCCCAACAGCGCTGCTGGTCCTCGGTTTCGATCAGGTCGTTTCGGATTTCGATCAACACATTGACCCGCCCGGTCAGAACCGCGTGGCGGTCGATGCTATCACCGTCCAGATGCCCGCCATAGGGTTCGTTCTCACCCACGCAGAGGTCGGGTTCTTCCCTGAGCCGCGCAATCAAGGGGCTGGCCAGACGGCTGTCGCGATCATGAAGGATGGCGATATGCCACGGACGTTTCTCGCGCCCCTTCAGCTGTGGGGTATAGGAATGCATGGCGAGGATCACGGAGTTACTCTGCCGTGCGGCAAGCCGCGCGATGGCCCGATGATAGGGGCGGTGAAATGCGTTCAACCTGCGGTCACGTTCTTCGCGGTCAACGTGGCGGTTGGCGGGAATGATGGTGCCGTCATAGAGCTTCATCACCAGCGTCGGATCGTCCTCGCCCCGGTTGGGGTCAATCACCAGGCGCGAAAAATTTGACAGGATGGCGGGGGCGTCCAGAAGCTCGGACAGGTGGCGTGTGACGCCTGCGGCACCGACATCGTAAGCGATGTGGCGGGCCATGTCTTCGGCCGCAACACCCAGATCGCCCGAGCCGACGCAAGGCGGCACAGTATTGGCGGCATGGTCGCAAGTGACCAACCAGCGCGAGGGTCGATCCTCGCCCAGAATCGCGTAGGGATGGTATGTCATATCTGTGTCATTCATGTTTGCCAGACCCGTTTATGCGAGGCATTTGGCGAGCGCCAGTTGTCAGCGCTAACATTTTGGGGCATAGAGCAATCAACCCGCTAAAAAGACCAATAATAAGGAGAAGTGCCCCGTGAGACGCCACCGGAACGTAAAAATCGTCGCCACACTTGGCCCGGCATCCAGCGACTACGACACGATTCGGGCGCTGTTCGAAGCTGGTGCGGACGTGTTTCGCATGAATATGTCGCACGGCACCCATGACGAACAACGCGCCCGCCATGCGCTTGTGCGACGAATTGAAAAGGACATGGAACGACCGATCGCGATCCTTGCGGATTTGCAGGGGCCGAAATTGCGTTGCGGTGTCTTTTCAGCCGGGGCTGCCGACATCGAGGAAGGTCAGGATTTCCGCTTTGATCTGGACGAAACGCCGGGCGAAAGCCACCGCGTCTGCCTGCCACATCCCGAAATCTTTGCGGCGCTGAAACCCGGATCGACACTGCTTGTAAACGACGGCAAACTGCGCCTGAAGGTCAGGGAGTGCGGTGAAGATTTTGCGAATTGCGTGGTTGAGGTCGGGGGCACCATCTCTGACCGAAAAGGCGTGAACGTGCCGGATGTGGTGTTGCCGCTGGCTGCTCTGTCAGACAAGGACCGCGCCGATCTGGAGTTCGCCTGCCAGTTGGGCGTGGATTGGTTGGCGCTAAGCTTTGTGCAGCGTGCAGCCGACGTTGAAGAGGCCCGCGAACTGGCTCAGGGTCGCGCGGCAATCCTGTCGAAGATCGAAAAACCGGCTGCTGTTGATGCGTTCGATGCCATTCTAGAAGCATCCGATGGGATCATGGTTGCACGTGGCGATCTGGGCGTAGAACTGCCCGTTCATGCCGTTCCCCCGATCCAGAAGCGCTTGATCCAATTGTGCCGCCGTGCAGGTAAGCCGGTGATCGTCGCCACTCAGATGCTGGAAAGCATGATCGAAAGCCCGATGCCGACCCGTGCCGAGGTGTCCGATGTGGCAAACGCCATTTATGACGGTGCCGATGCGGTCATGTTATCGGCGGAAAGCGCTGCCGGGCAGTATCCGATCGAAGCCGTGTCGACGATGAACGCCGTCGCGATCGAGGTCGAACATGATCAGACCTATCTTGATATGGTCGAAGCCTCACGGGTTGCCACGCGCAGCGGGGTCGCCGACGGGATCGTCGCCGCCGCGCGTGAGATTGCCGAGACAACGGATATCAAGGCGATTTGTTGCTTTACGCAGTCAGGAACGACCGCTTTGCTGACCTCGCGGGAACGGCCGCGTGTGCCGATCATCGCATTGACTCCCTTGCGGGGCACCGCACGGCGGTTGTGCCTGTCCTGGGGCACCAATTGCTTTGTTACGCCAGACGAGGTGCTGCGATTCAAGGCCGCCGTCGTGTCTGCGGCGCGGGCAGCACGTAGTGCCGGTTTCGCCACGGAAGCTGACCAAATCGTCGTCACCGCCGGTGTGCCCTTCAATGTGCCGGGCACAACGAATATCCTTCGCGTCGCCCCTTGCGACGAACGGCAAATTTTTGCCACAGATCAGGAGTAATCTGTCTTCGACGCACCAGGGTGGGTGTGGAGGAGAGAGTTATGAGGGAAGACACGTTTCTGGTTGTCGGGATCATAGTGCTTGCATTATCGATCCCGTCATTCTTGTCCGCAATCCGGGAAGGCCGGGCGCCACGGGTGCCAGCGATCATGTTCATGATCGGGGGTGCACTTATCGCGCTTGCGATGATGAACCGCCCCGGCGGCTATCAGATCGAGGACATTTTTACCGCATTCCGCACCGTTTTCGGTCGATTGAAGGTGATGCTGGCCGCCTGACGGATTTGCCCGCTGAACAGGGTAAAAACCACTTGCCAGCCTGAACTTTTCCGCCTATACGCCGCACTTCATGCGCGACCGGCTCAAGTGGCATGCCGAGTCGTGCGGAAACCGAACCCATGAAGGAGACGGAAATGCCCAAAATGAAGACCAAATCGAGCGCCAAGAAGCGCTTCAAGGTGACAGCGACAGGCAAAGTCCTGGCAGGTCAGGCCGGCAAACGCCATGGCATGATCAAACGTCACAAGAAATTCATTCGTGATGCACGTGGCACCACAACCCTGTCCGCCCCCGACGCCAAGATCGTCAAGGGCTTCATGCCCTACGACCGCTAAGAGGAGATACGGATATGTCCCGCGTTAAAGGTGGAACCACAACCCACGCCCGTCACAAGAAAGTCGTCAAGGCCGCGAAAGGCTATTACGGCCGCCGTAAAAATACCTTCAAGGTGGCGCGTCAGGCCGTCGACAAGGCGAACCAATACGCAACCCGCGATCGCAAGAACCGCAAGCGCAACTTCCGCGCCCTGTGGATCCAGCGGATCAACGCGGCTGTGCGCACACATGACGAGGCTCTGACATACTCGCGCTTCATCAACGGCCTGAATCTGGCTGGTGTTGAAGTGGACCGCAAGGTTCTGGCCGATCTGGCCGTGCACGAGCCCGACGCTTTTGGTGCCATCGTCGAAAAGGCGAAGGCCGCGCTCGCGTAACTCCATATCGGAGAGACAATTTTGGAAGCCGCGGACCTTTTCAGGTCTCGCGGCTTCTTGCTTTCTGACGCCCCGTTTCGTAGCAGGGGCATGACGTAAACAAAGGGGTCCGGGATGGACGATCTGAGGCAAAAATACATCGACGCTGTGGCTGCCGCGTCTGACGAGACCGCATTGGAAGACATCCGCGTTCAGGCGGTCGGCAAAAAGGGCGAGGTCGCTCTGAAAATGCGCGAGCTGGGCAAAATGACGCCCGAGGAACGGCAGATCGCAGGCCCCAAGCTGAACGCGTTGAAGGACGAGATCAACTCGGCCATTTCCGCCAAGAAATCCGCCTTGGCCGATGCCGCCCTTGACGAACGTCTGCGCACCGAATGGCTGGACGTCACCTTGCCGGGGCGCCCGCAACGCCAGGGCACCATCCACCCGATATCACAGGTTACGGAAGAAATCAGCGCGATCTTTGGCGACATGGGCTTCTCGGTCGCCGAAGGGCCTCAGGTTGAAAGCGACTGGTATAATTTCGACGCCCTGAACATCCCGGCAGAACACCCAACCCGGACCGAGATGGACACATTCTATATGACGATGCCGGACGGCGACAACCGCCCGCCGCATGTGCTGCGCACCCATACCAGCCCTGTGCAAATCCGCGCGATGGAGATGCAAGGCGCGCCGATCCGGGTGATTGCGCCCGGTCGTGTGTATCGCGCCGATTACGACCAGACTCACACGCCGATGTTCCACCAACTTGAAGGATTGGCGATTGACAAAGACATCTCGATGGCCAACCTGAAATGGGTGTTGGAAGAATTCTGCCGCGCGTTCTTTGAACTTGACGGGATCGAGCTGCGCTTCCGTGCCTCGCATTTTCCCTTCACGGAACCATCTGCCGAGGTCGACATCCGCTGCTCCTGGGCTGGCGGCACACTGAAACTGGGCGAAGGTGATGATTGGATGGAAATCTTGGGCAGCGGCATGGTGCATCCGCACGTGCTGAAATCGGCAGGCGTGGACCCCGACGAATGGCAAGGCTTCGCCTTCGGCATGGGCATCGACCGTCTGGCCATGCTGAAATACGGCATCCCCGACCTGCGTGCGTTCTTTGATTCAGACCTGCGTTGGCTCAGGCATTATGGCTTCGCGGCGCTTGACGTGCCGACGATGCGTGGGGGGCTGTCACGCTGATGCCCATTTGGATAAATATCAGTGTGGTTCTTTTGATGTGCCTGGTTGTTGTCTGGTGCGCACGCTCTCTGAGCAAGTCCATCGATCGCTCGATGGAAGCATCTGACGATGATGAAAGAGACGACGATGCAGGATGATATGGAAGACCTACAAGTCACATATCCCGGTGCGGGCACCTTCAAGTTCGGCGATAGCGCCGACTTGTCGGCCCGGTTGATCGACCTTGTACGAACTGGCAGAAAACGAGCCACATGCGGCGCTTTGGCAGACTTCGAAGGTGAACCGGAAGCATTGCCGCAGGTTGGTCGCACCGATATCGCCACCAATTGGGATGGCACCCCTGCGCTGGTGATCAAAACAGTGAGCGTGCAAGAGATCCGCTTTTGCGACGTCACGGAAGATATGGCCTTGGCCGAGGGTGAAGACGACACGCTCTCCGGGTGGCGCAATGGTCACGAGGCCTATTTCGCCCGCAACGGCGGGTTCGACCCGGAAATGATGCTGGTGTTTGAGCATTTTGACCTGATTGAGGATTTGGCAGACCGCTGAGCGGTGCCATCGGAGGAAAGATATGAAATTCACCATTTCCTGGCTGAAAGACCACCTCGACACCGACGCAAGCGTCGATGAAATTGCCGAGGCCTGCACCGATCTGGGGCTTGAGGTTGAAGGCATCTACAATCCCTTGGACCGTCTGGGCGCGTTCACCTTGGCGCGCGTCAAATCCGCTGAAAAGCACCCCGATGCCGATCGTCTGCGCGTTTGCACGGTGGAAACCGACGACGGCGACAAGACCATCGTCTGCGGCGCGCCCAATGCGCGGGAGGGCATCACCGTGGTGATCGCCAAACCCGGTGATTATGTGCCGGGCATTGACGTAACTCTTTCCGTCGGCAAAATCCGCGGCGTTGAAAGCCATGGCATGATGGCGTCCGAGCGCGAGTTGGAGTTGTCCGACGAACATGACGGCATTATCGAACTGCCCTCGGGCGAGGTGGGCGAGAAGTTCGTCGATTGGCTTGCCGCCAATGACCCCGACAGGGTCGATCCAGTCATCGAGATCGCGATTACGCCGAACCGCCCCGACGCGCTGGGCGTGCGCGGGATTGCGCGTGACTTGGCGGCCCGGGGTCTGGGCGTGCTGAAGCCATTGAAAGAGCATAGGGTCAAAGGCAACTTCCCCAGTCCGATCATTGTAACGATTGACGAGGATACGCGCGACGACAACCCGCTGTTCATGGGACGCTTGGTCAAGGGTGTGAAGAACGGCCCTTCGCCCGCATGGTTGCAAGCGCGACTGCGCGCGGTTGGGTTGCGCCCGATCTCGGCCTTGGTCGATATCACCAACTTCTTTACCTATGACATGAACCGCCCGCTGCACGTTTTCGACGCCGACAAGGTCAATGGCAACCTGCGCGTGCACCGCGCCAAAGGGGGCGAAATTCTCGTTGGTCTGGACGAGAAGGAATACACATTCGCGCCCGGTATGGTCGTGATTTCGGATGAGACTGGTGTGGAGTCCATCGGCGGTATCATGGGCGGTCTGCCCACAGGCTGCACGGACGAAACCACCAACGTATTCCTTGAGGCTGCGTTTTGGGACACGACCCAAATTGCCCGCACCGGGCGTGCGCTGAAGATCAATTCCGACGCGCGATATCGCAACGAACGCGGCATTGATCCGGAATACAACGTCCAAGCGATCGAGGCCGCGACCCAGATGATCCTTGATCTGTGCGGAGGGGAAGCCTCGGAGGTTGTGATGGCGGGCGAGGTGCCGGACACACGCCGCGCCTATAAGCTTGACACCGACCGGGTGCAGTCGCTGGTCGGCATGGACATTCCGGCGGACGAGCAGCGCAGGACGCTGACCGCGCTGGGCTTCACCATCAAGGATGGCATGGCCCATGTGCCAAGCTGGCGTCCTGACGTGCAAGGCTCGGCCGATCTGGTGGAAGAAGTCGCGCGGGTGGCGTCCCTGACCAAGTTGGTCGGAAAGCCCTTGTCGCGCGCCCATGTTGGCGTGCCCAAAGCGATCCTGACGCCCATGCAGAAGCGCGAAGGTATGGCACGGCGGACCATTGCCGCGCTGGGCTATAATGAATGCGTGACTTACAGCTTCATTGATGCCGAAAGCGCTAAGCACTTTGGCGGTGGGGCAGATGTGACGCAGCTGCAAAACCCGATCTCAAGCGAGATGAGCCATATGCGCCCGTCCCTGCTGCCCGGTCTGTTGCAAGCCGCCGCCCGCAATCAGGCGCGTGGTTTCATGGATTTGGCGCTGTTCGAGGTTGGACCCGTTTTCCACGGTGGTGAGCCGGAAGAATATGAGCAGATGGTCACCGGCATCCTTGTCGGCCATACCGGTCCGCGCGACCGGTTCGGCGCGCGGCGTCCGGTTGATACCTATGACGCCAAGGCGGATGTCGAGGCGGTTCTGAACGCCATCGGCGCACCTGCCAAGCTGACCTATCTGCGCGACATGAACGCGTGGTGGCATCCGGGGCGCTCGGCCAAGCTGGGTCTGGGACCGAAGAACATCCTTGGTGCGTTTGGTGAATTGCATCCGAAAGCCATCGCGGGCATGAACGTGAAAGGCCCGGTTGTGGCCTTTGCCGTGCATCTGGCGAAAGTGCCGTTCCCGAAAGCCAAGGGCACGGGACGTGGTGCGCTGGGCGCGAGCGATTTGCAACCCGTGGAACGGGATTTCGCCTTCGTGGTGGATGCCGACCTGGAAGCGATCAATCTGGTGAACGCGGCCGCTGGCGCGGACAAGGCGCTGATCACTGAGGTGAATGTCTTTGACGAGTTTATCGGCGGATCGCTGGGGGAAGGCAAAAAGTCCCTCGCCATCACCGTGCGTCTGCAACCGCGTGATGCCACTTTGACCGACAAGGACATCGAAGCGGTCAGCGCAAAGATCGTCGAGAAGGTGGGCAAGGCCACCGGCGGCACTTTGCGCGGCTGATCTGACTTGCATGGCCCTGCGGGGCTGCGCTTACTAGGAGGAAAGACATGACCCTAAACGTATATCTATCCGGCGAAATCCACACCGATTGGCGCGAGCAGATCATCGACGGTGCAAACGGGTTGGATGTCACGTTTTCGGCCCCTGTGACCGACCACGATGCGTCCGACGATTGCGGCGTGACCATTCTTGGGGCCGAGGACAGCAAATATTGGCACGACCATAAAGGTGCGATGATCAATGCCATCCGCACCCGTAAGGCAATCGAAGATGCCGATGTGGTCGTTGTCCGGTTTGGCGAAAAATATCGCCAATGGAATGCTGCTTTCGATGCCGGCTATGCCGCTGCAAAAGGCAAGTCCCTGATCGTTTTGCAGCAGCCGGAACATGACCATCCGCTGAAAGAGGTCGACGCCGCCGCCCTCGCCGTTGCGCGCGAACCACACCAGGTGGTCGAAATCTTGCGCTATGTTCTGACCGGTGGCCTGGGTAGTTAAAGAACCCTCAACAGTCTACGGTTACTGGCGCACTGTTTTTCCCCGCGAAACAATATGCAAACGTGAATGCTTTGCGCTAGGCTTCGTGCAGGCTGGCGAAAACGTGCTGGCGACTAATGTGTAGTGAGGACAGTATGCTTCAAGAATTCAAAGACTTCATCGCCAAGGGCAATGTCATGGACATGGCCGTTGGTATTATCATCGGTGCAGCGTTCACCGCCATTGTCAGCTCGTTGGTGGCTGACCTGATCAATCCGATTATCGGATTGTTCCTTGGTGGTATCGACTTCACCAATATGTATGCAACCCTGTCCGGTTCCGTCCCGGAAGGTGCGTCGCTGGAAGCTGCACGTGAAAGTGGCGCTGCCGTTTTTGCCTATGGCTCGTTCATCATGGCAATCATCAACTTCCTGATCATCGCATTTGTCGTGTTCATGCTGGTGCGCTTCGTCAACAAGGCCAAAGATGCCGCGGCGAAGGAAGAGGAGGCGGCAGAGGAAGCACCTGCCGGGCCTTCCGAGGTCGATCTGCTGGTCGAAATCCGCGATGCGTTGAAGAAGTAAACGCGCTGCAGACTTTTTTTGAAGGGCGTCCCGAACCGGGCGCCCTTTTTTCTTCAGCCTTTTTCCAACGAGGGCACGCAAAATCTATGTTTTTCGTTTGACACCGGGGGCGGGCCGGAATATCTGGACCTCCGATGTGAGATGGCGTGGTAGCTCAGCTGGTTAGAGCACAGCACTCATAATGCTGGGGTCGGCGGTTCAAGTCCGCCCCACGCTACCACATCCAGACAGTCGCCTGAGATGCAAAGAAAAGCCCTGCCATGTGCGGGGCTTCTTTCTTTTCTGGGGTCATTCCCGATGATAGGTCAGCGCGTTTCTGATGAACAATCGCAGCGGTTCGGTTGGCAGGGCTTGCCCGTCTTGAAACAGGATCGCGCGATTGCCGTCGAAGGTGAGCCCATCAGCGAACAGGCTGCGAAACTCTGCAATCAGGGTGGTCTGGCAATGGACGTAGAGCGCAAAACCACCTGTCTTGGGCACACCCAGCCGGATCGTGGTGCCAGACTTGCTGTCGGGCGTCAGATAGGCGGGTTGGCCCCATTTTAACGTCTCTTCAATACGGCCAACTCCCGGCGTGTCACGGGCGGTTTCGAATATCAAATCGCGCAATTCCAGAAGCCCTGCGCGCGCGTCGCCAGGGAAGCCGGCGAACGTGTCGGCGACGGCTGCGTTTTGGAAAGAGCGTGAAAGATCGGGCATGTCGGAAAGGTGCGGCGACGCGCCATTGGTGTCAAAGAAAAAAGCCCCGCGAGGTGGCAGGGCTTTTTCGTTTCTTAACGTAAGATCAGATTTTCAGCGCGTCTGCGCCCGAGATATAGTCCAATCCAAGGGCTTCACCCACCGCGGCGTAGGTCAGCTTGCCCGCATGCACGTTCAAGCCGTTCAGCAGATGTTCGTCATCCGCGCAGGCTTGCTTCCAGCCCTTGCCGGCCAGCGCCAGCATGAACGGCATCGTCGCATTGCCAAGCGCGATGGTCGAGGTGCGGGCGACCGCCCCCGGCATGTTGGCGACGCAGTAATGCATGATGCCGTCCACGTCATAGATCGGGTCGGCGTGGGTGGTGGCTTTTGATGTTTCAAAGCACCCACCTTGGTCGATGGCCACGTCGACCAGAACGGCACCGGGCTTCATGGTGGACAGCTGGTCACGACTGATCAGCTTTGGTGCAGCCGCACCCGGGATCAGGACAGCGCCGATGACCATGTCTGCGGTGGTAATCAGCTCCGCCGTGGCAGCGGCGGTCGAGTACTGGTTCTTGAACGTGCCGCCAAAAACATCGTCCAGATACCGCAGGCGTGGCAGCGAACGGTCCAGAACGGTCACATCCGCGCCCATGCCAGCGGCGATCTTGGCGGCGTGGGTGCCGACGACACCGCCGCCGATCACGACAACCTTCGCAGGTCCCACACCGGGCACACCGCCCATCAGGACGCCACGGCCGCCATTGGCCTTCTGCAAGGTCCACGACCCGACCTGAGGGGCCAGCCGCCCCGCAACCTCGGACATCGGGGCCAGCAGCGGCAGGCCGCCGCTGCGGTCGGTCACGGTTTCATAGGCGATCGCCGTGCATCCGCTGTCCAACAGGTCCTTTGTCTGCTCGGGATCGGGGGCCAGGTGCAGATAGGTGAACAGAAGCTGACCTTCGCGCAGCATCTTGCGCTCGACCGCTTGGGGTTCTTTCACCTTCACGATCATATCAGCCTTGGCAAACACCTCTTCTGCGGTGTCCAGAACAGTGGCGCCAATGGCGGCATAGTCCTCATCCGTGAACCCGGCACCAATGCCTGCGTTGGTCTCGACGATGACGCTGTGACCGCGTGCGATCACCTCGCCTGCCGCAGCGGGCGTCAGACCAACGCGAAATTCCTGCGGTTTGATTTCTTTCGGGCATCCGATCAGCATGGGGTTTCCTCCTCATTCCCTGTTGTCGGTTAATGTCTTATCTCAGGGTGTCAGTTTACTCGGTTGCTTACGCAATTGCTTTGAAAAGAAGAGTCGCTGCTGTTAGAAAGCGTCGAAGAAAACATCGAATAACGCGCAATACGCGCAAGAAATTTGTGAGATTATGGAACTGGACAGCATAGACCGTCGTATTCTCAGAGTGCTTCAGCGCACCGGCCGCATGTCCAATTCGGACCTGTCTGAAAAGATCAACCTGTCCCCTTCGGCATGCCATCGGCGTGTACAACGGCTGGAGGCGGAAGGATATATTCGCGACTATGTCGCCTTGTTGGACGCGCGCAAGATGGGTTGCCCCTCGACAATTTTTGTCGAGATCACGTTGTCTGGTCAGGCCGATGAATTGCTGGATGCTTTTGAACGCGAAGTGGCGTTGATCCCGGATGTTTTGGAATGTCATCTGATGGCCGGATCGGCGGATTATATCCTGAAGGTTGTCGCGGCCGATACCGAGGATTTTGCCCGCATCCACCGCCAACACCTGTCTCGTCTGCCTGGCGTGCAAGGGATGCAAAGCTCGTTCGCCTTGCGCACGGTGTTCAAGACCACGGCGCTGCCGGTTTAGGCGGCGCGCGCGGCCAGCGGCTGCTCTTTCACCGGCAGGTGAACGATTGCCGAGAACGCGCCGACGCCCACGCCAATCCACCACACCATGGTGTAGTCGCCAAACACGTCATACATCCGCCCGCCCAGCCAGACGCCCAGAAAGCTGCCCAACTGGTGCGAGAAGAAGACGATCCCGTAAAGCGTGCCCATATAGCGCAGCCCATAGATATGCGCGACCAGACCCGAGGTCAGCGGCACCGTAGCCAGCCACAGCGACCCCATCGCAATTGAAAAGACGATGACCGAGGTCGGTGTGATCGGCATCAGGATGAACATTCCGGCCACCACCGTCCGCGCCGCATAGATACCGGCCAGCAGATATTTTTTTGAGTATGTCTTGCCCAGATACCCCGCCAAAAGCGTGCCCGCGATATTGGCCAGCCCGATCAGTGAGATCGAGATCGCCCCAAGGGCCGAGGTGGTCGAGACGCCGATCGCTGCCAGCGTGCCGGACGGATCAATCGCGCCACTCATCTCGGTTACGAGGGCCGGGAAGTGCGCGGTGATGAATGCCAGTTGATAACCGCAGGAAAAGAAACCCAGAAAGATCAGCGAAAAGCTGGGGTCGCGCATCGCCTTGTTTAGGACCTGCCCCATGCTGTCCTCAAGCTCGGAACGGGCGGCCATCGGTTGGGTCTTCATCAGGGGCAGCAGCGCCAGTGTCGCAAGGATCGCGGCGGCAAACACGATGAACACATTCTGCCAGGGCATGAAGCCCAGCAGATATTCTGCCAGCGGTGCACCAAACACCTGACCGGCTGACCCCGCAGCGGTCGCAATTGCCAACGACATTGACCGGTTCTCTTCGCTCGCTGCCCGCCCAACCACGGCCAGAATCACGCCAAAACCTGTGCCTGCGATCCCGAAGCCGACGGCGATTTCCAGCAATTGGTGGGCGCCGGGAGTGACCGCCTGGGATGACGTCACCAGACCGACCGCATAAATCAGCGCCCCCATGATGATCGCTTTGCGATCCCCAATCTTTTCCGCAATCGCACCAAAGATGGGCTGACCGATGCCCCAAGCCAGATTCTGAATGGCGATAGCCAGCGAGAACTCGGCGCGTGGCCAGTTGAATTCGGCAGCAATCGGAATCTGAAACACCCCGAAACTCGCGCGGATGGCGAAGCTGACGAGGATAATCAGGCAACCGGCTACCAGGACAGGTGTAATCAGGGGCGCGCGCGTTTGAATCATTCAGGCAAAATCCGCGAAGTCGACCGATTGGTCAATTCTTCGTTTCTGATCTGTCACTTCACCTTTCCTTATGTGTGGAAGCGATTTATTCCTCGGCCATGGCAAACCTGACCGAGATTTACGAAGCCCTCGCCCGGAAGGGCGAGATCACCCGAGACCCGGCGCAAGTGGCGGCCCTGCCGGTGCTTGAAGACATCCGCGTTCATCTTGATGCGGCACCTGTGCGCAAGCGCGGGATATTGGGTGGGCTGTTCCATTCCAAACCTGAAGACGTGCCGCAGGGGCTGTATCTGTGGGGCGGTGTGGGGCGCGGCAAATCCATGTTGATGGATCTGTTTGTGGACAGCCTGGATGCCCGCGCCAAGCGCCGCGTCCATTTTCATGCCTTCATGCAAGAGGTGCACGAGGGCATGGCCGTTGCGCGCAAGTCTGGCGTCGACGACCCGCTTGGCCCGGTGGCCCAACAGATTGCGGATGATGTGCGTCTGTTCGCGTTTGATGAAATGCAAATCTCAGACATCACCGATGCGATGCTGGTGGGTCGGTTATTCGAGAAGCTGTTTGATGCAGGCGTCGTGGTGGTGACAACATCGAACCGCCATCCGGATGACCTGTATAAGGACGGGTTGAACCGACAACTTTTCCTGCCCTTCATCGAACTGATCAAAGAGCAGATGGTGGTGCATGAACTGGTCAGTCCAAATGACTACCGTCAGGACCGTCTGGCAGGCGAGCAGGTCTATTTCACCCCGGCAAGCATTGACGCGCGCAAGGCCATTGATGCGATCTGGCGTGATCTGACGGGTGGCGAGGCCGCGCCGCTAATCCTGACCGTGAAAGGGCGGGACGTGGTTCTGCCGGCTTATCGCAATGGCGCGGCGCGGGCTGGTTTCCACGACCTGTGCGGGGCGATGTTGGGGCCGGGTGATTATCTGACCATCGCTCGAAATATAAAACTGTTGGTGCTGGAAAATATCCCGCGCCTTAGCAGGTCGAATTTCAACGAGGCGAAGCGCTTCGTGACGCTGATCGACGCGCTGTATGAGGCGAATGTCCGGCTGATCGCCTCTGCCGCCGCCCAGCCAGAGATGTTGTATGTCGAAGGCGAAGGATCGTTCGAGTTTGAGCGCACGGCCAGCCGTTTGCGCGAAATGCAGGACAAAGATTGGGGCAGCGAATGAAACGGGGCCGCCATTGGCGACCCCAAGGTCTTGTCCTGCCCGCCTAACTTAGCGCATCGCGACCAAAACCCGAACTTAGCCACCCGCGTTCAGGGACAACACATTCGGGCGCCGAAAAACGAGCCTAATGTGGTGAACCTGTGCCGGAAGCGGGAGTGGAAAGGGTGGTCTTTGCTTCAGTCACGGCCAAGCTTGTGATCACAAACCGATTTACGCCTTTCCGTGACAACCGAAACATAAGACCCCCTGGTCAAAGTACTGCTCGACAAGCCGTTCACTTATTGTGAACTTTACCTGAAGAATACCTATTAGTAGTGGCTAACTGCTTATTTTGTCAACATATTGTGTCGAATCATATTCCGATTCGCCAAACCCGGAAAAAGTGATTCTTTTCGGGGGGTTGATGGATGAAGTGAATCCCAATGAAGCACATTGCGGAAAAATAATTTGTGATCACGGCAATCTTTTGTGCATATTCTTGGGGGTGGAATGGCCTAGCCGTTCATTTTCAGAACCGACCCGGCCAGATACAGTGAACCGCAGATCAAGATGCGACTGTCCGGGTCAGTCTTTCTGATCGCGACAATGGCGTCCAGCACGGACGCCGCCTCTGACGCATCAAGCCCCACATTTCGGGCTTCGCGGGCCGTGACATCGGCGGTCAGCGTATTTGCTTCGCCGGGAATGGACACTGCCGTCAGGCTGTCCGCCACACGTGCCAACGGGCGCAGATAGCCTGCGATGTCCTTGGTGTTCAACATTCCGCAGATCAGATGGGTCGGTCGGTCGGGCAGGTCTGCCAGCACCTTGGCCAGCGTATCACCCGCAGCAGGGTTGTGGCCGCCGTCCAACCAAAGCTCGGTGTCCCCGGCAGCATCGACAAGCGGGCCGTGGCGCAAGCGTTGCATTCTGGCAGGCCAGGTCACATCGCGCATCGCCGCTTCGCATGCCGTATCGTCGTATCCCAACTGGCGCAGGGCGGCGATGGCGGCGCCTGCGTTTTCCAACTGATGGGGGCCGATCAGGGCGGGCATCGGCAGGTCCAGCAACCCGGTTTCGTCCTGAAAGATGAACCGCCCGCGTTCTTGACCCATATGCCAGTGCTGTCCCTGCGCCAACAACGCGCAACCCAGCCGGGCGGCGCGCGCCTCGATCACCTCAAGGGCTTCTTCGGGCTGTGGTCCAACGATGCACGGCACCCCACGCTTCAGAATACCCGCCTTTTCCCCTGCGATGGCGGAAAGCGTGTCACCCAGAAACTGTGTGTGGTCGATCGAGATGGGGGTGATAATTGTCAATTCAGGCTTCGACACAACATTGGTGGCATCAAGCCGCCCGCCCAGACCGGTCTCCAGTAGTGTATAGTCGGCAGGCGTTTCGACAAAGGCCATCAGAGCTGCCACAGTCGTGATCTCGAAATAGGTGATGGTGTCGCCGCCATTGGCCGCATAGGCACGGTCCAGCACTTCAGTCAGGGCATCTTCACTGATCAGGTCGCCCGCCAACCGGATACGTTCATGGAAGCGCGCCAAATGCGGCGAGGTATAGGCATGGACCCGTTTTCCGGCACCTTCCAGCCCGGCGCGCAGCATCGCAAGGGTCGAGCCTTTGCCATTGGTGCCCGCCAGATGGATGACCGGTGGCAGTCTGTCCTGAGGATTGTCGACCGCATGCAAAAGACGCCAGACTCGGTCCAGCGTCAGATCAATGATCTTTGGGTGAAGGGACATCATCCGATCAAGGATGATGTCCGAACCGCTTTCGCTCACGCTTTCTTCGCCTTCGTTTCCGCCTCGACTTTCGGTTCGACTTTCGGTTCGGCGGGTGCGGTCTTGGCGTCGACTTTCGGCGCTGCAACGTCTTCTGGTTTTGGCAGATCGCCTTTCACTGCCGGGCCTTTGCCCGTCAGCATACGCAGGATGGTGACGAGTTCGTCTTTCATGTCCTTGCGGTGGGTCACACGGTCCAGCATCCCATGATCAAGCAAGTATTCGGCCCGTTGGAATCCGTCCGGCAGTTTCTCGCGGATCGTCTGTTCAATGACACGCGGACCGGCAAAGCAGATCAGCGCATTGGGTTCAGCAATGTGTACGTCTCCCAGCATCGCATAGGATGCGGTCACACCGCCGGTGGTGGGGTGGGTCAAGACCACGATATAAGGCAGTCCGGCTTCCTTCAGCATCTGCACCGCAACCGTTGTGCGCGGCATTTGCATCAAGCTCAGAATACCTTCCTGCATCCGCGCACCACCGGCGGCGGAAAACAGGACAAGCGGACGCTTGGCAGTGACGGCGCGTTCAGCGGCGGCAATGATGGCATTACCCACATACATGCCCATCGACCCGCCCATGAAGCTGAAGTCCTGTGCCGCGGCCACGATCGGGGTGCGGCCAATTTCGCCTTCAGCAACCAGCATCGCCTCACGTTCGCCGGTATCCTTGCGGGCGGTCTTCATGCGTTCCGGGTATTTCTTCTGGTCTTTGAAATGCAATGGGTCGTCGACGGGGGCCGGGACGTTGACCTCGGTAAAGACGCCACCGTCAAACAGTGCGGTGAACCGTTCACGGGGCGTGATGCCCATGTGATGATCGCAACTGGTGCATACGTTCAGATTCTCGGTAAATTCGCGGTGAAACAGCATCGTTCCGCATTCTGAGCATTTGGTCCACAAATTCTCAGGCACTTCGCGGCGCGAAAAAAGCGAGTTGATGCGGGGGCGGACGTAATTCGAGATCCAGTTCATCGCCTGTCTTCCTTGGTCGTTTGGTTTTAACTAGTCCGCCTGTTCGGCATTTGCAATTGGCTGGTTGCGCTGGGTCATCCACCACCACAGGGCAAAGGCGGCGACAACCACCGTAGTCTGAGACAGTATGGACCATGTCATTTGTGCACTGGTCAGGTCCATTTCGGTCAGGAAAAGCGAAAAGCCATCCAGCGTGCCCTTGGTGCCGGAAAAGATCAGCATGGCGTTGTTGCCGAAGTGCAAACCGGCAGCAGCACCGATATTTCCCGTGCGCAGTGTGACGACGGCCAGCAGGATACCGATAGTCGCTGTGTGCGTGACGTAGAATATGCTGTTGATGCCATAGGTGGCGGGGTCATAATGCAGCACCCCAAACGCAAGCGAAGGCAAGATTGCACATATCCAGATCGACCGAAATCGCGCGCGGAGTTGTTGAAGGACATAACCCCGAAACACCAGTTCCTCGGCGAAGATTTGCATCAGCACCAATATCAGCGCGGGCACAACCAACAGCGCCCAATTCACAAATGGAATGGATTGTTGGGCTGAGGTTTCCTGTGCAGGTGACAGGAACAAGGGTTGAAGCAGTTGCACCAGGATCGCCGCGATGCTGATCCCGATGGCGATCAACAGTCCGCGTCTGAAATGGAGCCAATTTACGCGAAGGGCGGGTCCAAACAAACTACGGTATCCGCGTTTGTGCAGCAGCCTGACTGTCACCCATAGCCCCAGATGATACCCCAGGAAAGTCAGGAAAAACACCGCTGCCTCGGCAGGGGTCGAGGCACCGAGCATACTGCCGGGATCGGTGCCAAGCAGATTGGCTCCAACGATGAAAATTGCAAAGGTCACGGCAAAAAACACCGCATGAATGATGATGATGCCAATGATCGTTCGCCACAATTGAATGTGGGGGAAAGCCGGAGACCAGAACGCTTTGGCGATCAAAAGACTGTCGGAAAAGGGGGAAACGGACACATGGATACCTGACGATGTAAACTCATTTACCCTATGATGAGGGCGATCTGATGGATGGACAACCGGGAAAAGTTGGTGGAAATTTGTGCACGTTGATGTGATGCCCGGATTGTGTTGCCTCGGGTGGGGGGAAGTAATGGTTGAAAAATCCATGAGCTGCGGAACCGCTGCGTGGCGCGTCGGTCTGGCGCTGAGTATGTTCTTGGGTCTGACCGGCTGCCTTGGTGGGGGGGAAACTGGACCCAACTTGTCGGAAAGCCCCATTTTCTCGGCAGAGCGAGCGACGCCGCGAGAGGATCTGGTTCGGAGCAAGGCCGTCATGGGCGGGGCAGTGACGATTGCCGCCCCCAAAGGATTCTGTATCGACACATCGGCGCATCAGGACACAGAAGCAGGCGCGTTCCTACCGATCGGAGCGTGTGCGGCCTTGACCAAAAACCCAGCAGACCCCAAGCCCGGAAAGCCTGCATTCCTGACCGCCACTGTCCTTCCGATGCCCATTCAAGCCTCCGCATTGCCAGATGAACCGGAGGCCCGACTGCGCGAGGCGCGCGGCTTTGTGCAAAGCGATGCTGGTCGCGCGGCGCTCAGCCGGGTGGGAAAGTCGGAGACTGTCACTTTGCTGGACGTGAAGTCGGCGTCTGGTGTGCTTTATGTCCGGGTCAGGGATACGTCGGACGGTCTGCCCCCGGCCCTGTCGAACACCACATGGCGGGCGTTTCTTGAGGTGAACGGGCGACTTGTCACGGCCAGCGCCACCGCATTCGCGGATCAGCCGCTCGGACCGGGAAAAGGGTATGAGCTGCTGCGAGAATTTGTCGCCCGGATTCGCAAGGCAAACAAGCGCTCCAATGGCGCTGGCGGCGTGAAAGGTTGGCTAGGTGGTTTGCGCAACTGACCCTATTCTGTTCTAAGAATGACTGCGGGCAGGCGGACGAATCTTAGCAGGGCGACACCACAATATGGCGCGACGTGTGAACGGAATCCTTGATCATTGGCTTCAGCGCCGGTCTTTGCTGCGCTGGCAATCTGTTCTGCGACAGGCTGACACTCTTGATCTTGCGGCGCTGCGCGGTGTTCGCACACATGCGCGCGCGCTGCGCGAAGCGCTGGATCGCGTGTTGCATGTGGCAGATGGGCGGCTGACTTTACCTTTGATCGGTTCGGACGCCATTCAAAAACCATTGCACAGTGATTGGGCATATCGTCCGGAACTGTGGCGTGGCCCACTTTCACCGCCGGGGCAATCCGCCGTAGAAAGCAAGACGAACTTCGGCAGTGAAGCAACGGTGTTTCACGATTGCCGGGTTTCGGAGCTGACGGTCCGGCAGGTCCGAAATACGCGTGAAAGTGACCTTGCGCCGTTCGGTCTGAGGATGGATGTCTTCGGGTTTGACGGATCGTTTCTGTCGCTCGTGGTCGAGCTTCCGAAAACCGCTGTCGAGGGGTTGAAACGCAATCACCTTGTGCGTCTGATGACACTGATCGAGATGGAAAAACCGTTGGAGGTTTTCGCGCGTCTGAACGTTCAGCACGGGCCGAACACCGAACAGATTGTCCGCGCCCTGCCGACTGATGAAACCGAGGCCATTGTGGAATTCGATCTTGCCTATACCAATCTGAACGAGAAACGGGTCGACCGCATGTGGGTTGATCTGGTGTTCGAGAATCCCGAGATGAGCCAGGTGATCCTGCGCGACGTGACATTCAGTCGTCGCCCGCGGGCAGAGGTCTGATAAGGAGCGTGAAGTGACAAAACCCCAGTTGGTAAAGGCACGTATACAAGCCGGCGTTTGGGAAGGTGTTCTGACGATCGGGAATGCGCAGGACGACCCGCCAGATCTTCAGGTGACGCATCTGTCGCAGAAAATCAATGGTGTGACAGTGGCAGCTCACCCGGATCAAAATGGCGCTTTCGTGGTGAAAGTGCCGATCCCAGCGGAGTTGCTGACCGATGGCGTTCAGACTTTCCTGATCACCGACAAGAACAGTGGTGCGACACTCAATTCGTTTTCGATCATGACCGGGCAACCGCTTGAGACGGACATCAGGGCCGAGGTCGATCTGTTGCGCGCAGAGCTGGACATGCTCAAACGCGCGTTTCGGCGGCACTGCATGGAAACCAGCTAACAATGTCCCGGCTGTTGGTCAGCGCGTGCCTGATGGGACAGAAGGTGCGGTATGACGGGCAGTCCAAGACATTTCTGCACGCTTGTTTGTCGCGCTGGAAGGCCGAAGGCCGACTCGTGCCGTTTTGCCCGGAACTAGCCGGAGGCTTGGCGGTTCCGCGTCTGCCCGCCGAGATAGAGCCGGACTATGGTGGTGACGATGTTCTGGCCGGACGTGCCAGAGTATTGGACAACGCCGGGACCAATGTTACCGCCGCCTTCGTTACAGGTGCGAAGCGCGCTGTAGAAATGGCACGATCCCAAGGCTGCACCTATGCCTTGTTGACCGAGGCCAGCCCGTCTTGCGGATCGACGCTGCTTTATAGCGGGCATCACGATGGCGCGCAGCGGATCGGGTTCGGCGTTACCACCGCTGCATTGCGGGCCGCAGGTGTGGCCGTTTATGCTCCCAATCAGATCGACGCCCTGACCAGAGATTGCGCGTGGTAAACCCGCCCGGTTACGCAGCGTTTTGAATGACAGCGCGCGACCCCTCGTACAAGTTTGCCGCAACTGACAGGAGACCGCCAGCATGACCAGCTATCCGACCCTACTTGCCCCCCTTGATTTGGGCTTTACGACCCTGAAGAACCGCGTGCTTATGGGGTCTATGCACACAGGGCTTGAAGAACGTGGCGACTGGCCGCGCGTGGCTGAATTCTATGCCGAACGCGCCCGGGGTGGGGCGGCGTTGATCGTGACCGGTGGTATGGCTCCGAACCCCGAAGGTGGCGTGTATCCCGGTGCGGCAGGTCTTTACACCGACGAAGACATTGCCAATCACCGGATCGTCACGGATCGTGTGCACGCTGAGGGCGGCAAGATTGCGATGCAGATCCTTCACGCCGGGCGCTATGCCTATGGACCGGATTGCGTTTCGGCCAGCCCAATCAAATCACCAATTTCACCTTTCCCGCCGAAGGAACTGGACGAAGACGGCATCCAGAAACAGATCGCCGATTTCGCCACCGCCGCCGCCCGCGCGAAAGAGGCTGGCTATGACGGTGTCGAGGTTATGGGGTCGGAAGGCTATTTCCTGAACCAGTTCCTTGTCACCCACACCAACAAGCGCGAAGACCGCTGGGGTGGGCCGTATGAAAACCGGATGCGCTTGCCGATCGAGGTGGTGAAATCCGTGCGCGCCGCTGTTGGTCCCGAGTTCATCATCATCTATCGCTTGTCGATGATTGACCTTGTCCCCAACGGCTCGACCTTTGACGAGGTCGTGCAATTGGCGAAAGAGATCGAGAAGGCCGGCGCCACGATCATCAACACCGGCATTGGCTGGCACGAGGCACGTATCCCGACAATTGCAACCTCGGTCCCGCGCGCCGCTTTTACATGGGTCACGAAAAAGCTGATGGGGCAGGTGTCGCTGCCAATCATCACATCAAACCGGATCAACCACCCGGACGTGGCCGAAGAGGTGCTCGCCGGTGGCGCGGCGGACATGGTGTCGATGGCCCGCCCATTTCTTGCCGACCCGGCGTTTGTTGCGAAAGCCGCCGAGGGCCGGGCTGGCGACATCGCACCTTGCATCGCGTGCAATCAAGCCTGTCTGGACCATACGTTCGGTGGCAAGATCTCGACCTGCCTTGTAAACCCGCGGGCCTGCTACGAGACAGAGCTGCGCTATGACATGACCGACACACCCAAATCCATCGCCATTGTGGGCGCGGGGCCTGCGGGTCTGTCCACGGCGCTTGTGGCCGACCAACGAGGTCACAGGGTTACGTTGTTTGATCGCGCCGATCAGGTGGGTGGGCAGTTGAACATGGCCAAGAAAATCCCCGGCAAAGAGGAATTCATCGGTCTGGTCGAATGGTATGAACGGCAGGTTGCGGCATCAGAGATTGACCTGCAACTGGGAAAAGAGGTGACTTCGGACGACCTTGATGGCTTTGACGAGGTGATCATCGCCACCGGTGTCATCCCCCGCGATCCGGGGATCGAGGGGCAGGAGTCCGACAACGTCCTGTCTTATATCGACGTCTTGCGCCACGAGGTGCCCGTGGGCGACCGTGTGGCGATCATCGGGGCAGGGGGTATCGGTTTTGATGTGGCCGAATATCTGACCCAAGCGGGTGACAGCCCGACCGAAAACCTTGACGAATGGCTGACCGAATGGGGCGTGACCGACCCGGCCAAGGCGCGTGGCGGGTTGTCACCGGATGGTCCGAAACCCGAAGCGCCTGCGCGCCATGTGACGCTGATGCAGCGCAAGGCCAAGGCGCTGGGCAAGGGGCTTGGCAAGACCACCGGTTGGATTCACCGCGCGACCCTGAAGATGAAAGGGGTCGAGATGGTGGGCGGTGTGAATTACGAGCGGATTACCGATAATGGGCTGATGGTCTCAACTGGTGAAGCGCGGGATAACCCGCGTATGATCGAGGCGGACAATATCATCCTGTGTGCCGGTCAGGTCAGTGACCGCAGTCTTGCCGACGCGCTTGTGGCGCGAGGAAAGTCACCGCATGTGATCGGTGGCGCGGATGTGGCGACAGAACTTGACGCCAAGCGGGCAATCGACCAAGGATCGCGCCTGGCGGCCGCTCTTTGATCTGAACCACTGATCTTGAGGCGTTTGCTTCGGAGGTCACATGGTTTTCTTAGCCGTCTTTGCAGGTCTTATGCCCAGCTTCCTTCTTGTGGGGTTGGGTGGAGTTCTCCGCAAGCGTCTGTCTGAAAACGCGTGGCAAGGTCTGGATCGGCTGAATTTCGAGATCCTGTTTCCCGCGCTTCTGTTCGTGGCGGCTGCCAGCCGCCCCATCGACCCGGAAAAGCTTTTCATCATGGCACCTGTTGTTTGGTCCATCCTGTCTGTTGGATTGATCATGGGTTGGCTTGTTCGCGGTGTCGGGCCAGACCGGTTTCTGGATTTCGCGGGCACGTGGCAGGTTTGCTGGCGGTTCAACACGGCCCTGGGTCTGGTCGCTGTCGAGCTTCTGACCCATGGCGGCGCAGGCGAGATGGCTGTGGCGGTCGGCATGGGCGTCCCTGTGGCAAATCTGTTTGCGGTGTCCGCCCTGTCGCGCGGCGGTGCGTTGGGCTTCGGGGCGACCGTGACCAGGGTGGTCCTGAACCCGTTTCTGCTGGCCAGCCTTGGCGGTGTCGTGTTTGGCTTGATGGGCTGGCGCTTACCCACCCCGATCATGGTCCCGATCGAGATGTTGGCGCGCGCAGCCATCCCCATCGCGCTTTTGTCGATTGGTGCGACCATGAACTGGGGTGCGTTGGCGCGGCTGGACCGGTTCAGCGGGGCGATCTGTGCGATAAAACTGGTGGTGCTGCCTGTATTTGCTTTGGGTGTCAGCCTGGTCCTGTCGCTGGATCCAGCCATTGCATCGGTGCTGATCGTGTTTGCAGCCCTTCCGACGGCCTCGGCGGCGCATGTATTGGCGTCGGCCTTCGGGGCAAACCGAAATCTGGTCGCGACCTTGATCGCCCAGACAACTTTGTTGGCTGCCATCACCCTGCCAATCTGGATCAGTATCGCAGAGCTAACCTTTTCAACACGATAGCCGACCGCGGTCGTTTCCAGAGCCATAACGATCCCCGCAATTACCCCCGTATTGTCGGTTGTTCTTCACAGTCTTGCCCCAATTGGCCGGGATAAACGAGCGCACTGGGGTGAACTTGTTGGAAAGAGTGAAATGGATCGACTGACCGAAATGGAAGCCTTTGCCACCGTAGTGGACCAAGGCGGTTTCACGGATGCTGCCAAGAAGATGGGGATCTCGAAATCTGCGGTTTCCAAGCATGTCTCAAGTCTTGAGGCACGCCTCGGTGCCCGGCTTTTGAACCGCACGACACGGCGGGTCAGCCCGACGGAAATTGGCCTTGCCTATTACGATCGCGCGCGGCGCGTCTTGAATGATGCAGGCGAAGCGGATGCGCTCGTGACGTCCATGCAGTCGGCCCCGTCCGGTATCCTGCGCATTTCCGTAGCGACCGATTTTGGTGTTAATCACCTAAGCCCTGTGCTGGGAGAATTCTTACATGATTTCCCCGATGTGCATGTGAATCTGGATTTGGCCAACCGCTACGTTGAGTTGATTTCCGAGGGGTTCGATATGGCTATCCGTGTGGGCGAGTTGGAAGACAGCTCGCTTCGCGCCCGCAAAATCTCAACGACCACCCGCCGGATGGTTGGCAGCCCCGAATATTTCGAGCAGTATGGCCGCCCCACTCGCATCGACGACCTGAACGAACACAAACTCCTGCATTACTCGAACCAAAGTTCGGGCAATGTTTGGAAAGTTCCAGCCCCGTCAGGCGAGGTGCGGCAGGTCCGGTCTGCTGGCTGGCTGAGTGTGAATGACGGACAGTCGCTTCTGAATGCGGCCATTTCCGGTCTTGGAATCGCCTATTTGCCCAGTTTCCTTTATTCCGATGCGTTGGAGCAGGGGTTGGTCGTCGATGCGATCCCCGACTTGCCCCAGGATGTGCAGGGTATCTATGCCGTGTATCCTCCGGGCCGGTTCACTCAACCCAAAGTCCGCGCGTTTATCGATTTTCTGGTTCACGCCTTTGCCGATAAAGGGCCCGACAACTGGTAATTGGACCAGCGTCTAGTCAGTGCTGATCAAAACCGCTTCTACCCGTCGGTTCATCTCGCGACCTTCTGCTGTCAGGTTGGGGGTGAGCGGCATCAGAAAGCCAACGCCCTCGGCAGATAATTGCGCGGGGTTCACCTCGTATTGCTGGATCAGGCTGTTCATCACTGCGGTTGCCCGTTTGCGTGACAGTGTGACATTGCCTGCAAGGCTGCCCTCTGCATCTGTGTGGCCCACCAGAATGATCTCTCGCTCGGGGTTCCGATTTAGATAGGTCGCAAGTTCGTTCAGGACAGGCACGTTGCCGTCGGTCAATTCAGAAGACCCGGTCGCGAAGCTTAGCCCGTCAAGCACGGTGCGTCCGTTGTTTTCCAACAGCGCGCCAATGGGTCCGGATGATGGGATGCGCACAGCTGTTTGAGCCGAGATCGCCGGTGCCTTGGATGCCGCGCTGTCTTCCGGGTTGAGCTGCAACACTTCAATAAAAGCTGCCTCTTTCGAGCGACTGACCAGGACACTGGTCAGCTGACCCTCCTTGCGCGCGCTAAGATAATGATAATCGCCAAGGTCTACGAACATGTCAGGCGCTTTGAAATGACCCACGCCGAAGCGGAAATCATAGCCGCCGCAGGACACGGACTGACACTGAAACAATATGTCGAACCCATCCTGAATCAACTGGTCGCGCAGGCCGAGGAGGATCTGAAAGCTGGTTTGGCTGGTGCCATCCACTTTCCACGCCTGACGAACAATCTGACCTTCGGCGACGATGGAAGGCACCGCCTCGCCATTGAAGCGCTCTGTTGCAATGGTGGCGCGACCTGCGTCGTCGCGCTCTTCCGCGCGCAGTTTCGCCCCGGCTGGCAGATTGAACGCCTGGACAGGTTGCGCTGCACCGGTGGCAAACATCAGCACGGTTGCCAGCCAAAGGAATCGGGACAAGATCGTCATCGATTCTGGGCGTGATATTCGACGTTTGGTTGCATCCCGACAGCCGATGCCATGCGGTTGGACATCGAGAAAAACCCGACCGTAGCTGCAATATCCCAGATGTCCCGATCCGAGAACCCGGCTTGCCGCAATGCGTTGCGATCCGCCTCGGTTATTTCGGAGGATGCCTTTGCAACTTTCTCGGCAAAACCCAGAATTGCATGCTGACGGTCGTCCAGATCGGCCATGCGCCAGTTCATGACCATCGCTTCCCCCTGTTGTGGATTGCCGGACAGGGCGCGCACGGCGGCACCATGGGCGACCTGACAATACCAGCAGCGATTGATCGAGCTGACGACAACGGCGATCATCTCGCGCTCCAGCTTTGACAACCCGCTGTCGCCCAACATCAATTCGTTATACATCGCCGAAAACGCGCGCAATTTTTCCATGTCGAACGCATAGGCTTTCAGCACATTCGGGACGAGGCCAAGTTTCTCGTCGCAGATGTCGAAGTATTTCTGAATGTCCTCGGGCAACGGGTCGACCATCGGCAGGTCAAGCGCCGTCACACCATTGTTTTTGCGCGGCATGGGTGGTTCCCTTTATTGTGGTTTGGTGCGGTAATGGTAATGCCCGATCAAGTGCATCCCAATATTGGCATAAAGAGGATTTGCCGCGTGGTTGCCTTGGGTCACGATCAGGGCAACATACTTTGCCCCTTGAGCCTTCGCCCAGATCGCTGCCTGCTTCAGCAGGTTCAAACCCGTTCCCATCCGGCGCATTTCCTTGTCTACATGCAAGGCATGGACCATCGCGATCTCTCCGTGCAGACCGACAAATCCAACACCTGACGGGGCATCGTCGGTGCGGGCCAGCAGACCCGTTTTGGGGCAGTTGGCACGTTCCATCACGGCACGCCGTTCTTT
Source organism: Aliiroseovarius sediminilitoris (assembly GCF_900109955.1). Lineage (NCBI taxonomy): Bacteria > Pseudomonadati > Pseudomonadota > Alphaproteobacteria > Rhodobacterales > Paracoccaceae > Aliiroseovarius > Aliiroseovarius sediminilitoris. Next base: position 2,979,878 of record NZ_FOJB01000001.1, on the reverse strand, counting down.
GCCAACGCCACCAGCTTCCCACAGTTCATCCATGATCGACAGACTCGGCCAGATGGAAAAGGCCGAGACAGGTGGCGGGGCATTCTGGGTCAGTTCGTCAACCTCGATCACCCAGAAATTAACCGGATCGACAATCTGATAGCCGTGTTTTTCAAGCATATCGTCCAGATGCTCATCGCCATGACGGATTTGAAACAACGGATCCATCCCAAGCTCGCGCATGGCTTTTTCCGCGACGGGCAGGTCCGCTTCGGTGGTTGGCCAGTTTTCCGTCGCAGCCGAGACACGCTTGCCCCCACCAGCGCCATCACGGATGACCCATGCGCCGACGCGTTTTGTTTCTGCAGGTGGCCAAGTCGCTTCGCAAGCTTCAATAACTTTGTCAACGCTGGGAAGATTGTGTTTCATATGTCCTCCGAAAATAGTTGGGACAGGGTTTGGACGGCAGCATCAAGCCGGGCGGGATCTGTGCCCCGGATCACGATGTTCGCGCCGAAAATACCGTTTTGAATGAATGGATATGATCCGAAACTCAGGTCCGCGTTTTTGTTCGCCAGTTGCCCCAGCGGGCCGGCGATCTCGCCTTCCCCGCGTTCGATCCGGATCGAACGGGATTGCAGAGGCGCACCCCCTGTCAAGTCGGGTATAACACTATCGACCATTGCCTTGAATACGGACGGAACCCCCGCCATCACATGCACGTTTTCCAGGGTAAAGCCGGGTGCGATCGACACTGGATTGTCAATCAACGTCGCGTGGTCCGGGATGCGCGCCATGCGCTGGCGTGCAGCGTTGAACTCCTGCCCCTGCCGTGCGTAATGGGCGGCCAACAGGTCACGCGCATCGTCGCGGATGTCGATATGGTCATCAAAAGCGCGTGCGATGCAGTCTGCGGTGATGTCGTCATGGGTGGGGCCGATCCCGCCCGAAGTAAAGACGTGGTCATAGCTTTTGGAAAGCGCTATTACCGCTGTCTCGATCGCCGGGGCGTCGTCGGACACGACGCGCACTTCTTTCAGGTCAATGCCGTGCTCGGTCAGTTTACCCGCCAGGTAATGCATGTTTGCATCCCTTGTCCGGCCTGACAAAATCTCGTCTCCGATCACCAACATGGCGGCTGTCGGGTTTGGCATTGCTTGCTCCTTTCCTTCTTCCGGTATAGGCCCGCTCCATGCAATTTCCCAGCCCCCTTGTGCCCGCCAGACTCATTCGACGTTACAAACGTTTTTTGGCCGATTGCCTGCTGGAAGATGGTCGTGAAGTGGTTGCGCATTGTGCCAATCCCGGCTCGATGATGGGTCTGGCTGATCCGGGCACGAAAATCTGGCTGGAACCGAATGACGACCCCAAGAAGAAGCTGAAATTCGGCTGGCGGTTGGTGGACCATGAGAACGGGCATATGACGGGGGTCGATACGTCGGTGCCGAACCGCGCGCTGCGGGTGGCGCTGGACACGCGTTCGGTCGCGGGCTTGGGGGATTATCACACCGTCCGGCCCGAGGTGAAATATGGTGACAACAGCCGCATTGATTTTCTGTTGGAAGGCGATGATCGGCTGACCTATGTCGAGGTGAAATCCGTGACGCTGTCGCGCCAACCCGGTCTGGCCGAGTTTCCCGACAGCGTGACCGCCCGTGGCACCAAACATTTGGGCGAGTTGGCGAATATGGTTGCGCAGGGCCATCGCGCCGTGATGCTTTATCTGGTGCAGCGCACCGATTGTGATCGGTTTGATCTGGCACGCGATATTGACCCGGTCTATGGCGCGGCATTCGATGCAGCCCGCGCGGCTGGCGTTGAAACGATGGCTCTTGGCACGCGGATCAGCCCCGAGGGTATTGAAATTGCAGGCCCTCTGGCGTCTTTGGCCTGAACATCCTATTTAGGGGCGAAGCAAGAGGACCAAACCATGGACGACACCATGCGCGTGACCAAAGAAGGCATTCGCCTATACGACACTTCCGATTTTACCGGGATGCATGCGGCAGGCCGTTTGGCCGCCGATATTCTTGACCGGATCGCGCCGATGGTAAAACCGGGCGTGACCACCGCCGAGCTTGACGCCGCGATTGAGGCTATGGTGGACGAGGCGGGCGCGGTTTCGGCAACGATTGGCTATAAGGGCTACAAACACGCGTCCTGCATTTCGCTGAACCATGTCGTCTGTCACGGTATCCCCGGATCGAAAACGCCCAAGGGCAAGAACGAAAAATCGGCTCGCAGACATGACGAACTGATTGACGGCGACATCCTGAATGTCGATGTGACGGTGATCGTGGACGGATGGTATGGCGACACCAGTCGAATGTATAAGGCTGGCACGATCAAACCCTTTGCCGAGCGTCTTATTCAAGTGACGCATGATGCGTTGATGAAAGGGATCGAGGCCGTGCGCCCCGGAAACACCTTCGGCGACATCGGGCACGCCATCCAGTCTCATGTGGAAAGCCAGCGCATGTCGGTGGTGCGCGACTTCTGCGGCCACGGTCTGGGGCAAGTGTTCCATGCCCCGCCGAACGTATTGCATTATGGGCGTCCCGGTATGGGTCCGGTGCTGGAAGAAGGCATGTTCTTCACCATTGAACCGATGGTCAATCTGGGCCGGCCGGAAACCAAGATCCTTGCGGATGACTGGACAGCGATCACCCGCGATAAATCGCTGTCTGCGCAGTTCGAACACTCGGTCGGTGTCACGGCAGATGGGTGCGATATCTTCACGTTGTCGCCTGCCGGAAAGTTCCACCCGACTTGGGATTAGGCTGCTGAAAACGCACAGATCGAGATTGTCGTGTCCCCATATCGTCGCACATCAAGCAATTCGACCCCGTCCGGGGGCGTGACCGCCACGTTATCCTCCCACACGATCAGCGCATCTGGCGCAACCCAGCCCCCTTGCATGGCGGCGGTCAAAGCCTTTTCTCCCAGCCCTTTTCCATAGGGTGGATCCAGAAACACAAGATTATGGGGTTGGCCACCTCCCAACCGTGTCGCGTCGCGTTTGATAATGGTGGTTTCATCCGAACAACGACATTTCGCAATGTTCTCGCGGATCAGAGACAGGGATTTGCGGCCATCATCGACAAACGTCACATGGTCAGCACCGCGCGACAGGGCTTCCAGCCCCAGCGCGCCGGTGCCCGCAAACAGGTCCAGAACCCACGCGTCCTGAATTGGGTCGCCAAACCGCCCCCCGGTCAGCATCGAGAACAGGCTTTCGCGCACACGGTCAGTGGTGGGCCGCAGATGCGCACCGGCATCACCTTTGCCGACATTGGCCAGAGACAACCCGCGAAAACGCCCGGCAATAATCCTCATTTCAACAGCGGTTTCAGGTCAGCGGTTGGGTCGGCAATGATCGCCTTGTCCGGCGACTTGCTGCCTTCGATCAAACGTTTGCCGATCATATAGGCGCGCGGATCGTTCATCGCGTCCACCGCCAGAAGCGTATCACCCTGATAATACCAGAAGCTCATGCTGCCCTCGTGTTCGCCTGTCCGCGACACGATGTTGTCATAGCCTGCGTTCAGACCTGCGATTTGCAGTTTTACCTCATACTGATCCGACCAGAACCACGGTTTGGCAACATATTTGACGTTTTCGCCCATCATGTTGCGCGCGACCACCTCTGCCTGATCAATGGCATTGGGCACGCTTTCCAGCCGGATACGCGTGCCGCGATAGGGGAAAGAGGCGCAATCGCCCGCCGCCCAGATTGCAGGGTCTGACGTGCGGCCTTGCGCGTCGGTCTTAATTCCGTTGTCAATCTCAAGCCCGGCTGCTTCGGCCAGTGAGGTGCACGGTGATATCCCCACACCAACCACCGCGAAATCAACGTCAAGCGAGCTGCCGTCCGACAACACCGCTCCCGTCACACGACCGTCGCCGGTCAGCCGATCCAGCCCGACCCCTTCGCGAATATCAACCCCGTGGGCGCGATGCAGGGTGCGGAAATAATCCGACGTCTCAGGTGCGGCGACCCGTTGCAGGATGCGATCTGCCATTTCCACCAGCGTAACCCCAAGACCCTTCTTGGCGGCAACCGAGGCAGCTTCCAGTCCGATGTAGCCGCCACCAATGATCAACACGCGGCGGTCTTGCGCGAACTCGGCGGCCATTCTGTCGACGTCTTCCAGTGTGCGCACCACATGCACACCCTCAAGCGTGCCGCCAATCGCGGCGGGCAGGTGTCGCGGTGCAGATCCCGTGGTCAGAGCCAGTTGATCGTAAGGAACGCGTTCATCACCGATCACCACCTCGCGCGACGCTGCATCAATCGCGTCCACACGGGTGTCCAGTCGTAGCGTGATGTTGTTCTCCGAATAAAAGCTCTCGGGGCGTAGATAAAGGCGTTCCAACTCCATCTGACCCAGCAGATACGCCTTTGACAGCGGCGGGCGTTGGTAGGGCGGTGCAGGCTCGGCCCCGATCAGGGTGATGTCTCCGTCAAATCCGGAATTCCGCAGCTTTGCAACCAAGGACGCACCGGCTTGCCCGGCGCCGATGACAACAATGTGAGACATGTTGGGTTTCCATTCTTACTGACCTGACGCGGTTTTCAGACTATGACTGGAGGAACCGGAAACACAATCAGGGATGTTGAAAATGACACTTTCAGTAGGTGACAAACTGCCCGACGCGACCTTGTTGCGGATGGGTGCGGACGGACCAGAATCGGTCGAGCTTTCGTCACTGACGAAGGGGAACAGGGTGGTGATATTCGCGTTGCCTGGTGCCTATACCGGCACTTGCACGACGGCGCATGTTCCCAGCTTCATACGGACAAAACCGGAGTTCGATAAGAAAGGCGTCGACGCGGTGATTTGTATTTCCGTCAATGACCCGTTCGTCATGGACGCATGGGGCGAAAGCACAGGTGCGGCTGCGGCAGGCATCACCATGTTAGGCGATGCAGAAGGTACGTTTACACGAGCTGTCGGTATGAGCTTCGACGCCCCACCTGCGGGCTTGATTAACCGCTCGCGCCGTTATGCGCTGTATGCGGAAGACGGTGTGGTCAAAGTGCTGAATGCCGAAGAAAACGCCGGGGTATGCGAAACCTCGGGCGGCGAGGCATTGTTGGCGGACCTGCCGGCCTAGTCACGCTCGTGCATGCCCGTCTTTCGAAAGGGGCCGTAGGAGGTCAGGATGTCGATATCCCCTTCAACGGCCTCTTTCTCGGCGGTCACAAATTGTTCGACCGCATCGCGAAATCCGGGTTCAGCGATCCAGTGCAATGAATGAGTCGCCACGGGCAGATACCCGCGCGCCAGTTTGTGTTCGCCTTGCGCACCGGCCTCGACCCTGCGCATCCCGTGCGAGATTGCGAAGTCGATCGCTTGATAATAGCAAAGCTCGAAATGCAGACAGGGGAAATGTTCCAACGCGCCCCAATAGCGCCCGAACAGCGTTTCGCGCCCGATCACGTTCAGCGCACCGGCAACAGCGCGGTCGCCCTCCACCGCCAAGACCAGCAGCACATCATCGCGCATTGTTTGATGCATCTCGTCAAAGAAGGCACGCGTCAGGTAAGGGCGACCCCATTTGCGCGCACCAGTATCCTGATAAAACCGCCAGAACGTGTCCCAATGGTGGGATTTTATGGCGTCGCCGGTCAGAGCGACGATCCTGCCACCAAAGTCCTGCGCCTGCCGTCTCTCTTTCCTGATCTGTTTGCGCTTTCGCGAACTCAGGCTGTCCAGAAACGCATCGAACGTCTGATATCCATGGTTTTCCCAATGAAACTGTTGCCCGATCCGATGAAGAAGTCCCATTTGTTCGCCCGCTTTCGCCTCTTCGCTTGTGCAGAAGGTGACGTGTGCAGAACTCAGGCCGTTCTCTGTGGCGATCTTGACAATGCCCTGCACCAATCCGGCCTGTCCAACGGTTTCGTAACCGGGTCGGGTCAGAAAGCGGCGGCCGCTGACGGGGGTAAAAGGAACCGCAACTTGCAGTTTCGGATAGTATCGCCCGCCCGCCCGTTCATAGGCATCTGCCCAACTGTAATCGAACACATACTCACCCTGACTGTGGGCCTTTGCATAGACCGGCGCGACGGCGATGATCTGCGCTTCTGCATGGACACTCAGGAAATGTGGCTGCCAGCCGGTGCCCTCGCCGACGCTGCGTGATGCTTCCAACGCGGTCAGGAAGCGATGCGTCGTGAACGGATCGACAGGGCGTCCGCCGTCCGCCGTTTCAGGACAGGCGCAGGCATCCCAGTCCTTGGATGCAATACTGGCAAGGCTTTGATGGGTGCGGATTTCGATCTGAGTATCTGTCACCGTGACATTGGGCCTAACCCCACAAGCGCGGTCAAGCCGCATAGCCTTCAAAGGTGATGTTGTCGGCAATCTTGCGCGCTTCGATCTCGGCGGCTTTTGATTTGACCGTCCAGCACAGAACGGGCACGCCTTTTGCCTTCAACCTTGCGACAGCAGGGCTGCGAAGGTCCTGAATGTCATGGCTGATGAAACTTGCCTTCACCCGATCAAAATCAGGGATATCGCGAAGGTAGCGGCGTGTGGCGGCTGGCAGAAGCGGGTTGTCTTTTTCAAGAAAAGCCTCGGTGGTCAGGCCCAGGGCACAGGTCGGATCAAGTGCGCCGAGCGCAGCGACCGAATGCGGGTTGAACGACATGACAGCCACGTCGCCCGCATAGCCGGCAAGAGCACTGGCCACGGCGTATTCAAGCTGTCCGGTTCGTGGCCCCATTGCCCCATCCTGATCCTTCATTTCCACCAGCAAGGGCACGCGACCGGACACGATCCGAAGCACCTCTTCAAAAGTTGGAATGCCTTCGTCGCCATGAGACAATGTAATACCGCCCAGTTCATCAGATGTACGTTGCTGGATTGGCCCCGACTGACCGGTCAAACGCCGCAGGTCATAGTCATGAAAAACCATGGCCTGCGCGTCTTTTGACAGTTGCAGATCAACCTCGATCCCATAGCCCGCCGCAATGGCCGCATGGATCGCTGCGCGTGAGTTTTCGGGACGACCCGCTGTCACATCGTGCAGTGCGCGGTGGGCAATCGGGCGTGCCAGAAAGCTGGCAGGCAGGGGAACTGGTGAACGGGTCATTTGATCTGGAAAATGCCCTCGATCTCGACCGCGACTCCAAATGGCAGGCTGGCGGCCGAAACGGCTGAACGCGCGTGTCGCCCAACATCCCCAAGCGCTTCGACCATGAAGTCCGACGCCCCGTTTATCACCTTAGGCTGGTCGCCAAACTCGTCCGTTGAGTTGACGAAGCCGACCAGTTTGACAACTTGTTGAAGGCGGTCCAGATCGCCATCACAGGCCGCTTTCACCTGTGCCAGCAGACTGATCGCGCAGCTGCGGGCGGCTTGGGCGCCTTCTTCGGCGGTCATGGTCTTACCCAGTTTTCCTGTCAGGAACGCGCCGTCTTTCATCGAGATCTGCCCCGATACATGCACCAGATCGCCGATTTTAACATAAGGCACATAGTTTGCAGCCGGTGCTGGTGCATCGGGAAGGGTGACACCCAGGTCTGCAAGTCGGGTTTCAAATTTGCTCATCTCGCGTCCTTTTCGATTGTCTTCGTGCTTGGCGTAGGGCGGTTGCTGGGACGCTAGCTTGCCATCCGTTTCCTGAAAAGGGTGAAAGCGATCATAACAACAAGCCTGCCAGCCCGGACGGGTTATTTTTCGCGCAGAGCGGTGCGGAAAAACGCTGTGAAAGGCTGCAACAGGTAAGATATCGGGCTGCGATCTGCGATCTTGATGAATACTTTGACCGGCATTCCAGGAAGTAGAATGGTATCGGTGGGCAAACGGGCACGCTGAGTCCGGTCAATGCCGATCTCAACCTCGAAATAGCCTTGCCCGGTTTGTTCGTTCGTGACCGCATCAGCCGATATCTTTTTGACCCTTGCTGTCACATCCGAACCATTTCGGGCCTCAATGGCCGGGAAGGTCAGCGTTACCGCTTGGCCGATAAAAAGCTGGTCAATATCTTGTGGGCTGATCCGCGCTGCGACCCGCAATGCGTCGTCCTGGGGGATGAGGGTCAGAATGGGCTGACCGGGCTGGATCACGGATTGTGGTGTCTGGATCACCAGTTGATGAACGAGACCGGAGACCGGGGCGCGAACGGTCAACCGCTCCTCCTCAAATTTGATGCTACGAAGTTTTTCGGACAGTTCGGCAGCTTTGGACTGTAAATCCCGCAACTCCGCAATCACCTGCTCACGATGCTCCGCGTCAAAAGACAGTTTTTGCAATCGGGTTTCAGTCAGCCGCAATTCCGCCTCGGCTCTGGTTGCAGCGATTTCGGCCAATCGGCCGGTCAGAACAGCCTCTTCCCGTTCAAGGGCCGCGATTCGGGGATACTGCGTCAATCCCTGATCCAGCAGATCACGTTGCCGCTGCAAATCTTCTCGAAGAAGGGCGATCTGTCGCGTCAACGCAACTGTTTGTGCATCCAACCCGCTTTTCTGCTGGTCGATTTGTGATGCACGCTGGTCCAGTTGAGCAGATCGGGTTTGGGTCAGTTCGCGGCGCGACAGAAACAGTCGGGTCTGCCCTTGCATTATCTCGGTCAGACTTGGACGATCCAGTGCGATCTGTTGCAGCGTGGATGGATAGGTGACAGACGGCGCGTCGTCCCGTTCCGCCTTCAGACGAGCGATCCGTGCCAAGGTGTCGACCAGTTGGTTTTCCAGCACGGCGCGTCGCGACTGTTGGCGCGTATCGTCAAGCGTTAGAAGGATGTCGCCCGCGCTGACCATATCGCCATCGATTACCTTGACCGAGGTAACGACGCCGCCTTCGGGGTGTCGGACCGTATGGTTCGCGCGATCCGGGCGAACGATGCCATCGGCGACCACGGCACTCGCGATCTGCGCAGTGACAGACCATGCGCCAAAGCCAACGAGAAGGACCGCCAACGTAAGGAATCCGAACAACGTGATACCGCGAACTGACAGATCAGGCGTTGGCATCGCTACCTCGCTCAACATTGTGCAGGGCATGAAGCTGATAGGCGTTCCGCACGGTTTTCCTGAGGATGTCTTCGCGTGGTCCGAAGTCAGTGATGCGACCGCGATCAAGCACCATCAACAGGTCGCAATGCTGGATGACCGAGGGGCGGTGGGCCATGATCACGACCACCCCACCGCGCGCTTTCACACCTTGTATCGCGACGCTAAGTGCTTCTGATCCGTCAAGGTCGAGGTTCGAATTTGGCTCGTCCAGCACGACCAAAGGCGGCGCGCCATACAGCGCGCGGGCCAGGCAGATTCGCTGCAACTGGCCGCCGGAAATCGGGCTGTTTCCGGGCGTGACCACGGTGTCATAACCGTCAGGCAGGGACAGGATCACTTGATGCGCGCCCGCGGCGGTGGCCGCGGCCACAACATCGGCGTCGTCTGTATCCGGGTGAAATCCAGCAATGTTCTCGGCCACAGTCCCGTCAAAAAAAACAACCCGTTGTGGCAAATAGCCGATAGATCGACCAAGCTGGGCCGGGCCATAGTGATGGAGCGCCGCACCGTCCAACCGCACAGAGCCAGCCGACGGGCGGAGCGCACCAGTCATGACTTGTGCCAGTGTCGATTTTCCAGCGCCTGAGGGGCCAATAACCCCCAGTGCCGTGCCCGGCGACAACATGAAGGATATATTCTGCAAGACCGCAAAGCTCTGACCCGTTGGGATGACGGTGACGTTGCTGACCTGCACATTGGCTGCGGGAGTGGGAAGAGTTGTTCTTGTGGCCCCAACAGGCGCATCTGAAAGATGCTGAGCCAGTGATTGCCAGGCTGCCTTTGCCTGTTGCGCGACGGGCCACTGACCGACGGCAATATCAATTGGGCCAAGCGCGCGCGAAAGCAGAATGGATCCGGCAATCATGGCACCCGGCGATATCGCACCCTGCAATGCCAGATAAGCCCCCAAACCCAGCATCGCCGACTGAAGAAACTGCCGGAAAGTTTTTGTCATCACGGCGAACAGACTTTGCTGGTCCGAGAGGCTCAACCCAGTGCCCAACGCGACAATGCGAAGTCGTTTCCAGCGGAGAGTTGTGGTTTCTGACAGCCCAAGCGCACGAACCAATTGCCCTTCGGTCTGCAACCGCCCCGCCATCTGATCGGCGTGCAGGGTCTGGTTTCTTAATACGGCCATTGGACCCCGTGTGAGCCATTGGTTAAGCGACGTAATCGTTACCAGAATCACGCCGCCCGATACCGCCAACGCACCCAGCCATGGATGAAACACCGTGATCGCCAGCAGAAAGACAGGCGTCCAGGGAAGATCAAAGAAAGCGGTCATGACCGGGCTTGAGAAGAGCCGCCGGATTGCATCGACATCGCGCACCGCGCTTGCAGTGACTGGCCGATCCTGGGGCTTCTGTTCCGAGTTCAGGTTCAAAAGGAAGATGCGTTCATCCAGGTCTGCTTGGAAACGGGCACCCGCGCGGGCCAGCAGGCGACCGCGCGCATAGTCAAGGCAACCCATCATAAGGAACAGAAACGCCATGAGGAGCGTAAGGGTGGCGAGAGTTGCTTCGGACCCGCTGCTCAGGACGCGATCATATATCTGCAACATGTAGATCGGTGCCGTCAGCGTCAAAAGATTGACAAAAATGGAAAAGATTGCCGCGTTTATCAGCAGCCCGCGCATCCTGTGTCGGATCTTGCGCAGCTCTTTCTGACCGTAAGCGTGTTGCTGGTGTCCCATTTGATCTGACCTGATGAAGGCCGCCATATGCGGTGCGCAGGCAGAGCGCGCTGGCTTCGGCGGGATTCGGCTTGTAAACTGTCGCCAAATAGACACATTAAAAGCTGCAAATCCCTTAACGGCTTTGCATTGAAACACTGCGCATTATGTGTCACCTCAACGTCCGACTGCCGCCAAAATAAAGATATCACTGTGACCAAACCGATTTCGAAGACTTTTCCGGCGATGGCTGGCCTGTTGCTTCTGACACTTGGGGCTTGTGCGCAGGCACCGGCGCCTTCGGGCTATGACGACCCGCATGAGGTGCAGAACCGCCGCACCCATGAGGCGAACGTTGATCTGGATCGCGCACTGATTTCACCGGCATCGACGGCTTATGGCGAGATTCTGCCGCGCGGTGTTCGCGATACGATCTCGGTTTTTTCGGACAATGCCGGATTGCCAGGCGTCGTGGCCAACAACATCCTGCAAGGCAATGTCGAAGATGCCGTTCACAATACCGTGCGGTTCCTGTTCAATTCGACCTTCGGGCTGTTGGGCATGGTAGACGTAGCAACCGAGATTGGTCTTGAAGAACGCGACAGCGATTTCGGCGAAACGCTACATGTCTGGGGTGCGTCTGAAGGCGATTATGTGGTGCTGCCGTTCTTCGGACCGTCGACTGAGCGGGACGGATTTGGCATTCTTGTCGACTTCGTGCTGAACCCACTGAGCTTGGCTTTGCCGACCGAAGTAAAACACCTTCCCAAGGTCACTTGGGTTCTGGCAAAGTTTGGCGACCGTTACACGTTCGGCGATACGATTGACGAGTTCTACTATAATGAAGACGGGTATGAGTTGATGCGGCTCTATTACCTTGATTCGCGCCGGTATGAGCTTGGCATCGAGGTCGAGGACAATGAGCTTGAGGATATTTATGATGCGTATGATGGGTAACGAAACCTCACTGACACGCCGCGCTGTTCTGGGCGGACTGGCCGGACTGGGTGTTTTGGCCCTGTTGCCGGGCCGCGCGATGGCGGCAATCGACGCCGCGAAAGCAGAAAACCTGATCGGTCAGGTTGTCAGCGATATCAACGGGATCATCAATTCCGGCACATCCGAAGCGACGATGATCAAAAGGTTCGAGAACGTATTTGCAAAATATGCGGATGTGGATTTCATCGCGTTGTCGGCGCTTGGCCCGGATGGTCGTTCAGCCAGCGCGTCGCAGAAAAGCGCATTCGTCAAAGCCTTCCGCGCCTATATCGCCCGCCGCTATGGCAGCCGTTTCCGCGAGTTTGAGGGTGGAAGCATCAACGTTGTCAGTTCGAAGCAGGTGAAAAGCCGATTTGAGGTTCTGACCAAGACCCAGCTCAAGGGAAAATCTCCGTTTGATGTGGTGTTTGTGGTATCGGCCAAGAACGGCAAGTTCATCGACATGCAGGTCGAAGGGATTTCGATCGTGAAGTCCGAACGCAAAGAAATCGGCGCAATGCTGGATCGCCGTGGTGGCGACCTGAACCAGTTGATTGCGGATCTCAAGGCCGGCTGATCCAGCCGCCCGTTCTTTCAGGCTTCAAACACCCCTGCGGTTGCGCAGGGGTGTTTTTCGGTTTTGGGGCATCATCTCCGCTGGGTTGCAAAAGATTGCAGGCGCAAGTATTTGAACGAAGCCGAGCAATGGAGGCAAGCAATGACAGGTGCGAACTGGCCCGGACGGACGCAGAAGGAAAGCCTTGGTTTTCTGTCACAAGTGTTGGCGCGTCGCGTGGATGAAGCGATGAAAAAGCAGTTGGCCGGTTTGGACCTGGATTTCCGGTTCTTCATGACCCTGATGCAGCTTCTTGCGCAGGATGGACAAAGCCAGCGAGAGTTGGGTTCAAAGCTGAACCTTCCCGAATATCAGGTCAGCCGAAATCTGGACGCCATGGCAAACGGCGGTTTGATTGAACGGCGCACAAACCCGTCCAGCCGCCGCACAACACAAGTGTTCCTGACGATCAAAGGGCGCACACTTGCTGAAAAACTGCCGCCCCTGATCACCGATCTGAATGATCGCTTTTTAAGTGTGCTCACCCGTGATGAGCGCGTGATGCTGATCAAGATGCTGCAACGGATACTGTCTCTAACGGATTGAAGTCTGTGTCAAAATTCGCGGCCTCAGTTCTTTCCAAAGATCGAGCGGAGCACACCAATCAGCGCGTCTTCGACCGCTTGGCCGACATTCTGCCCGCCTTGTGGGCGGTTGCCCTGTCCCTGGACAACGCGGCCATCCGATGTGATCACGCTCCCATCGAACTGCGGTGCGCTTCCCGGTCGGATCATTGGAAGCGGCGAGGGCACAAGCTCTGATTGGATGCGGACCATGGCTTCGCGCCACATCTGGGCGGGCAATCCGCCGCCGGTGACACCTTTCAGGGGCGTGTTGTCGTCATAACCCATCCACACGCCCATCACATAATCAGCTGTAAATCCAATGAACCATGCGTCGCGAGACGACGTCGTTGTGCCGGTCTTGCCTGCAATCTCAAGCCCTTCGATCTTGGCGCGACGTCCGCTGCCGGCTTCGACGACGCGGCTCATCATATAGATGAGTTGCTGTGCCGCCTGTTGCGAGATGACACGCTCGCCGATCCCGCCGGTCTGTGTCATCAAGGGGTCACTTTCGCCGACAAGGCTTAGTTCCGTTAAACCATAGGGGATCACCGCCGAACCACCGTTCAGAATGCCCGCAAAGGCACCTGTGGTTTCAAGCAATGTGCTCTCTGATGCCCCCAAAGCCAGCGCGGGGCCAGCCGCCAGATCGCTTTCGATGCCGAACATCGAGGCGACACTGCGCACGGCCTCCAGCCCCACGTCCTGGGCCACCTTCACGGCTGGAACGTTTAACGACCGGGCCAGTGCATCGGTCAGACTAACATTGCCATAATGCTGACGGGTATAGTTTTTCGGGCACCATTCACCCGACCCAGCGACGTTTACGCAATAGGGCTCATCGAGAATGAAATCATCCCAGCGATAGCCCATATCCAGCGCGGCCGCATAAACGAAGGGTTTGAATGCGGACCCGGTTTGACGTTTCGCCTGTGTTGCCCGGTTGAACGCGCCCGTCACTTTGGTTTCGCGCCCGCCGACCATACCGCGCACGGCGCCATCTGAGCTCATGACCACAATTGCAGCTTCTGCATCGGAGCCTTCAGAGATCTTGGTGGCGAAGATTTCTGCCATTGCCTCTTCGGCGGCTGTCTGTATCCGGGGGTCCAATGTGGTCTTGATGATCACGTCTTCGGTCGTCTTGCGCGTCAGGAAAGCAGGCAGGTCGCCCATAATCCAGTCGGCGAAATATCCACCGGTCTGTGCCTTCGCAGCACTGGACAGGGTGGCTGGGTTGGCTTGGTATTGTGCAGCATCCGCGTCGCTCAGATATCCCTGTTCATTCATCAGGCGCAGAACCGTTGCAGCCCGATCCTGTGATCGCTTCAGATCGGCAGTGGGTGCATAGACTGACGGTTTCGGCAACATGCCCGCCAGCATCGCAGCCTGAGCGGGGTTCAAGTCTGACGCAGGGATGGCAAAGTATCGCTGCGCTGCGGCATCAAACCCATACGAACCGGCGCCAAGATAGGCACGATTCAGATAGATGGTCAGGATTTCGTCTTTTGAGAACTTGGTCTCAAGCGCCAGCGCATAGACGGCTTCCTTGATCTTGCGGCGCAGTGAGCCTTGGCGACAATCGGCCTCATAGGCTGCTTCGTTTTTCCATTGGTCCGGGTCAAAAGGCACGCCCAGACAAAGAAGTTTTGCGACCTGTTGGGTGAGCGTCGAGCCACCGTTACCTGACAAGGGGCCGCGACCTTCACTCAGGTTGATGCGAATGGCGCTCGCGATGCCGCGTGGGCTGATGCCCAAATGGCCGTAGAATCGCTTGTCTTCGCTGGCGACAACGGCGTCGCGCAGATAAGGGCTGACGGTTTCTGTGGTGATCGTGCGGCCACGTTGATCTCCGCGCCATGCGTAAACCGCGCCGTAACGGTCGAGAATCGTAACAGATCCCTTTGCCCGCCCGTCCAGAAGCGCATTCAAATCAGGAATTGTGGACGCGAAATAGAATACAGCAATCGCGACAATCAGCGCGACCACGGCCGCGCTTTTCCATGTCAGCCGCCAGATTAACCGAACGACCCAGCCGACCAAGAAAATCGGCCAGCCCAGAATACCCTTGGGCCGCTGTGTCCGTGCGGTGCGTTTGGTGGCGGGTTTACGTGTCTTGCGCCGAGCGGGCTTCTTGGCCGCTGGCTTGGTTTTTGAATACCGCTTGTCTGCCACCAATTTGGGGCGCTTTGGTCCGGTTGGGCTCATGATACTGGTTCCGCGTCTGCTCGGTTGATCCAGATTAACGAATCGATTTCGAAGAGTGTAGCCGGTTCATCCGGCGCCTGCGACTTTTCGCAACGTCTAAAATTTAAGCACATCATTGTGCATGCGCAGCATTTTTTGCGCAACCACAGTTTTGGGCGTCGGCGAAGCTATGCCAACCCTGTCCTTCACCCGGTTCTGACGCACTGAATAGTACGGAAGGTATGCCGTTCCGTGCGTGCCCGGGATGTGGGACAGAAAGGAAAAGATCGTGAAACTGATCATAGCAGCGATCAAACCGTTCAAGCTGGAAGAGGTGCGCGAGGCGCTGACCTCGGTCGGGGTGACGGGGATGATGGTCACAGAAATAAAAGGATTCGGCGCGCAATCGGGCCATACCGAGATTTATCGCGGTGCGGAATATGCCGTGAATTTCCTGCCAAAAGTAAAGCTGGAGATCGTCGTTGACGATGATCTGGCACCTGATGTTGTCGAAACCATCGCTAAGTCGGCGCACACCGGCAAAATCGGCGACGGCAAAATCTTCACCCTCGATGTGGGCGACGCCTTGCGCGTGCGCACCGGCGAGACCGGCTTGGAAGCCCTTTGAGCGCGCGAAAGGAAATACAATGAAACATAAACTTGTAATATCGACAGCCCTGCTGGCAGCATTGCCCGGCTTGGCTTTGGCCCAAGAGGCGGGCGGCGAGGCCGCCGCCCATACGCAATTCATCCTCACATCCGTGCTGTTTCTTCTGGGTGGCATCATGGTGTTCTGGATGGCCGCAGGTTTTTCAATGTTGGAGGCTGGTCTTGTCCGTTCAAAGAACGTGACCATGCAGCTGACCAAGAATGTCGCGCTCTTTTCCATCGCGGCAATCATGTATTGGCTCGCGGGCTATGGCATCATGTATCCCGGTGAATGGCTGATCGAAGGCTGGCTTGGGCCGTTCTTTGCCGTGACGTCGCTCGATCCGGTTGGTGTTGCTGCCGATGCGGTGGACATTGGCTATGCCTCCGGCGCGTCTGACTTCTTTTTCCAGTTGATGTTTTGCGCCACCACGGCGTCGATTGTGTCGGGAACGCTGGCCGAACGCATCAAGCTGTGGCCCTTCCTTGCTTTCGTGGTCGTTCTGACCGGCTTTATTTATCCGATCGAAGCAAGTTGGCAGTGGGGCGGCGGCTGGTTGTCGGAAGCGGGTTTCTCGGACTTCGCGGGTTCCACCCTTGTGCACGCTGCCGGTGGCTTCGCCGCTCTGGCAGGTGTCCTGACCCTTGGTCCGCGCATTGGTAAATACAAAGATGGTCGCACCGTACCGATGCCGGGGTCGAACCTGCCGCTCGCAACGCTGGGGACATTCATCCTGTGGCTGGGCTGGTTCGGGTTCAATGGTGGTTCGCAACTGGCGATGGGCACGATCTCGGACGTGTCGGACGTGGCGCGGATCTTTGCCAATACCAACATGGCCGCAGCTTCGGGTGCCGTCGTTGCGATGATCATGACGCAGCTTCTGTTCAAGAAAGTCGATCTGACGATGACCCTGAACGGTGCTCTGGCGGGCCTGGTGTCGATCACGGCAGAACCGCTGGCCCCGTCACTGTTTCAGGCGCTGATTATTGGCGGTATCGGTGGGGTGATCGTGGTCTTTGTCGTGCCGCTGCTGGACAAGCTGAAGATCGACGACGTGGTCGGTGCGATCCCGGTTCACCTTGCGGCAGGTTTCTGGGGCACGTTCATCGTGGCCTGGACCAACGCAGACGCCAGCTATGGCACCCAGATCATGGGGTTCCTTGCCATCGGCATCTTTGTCTTCGCGGTCAGCTTCATCGTCTTTGCGATCATCAAGGCGACGATGGGCCTGCGGGTCAGCGAGGAAGAAGAGGTGGGCGGCCTCGACATGGCCGAGTTGGGCATGGAAGCCTATCCCGAGTTCACCAACGGGTGATCAGAATAAATGTGCCGGGGATCAACCCCGGCACGCGTTGGCCGCGCAAAGCCAGGGCCAACAGGGAGAGAGAAGGGGGCAATCGCCTCCTTCTCTTTGTTTTTGCTAAGGGGGTGTTGGATGCTACTGTCAGATTGATCCACCGTGTTCCGATCTGCGGTAAAAGGAGAACTGACATGGAAATCACCATCGAGACTACGATTGACGCCCCCATCGATGCCGTTTGGACTGCCTGGACCACCCCAGAGGCGATCATTCAATGGAACGCAGCGTCAGATGATTGGCACACCACCAAATCCAGTGTGGATTTGAAAGTCGGAGGTGAATTCAGCAGTCGCATGGAAGCCAGGGATGGCTCCATGGGGTTTGACTTCTCCGGAACCTACACACGCATCGAAAAACCAAACCTGCTGGAGGCAGAGTTTGGTGGGCGGAAGCTGCGTGTTCAGTTTTCTGAAGCAGGTGGAAAAACAACGATACGCGAAACGTTCGAGCCAGAGGACCAGAACTCTGCCGACATGCAGCGCGCGGGTTGGCAGGCGATACTGGATAACTTCAAGCGTTTTGTCGAAGCAGAAAGCGGAAACGCCTCCCGATAGATGTGTCGAGGTGCGTTGGATAACGTGTTACACCCCAACCTTCACAATCGCTTCTGCCAACAACGGCACCGTCTCTTCATTCAGACCCGCGATGTTCATCCGCGAGTCTCCGACCATATAGATGCCGTGATCGACGCGCAGCGCCTCGACCTGTTCAGGTGTTGCAC
Source organism: Aliiroseovarius sediminilitoris (assembly GCF_900109955.1). NCBI lineage: Bacteria > Pseudomonadati > Pseudomonadota > Alphaproteobacteria > Rhodobacterales > Paracoccaceae > Aliiroseovarius > Aliiroseovarius sediminilitoris. The sequence continues at coordinate 2,962,131 of NZ_FOJB01000001.1, read as the reverse complement.
CAAGACGCGAGAACATGCCGCGGTGTTCGGCAATGAAGCCAAAGCGGTCTGACCCGGTGCGCGCGCGCAATTCGCTCGCCAGTTTTTCACGCAGGGACAACATGCCGGTGCGGACCTCTTCCAGCTCGGCCATCCAGTCGGCGCGCAGGCCGTCATCCTCAAGGATCATGGTCACAAGACGCGCCCCGTGGTCCGGGGGGAAGCTGAAATTCTGGCGGTTCAGGTGGGTCAGGTTCTGCTGGGTGATGCCAGCCTGTTCAGCATTTTGCGAGATGCCGACCAGAAGCCCGGTACGTTCGCGGTAGATGCCGAAGTTTTTCGAACAACTCGCCGCAATCAATGCCTCGGGAACCGTTTGCGCGATCAAACGAACACCGGCGGCATCCTGATCCAGCCCATCACCAAAGCCCTGATAGGCGATGTCGATCAGTGGCGTTGCACCTTTTTCGACGATCAGCGCGGCCACTTCTTTCCATTGCGGCAAGGTCAGGTTCGCGCCGGTCGGGTTGTGACAGCAGCCGTGTAACAGCACCGCGTCACCCGCCTTGATGCCCTTCAGGTCTTCCTTCATTCCGTCGAAATCAACAGCGCGGCTTTCATTGTCGAAATAGCGATACTCGGCCATTTTCATGCCCAGATGCTTGATGATCGACGGGTGGTTCGGCCACGTGGGTGCGGACAGCCAGATCGTCGCGTCGGGAGAGGCCATCTTGATCAGCTCGACCGCTTGGTGAATGGCACCCGTGCCGCCTGGCTGGGCGGCCATTGACAGGCGGTCAGCACCGACACTTTCGCCCAAAACCAGACCAGACAGAGCGCGACAATACGCCGGGTCGCCAGCCAACCCGGTATAGGATTTCGTGCTTTCAAGATCCCACAACACCTTCTCGGCGGCTTTCACAGCGCGCATGACCGGGGTCACGCCTTGCGCATTCTTGTAAACCCCGACGCCAAGGTCGATTTTTCCTTCACGCGGGTCTTCGCGGTATTGGCTCATCAGCGCAATGATCTTGTCTTTGGGCTGAGGGTTCAGATTGTTGAACATCGTCTATTCTCCGGTCTCGACTTTCAGGTCGTTATACATGCCCCACTCGGCCCAACTTCCGTCATAGACGGCGTGGCGGTCATGGCCCATTCGCTCCAGCGCCAGCGCAAGGATCGCTGCGGTCACGCCCGATCCGCAGCTTAGGATCGCGGGCTTTTCAAGGTCCGCGCCCGCAGCTTCAAAGATGCCACGCATCTCCTCCGGGGATTTCATTGTGCCGTCGTCGTTCAGCAAACTGCGAAACGGCACATTCCTTGAGTTCGGGATATGGCCCGCACGCAACCCTTCGCGCGGCTCGGGCGCATCGCCGCGGAACCGTTCGGCAGACCGGGCGTCGATGATCTGATGATCGCCCAGCTTTGACGCTGCTGCAACCTGTGTGACGTCTTTCACCATATGGGCCTGTCGCACGACTGTCATGTGACGGTCGCGGACGACAGGGGGCAGGTCTTCGATGGGATGCCCCTCGGCCTGCCATTTCGGAAAACCGCCGTCCAACACAGCGATGTCCCTGTGGCCCATCAGGCGGAACATCCACCAGACACGCGCGGCGGAAAACAGACCCATACCATCATAGACGACGATCTGATGGCCATCGCCGATGCCCATGGCGCGGACGCGGGACATGAATTTTTCAACCGGGGGCATCATGTGCGGAAGGTCTGATCGCAGGTCTGCAATTTCATCTATGTCGAAATAGCGAGCGCCAGGAATATGTGCCGCGTCGTATTCGGCACGCGCGTCGCGGCCCATGTCCGGCATATACCAACTGGCGTCGATCACGCGCAGGTCCGGGTCTTTCAGATGCTTGGCAAGCCAGTCGGTTGAAACCAGCGTTCTTGGGTCGCTATGCGGCATGACTTTCCCTCCGGTCAGTTTGCCATATCTGCCTAGTGTGCAAGGCGCAGATACGCAAGTCTGCGTGCGCAAACATCGGAATGGGGCGGAAAAAAGGGAAGGCCGAAGCCTTCCCCTGTCACGCGTCATTAAAAATGTCTTCTTGCCCTATTTCACGTTCTGGTCAGGCCGGTTGGCAAATTTACCGTCGGGTGTGTTGGAACGCCTCAAAACGGCAGCGCCTTTGGTCACATTTATCAAACATCATTTACAGGGGGATATGTAAGGGGAATTGCAACCCGTGCCTCCCCTTACCGTCTGGTATTGTTGCGGAAATCCGCCTATCGCCTAGGTGGAAGCAACGCGCCGCAATGCCATCTCCAATGCCTCGCGAAACCGCGCGCGATCGGATTTTGAGAACGCGCGCCCGGCACCCTGCCGAAACGGGTCGGCGGCGCGCAAGTCTGTCATCAAATCCCGCATCGCAAGCTGTTCGCGCACATTGCTTTCGGTGAACCGCTCGCCGGAATGGCGTAACACCTGCGCCCCGGCTTCGACGCATTTGGCGGCAAGCGGGATATCACCCGTGACCACCACGTCTGATGGCCCCGCGCGATCTGCGATCCACATATCGGCCACGTCGGGCCCATCAGGAACATAGACCATTTCGACCAAGGGGTTTTGCGACGGACGCAACCCGCCATTGGATACGAAAAACACTTTGGTCTTGTGACGGGTGGCCACGGCTTCAGCTTCGGCCTTTACCGGGCAGGCGTCGGCATCCACAAAGACGACCACGTCAGATCAAGCCCAGAGCGCTTCGGCGTGGAAGCCAACATGTTCTTCCATGAACGAGGACACGAAGAAATAGCTGTGGTCATAACCGGGCTGCATACGGAACACGGCTTGCTGGCGTCTGCTCGCGATAGCGTGGGCCAACGTTTCGGGGCGCAGAAGGTCGATGAACTGATCCTTGGTGCCGGTGTCGATCAGCATCGGACCATCGAACCCGCGCTGGCGCATCAGGTGGCTTGCATCATGGGCCAACCAATCGGCATCTTCTTCATCGCCCAGATATGCCTCAAGCTGTTTGCGGCCCCAATCTGACGCGGTCGGATTGCAGATCGGAGAAAAGGCAGACACGGACCTGAACTGCTCGGGCAGGGTCATTGCGATGGTCAGGGCACCGTGCCCGCCCATCGAATGACCGGTGATGCCTTGTCGTTCAGGGTCCAGCGCGAAGTGGTCGAACACCAGCGCGGGCAAGTCTTCGATTATGTAATCCCACATCTGGAAGTTCGCGGCCCATGGATCCTGCGTGGCATTGAGGTAAAAGCCTGCACCTTTCCCCAGATCATAGGCGTCATCATCTGCCACATGATCCCCTCGTGGACTGGTGTCTGGAAAAATCAGGGCGATGCCATGTTCCGCCGCCCAGCATTGCGCGCCGGCCTTGGTCATGGCGTTTTCATGAGTGCAGGTCAGACCAGATAAAAACCAAAGAACAGGCACGGGGCCGTCTTGTGCCTCGACCGGGCTGAACAGCCCAAATGTCATGTCGGTGCCGGTCGCTTTTGATGCGTGTTTATAGACGCCTTGCGTGCCTCCGAAACAGGCGTTTTCTGATAACGTTTCCATCTGCGGCTCCCTCAACTGATGTGAGTGAGCTAACTAGACACGTGGTGCCAGTGCAATGGGAAATATGCGGATGAAAAAACAGATCATCGCGACCGACCAGAAAACGCCCCCAAGATAATAGAAATACGTGGGATCGCCGGTCCAGTCAGCAGTGACGCGCAGGACCGCGCCGACATGCACGAAATTCAGGTATACGCGGTCAAAGCGGGCACCTTCGATTGGTCGGCCCGAATGACCCAAAAGGGCGCGTAGCATCATGATCATGGTGATCGAACCAATGGCACCTGCGCCAAGCGCGTGGTGAACCTGCCCGATATTTGCAAGATTAGTCAGCGACGCCAGCGCCAGAAGCGTCATCGAGATCGGAAGCCACGCATAGCCCGCGTGCTGTGCAAACAAAAGCGGCTCTTGCGTGACGGCAAAGCCCCGCCAGCGTGATAAACGCAGGGCAAGGGCGATCGCAGCCAAGGCGGCCAGTATACCGGTGACAACACCCGGGTCGAACACGATCCAACTGGCAGCCGTTGCCGCGCTTAGGCCAATGGCAGCTTGATCGACCGGGCCAAATTCGGCGGGCAGGTTCTTGACCCCACGCTTTTTCAGCCAATTGCGGCTGAACGCCGGGGTCACTCGACCGCCGATGTGAACCATCAGGATAAATGTCAGGGCAAAGCCCATGGACAGCCCAAGCTGAGCATCTGACATCAAAAAGACGGCTTGCGCCAGACCCAGAGCGAGCACGACGCCAGCGACGACATAGTTGCGGCGGTTGCGGGCGGCAATCAGATCGCGCAGCACCAGCAGAGCAACAATCGGCAGAAAAGCCAAAGCCACAGTGTGTGACAGCGCACCGTCAGGGGCGGCAAACATGGCGATACGCGCGGTCAGCCAAAGGCCAAACAGACCCGCAACCGTTTTGGGCCCCAAGGCTGGGCGTCCCGTCCAGTTTGGGATTGCGGTGAACAGGAAACCTGCGATAGCGGCGGGCACATAGCCCCACAGCATCTCGTGTTGGTGCCACAGCAGGGGGTTGTTCATACGTTCAACCACACCGGCGTGATAGATCAACCATATGGGAATGGCAGTGCCGGCGAACAACGCCGCGAATGGAAAGAACAGGCGATATGCGCCGGACAGAAGGATCATGGGGACAACCAGGCAAGAATGGCAGAAACGGTTAGAATCGATGCGCTTGTCGATATCAGGATAGCCGACGAAACGCGCTGCGGCGCAACGCCGTAGTGCTGGGCCAGGATATAGACGTTGCCCGCCACCGGAAGCCCTGCTGCGGCGACCATGACACTGGCCGAGAACATGTCCACCGGAAAGACAAGGAATGCCAGAATGCCGACGGCCAGCGGGTGCAGGATCAGCTTGGCGAAAGACAGCCATACCGCAGTTCTGATCCGTTCGGCGGATTTGGCCGCAAGGGATGCGCCAATGGCAAACAAGGCACCGGGCGTCGAGGCACCTGCGAGCAGGTCCAGAAACCGACTGACCGGTTCTGGCAAAGCCCAGCCGGATGCGGCCCATGCAAATCCAAGCGCCATCGAGACAATCATCGGGTTGGTGATCAGCCCTTTACCCACCGTTCCCAGAACCGCCGGGCTGATCCGCCCGTCGCGCGATCCGGTGATCAGGATCACGATCAGACTGCCGAACAGGAACAGATCGACGGCCAGAACCAGCATCACGGGGCCTATGGCCGCTTCGCCCATAAGCAGCGCCAGCATCGGCACCCCCAGAAAGCCGGTGTTGCCAATGACCGCGCATTGCGCTTCGACGGCTGCTTCTTCCAGCCCGCGTCTGCGGAACAGGGCGACGGCGGTGGCCAACAGATAGACTGCCCCACCGCCAAGCGCGTAGGCCCAGATGAATGGCCAACTGACGACCTCGGACAGGCCAAGATTGGCGGAAAAGCGAAACAGCATGGCCGAAAGCGCGAAGTAGAATACGAAGCGCGTCAGATAGGCCGTGGCCTCAGGCGGGAAAAAGCCGCGCGCAGCGGCCCCGAAACCCAGTCCGATGACGGCAAAGAAAGGGAGTGTTTGCAACAGAACATCTATCATTGCCCAGCCCTAGCATGAGGATTACGCATTGACGAGATGTCTGTGCATCTTGCGGTGTGCTAACGCTTTTTGTGCGGCGAAGCTGACGTCAACCGCCCCCGATCAACGCCCCCGCAGCAAAGACCAGCGCGCCGCCAACGACCACTTGCAGCGTGGCTCGCATGAACGGGGTTTGCATAAAACGGTTCTGGATCCAGACGATGGCCCAAAGCTCGATGAACACGACAATAATGGCGATGGTCGTCGCGGTCCAGAAATCGGTGATCAGATAGGGCAGGGCATGTCCAAGCCCGCCCAGCGTCGTCATGATGCCGGACGCAAAGCCGCGCTTCACGGGGCTGCCGCGCCCCGACAGTTCGCCGTCGTCTGACGCGGCCTCGGTGAAGCCCATCGAAATGCCGGCGCCAACACTGGCAGCCAGCCCCACAAGAAAGGTTGTGTGCGTGTCCTGCGTGGCGAAGGCGGTGGCAAAGATTGGTGCAAGGGTCGAGACCGACCCATCCATCAAGCCCGCAAGGCCCGGTTGCACCCATGTCAAAACGAACTGGCGATGGGCGTCTGCATCTTCTTCCGACCGGGCATCGCCGCTCAGGTGGTCGGCTTCCAACTGCCCTGCGACATTGCCGTGATCGGCTTCGGCGGCGGCAAGATCACCCAACAGCTTGCGGACATTGGCATCCGACGTGCGATCAGCGGCCTTGCGATAGAACTGTTCGGCCTGTCGTTCCATCTCGCGGGCCTCGCCCCGGATGGTTTCAAGCCCCAGATTTTCCACCAGCCACACCGGGCGGCGGGCATAGAACCCCGCGACATGCTCGCGCCGGATCAGTGGGATCATATCCCCAAACCGTGCCTTGTGGGCATCAATCAACAAGCGCCGATGCTCGTCCTCTTCCTCGGCCATGCCATCAAACACCTTGGCCGAGGCTGGATAGTCTGTGCGCAGGAGTTCGGCATACTGACGATAAATACGCGCGTCGTCTTCCTCGTTCGAGATGGCAAGGGCCAGAATTTCCTGTTCAGACAGGTCCGAAAAACGACGACGGTTAAGGGTGCCAGATAGCATGACATAGGCTCCTAAATTAGAACGGTTCTAATTTATGGGTTTTTCTCTGCGACACAACCCCACAAAAAAAGTGGGGCAGGCGACCTTGCGGTGTCCTGCCACCTTTGACGTTTCTTCCAGTCAGGTGGTGCGTCAATAAAGGACGACGCCGCGGATGCTTTCACCCGCATGCATCAAGTCGAACCCCTTGTTGATGTCGTCCAGACCCATTGTGTGGGTGATCATCGGGTCAATCTCGATCTTGCCGTCCATATACCAATCGACGATCTGCGGCACGTCCGTGCGACCTCGCGCGCCACCGAAGGCTGTGCCGCGCCAGACACGCCCCGTGACCAGTTGGAAGGGGCGGGTCGAGATTTCGGCACCGGCAGGCGCCACGCCGATGATGACGCTTTCGCCCCATCCCTTGTGCGCGCTTTCCAATGCGGTGCGCATGACGCCGACATTCCCGGTGGCATCGAAGGTATAATCCGCGCCACCGCCTGTTAGTTCGACCAGATGGGCGACCAGATCACCCTCGACTTTCGAGGGGTTCACGAAATGGGTCATGCCGAACCGGGTCGCCATCTCGATTTTTGAATCGTTCAGGTCCACACCGACGATCTGATCCGCCCCGGCCATACGCAGGCCCTGCAATACGTTCAGGCCGATCCCTCCCAGCCCGAACACAATCGCGGTGGATCCGATTTCGACCTTCGCGGTGTTGATCACAGCGCCAATGCCCGTGGTCACGCCGCAACCGATATAGCAAATCTTGTCAAACGGAGCGTCCTTGCGCACTTTCGCCAATGCTATTTCGGGCAGCACAGTGTGGTTCGCAAATGTGGAACAGCCCATATAATGCAGGATCGGCGTTCCATCGAGCATCGAGAAGCGGCTGGTCCCGTCAGGCATCAGGCCCTGTCCCTGTGTCGATCGGATCGACTGGCACAGGTTGGTTTTCGGGTTCAGACAGTACTCGCATTCACGACATTCGGGTGTGTAAAGCGGGATCACGTGATCGCCAACCTGAAGTGAGGTGACACCTGGCCCGACCTCGACCACCACACCGGCACCTTCATGGCCCAGGATCGCGGGAAACAAGCCTTCTGGGTCTGCACCTGACAGGGTAAACAGATCGGTGTGACAAAGACCGGTGGCCTTGATCTCTACCAGAACCTCGCCCGCTTTCGGGCCGTCAAGGTTCACCTCCATAATCTCAAGCGGTTTGCCGGCTTCCACGGCGACGGCTGCACGGGTGCGCATGGTGTCTCTCCTATTCTATGTTACAGGCAGGTTGCGGGAAAGGCGCGGGATTTTCAACCTCGGTGCGACCTGCCCTTGCCATGTCACGACATTGCAAGGCAAATAGGGGGTATGAGGCTCTTCACTTTCCTGACCACCCTTTTGGCCCTGACCGGATGTCTGGCAACAACGCCTCCGGTGCCAGCGCCAGACACCTTCATCCCCAATTGTGGGCAGGACCGTTTCCGCGGACTGGTTGGACAGGATGCGGGAACCCTGCGCGAAGTTGACCTGCCACATGCGACGAGGGTCGTGAAACCCGGTATAACGCTGACACAGGATTATCGCCCCGACAGGCTGAATATCTCTGTTGATGAGGATGGCATTATCGACCGGGTCTGGTGTTCCTGACCCAATGATACAAAAGGGCGCCCGCATCCAAGACGCCCAATCCACGCCCATCAATCGAGCCATAGTGTTTATGATGACCGCGATGGCAAGCCTTGCAGGTGATGCCGATTGGTCCCTAAGTCGCGTTCAAGGTGCAGGCGGCGCGTCATAGCGCGTGGATTCCACCCAGAACCAGGTCCGTGACAAGGTCGGCATATTCGTCACGATCCAGCCCTTTGCCGGGCCGGTTCCACATGTAATACCAGTTCAGGATGCCGAAAACCGACATCGTTACCGCGCGCAGGTTGCGGTTGCCCTCAAATGCCTCGGGTGCTTCGTTTTGCAGGGCGGCGCCCATCATGTCGATCAGGCGGCGCTGAAGATTGATCAGCGGGGCCTGCTGATCCGGTTCCAGCACGGAAAGGCTGTCCAGTTGCAGTTTGTGTTCGGCATCTGCACCGCGATAGGCCTGAAGGATCGCCCGTACAAGACCGCGCAACCCGTCGGTGCGCGGGGCGGCTTCGACCTCGGCCACGAGCCCAGATAGATGCGTGTCGAGGATGTCGAAAAGCAGCGCTTCCTTGCTGTCGTAATAGTGATAGATCAGCGCTTTCGACACGCCACAATGCTTGGCCGCCGCTGTCATGGAGGCGCGGTCGAACCCGTGTTCAGCGAAATAGGCGGCCGCCCCCTTGCGGATAGCGGCGCGTTTCTCTTCATGGTCGCGGGCGATCCCTCGTGGCATCGGTCACTCCTTCGGGCGGTTGTCGACGACCCTTACAGCTTTCCCTTCACTGCGTGCAACCTTGCCCCCGTCGGCAACATGCACCTTGGCGCTGACACCGACATTGGATTTGATCTTGGCCGACAAGGCGCGGGCGGCCGCCTCGGCACCCTCTTGCGGCAGCCCCTCGGCCATCTCGACGTGAACATGCATCTCGTCCATCCGGCCGGGGCGGGTCAGTTCGATCTGGAAATGCGGGCTGAGCGCGGGAACGTCCATCAACTGTTCTTCGATCTGGGTCGGGAAAACGTTGACGCCGCGCAGAATGATCATGTCATCCGACCGCCCGGTGATCTTTTCCATCCGCTGCATCGACCGCGCGGTGCCCGGCAACAGGCGGGTCAGGTCGCGGGTGCGATAGCGGATGATCGGAAAGCCTTCCTTGGTCAGTGAGGTGAACACAAGCTCGCCCAGTTCGCCATCCTCGACCACCTCGCCGGTGTCCGGGTTGATGATCTCGGGATAGAAATGGTCTTCCCAGATGTGCAGGCCGTCCTTGGTTTCGACGCATTCATTGGCGACGCCCGGCCCGATTACCTCGGACAGGCCATAGATATCGACCGCGTGCATGTCGAACGCTTCCTCAATCTCGCGGCGCATGTTGTTGGTCCATGGCTCGGCCCCGAAAATACCGACCTTCAGCGGGCTCTTGCGTGGATCAAGCCCCTGCTTTGCGTATTCGTCCAGGATCGAAAGCGCGTAAGACGGCGTCACGGTGATGCCATCGGCGCGGAAATCTTCGATCAGGCGCACTTGGCGTTGGGTCATGCCGCCGGACACGGGAACCACCGTCAGACCCAGCGCCTCGGCCCCGCCATGCACGCCCAAACCACCTGTAAACAGACCATAACCATAAGCGTTGTGCAGCACATCGCCCGGGCGCAGCCCCGAGGCGCGCATACAGCGCGCGACCACCGTGGACCACATCGCCAGATCGTTTTTGGTATAGCCAACCACCGTCGGCTGTCCTGTCGTGCCCGAGCTTGCGTGAACGCGCGCAATCGCGCTTCGTGGCACGGCAAACAGACCAAACGGGTAATTGTCGCGCAGGTCTTGTTTCACGGTGAAGGGGAACTTTGCCAGGTCAGACAGGTTTTGCAGATCGTCGGGGTGCACGCCCGCGTCATCGAAGCTTTTGCGATAAAACGGCACATTGTCATAGGCGTGTTTCAACGACCACTTCATGCGCTGAAGCTGAAGGGCGGCGATCTCGTCGCGCGATGCGATTTCGATCGGGTCCAGGTCTTCCTTGCGGGGCGTCAGGTCCTTCATGTCTCTCCTCCGGCGGGTCGGCGTCCCGCCCAATGTCAGGCGTCTTCGTCGAAATGCGTGCCGGAAATCTGGCGCGAATGGCCGCGAAAAAGGGCCACATTGCGCCCGTCTTCTCCGGTGACGGTTACGTCATAGATCCCGGATCGCCCGGTCCGGCTTGTCTCGCTGGCCGTTGCGGTCAGCAATTCACCCAGTTTGCCGGGCATTAGGTAGGTGATCGAGTTGTGTTGCGCGACAACACAGTGGTTGTAGCTGTTGCAGGCAAAGGCGAAGGCGCTGTCGGCCAAGGTGAATATGAACCCGCCGTGACATATCCCGTGCCCATTCACCATATTGCCGCGAACTTTCATCGAGATAACAGCATGTCCAGGGCCGATCCGGTCCAATGACATGCCCAAGCCTTGCGAGGCGGGATCGTCGTCCCACATCGCCTTGGCGGCGCGTTCTGCACGGTCTTGTGGCGTCATGTTCCCCCCCACGTGTTCTGACGAGGATGCACAAAGCTGACCGTTCGGTCAATAGTGTTGTGTCATTGCACGCGCCCGCCCGGTCGCATCGTTGTCGGTGTCGGATAGTGTGCGGAAAACGGACGCCCTAAGAAAGTAGACCCGGTGCCGCAAACTGGGTGGGGGCTGTTACCACGACACCGGGCTGAGCTCACGCTCTCTCTACAGGCTCAGATATGGCGGGTTAACGCGGCGTCAAAAAGGAAGCCCTGTGGTTTCTTCCGCACGAAAACGCGACCAAATCTGGGCAGGGATTGATTTGTTCACCTTTGATCGGCAAGCTGAAGGTATGAACATGCAAAACTTGACGCCCTTCCCCGGGCAGGGCCAACCGGACGACCAAGTTGTCTTTCATCGTAGGGAACTTGGCACCATTATGGGCCTTTATGGACGCATGGTCGCCGCTGGCGAATGGCGTGACTATGGGATGAGCTTTCTGCGCGAGGTCGCGATTTTCTCGGTCTTTCGGCGCACTGCGGAAACGCCTCTTTACCGGATCGAAAAACGCCCCAAGCTGCGGAATCGACAGGGGCAGTATGCGGTGATCGGTATGGACGGGCGCATCCTGAAACGTGGCAGCGATTTGCAGGCTGTGCTCAGGGTGCTGGAACGAAAGCTGATCCGTGCCGTTGAATAAAGGTCAGAGCCGCCGACGCGCCGTGACCGGCCCGTCGCCTTGCGCTTCGATGCGGGCGACCCCGGCGGCGATGTCTTCATAGGCAACGGCCATATGATATGCGTTGGCATGGATCATGCGCATTTGATCGACCACCACTGCAACATGACCCTTCCAGAACAACAGATCACCGCGTTCAAGCGGTGCGTCCTCGGCAATCGCGGTGCCCAGCGTTTCCTGCATGTCGCTGTCACCGGGGCACTCATAGCCCGCTGCCAGAAGCGCGGCTTGCACCAGACCCGAACAATCGATGCCCGCGCGCGAGTTGCCGCCCCACAGGTAGGGCGTGCCCAGAAACAGCTCGGCATTGGTGACAGTATCGCCATGCGGCGTCCCAACCGGGCAAAGATGCGCTGTCGGCACGAAAAGCCCGGTATCGGTCTCCGAAAACCGATTGGCAGTGGCGACGATGGTTACTTGTGCACCAAATGACAGCGCATCCACTTCGTGTTGTTTCATGTCAGGGGCAGGGTAGAGATGCGAGCCAAGCGTGCAGACCCAATGAGTTGCCCGCACGTCGTCAGTCAGGCAAGCCGAGGCGATATAGCCGACATATCCGTCCTTTTCGGCCTGCATGAAGGCAAAGCCATCGTGGTCCTCCAACTGCAACACGCGTTCGCCAAACAGCGCCTGACGGTTGCGCGAGCCGTTCGGGGCTTTCAGTATATCCACCACACCACCCGCGATACGGTGCCATGTGCCTTGCGTATATTCAGGTGCATCGACTTGGTCGCGCAGGCTTTCATGCGCGACGCGCGCGTTGGCGGGGGTCAGGCGGGCATCCATCACAGATCCAACATGTCAGGAAGGGCCGCCAGCAGTGCTCGTGCGCCCATTCCGACCCCGCCCTTCGGGCGGGCAGGGGCGGCGTTGGGGTTCCAGCCATAGATGTCGAAATGCATATACCGCAAAGTGTCCGTGACAAATCGGTTCAGAAACAGCGCCGCGGTGATCGAGCCGGCAAAGCCACCCTTGGGCGCGTTGTCCAGATCGGCGATGCCGGGTTCAATCATCGTTTCATAGGGCTTCCACAGGGGCATTTCCCATACCGGGTCCGCGGCCGCAGTGGCCCCCTTGCGCAGCGCATCGGCATCGGCTGGCTGGGTCGCATAGAAGGGCGACAGGTCCGGGCCGACCGCGACCCGCGCGGCCCCGGTCAACGTCGCCATCGATACAATCAGCTCGGGCTTTTCTTCATCCGCCAAGGCCAGCGCATCGGCCAGGACCAGACGCCCTTCGGCATCGGTGTTGTTCACTTCGACCGTCAGACCCTTGCGCGAGGTCAGGATGTCGCCGGGGCGAAACGCATTGCCCGCGACCGCGTTTTCCACAGCCGGGATCAGGACCCGAAGCTGTAGTTTCAGCCCAAGCGCCATGATCATATGCGCCAGACCCAGCACGGTGGCCGCCCCGCCCATGTCCTTTTTCATCAAGCCCATGGACGCACCGGGTTTCAGGTTCAGCCCCCCGGTATCAAAACAAACGCCTTTGCCAACCAGTGTCAGCTTCGGGCCTGTATCCCCCCAGCGCAGATCGATCAGCCGGGGCGCACGGTCCGCGGCACGGCCCACGGCATGGATCATTGGCAAGTTGTCCCTGAGCAGCGCATCGCCTGTGGTGATAGTGACCTTGGCGCCATGATCCTTCGCCAATGTGGTGATCGCCTGCTCCAGTTGGTCCGGCCCCAAATCTTCAGTCGGCGTGTTGATCAGATCGCGGGTCAGCGATTCACCCGCCGCGATCACCTCAAGCCGCTTTGCATCAATTCCGTCGGGTGCGACGATCATCGCTTCGGGCCGTTTCTGGTCGGCGTATCGGTCGAACCGATACCCTTCCAAAAGCCAGCCAAGCGCGGCTTCTTCCAGCGCGGTCGGGTCCAACGCGTGTTGTAGGCGATAGGTGCCTTTGGGCAGCTTGGCGCGTGCCGCAGCCATACCAAAGCGGTTGCGTGAACGGGCCGCCTCGTCACCATTGCCGACCAAGGCCAGCGCAGGCACGCCGTCTTCGTCCGGCACCACCAAAACTTCACCCAACGTTCCCTGAAAGCCATTTGCGCGTGCCCAGACGCGTGCGGGTTCCGGCAGGGCGCTCAGAACGGTTTCATCACCTTTTTCGATCGCAATCAGGGGAATGGCGTCCGGAGTCTCAGGGGCAAATGTCAGGGTCATCTTGGCCTCGGATATGTTGTTGCGAAGACAACTTAACGCGACAGCGCGGCACCGCAAGGCAAAGGCACGGGTCGGCTTGGAACCGCTTAGATCGACATATCCTGAATGTCCCACACGGCAATCAGGCTGCGTTCACTGATCCGGCCCAAACGCGCCACCGTTGCGTTGAAGGCCGGAAGGTCGCTTGTGTTGGACAGATCAAGCACATCGCGGGCCACCCGGCCAAGGCTTGTCATGCCGATTCTGTTGGCAATCGCGATCAGATTTCGCACCTGATCACGCAGATCTTCGGTTCGCCCTTGTCGGTGTGATTTCTGAACATCGGCCATGCCGATTGCCAAATCCTCAAGGGCCTGATTGACCTCTTTATCGGCCCGCACCGGGCCCCATTGCACATACATGCGTTCCAATTGCGCGCGATCCAGCCGCACGGTTTCCCTGTGGCTTAACTTTACAACGACAGTCACCTGTTCACCCCTAGTAATATTCCCTCTCGTGGTGATCGTGACGTAACGGCCTCAAGAATTCGTATATGGATACTGCAAAATTTTCTCGAATTTCATACGATTGCCACCTACATACGGGGCAACAGGAATTGGAGGACATCATGGAACGCGCGCAACCGCTGCCCAACTATCTTGCTCAACGTTACCATGGCTGGAAGGCCACGGGGTATGCCGATAACCAATCCTGGTATCGACAACTTGCTGAACAGGGACAGCATCCGCGCGCCATGGTCATATCCTGCTGTGATTCTCGCGTTCACGTCACGGCGATTTTCGGCGCGGATCAGGGCGAGTTCTTCATTCACCGCAACATCGCAAACCTTGTTCCGCCATACGCGCCGGACGGTGATTACCACGGCACATCGGCGGCGATCGAATATGCCGTGACCGCCTTGAAGGTCGCCCATCTGATCGTGCTGGGTCATTCCAGCTGTGGCGGCGTGCATGGGTTTCACGAAATGTGCCATGGCCGCGCACCGGAACTGTCCGAAAAAACGTCCTTTGTAGGGCGTTGGATCGACATTCTAAAACCGGGGTATGAGCGTCTTGGCGGCAACGACGCCGAGATCGACAGCGCAACGCTTGAAAAAGAAGCCGTGCTTGTGTCGATGGAAAATCTGCTGACCTTTCCGTTTGTTCAGGACGCTGTGGCAGACGGCAAGCTGACGCTACATGGGTTGTGGAACGACATCGGCGAAGGCGGGTTGGAATATTACGACGCCAAGAGCAAGACGTTCCGTCCTGTCTGATCTGATTGGTCAGGTGGATGTTTCATAGCGCACTGCCCTTTTTGGTTGGCAACGCGATTTCGCTTTTCGCGAGGGTTGTGACAGCGGTGCGCGGCGTGTGGCAGGGGGTTGAGCCGGTGCCGCGCCAGCGCATCTATTTCGCCAACCACAGCTCGAACGGAGATTTCGTGTTGATCTGGACAGTGCTGCCGCCTGCGCTTAGGGGGCGCACCCGTCCGGTTGCCGGGTCGGACTATTGGCTAACGGGCAAGCTGAAAACCTTCATCGGGCGCGAGGTTTTCAATGCTGTTCTGATCGACCGCAATCCAGAGACCCGTCGCGAGGATCCCATCAGCCAGATGGTCACAGCGCTGGATGAAGGTGCAAGCCTGATCCTGTTTCCCGAAGGCACCCGTAACATGACCGACGACACGCTGTTGCCGTTCAAGCCCGGGCTTTACCATCTGGCGCAGGCACGACCCGATGTGGAGCTTGTGCCGACATGGATCGACAACCTGACCTCGGTCATGCCGAAGGGCAAGGTGATCCCGGTGCCGCTTTTGTGCTCGGTCACATTTGGGGAGCCGCTCTGCGTGGTCGAGAACGAGGACAAGGCGGCGTTTCTGGCGCGCGCCGAGGCTGCGCTGACCAAAGTGGCAGACGAGGTTGCACGATGAATGCCCCTGCTGAATTCACCACCCTGATCAGCGGGGTCTTGGCAATCTTGATTGTCGCGTCGGTAATTGGTCAGGTGCTGAAGGCGCGGATCGGTCCGGATAACGAGGTGATCGACAACCTTGTCGCCCGAATCAATGCATGGTGGGGCATGGCTGTCCTGCTGGCGCTGGCCATGTTGGGCGGGCAGGCGGGTGTTGTCATCCTGTTTGCAGTGCTCAGTTTCGCGGGGTTGCGGGAGTTTCTGACCCTGACCGCCAAGCGGCGTGCCGACCATTGGGCCTTGGTGGTCAGCTTTTTCGTGATCCTGCCGGTGCAATACGTCCTGATCTGGGCGGATTGGTATGGCATGTTTTCTGTGTTCATCCCGGTCTATGCCTTCCTTTTGCTGCCTATCGTCGTCGCCGTTCACGGTGACACGGATGGCTTCTTGACTCGCGTGGCCGAAACGCAATGGGGTCTTATGATCTGCGTCTTTGCAGCCAGCCATGTGCCTGCGCTTCTGTCGCTGAATATCCCCGGATATGAGGGCAAGAACGTGCTTCTTGTCGCGTTCCTGGTGGTCGTGGTGCAATTGTCGGATGTGCTGCAATATGTCTGGGGCAAGCTGATTGGGCGGCACAAAATCGCGCCGCGCCTGTCACCCTCGAAAACGTGGGAGGGGTTTCTGGGCGGGATTATCAGCGCCTCGGCAGTGGGGGCAGGGTTGTGGTGGATGACGCCGTTCACCCCGCTTGAGGCGGCAGGCCTGTCTTTGGTCGTCACCCTGATGGGTTTTTTCGGCGGGCTGGTGATGTCAGCCATCAAACGCGACAAAGGGGTGAAGGATTGGGGCCATCTGATCGCAGGCCATGGTGGGTTTATTGATCGGCTGGACAGCGTCGTTTTTTCTGCCCCCATCTTCTTTCACCTGACGCGCTATTTCTGGTCCGTCGCCTGATTTAATAGTTGAGGTCTCATGACACAACGACGACCCATCGCAACCCGCGACCGTAAATGGGCGCAGCGCGCCGCCTCCTGGCTTGCGCATAAAGACATCACGCCCAACCAGATCAGCCAAGCGTCGATCCTGTGCGCGGTGTTTGCGGGCACGGCCTTCTGGCTGTCAGGCGGGGCGTCGGCTGTTTGGCTGATCATTGCCGCGCTGTCGGTACAGGCCCGGCTGCTGTGCAATCTGTTTGACGGGATGGTTGCGGTCGAAGGGGGGCGCGCGGAATCCGACGGTCCATTCTGGAACGAGGCACCGGATCGCTATGCGGATATCGCGATCCTTGTGGGTATGGGTTTTGGGGTTGGCGTGCCTGCGCTGGGCTGGGCTGCGGCGACCATGGCTGTTCTGACCGCCTACACCCGCGAAGCAGGTGCTGCGCAGGGGTTGGAGCCTGACTTTTCCGGCCCAATGGCGAAGCAGCACCGCATGGCGCTTGCCACATTGGCCGCAGTGTTTGCGGTGTTTGCGCCTGTTGTGTTCGGGCTGGTCACGCTGGAGCTTGCCCTTTGGGTTATCTTTCTGGGCACGGCGTTCACGGCGCTTCGGCGCGGTAAGCGCATGATCGCTGCACTTAAATCGCGTTAATCCTCAATTCATGCTATCCTTTATCCATTATTGGAAGGGATTTACATGAAGCTTGTTTTTGGGCTGTTGAAGGGGTTCGCGATCGTCGTGGTCGCCCTGATCGCGATTGCGTTCTTGCTGCCGTCTGAAGTGTCCGTCAGTCGTTCAATACAGATATCTGCCCCCGCCGCGGACATCTTTCCGCACGTCAACTCGATGCAAGCCACCGAAGCATGGTCGCCATGGCTGTCTCGCGACCCGAATGTAGAGCTTACCTATGAAGGGCCAGAGGACGGTGTCGGTAACACGCTTCGCTGGTCGTCTGATGAACCAAGCGTAGGGACTGGTATTCAGGTAATTACGGCCAGCACCCCCAACGAACGTGTGGAAACCGCGCTGGATTTTGGACCGCAGGGATTGGCGAATGCCTATTTCGATCTGGAACCGGCGGACGGTGGGACATTGGTAACTTGGGGCTTTGACACGAAATTGGGCATGAATCCCTTTGCCCGGTGGATGGGCCTGATGTTCGACAGCTGGATTGGAGCCGATTACGAAAAAGGCTTGGCCAATCTGAAGGCGTTGGTCGAAGCTGGGTGACAATACGTCATTCAGGGCAAGATTGGCGGGACTTTCCAGATATTTGCCGAGTCTCCGTTTCTCACCCAGTCAGCCGAGTTGTCCCGCCTTTCCCCTTCATTCTCGCACATCAATCTTCACCAGAAACATGGCTTGGCCGATTGCGGCCGCAAGCGCAGTCGCGAAGACGATCCATGTTCCCAAGGCAGCGACAGCAAAGCCTCCGACAAGAGGGAGAACGAAAGCGGGTGCTGTCAGCGCGTTGAAATATCCGCTATAGGCGGGGCGTCGGTCGTCGGGTGATATCTCCATCAGCAGCCCGATAACCGCAATCGTCAGTCCATTCGCCAATGCGCCAAGAACGAAGAAGACGACCAGCAAGATTGGCGCAACCAGCTCTGGCGGAAAGGGCATCAGCAGAAGAACCAGAAGGGCGATTGGCGGAGCTGTGCGGGCAATTGCGATTGCGCGCATCAGGCTCAATTTACCCAAGCTATCGCCCCACCAGCCCCAAAGCGGATTTCCCGCAAGCGCTCCTAAGGTCTGTGCACCGAGTAACAGCGCCACGTTCTCCAAACCTAACCCAAGGTGATCGGCCGCGACGACAAAAAAAGGAGCGGCGATGAGAACAGCGCCTCCGCACCATTGCGCAAAAACGAAGCGACGGAATACCGGATCGTTCTGGAACGTCACTGCACCCTCGCGCAAATAGGCCGTGAAACTACTCGCCGCGTTGGAAGGCGACTTCTGCTCGGGTTCTCCCATTGCAGTGAAGATCAAAGACGAGAGCAACATCAGGAACGCCGCGATCCCAAGCACGGCACCATAGGATGTAGGAAAATCGAGCGTTTGCAGCAAATTGTCTGCCAACGCCGCGACGACAAGGGCGACGATACCTCCACCGAAAAAGCGGATTGAAAGCATCCGGCTCCGGCGTTCCGACGGAACGGATCGGGCAACAATATCGTTGTAGGGAACGCCAACGATGCCGCTGAGAAAAGCGTAGAGAACCCAAAGCCCAAGGGTTAGTCCACCGAGTGTGGCATGGGTCCAACCGGCCGCCGCACCGATCCAAAGAACGATTGCGAGTATTGCTATGGCCGCTGTCCGTCCAAACGCGCCTGCAATATAGAAGGGCATTGAAGACGTCCCGCGACCGGCGAAATAACCGACGAAAAGCTGGGGCAGAAGCCAGCCGAGCCGCAGGATCGTCGAGACCGCGCCTACCGCGACCGTGCTGCCCGTCAATTGGAAAACCAGCGCCGACATCACGGTTGCACTGTCCACGGCCGCCGACCCTGCCTGAAATGCGGTGCCTGCACCTGCGACGTGCCAGAAGCGGCGGCGGGGGGTCATGTCCCGCTCCAATCCACAGGTTCTACGAACAGACCGAACCAGGCGGACCAGACACCCAGCCCGACAAAGATCACACCGACGAGCCAGCGACGCGGTCGCAACCAGTCTGCAAGCCGTTCGAGAGGCCGAGCAAGGCCGGGAATGATGGAAAGCGGCACCAGTGGGAGCGACAGCGCGAGTGCGAAGACCGCCATCATCAGAAAACCAGTCGCCGCCGACCCGCTGAATGTCGCAGTGCCCATAAGCCCAAAAAGGATCGGTGCAGCGCAGGCGGGAATGTTCAGCCCGAACGCCAGTCCTTGCAGAAGCGGGTTGGAGGCAACCTTCCATCGTTCGGGCGCGAACCCGATGTGGTGGCGCATTGTTTTGTCCCAACCAGAGATTATCGCAAACCCAAGGCCAAGATAGATTGCGCCGAAAACAAGCCACGCACTTGTCTGCACCCCGATAAGGCGTTGGCCCAGCACGACGATCAAGCCACCAAATCCGCCCATGACGACGAGCCGTGCCAGAATAAAGATGAACGCTGCACTGATCCGCTGCCCCATCGAGCGGGCCCGCTGGCCTCCCAGAAACAGCATATGTGCGCCAATGGTGCAGGGTTCGATGAAGCCGAGTAACCCGAGGCCAAATGCTAGCAGCAGCGTTTGAAATGTGATCTCCATAAGTGCCTTTAATTTCATCAAATCTGGGGATTTATGCTAGACCTTCCACTTGCGGGAGGGTAAAGCGATTTTTCAGGAGTTGGCATTGGCTGCATTGCGGAACCATCCAATCTGGACCCTGAGTTGTCATTCCCACACGTAAGAAAGCCCCACCAAAAGGCAGGGCTCTCACAACTCACTCACTATGGGAATTCAGCCCTTCTTCAGAACCTCGCGGCCCAGAAGTTCCGCGATCTGAACTGCGTTCAGGGCGGCACCCTTGCGCAGGTTGTCTGACACACACCAGAGGTTCAGGCCATTCTCGACGGTCACGTCCTGACGGATGCGGCTGATGAAGGTGGCGAAGTCGCCGACACATTCCACCGGCGTGACGTATCCGCCGTCTTCGCGCTTATCCACGACAAGAATGCCCGGGGCTTCGCGCAGGATGTCGCGGGCTTCGTCTTCGTCCAGAAACTCCTCGGTCTCGATGTTCACCGATTCCGAGTGGCCAACAAAAACCGGAACGCGCACGCAGGTCGCAGTGACCCTGATCGACGGATCGACGATCTTTTTCGTCTCGGCGACCATCTTCCATTCTTCTTTCGTGTCGCCACTGTCCATAAAGACGTCAATATGCGGGATCACGTTGAAGGCGATCTGCTTGGGATAAACCGACGGGGCCACTTCCTGCCCCGGCACATACATGCCCTTGGTCTGGTTCCACAACTCGTCGATCGCGTCTTTGCCCGAACCGGATACCGACTGATAGGTCGACACAACAACCCGTTTGATCCGGGCGCGGTCATGCAAGGGCTTCAGCGCGACAACCATCTGCGCGGTCGAGCAGTTGGGGTTCGCGATGATGTTCTTGTTCTTGTAGTCGTGGATCGCTTGCGGGTTCACCTCGGGCACGATCAGCGGGATGTCGGGATCGTAGCGATAGAGCGACGAGTTGTCGATAACGACGCAACCTGCGGCAGCCGCCTTGGGGGCGTATTGCTTGGTGGCCTCGGACCCGACAGCGAAAAGCGCCATGTCCCAACCCGTGAAATCAAACGCATCCAGATCCTTGGTGGTAAGGGTGGTATCGCCAAAGCTGACCTCGGTGCCGAGCGACCGGCGCGACGCCAGCGCGACAATCTCGTCCACAGGAAACTGGCGTTCTGCCAGAATGTTCAGCATCTCGCGGCCCACGTTCCCCGTGGCACCAACGACAGCGATTTTATAGCCCATCACGGCCTCCTATATTGCATTCAGCCTGCCAAAGCCCTTGTGAGTCTGGACAGACCGAGGGCGTCCATAGCGCAAATGCCGCGCGCGCGAAAGCGTCATGCGTGCGATCTGCCATGTTTATCGTTGACTTGTGTGCTTTTCGCTGTGATACGGGCGCTATCTGTCCGGTCGACGCGTGAGCGACCCGCCCCAAGAAGCGAGGCAGACAGAGTCAGGGCGTATTGCCCTTTTCCCAAAAGTTCCCAAATCACGCGGGGTGCTGACGACCATTCGGCGCATTGGACAAGCGGTTCAGCGCGAGTATTGGCCGCAACCGATGCGATGGGCATAACGCCCCGACCCGCGTGACAGCGGTGTGCCAGAGTGCATGCCAGAAAGACGATTATGACAAAATTTGCAGAGCTCGGGCTTGACCCGAAGCTGGTCACAACCGTGACCGAAGCCGGATATAAAACGCCGACCCCTATTCAGACCAAAGCGATTCCGCTGGTCCTTGAAGGCCGCGATGTAATGGGCTTGGCCCAGACTGGCACCGGCAAGACGGCAGCCTTTGGCCTGCCATTGATCCACCAATTGCTGCGCAACCATGACAAGCGCGAACCGAAATCGGTCAAAGCGCTGATCCTTGCCCCCACACGCGAGTTGGTGAACCAGATCGCGGTGAACCTGCGCGACTATGTCGACGGCACACATCTGAAAGTGCGCACCGTGGTCGGCGGCATGTCGATCAAGAAACAGATCAGCACACTGGCACCGGGTATCGACATTCTTGTCGCTACACCGGGACGTTTGATTGACCTTCTGGATCGTAAAGCAATCCGTCTGGATACGGCGTCATTCCTTGTGCTGGACGAGGCTGACCAGATGCTTGACATGGGGTTCATCCATGCGCTGCGCCGGATCGCCCCCGAACTGGGCACCCCGCGCCAGACCATGCTGTTCTCGGCCACCATGCCCAAACAGATGGAAGAACTGTCCCGCGCCTATTTGACCAACCCCGCCAGGGTGCAGGTATCACCTCCGGGCAAAGCCGCCGATAAGGTGACGCAGGGCATCTATTATTCGCCCGGCCGAAATGAGAAAATCACGCTGTTGATTGACCTTTTGCGCCATGACGCGGACTCGCTGTCGCTGGTGTTTTCGCGCACCAAGCATGGCGCTGAAAAGCTGATGAAAACGCTCGTCGCAGAGGGATTCAAAGCAGTTTCGATCCACGGCAATAAAAGTCAGGGTCAACGCGACCGTGCACTGGCCGCGTTCCGGTCGGGCGAGGCGCGCGTTCTGGTTGCCACCGATGTTGCCGCCCGTGGTATCGACATTCCGGGCGTCAGTCATGTCTACAATTTCGATCTGCCCGAAGTCGCCGAGAACTATGTTCACCGCATTGGCCGGACGGCCCGCGCCGGTGCAGGCGGCGACGCGATTTCTTTCGTATCAGGCGTCGAGCTTGGTCTGCTGCGCGACATTGAAAAAGTCATGAAGATCGAGATCCCGATCCTGGGCGGCACACGCCCGGTCGAGGAAAAACGCCCAACCCGCACCCAAGGTGGCGGCGGTGGCGGCGGTGGTGGACGTCGCGGCGGTGGTGGAGGAAGTGGGCGCAAACCCCGCGCCAACGGGGCAGCCCACGCAAAACCGCGCGCGGATGCCGCTCCGGCCAAAAAACGTCGTCCACAGCGACGCAGAAGCGCCTAGTCAGTGCGATCTGCGCTTAGCAGATACAGAAGACAGCCGATCAATCCCGGAACCGCAAAAAACAGGAACACGGCCTGATAGGGGGCCGTGACCGACACATCAGGGCCTTGTGCGGCTTGAAACACGCAGGCCGAAGCATATTGGAACAGCCCGACACCGCCGATCCCAAACATGTTCATCAGGGTGACACCGCGTCCCACCAGATGCGGTGGCACAAAGCTGCGGGCATGTGCGATGATCAGCGGGTAACTCGCCCCGAACAGCCCAATGGCCGCCATGATCAACGAAGCGCGCCAGGCGCCTGTTTCCGGCACAACCCACAACAGGAACACCAGCCCTACGGCAATCATGTTGCCGGGCAAGACGATCCATTTTCGGGTGTTGAACAGGCGATCCATCGGGCCATAAGCGAAACTACCAACCACCATGGCCATGGCGATACCCATGGTGGCCCAACCGATGCCCGTCGTCCCCAGCCCATAGACATCACGCAGATACGGACCCGCCCAACTGCCGCGCAACCCGGCGGCGGCGGTGTAATTCACAAGCATGATAGGGAAGATCGCCCAAAGCGCGGGCATCCTCAACAGGTCAAGAACCGACCCTTTCGAGGCACCGTCTTTTGCAACCAGTTTGGGCGGGTTGTCCACAGCCAGCATGATCATACCCGCCACCACAAGCGTCACCGCAGACATCGCCCAAAGACTGGCGCGCCACCCGAACTGCTCGACTGCCAGCGCCATCGGCAATGCGCCGGCGATGTTGCCCAGTGATCCTATGCCGATGACCATACCGGCCAGTGTTGCAAAAACCCTCGGGGAATAGATGCGGGCGAAGATGTAATAGCTTGCCATCAGAACCGGCGAACAGCCGATCCCGATCAACACCATCGCATAAAGTATATGATCCGGCGTGGTGGCCATCGCAAACACCGCGGCCCCGCCAGCTCCGCCAACAGCCAACAACGCTGCTGTCACCTTGCGCGGGCCGATATTGTCCAACCCCCAACCCACCGGAATCTGCATCAACGCAAACACCAAGAACCACGCCCCCGATGCGCGGGCCAGATCCTCGGGCGTTGCACCCAGATCAGCCTTCAGAGCCGGTGTCATCACCGCCAGAAATGCGCGATAGAACTGGCTGAGGACATATGCAATGATCAGGGTGGCAATACCAAGCCGCATCCCAGCTTCCTTTCGACAACCCGCGCACAAGACACGGGCCTGCCCAACTTGACAAGACCAAGCGTTTCTTCTGGCCTGAAATATCCTGGGGGAGGGGGAAAGCCGACAGGCTTTCGCGCGGGGGCAACGCCCCCAGCGACGTCAGCCGCCCCGCACCGTGTCGATCATCAACTGCACATTTTCCGGGTCGGCATCCGGCGTAATCCCGTGACCCAGGTTGAAGATATGCGGGCCGTTCCTGAACGCCTCGACAACCTTGCGGGTCTCGTCCACCAGAGCCTGCCCACCCGTCACCATATGGCTTGAGGCAAGGTTGCCCTGCACACAGCCATCGACCTGTACGTGCTTGGCCGCCCAGTCCGGGCTGACCGAGTTATCAATCGCCACACAATCGACGCCTGTCGCCTTGGCAAAGCCGATATACCCGTCGCCCGCCTCGCGCGGGAATCCGATTACGGGAATGCCGGGGTGGCGCTCTTTCAGCGCCAGCGTGATCTTGCGGGCCGGTTCCACAGCGTATTTCCGGAAATCGTCGTCATTCAGCGACCCGGCCCAGCTGTCGAACAGCTTTACCACTTCGGCCCCGGCGTCGATCTGCATCGAAAGGTATTCTATGGTGGCCTCGGTCAGCCGGTCCATCACCGCCTCGAACAGCGGGCGGTTTTCGGCTTTCAGCGCATGGGCCGGGCCCTGATCCTTGGTGCCTTGCCCTGCGATCATATAGGTCGCGACGGTCCACGGCATTCCGGCAAAGCCGATCAGCGTGGTCTCGTCCGGCAACGCGCGGCGCAGGATGCGCACCGTTTCGTAAATCGGGTTCAGCGTCTTGTGGATGTCGTCCTTGCCCACCAGTTTGTCAAAATCGGCCTGGCTGGTGATGGTGGACAAGCGCGGGCCTTCCCCGGTGACGAACCACAAATCCGCGCCAAGCGCCTGCGGCACCAGAAGGATGTCGGCAAACAGGATTGCCGCGTCAAACCCATAGCGGCGAATAGGTTGCAAGGTCACTTCGGCTGCCAGTTCCGGGTTATAACACAGTTTCAGAAAATCCCCCGCTTCGGCCCGCGTGGCCCGGTATTCCGGCAGGTAGCGCCCAGCCTGACGCATCATCCAGATTGGCGGCGTGGGCAGCGTTTCGCCCGCCAATGCGCGTAGGATTGTCTTTTGCTGGGTCATGAGTGCGGGCCTTTCCTGTCGGCGTTTCAGACGTGGTCCCTCACACGCGACAGGATGTCAAGCGTGCGGGGTGCCGCAGGCATGGACAGCCCTGATCTTCCGTCGTAAACGATGGGCATGACACATGCATATCCGACCCCCGACACCCCCCTGAAAATCGGCACCCGCGGCAGCCCTTTGGCGCTGGCACAGGCGCATGAAACACGTCGCCGCCTGATGGCTGCGTTCGACCTTCCCGAAGCGGCGTTCGAGATCGTCGTGATCCACACCACCGGTGATGATCGTGCCCTGATCGACGCAGATCGCCCGTTGAAAGAGATTGGCAACAAGGGTCTGTTCACCAAGGAAATCGAAGAGGCGATGCTGGATGGCCGTATCGACATTGCCGTGCATTCGATGAAGGATATGCCAACCGAACAGCCCGAAGGGCTTGTTCTGGACTGCAACCTGCCGCGTGAAGACACCCGCGATGCGTTCGTGTCGATCAACTACAGGTCCATCCGTGATCTTCCCAAGGGCGCCGTGGTCGGCACCTCGTCCCTGCGTCGCAAAGCCCAACTTCTGAACCGTCGTCCCGATCTTGAGGTTGTCGAGTTTCGCGGAAACGTCCAGACCCGCCTGAAAAAACTGGAAGATGGGGTGGCCGAGGCGACTTTTCTTGCGATGGCGGGTCTGAACCGTCTGGGGATGGACGGCGTGCCGAAAACAGCGATCCCGACCGAGGAAATGCTGAACGCTGTCGCCCAAGGTGCCATTGGCATCGAACGGCGCGCTGACGATCTGCGCGTCAAAGAGATGCTGGATGCCATCCACGACGCGGAAACCGGCCAACGGCTGGCCGCTGAACGCGCTTTTCTCGGTGCATTGGATGGGTCGTGCGAGACCCCGATTGCGGCCCTTGCCACGCTGGATGGCGACACCCTGACCCTGCGCGGGGAAATCCTGCGCACCGATGGGTCAGAGGCAAAGTCAGATCAGATTTCGGGGCCTGTATCAGACGGACCCGCGCTTGGCATCAAACTGGCCCAAGAGCTTTTGTCACGTGCCGGCGACGATTTCTTCGACTGGAAGTAAGTCTTTGCCCGGCGCTGACGCCGGGCAAGATCCTCCATCTGATCAGATACGTTCGATGGCCAGCGCGATCCCTTGACCGCCGCCGATACACATGGTGATCAACGCTTTCGACCCGCCAATCCGCTCAAGCTCATACAGCGCCTTGATCGTGATGATCGCGCCGGTTGCCCCGACGGGGTGTCCCAAGGCGATGGCCCCACCGTTCGGGTTCACCTTGGCCGGATCCAGCCCCAACCCTTTGTTCACTGCGATGGCCTGGGCCGCGAACGCCTCGTTTGACTCGATCACGTCGAAATCGGCCACGGTCAGCCCGGTCCTTGCCAACAGGTTTTCGACCGCAGGCACCGGGCCAATGCCCATCACCTCGGGCCGCACGCCCGCGTGGCCATAGCCGATGATACGGGCCATGGGCGTCAGACCCGCGCGCTCAGCTGCGTCTGCACGTGCGAGCACCAGTGCTGCTGCTCCGTCGTTGATACCCGAGGCATTGCCCGCCGTAACCGTTCCGTCCTTCTGGAACACGGTGCGCAGACCGGCCAAAGCCTCGGTCGTCGTGGGTTTGGGGTGTTCGTCACGGGCAAACTGCACCGTTTCGCGGCGTTGTTTGACCTCGATGGGGACGATCTGGCTGTCGAAACGCCCTGCTTCAATGGCAGCGGCAGCGCGTTTCTGGCTTTCCAGGGCGAAAGCGTCCTGATCTGCGCGGCTGACATCATGCTCGGCCGCGACGTTTTCCGCCGTGACGCCCATATGCCCGGTGCCAAACGGGCAGTTCAATGCGCCCAGCATCATGTCTTGCGCGCCGGTGTCACCCATCTTCTGGCCCCAGCGGGCTTGGGGCAGGATATACGGTGCGCGGCTCATGCTTTCGGCCCCACCGGCAACACCGTAATCGGCGTCGCCCAGCATCAGCGATTGCGCGATGGACACCACGGCCTGAAGCCCGGACCCGCACAGGCGGTTTACGTTCATTGCAGGTGTGGTGTCGGGAATGCCAGCCTCGATCATGGCGACCCGCGACAGATACATATCGCGCGGCTCGGTGTTGATCACGTGGCCGAAGGCCACATGACCGATCTGACCGGGTTCGACGCCTGCGCGGGCCATCGCCTCGCGCGTGACGTGGGCACCAAGGGC
Source organism: Aliiroseovarius sediminilitoris (assembly GCF_900109955.1). Taxonomy (NCBI): domain Bacteria; kingdom Pseudomonadati; phylum Pseudomonadota; class Alphaproteobacteria; order Rhodobacterales; family Paracoccaceae; genus Aliiroseovarius; species Aliiroseovarius sediminilitoris. Next base: position 2,934,911 of record NZ_FOJB01000001.1, on the reverse strand, counting down.
GCTGGGCGGCGTGGCCGCCAAACTGCCGCCAAACGTGCCAATAGCCGTGCGAGCGCCCCCAAGAATTACGATGTCGGACATGAGAATCCCCCTGTTGATTTGGTTCTGGGGCAGGATCGCACAATTGGGGCGACGTTGTCGCCTCTGACGCGCCGTCAGAAAAGGTGGTTCAGTCCGTGTAGGTTATGTCTTCTTCGGCAAGGTCGGTCCCCAAAGCCGCGATCAGCTTTCCGACGCGCTGGCGAAAATCGATGTCATTCTCGCCCAGAAGCGCGGACAAGTGTGCCTCATACGCGTGCGCGATCGGCGTCAGCACTTCGATCATCTCGTGCCCCTTGGGGGTCAGACTAAGCTCGACCAACCGCCGATCCTGCGGATTAACAGTCTTGGTGACGTAGCCCGCAGCCTCAAGCCGCGAGGCTGCACGGCTGACTTTCGGCTTGTCCATGTCGACGCGTTCGTGAATCTCGCGCACGCTGACGCTGTCCGCCTGGCTGAGATGAGCGACCACGCGCCATTCAGACACCGATATCCCATAAGCTTTGCGGTAATGGCGGGAAAATCCGGCACTGACTCGACTGGACAGCACCGCCAACTGATAAGGCAGGAAATCATCAAGTTTGAAAGTGGTCACGCGCAGGCCTTTCGTTTCGTTCCCGGCAGGTTGCCCTTATCTGCATCGCATGGCAAGGCGCACATCGGGCACGTGTCAGACCCATTTCGCAAAGGGCGGAAGGCTCATCAACACGGCATCGGCATCGTGACCGGTGGTCAGGCCGAACTTGGTGCCGCGGTCATAGACCAGATTGTATTCGGCATAAAGCCCACGATGGATCAACTGCTTGTCCTTGTCGGCATCGGTCCATGGCGTGTCACAACGGGCTTCTGTCACCGGAACGAAGGCAGGCAGGAAGGCGCGGCCAACATCCTGGGTGAAGGCAAAATCAGTTTCCCAGTCACCGGTGTTCAGATCGTCATAGAATATCCCGCCAACGCCCCGCGCACGACCACGGTGCGGGACAAAGAAGTACTCATCGGCCCAGGCTTTGAATTTGTCATAATAGCTTAGATCGTGGCGCTGACAGGCAGCTTCCAGTTGGCTGTGGAAATGCGCGGTGTCTTCTTCATATTCAATGCAGGGGTTCAGGTCCGCCCCGCCTCCGAACCACCAGGCGTTCGGGGTCCAGAACATGCGCGTGTTCATATGAACGGCGGGCGTGTGTGGGTTTTGCATATGGGCCACAAGGCTTATGCCTGACGCCCAGAACCGGGGGTCATCTTCCATTCCCGGCACCCCACGTGCGGCCATGGCTTTCTGCGCGGATTTGCCCAGCGTGCCATAAACGGTCGAGGTGTTGACGCCGACTTTTTCAAAGACGCGGCCCCCGCGCATGACGCTCATTAACCCGCCACCAGCATCCGTGTCTTCGCCCGATGCGCGTGTTGTTTTGCTGACGTCGAACCGCCCGGCTGGCTGGTCGGCAAAAGGTCCGGTGGCCTGCGTGTCCTCAAGACCTTCGAATGCGTTGACGATCTGGTCGCGAAGGTCGCGAAACCATGCGCTGGCGCGGGCTTTCTGATCTTCCATCTTGTCGGTCATAAGGCTTTCCTTCAGGTGCGAGGTTGCACAACTCTTGTGGTCATAACAAAGGTAAGGTGAAAAAGGCGCGGCGTTAGTGGGCAGGGTTGCCAACGGCGTCCAACAGGCTGCGCCCGCCATCGACGGTCAGGATGTGACCAGTCATGAAGCCGGCCCCTTCCGACGACAGGAACTGCACAGCTTCGGCCACTTCATTGGCGGACGCGATGCGGCCAAGGGGGGTACCCTCAAGAATATCCTCGCGCGTTTCACCGGCGTCGCGGATCGTGTCCTGCAAACTGGCGCTCATCACCGATCCAAAGGCGACAGCGTTCACCCGGATGCGATTGGCAGCCAGCGCGACCGCCAGTGAACGGGTCATCTGATCCAGCGCGGCGCTGGCAATCGAATAGGCCATCAGGCCCGGTTGGGTGCGGCTGGCTGCAATGGACGAAAGATTTACGATGGCACCAAGCGGCGTGTTCTGGTCGTCATCGCCCAGTTCTTCGCCCTGCTGTATCATTCGTTTGGCCACCAATTGGCTGAGCCGCAGGCTGGTCATCAGGTTCTGATCCAGCAGGATCTGCACGGCCTTGTTGTCAGCATCCAGCGGATCGGTCAGCATGACCTGTCGCGAGGCATTCACCAATATGTCGACCCGCTCGAAGGCGTCGATGGTGGCAGATAGCAGGTTGGCGATGGTCAGCTTTTCACGCAGATCGCCCGCAAAAATACGTGTGTTTGACGGATCGTCCGTATCACTGTCGGGGTTCGGACCCCATTCGTCTAACAATCGGGCCTCGTCTATATCGGCGCAGATGACATTCGCGCCGTTGTCGGCGAAATGGCGGGCGATCGACAAACCGATGCCATTGGCGGCACCTGTGATGATGGCGGTCTTGCCAGCGATGGAAAAGGACATGTGTGCCTCCTGATTCCCGGTGAGCCTAGCTGATCCTAGCGCCGTGTGCGACGTGGCTTTACGCCGCTGAGAAGCTTGAACCCCGGTGTGCCGCCCAGATCTTCGACGGTGTTGAACTGTTCCCCCAGCGTGTCTTCATAGGGCAGGTGGCGATTGGCCACCATGACGAAACGCCCCGATGGGGCAAGCATTGCGGCGGCGGCGCGAATGAAGGCCCGGCCAAGCTCGGGATCTCCGGCGCGCCCGGTGTGAAACGGCGGGTTCGAGATGACAACATCATAGGGCTGAGGTGGACAAAACTGGGTCGCATCGCCCCAGATGAAATTAGCGCGCGGATCATCCAGGTTCAGTTTCGCGCAGTCCAGCGCGACCAGATCGGCCTCGATCAGGTCAAGCGACGTGACGCCGGGTCGCTGAAGAATATGCCGCGCGAGATATCCCCAGCCAGCACCCAGATCGGCCACGCGACCGGTAATGTCATCGGGCATTGCGGCGGCCAGAACCGCCGATCCCTTGTCGATACCGTCGGCTGAAAACACGCCGGGGCAGGTGGTGAAGCCGCCCTCAAGCTGTGTGTCGGTGGCGGTCCAATCGCCAACATCGGCAGTGTCGAACCAGACCAGTTTGCCATGTGCCTTGGACAGCGCCCCAAGCAGGTTCGCCTTTTGCCGGATTGCTTTCAGCAGGCTGTCGATGCCGTCGGTCTTCTGTCCGTCCAGCAAGATCAACCCGCCATCGGTGGCTTTCGTGGCAGCGGCCACCCAGGCTTGCGCCAGCAGTTTTGATCGCGGTGCGCAGACCAGTGCTGCGTCAAACCCGCCGTCGGGCAATGTGTGAACCGTGTCGAACCCCCGGGATGTCCAGTGGGCATGATCGGGAAAGAAGCGGTTGTAGATGGTCACGCGGTCCTTGGGCAGCGCCGACACATCATGTTGCGTGTTGGGGCCAATGACCAGCAGGCGGCCATCCTGCGGCAATGACACAGCGCCATCGCGCAGGGCAAGGGACAATCTTGTGTGAAGCATGGTGGTCGCCGCTGGCGCGGCTACTCCTTTTCCATGGTGCACTGAAGCGGATGCTGATGTTCGCGGGCCAGATGCATCACTTGCGTCACCTTGGTTTCCGCAACCTCGTGCGAAAAGACACCGACCACTGCCAGCCCCTTTTTGTGAACCGTTAACATAAGCTCGAACGCCTGCGCGTGGTTCATGCCGAAAAACCGTTCAAGGACCATGACGACAAACTCCATCGGGGTGAAATCGTCATTCAAAATCAGCACTTTATACATCGGCGGCCGTTTGGTTTTCGGCTTTGTGACCACCGCAAGGCCTGCATCGCCATCATCGGCGCCGTCGCCTTGTGACAAGATGAAGGGCAGTTTGGCCATTTGGGCGTTGCTCCGATTGCTATGATTGGGTCGCTTGGCTCACAGAATATATTGCCGATGCCGCCAAATAAAAGGGGCAAGGTGCAGGGTCTTGTTCAAGCCACATACAAAATGGAGGGCAAAGTCACAACAATTGGTTTCGACGCCGATGATGCCCGGTGACATAACGCAGCGTTGCGAAAAAGCGCGCAGGCGTTTCAGTCGGGATTGGGCAATGCAATTCAAGATATAGACCCGAAATCGGCGACCGCCACAACACTTGCGATCCGTGTCCCACGAGCCACGAATTAGCGCATTGAAAATAAGGTGTTTTCTCGCGCGCAATCTTCGTGTTACGCTGAAAAAAACAAATCAGCCGGACAACAAGATCCAGGCGATTGAGGCAGAAAAGGTGGACGACGTGCAATTACGTCCGTGGCAGTGCGCCCGTATTGGGCTATTTCTTGCAGTGATTATCTGTGTCGTGCAATTCGCGCCAAGCCGTGCGCAAGCCGCGCCCTATGCGGCGATGGTGATGGACGCGCGCACCGGCGAGGTGCTGCATTCCCGCAACGCCGATACGCAGCTTCATCCAGCGTCCCTGACCAAGATGATGACGCTTTACATCGCGTTCGAAGCGATCAAGCGTGGTGAGATATCCCCCGATACGGTGGTGACAATCACCAGTAAGGCAGCCGCAGAGCCACCGTCGAAGCTGGGATTGCGCGCCGGGCAGAAAATCAAGTTCCGTTACCTGATCCGGGCGGCTGCCGTGAAGTCAGCCAATGACGCGGCAACTGCCATCGGTATCGCAATTTCCGGGTCCGAGGCGGCGTTTGCCCGCAGGATGAACCGGACCGCGAAAGCACTGGGTATGACACGGACGCAGTTTAAGAACGCACATGGTTTGACCGAGAACGGGCACCTGTCCACCGCGCGTGACATGACGACTTTGGGGCGTCACCTGTTTTTCGACCATCCGCAGTATTACAACCTGTTTTCACGCATTACGACGGATGCAGGGGTGCGCGCGGTCTCCAATACGAACCGCCGTTTTCTGAACAGTTACAAAGGTGCTGACGGGATCAAGACCGGTTACACCCGTGCGGCTGGGTTCAACCTGGTTGCCTCTGCCGAACGTGGGGGCGAACGGATCATCACAACGGTGTTTGGCGGCCAGTCCACTGCGTCCCGCAATGCAAAGGTTGCCGAGCTGATGGACCTTGGCTTCCGCCGTGCGCCAAGCCGTGCGCCGATACGCAAACCGGCCTTGCCTGTCTATGCCAATGTTGATGCTGAACCCGCTCAACCCGGTGCGGCGGGCAAGACCATTCGCCTGGTCGGCGCAGTCAAACTAAGTCCGCGCCCCACCCCGCGTCCGATCGCTCAGGAACCGGCAGCGCAGGCTCAACTTGCAGCTCTGACCGAAAGCATCAAGGACGCGGTTATAACTGCGATCGCGGAACCAGAGGATGAACCTTCGGTGGTGGCGGAAGCGGCACCCGAGTCGCAAGCCGCGACCAAGACAGCAGAATCCGTTGCCGAAATCGTCATGGCAGCGGCGCCTGCGCCCGCCGCAAAACCAATCGCGCAACCTCTCGTTGGCACGACGGCAGCGCCTGCAAGCGCTGCACCGGAAACTGTCGCAGCACCGCGTTCGCGTCCGGCGGCGATTGTCTTGACCTCGCTGCAACCACAGACCGAAACAGTGGCCGAACCAGAAGTCGTCACTCGCATGTCGACCTCGGGCGGTCGTCACTGGGCGATCAATGTGGGTGTGCTTGGATCCCGTTATCAGGCCGAGCGTGTTCTGCTGAAAACCGCGTTGAAAGAGATTGACACGCTGGATGAAGCCTTGCGCAAGGTTGTGCGCCAGTCGAATGGCTGGCACGCAAATTTCGTTGGCATGTCCGAGGCACAGGCTGATCTGGCGTGTCGCCGGTTGAACGCCCGCAACACGCGCTGCAAGGTTCTGGGACCGGCCAAAGTCGCGGACTTGAACTAGTCTGACACACCCTCAACTGCTTCGATGTCGAAGGCTGCGGCCATCAGGGCGCGCGTGTAGTCGGTTTGCGGATCGTCAAAGATTTGATCTGCGGGACCGCTTTCCACCACATCGCCCGCGCGCATGACCAACACCTTGTGCGACAAGGCGCGCACCACGCGCAGGTCATGCGAGATAAACAGATAGGCCAGCCCGTGTTTCTTTTGCAGTTCGCGTAACAGATCGACGATCTGCACCTGCACTGTCATGTCGAGAGCCGAAGTTGGTTCATCCAGAACCAGAAGTTTGGGTCGCAGGATCATCGCCCGCGCAATCGCGATACGCTGACGTTGTCCACCCGAAAACTCATGCGGATAGCGGTCCATGGTGGTGGGGTTCAACCCGACCTCTTCCATGATCTCAGCCACCATTTCACGCCGGTCGCGGCCGGGTTCCAATCCGTGAACCGACAGACCTTCGGCAATGATTTCTTCAGCTGTCATACGGGGTGACAATGAACCATAGGGGTCTTGAAAGACGATCTGCATATCACGGCGCAAGGGTTGCAACTGGCGCGATCTGCGTCCTTGGATATTTTCGCCCAGGAACACCACCGGCCCGTCTGAACTGATCAGTCGCATCACCGCCAGCGCCAACGTCGTCTTGCCGGACCCGCTTTCGCCGACGATCCCGACGGTTTCCCCCGCCCGGACCGCGAAGCTGGCGGCGTTCACCGCCTTCACGTGCCCGACGGTGCGGCGCAACAGGCCGCGCTGGATTGGGAACCAGATTCGCAAGTCCTTGGTGTGGGCGATTTCGGGTGCGTCTTCGGGGACGGGATCGGGGCGGCCCTGTGCCTCGGCATTGATCAGGGTACGGGTGTAATCGTGGCGCGGATTGGCAAACAACGCGGCGGTCAGCCCTTCTTCGACAATCACGCCGTCTTTCATCACGCAGACCCGGTCCGCAATCTTGCGCACAATGCCCAGGTCATGGGTGATGAACAGAAGGCTCATTCCCTCGCTGTCTTTCAACTCGGCCAGCAGGTCGAGGATCTGTGCCTGAATGGTCACGTCCAGCGCCGTGGTGGGTTCGTCTGCGATCAACAGTTCCGGCCCGTTGGCCAGGGCCATGGCGATCATCACCCGTTGCCGCTGTCCGCCCGACAATTGGTGCGGGTAATGGGCCAGCCGGGTTTCGGCGTCTCGAATGCCAACCTTGTTCAGAAGCTCAAGAATACGCGCGCGCACGGCGTCGCCTTTCAGCCCCTGATGCAGCTCAATCGACTCGGTCAACTGCTTTTCGATGGTGTGCAACGGGTTCAGCGATGTCATCGGTTCCTGGAAGATGAAGCTGATGTCATTGCCACGCACGTCGCGCAGCGCCGAGGTCGAGGCGCCGATCATCTCGCGCCCGTCATAGGTGATCGACCCGCTGATCTGTGCGCTGTCTGGCAGAAGCGAGACGGTGGACAGGGCGGTGACGGATTTGCCCGACCCGCTTTCGCCGACAATGGCGACAGTTTCGCCTTTGCCGACCTCGAAACTGACACCGCGCACGGCGGGGTGAAGCTGGCCATCCTGACGGAAGCCGACATGCAGGTCTTTGACGTGAAGCACGCTCATTGGAAGGTCTTTCGCGGGTCGAACGCGTCGCGCACGCCTTCGAAGATGAAGACAAGCAGGGACAGCAGGATCGAAAAAGTCAGGAACGCTGTGAACCCCAGCCACGGCGCTTGCAGGTTGGCCTTGGCTTGCCGGGTCAATTCGCCCAGCGATGGGGCCGATGAGGGCAGGCCGAAGCCCAGAAAATCCAGAGTGGCAAGGGTCGATATTGTGCCGGTGATGATGAAGGGCAACATGGTCAGAGTGGCAACCATGGCGTTGGGCAGCACATGGCGGAACATGATCACCCGGTTCGCCACTCCAAGCGCGCGGGCGGCGCGAACATATTCGAAATTGCGCGCGCGCAGGAACTCGGCCCGCACGACACCCACCAGGGCGGGCCAGCCGAACAGCACGGTCACAAAGACCAAAAGCCAGAAACTTCGCCCCAATATCGCGAACAGGATGATGATGACGTAAAGGGAGGGGGTCGAACTCCAGATCTCCAGAATGCGCTGGAACACGAGGTCCACCCAGCCACCGAAATAGCCTTGGATGGCCCCGGCACTGATGCCGACGACCGAAGTCAGAACCGTCACGATTATGGTGAAAAACACAGATAGTCGGAAGCCATAGATCACGCGCGCCGCTACATCGCGCGACGTATCATCAGTGCCAAGGATGTTTTGGCTGGTGGGGGGCGACGGAACCGCGCCGCCCGTGTCCACGATGGTCGTGTAGCTATAGGGGATCGGCGGCCAGAGGAGCCAGCCCGATTGAATATCGGACCCGGCCACCATTCCGGTCTCGGCCTGCGCAATGGTGTCTTCGGGGTCATCCCAGCAGGCTTCAGAGCCACCGGATTTGATCAGGCATTGAACTTCGATATCGCCGTAATTCGCCTCGGTTCTGAAATCGCCTCCGAAGGTGGTTTCGGGATAAAACTTGAAGATCGGCGCGTAAAGCTCGCCCTGATAGCTGACCAGAATGGGTTTGTCGTTGGCGATGAATTCGGCCAACAGCGACAGGCCAAACAGGAAACAGAACAGGATCAGCGACCAGAAGGCGCGACTGTTGCGGCGGAAGTTGCGCCAGCGGCGTTTGTTCAGGGGGGACAACGCCATAATCAGACCTCGCGCCCTTCAAAGTCGATGCGCGGATCGACAAAGACATACATGAGGTCGGACAGGATGCCGACCAGAAGGCCGATCAGGCCAAAGACAAAGAGCGTTCCGAAAATCACCGGATAGTCGCGCTGCAAGGCCGCTTCGAACCCCAGACGGCCAAGCCCATCCAGCGAGAACAGCGTTTCGATGATCACCGAGCCGCCGAAAAAGACGCCAAGAAACACGGCAGGGAAGCCCGCGATCACGATCAGCATGGCATTACGGAAAACGTGCCCATACAACACCCGGTGTTCGGTCAACCCCTTGGCGCGAGCGGTGACGACATACTGCTTCTTGATCTCGTCCAGAAAGCTGTTCTTGGTCAGAAGTGTCAGCGTCGCAAAGCTGGCGATGGTAGAGGCAAAAACCGGCAGGGTGATGTGCCAGAAGTAATCGACGATCTTACCCCAAAGGCTAAGCTCGCTCCAGTTATCGGATGTCAAACCCCGCAAAGGGAACCATTGCAGGTATGAACCACCTGCAAAGACCACCAGCAGAAGAATGGCGAACAGAAAGCCGGGGATGGCATAGGCAACGATGATCACGCCGGACGTCCAAGTGTCGAACCGCGACCCGTCCCGCACCGCTTTGCGCACACCCAGAGGGATCGAGATGAGATAGGCGATCACGGTGGACCACAGCCCGAGCGTGATCGACACCGGCAGCTTTTCGGCGACCAGTTCGAACACGCCTATTGACCTGAAATAGCTTTCACCGAAATCCAGCCGGATATAATTCCAAAGCATATTGAAGAACCGTTCGACCGGCGGCTTGTCGAAGCCAAACTCTTTCTCCAACTCTGCAATGAATTCAGGCGGCAGGCCCCGCGCACCCAGGTAGCGTTCATCGCCACCGCCGCCTGCCCCCCCGGCATCCCCGCCACCGCCTGCAATTGTGGCGAACACATCGCCTTCGCCCTCCATCTGGGCGATGATCTGTTCAATCGGTCCACCGGGGACGAATTGGGTCAGGGTGAAGTTGATCACCATGATCCCAAGCAGGGTGGGGATAATCAGAAGAAGCCTGCGCAGAATATATGCGCCCATTTGGGTCTCGCTCTCTTATTCGTGCCTTGGTCGTGCGGTGCGGGTCAGCGCAGCACGCCGTCTGCCTTCAGTTTTTCTGCTTTTTCTGCGTTAAACCACCAAAAGTCCAGATAGCCCAGATCATAAGGAGGCATCGGATCGGGGTGTTCGAACTGGTCATAGTAAGCGACGGTATGCTTGTTCTTGTACCATTGCGGAACCATGATCCGCATTGCGCGCATAACCCGGTCCAGGGCTTTGGTTGCAGTTTCAAGCTCTTCTTTGGTATCGGCGTTACGAACAACCTCGATCAGACCGTCCACAACCGGGTCCGCGACGCCGGGCGAGTTGAAAACGGAAACCGCAGCCTCTTTCGAGCCGAAAGCCTGCGCCAGGTTGCTGCCGGGTTCAGAGCCGAATGCCAGGCTGTCGGTAATGATGTCATAGTCGAACGCGTAGCGGCGATCGACGAATTGCGACGTATCCACCCGGTTCAGAACCGCATCAACGCCGATCTTGCGCAGATTTTCGACATAGGGCGTGATGACCCGGTCGAAGGTTGGCGAAAAGGTCAGAAACTCGACCCGCAGCGTTTTGCCTTCAGCGTTGCGGCGCATTCCGTCGTTGCCGACGGTCCAGCCTGCATCCTCAAGCAAACGTGACGCTTCACGGGCATTTCGCCGGTCAAACTGTTTGTCACCCGACGTCGGGGCCATGATTGCCTCGCCCAGAGCGCCCTCGGGCAGCTTGTCGCCAAACGGCTCCAACAAGGCCAGTTCTTCAGACGAGGGCATGCCGGTGGCTTCCAGATAGGAGTTTTCGGCGAAGCTGTTCACCCGCTCGTAGAGGCCATAGAAAAGAGCTTCATTGGACCATGTGAAGTTGAACATAAGGCCAATCGCTTCGCGCACTCGAACGTCCTGAAACTTCTCGCGGCGCAGATTGAACACGAAACCCTGACCCGAGGCCTGATTGCCGTCATCCAGCTCTGCCTTGATCACCTGTCCGTTCTTCACCGCAGGAAAATCGTAGGACGTCGCCCATTCCTTCGAGCTGTTTTCGACACGGAACGTATAGCTACCGGATGAAAATCCTTCGAGCGCGGCGTTGCTATCTGCAAAATACTCAACCCGGATCGTGTCAAAGTTCCAGCGCCCGATATTGATTGGCAAATCCGCCCCCCAATAATCCGGGTTGCGTTTGTAAACGATGCGCTGGTTGATCTGATAGCTGTCCAGCATATAGGGGCCGGTGGCCATCGCTTGTTCCAGCCGGCTTTCATCCAACCGCGCACCGGTCTTTTCAAACCACGCTTTTGACAGGACCGGTGTTGAACCGGCCTGTCCAATACGGTCACGGACCGAACTGTCAGGATGAAAAGTGAATTTGACGCGGCGTGCATCAAGGGCTTTGGCATTGGCAATTATCCTGCTGACACCTTCGCGGAAGCTGACCAACCCTTGTTCCATGAACAGATCATGAGTGAACACAACATCTTCGGCGGTGACAGGGGTTCCGTCGGCAAAGCGGGCTTCGGGCCGCAGGGTGAAGATCACCCAGCTTTCGTCCTCGGGATATTCCAGGCTTTCAGCGAGCAGCCCATAGGATGTGCCGATCTCGTCCGCTGTGCTGGTCATCAGCCGTTCAATATTGCTGGAGGCCAGCGCCCCCGGCACCCCCTTGCGTGCGAAGGGGTTGAAGCTGTCAAATGTGCCGTTCTCGGACGATATGACGATCTCGCCACCCTTGGGCGCGTCTGGGTTCACATAGTCAAGATGGGGGAAGTCCGGTCCATATTTAGGCGTGCCGAAATACGAGTAGGCATGGGATTTAACAGTCGTCTCGGCCTGCGCAAGAACCGGTGTGAGCAGCAGCACCAGTCCGACGAGCAAGCCCCACGAAGCCTGCACAAGAGGATTGGATTTGGCGGCGATGGTGCGTGTCCGGACTTGCTTCATCAGGGTCTCCTTCAGCGGATCGACGAAAATCGTTTTTTCCAAGCTAAAGGGGCAGCTGGATAAACTGCAAGGCGCGATTTGGTGATCGGAGTAAGATCAGGCCAAATCGGTGGTGGGAACGCAAAGAAAAAGGCCGCCCCGGCAAGGAGCGACCCAGAAACACGGATAGGTCAGCGTTCAGCCGCCAATGGATTGAAGATAGGCAATCAGATCGGCGCGATCGGATTCTTTTTTCAAACCGGCAAAGGTCATCTTGTTGCCCGGCGCATAGGCTTTCGGGTTGGCCAGCCATTCGTTCAACTCGTCCGGTCCCCAACTGCCGCCATGCTCGACCAGAGCATCGGAATAATTGAACCCGTCAACACTGGCCACTTCGCGACCGACAACACCGTAAAGGTGCGGCCCGGTGCCGCTGGCGCCATCTTCCAACTTGTGGCAAGCTTTGCATTTGCCCCAGACTTTTTCACCTTTGGCAGGATCAGCCGCAGCCAGCAGGTCTGCGAATGGCACGGCCTCTTCTTCTTCCTCAGCCTCACCACCTCCAGTGTCGGTTGCGATCATGTAGCCGGTTTCGGCAACACCGTCTTCGCCGACGTGGTCAGCGGATTCGGTCGAATACAGGCTGTCTGCTGCCCAAGAGCCCAGCAGGAAGAACAGGAGGGCACCGATTACAGCGGCCCCGGCTTTTGTCGTTGTCATTGTGTCGAACATGTCGCGTTCCGTCTCATCCAAAGTCAAAAGCCTTCTAGCCGCTTCCATTGCCATGTTTCAAGCGATATGAGGCGCGACAAGGTGCACTTTAACACAATCCGCCAAAAAGAGGGCCGCGAAATGACCAGCCGTATCGCCTTTCAGGGGGAACCTGGTGCTTATTCGCATGAGGCCTGTATCGCCGCCCGTCCCGACCTTGAACCGATGCCCTGCGAGTCCTTTGAAGAGGTGATCGCGGCGGTGCGCAGCGGCAGTGCAGATCAGGCGATGTTGCCGATTGAGAACACCACATATGGCCGGGTTGCCGATATTCACCGTTTGCTGCCAGAAAGCGGGCTGCGCATTCTGGACGAGGCCTTCGTGCGTGTGCGTATCAGTCTGCTGGGCCTGCCGGGCGCAAAGATTGACGACATCAAGACTGTGCGGGCTCATTTGGTGCTGATCCCGCAATCGTCGGCCTTCCTGAAAAGCCACGGCATTCGCGGGGTCTCTGCGGCCGATAGCGCCGGGGCCGCGGCGAAGCTCGCCCAGTCAAAAGCTGAAGGCGAGGGCGTTCTTGCTTCGGCCCTCGCTGCCGAGATCTATGGGCTGGATGTGCTGGCCGAGGACGTGGAAGATCACGGTCATAACACCACGCGCTTCGTGATCATGGGGCGCGAAGCCGATCTTACGCGTCGTGGCGATCACGGCATGATGACCACTTTTGTCTTCGAAGTGCGCAATATTCCTGCCGCGCTTTACAAGGCGATGGGTGGATTTGCGACCAATGGCGTCAACATGACCAAGCTGGAAAGCTATATGGTGGACGGATCATTCACTGCGACCAGGTTTTATGCCGATATTGAAGGCCATCCCGACGATCGCCCTGTCCAGCTTGCACTGGAAGAACTGGCCTATTTCACATCGACGCTTGAAATTCTTGGGGTCTATCCACGCGATCCGGCTCGCGACTGATTGCTGACAGTTCAGCGAATCGGGTGAACGGTGGTGCGATACCGGTTTTCGATGGATTGCGCGTAATTCGCTACTCGCTTGCGATAACGCCGCACCAACGACGCGCGTGCCAGCTTCATGGATTGCAAAAGCAGTCTGGCGGGAATGGTCTTGGGCCGCATGTCGATACTCATTGTCATGCGGGTGCGGTTGCGCGACAGCGACAGAAGTTCGACTTCAACCGTTGCTTCGATCCCGGACACTTTCGAGAACAGCTCGATCTGATGCGGTGCATCATAGGTTTTCAACAGCATGTCGGCTGTTCGCGTGCGATTGCGAAACGGGAACGCGGCGTGCCAGGTCATACCTTGTCCCGGTGATGTCAGGTTGTCGGTGCGTGTGACTTCGGCCCCGCGGCGCAAGGCGGCCCGTTCCATCCCGTCGAAGTCCGACACAGCTTCGAACACCTGCTCCAACGTGGCCTCAATGTCTTCGCGGGTCTTGAACTTCATGCGGGGTCTCTTTGGTTTCCGACGCTCTTTGGCAGGTTGTGGTCTTAATCAAGCCGGTCTGCAAGCCAGTTTGACAGCAGAAAATGTGCAATTGATCCCTTTCTGGCAGGCAGCATATCAGGGTTTTGGCCGGCGAACACCTCCAGCATCTGCTCACGTGTGACCCACTGCGCCTGCTCCAACTCGTTGGGGTCGATGGTGATTTCCGTCGTGGTCGCCAATCCACGGGTGCCGATCATCAGGGAGGATGGATAGGGCCAAGGTTGGGACGCCAGATACCCGACAGTGCCAACACGCACGCCGGTTTCTTCAAAGACCTCCCGCCGGGTGGCGGCTTCGATGGTTTCTCCCGGTTCCATAAATCCCGCCAACAGCGAGTACATGCCCGTCGGCCACAGGGCGTTGCGCCCGATCAGAACCGCGTTGCCGTGGGTGATCAGCATGATGACTACCGGATCGGTGCGCGGAAAATGTGGCCGCGCGCAAGCGGGGCAATCACGTTGCCAGCCTGCTTGCACGGGAACGCTCTTCGTCCCGCAATTGGCACAGAAACCGTGGATGCGATGCCATTCCAGAATGCTGCGCGCGGTGGCGGCGACCTCCGCCTCCGACGGGGTAAGCTGCGTCATGACACCACGCAGTTCGGCAAATCCCTGCGTGTCGGGCGTGTCGGGGAAATGTTGCCATGTCTGATCGACGAAGGCGCTTGGGTCAGGGGCGTCCCCTTTGGCCGTCCAGTCCGAGACATCCACCGCAAATAACGGGCCGTGGTCGTCGCGGCCCAGAAATACCAAAAGGTCTTGCCGCAAGAGCAGTTGGGGATGGTCCCGCGTCAGGTAAGCCAGTGTGGTATGGTGTTCGGTTCCCCGGTCAAACATCGGCTTGCCGCGCCAGACAGGAAGAATGCGTGCCGTCCGGGCCGAGTGTAGCAACCCTTTGCTGTCTGTGCGCAAGTTTGCCGCACGGTCCATAAGACCGGTGCCGAAAGTGACCTGTTCGGCGATTTTCATACGCACCTCGTCTTTGCTGGTCGCTTTTTGGACACGCTAGCAGGACATCCGGGGTTTGGCACCCGCATTCGAAGTATTCGGATTTAAGCACGCTAAAGTTGCAAATGATCTCTTTCAAATTACCTTTGAATGTTTTTCAATGGCTCGAACGCGAATCCCGAAGAGAACGCGCCGCAAATGGGCAGGAGGGTCATTGGTGTTGACGCAATTTGAGCAAACCACCGGTTGCGAGGACACGATCCGCGCTCGCTTGCGCATTCTTGCGACCACGGACCTGCATATGCACATCCTCCCCTATGACTACTTGTCCGACAGGCCCGTGGATGGCTGGGGCTTGACCAATACGGCACAACTGATCGCTGACGCACGTGCCGAAGAACCGAATACGATCCTTCTGGACAATGGGGATTTCCTGCACGGCACCGCGATGGGCGATCTGGTCGTCGAACAGTATCGCGCCGCAAGTGGCGCAGACGGCCCGACCTTGCATCCGATGATCGCCGCGATGGACCATCTGGGGTATGACGCGGCCACTCTGGGCAACCACGACTTCGACCGCGGGATCGAGGTCTTGTTCGACGCCATCGAGCAGGCAGAATTTCCAGTCGTATCCGCCAATACCATCGTGCGACGGGCTGCGACGCCTTTGCAGGACGCCACCCTTCTGCCGCCCTATACGGTTCTGAACCGCAAAATCACCGACTCAACGGGTGTAGAGCGCTGCATTCGTATCGGCGTGATCGGGTTTCTGCCTCCCGGCTCTCTGAAATTTGGGCATAACTCAGGGACTGCTCCGCAGATACGTGACATCATCCAGACCGCGCGGTCTTTTGTGCCCTATCTGAAAGCGCGGGGGGCGGATATCGTCGTTGCGCTGGCGCATTCTGGATTGGGTGACGACACCCATGTCGAAGGGATGGAAAATGCGCTGCTTCCGCTGTCGCGCGTAGCGGGGATCGACGCGATCGTCGGCGGCCATTCGCATCAGGTATTTCCAGAGCCGGGCGCGTCCATGGTCGGGCCGGACGGGCTGAGTGACCACCTGAACCAGGTGCCAACCATCGTGCCGGGGTTCTGGGGGTCGCATCTTGGAGTGATCGACCTTGATCTGGCGCATGATGGGGTCCGGTGGTTCGTCGCGTCGGGCCGGGCCACATTAAGAAAAGTAACGGGGGCTGAAGATTCGGGTGTCGCGCCCAAAGCGCCAAGGCAGTTTCCGAACTGGGTTCAGCAACTGCATGAAAGTACGCTCAACCATATGCGCACACCGATTGCCCGCTGCACAAAAGATCTGGACAACTATTTCGCGCTTGTTGGGGGTGACCGTGCGACCCGCCTTGTGCAAGAGGCAATGATGGCGCACGCCCAGCAATTTCAGGCCGACAAACCGGGATTGGTTCTGCCGGTTCTGGCTGCAAGCGCGCCGTTCAAGTCTGGGGGGCTGGCTGGGCCAAACTATTATTCCAGCGTGCGTGCGGGGCAGATGACCCTGCGGTGCCTGTCCGATCTGTATGTGTTCCCGAACGAGCTAGTGTTGGTTCGCGCAACCGGTGCTTATCTGAAGAACTGGTTGGAGCGGTCCGCGAGCCTGTTCAATCAGGTGTTGCCGGGGGAACGGGCAGTTGCGTTGAAAGACGATGGAACGCCGGGCTATCTGCTCGAATCCGTTCTGGGACTGACCTATAAGATTGACCTGAGCCAACCGGCACGGTTCACGCCGGATGGCGCGGCGTCGGGGTCAAGCGGTGGACGTATTGTCGATCTGCAGCACAAGGGAAAACCGGTTCGGGACGAGGATGAATTCCTTCTGGCCACTAGCGATTTCAGGGCTTGCGGAGGCGGCGGCTATCCGCCCGTCCCGGAGGACCGGATCGTCGCCATTCCTCCACTGGCCATCCGGGATGTTCTGAAAGGATATGTGCAGAGGGTGGGATCCGTCGATGTCCCCGCCGATCCGGTCTGGCGGTTCGCCAAGGTGGCCGGGGCCAGCGTCCGGTTCAAGTCGTCGCCTGCGGCCTGTATATCGCGTGCGCACTATCCTTGGTTGCCCATCCGTTGTGTAGATATGTGTGACCACCAAGGGTTTGCACATTACGAGATGGAACTCTGAGGCTTGCATCGGTCAAAGCTGCCTCATATATGAGGGGCGAGAGGTTGGCGCGGGCAGGCGCCTCGCCAATCTGGTCAGGTCCGGAAGGAAGCAGCCACAACGAGCCCCGCTTGGGTCGTGTTCAGCCTCTCACCCGGTTTCAGTTGCAAGGCAATTGAAGCACCGACAGGCAGAACAGCTTTTTTGTCGAACCGGGATACTGAATACGGTTTGCGCCAGCGCGGATCAATGAACGGAGGGCTTTCATGATTGTCGTCACCACCCTTCGGGCAGGAATTTGCTAAGCGGGACTATCCCCTTTCTGCCTGAGCACGCACATCCCAAGCCGCATTTGCGCGCGGGGTGAAATGCCATGCTGAGACAGGCAAACCAATGACAAATCTTTTGACGGACCTTGGATGGTCTTCTTTTTACCAAGCCCAATGCGACGACGCAGCGGGGCTGACCCCCTATCGACTTACGGAAATTCATCGCAGTCAAATGAGCGCGCTGGGCGAAGCGGGAGAGGTTACTCTGACCTCACCCAAACTGGCGGCGGGCGAACTGGCGGTGGGCGACTGGGTTCTTGCAGACCCCGAAATGCGCATACAACGGGTGTTGGAGCGGAAATCGCTGTTGCAACGGCGCGCGGCCGGGACGGATGCGCAGACGCAGTTGATCGCGGCGAATGTGGACACGTTGTTTATCGTGACCTCGTGCAATGACGATTTCAACATTGCGCGGATCGAGCGATTTCTGGCCCTTGCGCACGAGGCCGGGTGTTATCCCGTGTTGGTGCTGACCAAGGCCGATCTATGCGATGATACCCGCGCCTATGAGGCCGAAGCGCAGGCGCTGGACCCGATGCTGACAATCCTGACCGTGAACGCGCGCGATCCCGAAGCGGCCAAAGCCGTAGCTGCGTGGTGCAAACCGCCACAGACGGCGGCGTTCATCGGGTCGTCTGGCGTGGGAAAGACCACTCTGACCAACGGGCTGACCGGGGGCGACGCCGCGACGGGCGGCGTTCGTGAGGATGACGCCAAGGGGCGACATGTGACCACGGCGCGCAGTATGCACCCAATGCAGCACGGCGGCTGGATCATCGACATGCCAGGGATGCGGGCCTTGCGCCTTTTGGACACACGCGAAGGGATCGACAGCGTTTTTGACGATCTGGCCGAGTTGGAAACGCAATGTCGGTTTTCTGACTGCGCCCATGAGACAGAACCGGGTTGCGCGGTGCGCGCGGCTATTGAGGCCGGAGAGTTGGATCTGGAAAGGTTGCAACGCTGGCGCAAGCTGCGGGCGGGCGAGGCGAAGAACACCGAGACTGTGGCAGAAAGCCGGGCGCGGGAGAGAAGGTTCTCGAAGATGGTGAAAGGTGTCACAAAAGGCGCGGGAAAGCGGAAAGGTCGCTAAGGGAAGGGGCGTTGCCCCTCTGCGCGTTGCGCATTCACCCCAGGATATTTTGGGCCAGAAGAAACACGGATGACGGTGCAGTCAGCGCGCTGGCTGGGTCGCCCAGAGCATCTGCGCCTCGGTTTCGACCGCGCAGGGGCGCGCGTGGCGCAGGCGGGCCAGGGCTTTGTCCGGGTCTTCTCCCATCTCGACCATCAAGCGCAAGAGCATCATGCCAGAGCGTCCGCACCCGCCTTTACAATGGGCCAGCACTTTGCCGCCTTGGGATAAAGCATGCTGAGCGAGGGATGATACCTCGGTCCAACGAGCGACTGTCTCTGCATCTGGTGCATCGAAGTCGCGAATGGGCAGGTGATGCCAAGCGATGCTGCCTGTGGCCAGATCAGCCTTTAGGCTGGATGCCCCATGTGCGGCCATTTCGTCGGCAGTGGTCATGGACAGAACAAGCGATGGGCGCCATTTCTGTATTGTAGCAAGGTCATCAGAATATCTGCCCCAGCGCCCCGGAAGCGGGCAGATGCCCAGGTGTCCGCTTCCCAGCGCAAGGTCGGATATGGTGAAGCTGTTTGGCATATTGCGCGTTTATCATATGGGCAGGCCAGCTCCAACCCAGAGTTCGGTGGACGCCGTGTGATGCCCGGCTTAATCTGGCCCGGATACGAATCCGGCACCGAAGGGTCACATGTCAGACGCAGCTTCCTCAGATACGCCAAAGGCAAAGCCCTATCAGGTTCTCGCCCGGAAATACCGTCCCGAAACATTCGCCGATCTGATCGGGCAAGAGGCGATGGTGCGCACGCTGAAAAACGCCTTCGAAGCAGACCGGATTGCGCAGGCCTTCGTGATGACGGGTATTCGGGGGGTCGGCAAGACCACGACTGCACGGATCATCGCCAAGGGCATGAATTGCATTGGCCTGGATGGTCAGGGCGGCCCGACGGTCGAACCATGCGGTCAGTGCGAGCATTGCGTCGCCATTGCCGAAGGGCGGCACGTGGACGTGATGGAGATGGACGCGGCCTCGCGCACCGGGGTGGACGACATTCGCGAGATCATTGAAAGCGTGCATTATCGTGCGGCTTCGGCGCGGTACAAGATATACATCATCGACGAGGTGCACATGCTGTCGAAGAACGCGTTCAACGCGCTTCTTAAGACGCTGGAAGAACCGCCGCAGCATGTGAAGTTCATCTTTGCGACGACCGAAATTCGCAAGGTGCCGGTCACGGTTCTGAGCCGGTGCCAGCGGTTTGACCTGCGCCGGATCGAGCCCGAGGACATGCTGACCATGCTGCGCCGGATCGCCGATGCAGAAGGGGCTGCGATTGCCGATGATGCGCTGGCCTTGATCACACGTGCGGCGGAAGGGTCGGCGCGGGATGCGCAATCGCTTCTGGATCAGGCGATCAGCCATGGGGCGGGTGAAACGACTGCTGAGCAGGTGCGCGCCATGTTGGGGCTTGCTGACCGTGGTCGGGTGCTGGACCTGATGGATTTCATTATGAAAGGCGATGCCGCTGGGGCGCTGGTCGAACTTGGTGGCCAATACGCCGATGGTGCTGACCCCATGGCGGTACTGCGCGATCTGGCCGAGGTGTCTCATTGGGTCAGCGTGATCAAGATCACGCCCGAGGCCGTCGAAGACCCCACCGTGTCGTCGGACGAGCGCCGCCGTGGTCAGACCATGGCGGAAGCGCTGCCAATGCGGGTCTTGTCGCGGATGTGGCAAATGCTGCTGAAAGCAATTGAAGAGGTGTCGGTGGCACCCAACGCGATGATGGCGGCCGAGATGGCTGTTATTCGATTGACCCATGTCGCGGATTTGCCGTCGCCCGAGGAACTGGTGCGCAAGTTGAAAGATCAGCCGGTGCCGCCCGCAGGCCCGTCGGGTGGCGCACCCGCACCGTCCGGGGATGGCAGCGGAGCAATGGAGAAGTCGACGGCTGCGCCTCGGATATCAGGCGGGTCGCCCCGATCGGGACCAGGCGCGACGGCGTTGGCCGTGTCGCAGGCGCCGGAAAACGCCTTGGCGCGCTTTGCTCGCTTCGAGGATGTGATCGAACTGATCCGGGCCAACCGGGACGTGAAGCTGCTGGTCGAGGTTGAAGGAGGCATTCGGCTGGCCTCTTATGCGCCGGGGCGGATTGAATTTACGCCCAGTGTCGATGCCCCGTCCGATCTTGCCGCCCGTCTGGCCCAGCGACTGCAAGGCTGGACCGGGGTGCGCTGGGGTGTGACGCTGGTCAACGGGTGTGAGGCGGCAACCATCACTGAAACACGGGATGGTGAGAAACTTGCTTTGGAGCAGGAAGCGGCGACCCATCCCTTGGTTCAGGCGGTGATTGCCAGCTTCCCGAAAGCGCGGATCACCGAGATACGCACTGCGGACGATATGGTGGGCGAAGCCGCAACCGAAGCGTTGCCCGAGGTGGAAGACGAATGGGATCCGTTTGAGGAAGAGTAGATGCCGAAATCGACGCGTTCCGAGATTGCAATACTTGAAGAGGTCAAATCCCTTGCCGTTGAATACTATCAACTGACCGGCAAGCCTCTTGGTGTAACGGGCGAAATTGCCGAGATGGAAGCCGCCAGATTGCTTGGCCTGGAACTTGCAGAAGCCCGCACAGCCGGTTTTGACGCGTATCGCACGAGAAAAGACGGAAAGGAGAAGATTCAGATAAAGGGACGCTGGAAGAAGGATGGGACGTCCTGGGGCAGAGTTTCGAAGATAAACACGGATCAGGAGTTCGATGCCGTTCAGCTTGTGTTAATGCACGGAAACTACGACGTCTTTGAAATCTGGGAAGCCTCGCGGAGCGATATTGTCGAAAGGCTTGATGCTCCTGGTTCCAGGGCGCGCAATGAACGCCGGTCCATGGGGGTTTCACAGTTCAAGACCATCGCGGATCTCGTCTGGTCCAGCCACGCCTTGTAAGCCCCGCCCGCTGACCGTATCTAAGACGGGAGCGATGAGATTTTTTCGAGGAGCATGAAATGCTGAAGGGACTGGGTGGTCTTGGCGATATGGCCAAGATGATGAAAGCCGCACAAGAGATGCAGACCAAGATGTCGGACCTGCAAGACAGCCTGTCCACGATGACCGTGGTGGGTGAAAGCGGCGCTGGTCTGGTGCGCGCCACCGCCACTGCCAAGGGGGTGTTGACGGGGCTGGACATCGACCCCTCGATCTTCAATCCCGACGAAAAGGAAGTGGTTGAGGATTTGATCCTGGCCGCGATCAAGGATGCGCAAGCCAAGGCACAGGACCGCAGCGAAACCGAGATGTCGCGCCTGACAGAAGAGCTTGGTCTGCCCAAGGACATGAACCTGCCGTTCTAAGGCAGATCTCCGCATGTCAGAAGCCCCGCGAGATATCGAGCACCTGATCGAGCTGATGGCGAAGTTGCCGGGGCTGGGTCCACGTTCGGCTCGGCGTGCGGTGCTGTATCTGATCCGCAAGCGGGCGCTGGTGCTGATACCGTTGGCGGATGCAATGCAAGCCGTGGCGGAAACCGCGCGTGAATGCGTAACCTGCGGCAATGTCTCGACTGCGGATCGTTGCGATATCTGCCTGTCGGAAAAGCGCGCGGTGGGTGAAATTTGTGTGGTCGAAGATGTTGCCGATCTGTGGGCGATGGAGCGGGCGGGTCGGTTCAAGGGCCGGTATCACGTGTTGGGTGGCACCTTGTCGGCACTGGACGCGGTTGGCCCTGACGATCTTGGCATCCCGCGCCTGATCCAGCGCGTTCGGGATGAGGGCATCACCGAAGTGATCCTGGCGCTGAACGCCACTGTCGATGGTCAGACCACGGCGCATTATATTGCTGAAGAACTGGAAGGGCGGTGCGAGGTTTCATCGCTGGCACAAGGCGTTCCCATTGGGGGCGAGTTGGATTATCTGGACGAAGGCACGATTTCGGCGGCTTTGGCGGCGCGCAAGCGGTTCTGAGCATGTCGCGAACCGGGGTTGATCAGAACTGATCCAGCAGGCGTTTCAAATAGTCGCGTTCCAGATCCGGGCGGTCGCCCTCGCCTGACCGGCGGCGCAATTCTTCCATCAATTCCTGTGCGCGGCGATAGACGTCTTCCCCGTCTTCCAGTGGGCTGTCTGTCGCGGTTGCGCCGTTCTGACCGTCCGGGCTGCGACCAAGCGGGTCGCGCTGGCTTGACCGTCGACCTTCGCCCGGATTGCTGCCCTGTTCACCTTGCCGCTGCGCTTGCTGGTTCGCCATCGCTTCGTCGAACTGGCGCATTCCTTCGCGCAAGGCTTCCATGGCGTCGGCTTGGCGGTCCAGCGCCTCGGGCAGATCGTCTTGTTCCAACGCGTCGGCGGCGTCCCCCATTGCGCGCCCGGCCTCGTCCAGCGCGTCGCGGGCGGCTTGTCCGGCTTCGTCGCTGGCACCGGGCAGGTTGCGGCGTTGGGCGTCCAATTGTCTTTGCAACTCGCTTTGGCGTTGGGCCAGGTCACTGCCTTGGCTGCCGCTGCCTTGTTCCGGGCCAGCGCCTTGGCCGTCCTGCCCCTGCTGACCGTCTGCGCCATCATGGCTTTGCCCACGTCCCTGACCGCCATCGCGGCCTTCATTACCTTCTGACTCGCCCGCCTGCGAGCCCTGACCTTGTTCCTGAAGATCACGGAACGCCTGATCCGACAGGCCTTGTTGCTGGCGCAGCGTTTCCTGAAGACCTTCGCGGGCGCTTTCGCCAGGTTGGTTCGACGGTCCGGTCTGCGCCATCTGCATATTTTCCATCATCTGGCGCAATTGGTCGAGCATCTGCATCGCCTCGTCTTCGCGTCCCTCACGCATTAACTCTTCGATGCGGTCCATCATGTCTTCGATGTCGGCCATGCTCATCTCGATCCCGTTCTCGGCCGGGGGCTGATCGGATTGCGGGCCGTTTTGCTGGTTTTCGGCCAGTTGTTCCAGATAGTCGCGCATTGCTTCGCGCACTTCGTCCATCAGTTCGGCCAGTTCTTCTTCGCTGGCCCCGTCGCGCATGGCTTGTTCCAGCCGGTCCTGCGCTTGTTGCATCCTGGCCAGCGCGTCGGCCAGGCGACCGTCATCAAGTTCAACCGCAACATCCCACAACACCCTGGCGACCTCGTCCCGCAATTCTTCCGGCAGGCCCGAGGGCAGGTCGGAAAACGCCAGACCGCTTTCCAACCGCCGAATGGAACTGCGCAGGCGCAGATAGACGCCTTCGGGCAGGCCCAGATCATCCGGGCGGTTCAACACGGCACGCAGGATTTGCGCCACACGGCGTCCATTGTCGCGCGACCATAACAGATCACGCCGCTGTTCGATAAGCGCCTTGGCGACCGGGTGCAAAAACCGGCGTGCGGGCAGGACCATGTTGAGGGGCGGGGTGGTGCCGGACTGTTCGGCGCCGTCCTCAACCCTCAGTATCAGGTCAATCGGCAGCCCTGCCCATGGATGTTCAATCAGGTTTTCTTCCAGCAGACCGTCGATTTGCGTTCGTGCGCCGCGATAGGGCAAAGGCAGGTCAACGATCAGCGGCGGACGTTCCTCGGGAGCCGTCGCAAGCCCGTGGCGGCGGTCGACACGCTCCAACCCAAGATTCGCTGTGGCGTTGCCTTGGGTGACGGCGTAGTCATCCGTTGCCGTGAACGGCAGCGAGAAATCGCCAGCGAGGCGGCGGGTTAACTCACCCTCGATGTTGACCGTCGGCGGGGTGTCGCCAATCGCGGTGATCTGCCAACGCGCCGCACCCGGTCCGGTGATGTCCAACGGGCCGCTTTTGGTGATGACTTGCAGATAACTTTGCTGGGTCGGTCCGGTGATCGGCGCATCTGACAGATCAGCCGTCACCGCGAGCGTGTCAAGATCGCCGTAAAGCCGCAATGTCAGACGGCTGCCTTCAGGCACCGCCAATGGGCCCGGCGGCTGGTCGGCCAGATACAGGCTGGGACGTCCGGTATAGCCCGGCGGTTCGATCCAGCCTTCCCAACTCGCGCTGGCAACGGGCTGTGCGCTGGCGTCACCGCTGGTCGCAGTTGGTGCGCCGATGCGGTCCAGCCAGGGTGTAAATCCGATCGCCAGCGCCGCCCCTGTCGCCGCGATCAGACGCAGGGCGTAGGGGTCGTTGCGGGCCACGCGCAGGTTGGGTGAAATAGGGCGAACACCCTTAAGACGTTGGGCCATGCGCGCAAGGTGCGCCTGCCAGAGACGGCGCGATGCCATATCGTCGCGCCCGGTTGCCTGGTCGTCCATCAAGGCGGCAATCGGGTGGCCGGGCAGGCTGTCATCCAGCCGGGCAAGTTGCTCTGATTGGCTGGGCCACGAAAATTTGCGCGCACCCCAGACCAACGCGCTCAGCATGGCGATGATGCCCAGAACCATCACGCCAGTCCCCACGCCTGACGAGCCAATGGTCCAGAAGCTCCACACTGCGAATGCTGTCAGAAGGACCGAGGCAAGCGGCCAGAAGGCACCCCAGAATCGTTCCAAAACCATACCCGCCCCTGTCAGTCGCAAGGGCCATTTGAGGTGCGGCTGCACCTCGTCGGGTAAGGTGGGGCGAGTCATTGGACTCGCGATGGGTTCACAGCCATGAAGGTATGGTATCGCGTCCCAGCATATCTTCATAGGTCGGGCGGGCGCGAATGACTTCAAATTGATCGCCCATCACCAGAACCTCGGGGATCAAGGGCCGGGAATTGTATTCCGACGCCATAACCGCGCCGTAAGCCCCCGCCGAACGGAAGGCGATCAGATCATCGGCTTCAAGGCTGTCCAGATCACGGCGTTTGGCAAATGTATCACCTGTTTCGCAGATCGGTCCCACAATGTCATAGCGCGCTTTCTCCTGACCCGGCGTGGCCTCGATCACCGGGATGATATCGTGATGGGCTTCATACATGGCAGGGCGCACAAGATCATTCATCCCCGCATCGACGATCAGGAAATCCTGACCTTCGCCCTTTTTCACATAGATGACGGATGTGACCATCAGGCCAGCGTTGCCAGACACCAAGCGCCCCGGTTCAATCTCGATCTCACACCCCAAATGTCCCACGGTTTCACGGACCATCTGCCCGTATTCGAGGGGCAGGGGCGGGGCGAAGTTTGAGCGTTCATAGGGAATACCAAGCCCACCGCCGAGATCAAGCCGCGTGATGTCGTGGCCATCCGCCCGCAGGGCTTCGGTCAGTTCCGCGACCTTCTGATAGGCTTGGCGGAACGGTTCCAGTTCGGTCAGTTGGCTGCCGATATGCACGTCGATGCCGACGGCTTTCAGGCCGGGCAGGGTGGCAATCTCGGCATACACATCGCGGGCGCGGGCAATCGGGATGCCGAACTTGTTTTCCGACTTTCCGGTCGAGATCTTGGCGTGGGTTTTCGCATCCACATTCGGGTTCACGCGCACCGTGACGGGGGCAATCACGCCCATCTCGGTTGCGACATGTGACAATGCCCGCATCTCGGGCTCGCTTTCCAGATTGAACTGACGGATGCCGTGGGTCAGCGCCAGACGCATCTCAGCGCGCGTCTTGCCAACACCGGAAAAGACGATCCGATCGCCGGGCACGCCGGCGGCAAGGGCGCGGCGATATTCACCTTCGGACACCACGTCCATGCCCGCACCCATATCCCCCAGCAGCTTCAGAACCGCAAGGTTCGAGTTCGATTTGACCGCGAAGCAGACCAGATGTTCGGCCCAGTCCAGCGCCTCGGCAAACAATCCAATATGACGTCTCAGCGTGGCGGCGGAATAGACATAGAAGGGCGTGCCGACCCGGCGGGCGATTTGGGGAATGGCCACGTCTTCGGCATGCAGGATGCCATCGCGATACAGAAAATGATCCATGGGCGAGCCTTTCTGCCGGCGGGTCTACTGCCGGGCCTGTTGTTCGGCGATATCTTCGGGGCTGCCGGGGCGCAGGGGTTCGCCATCTGCGCCGCAGGCGGCCAGACCAAGAACGGCAAGGATCAGGGTGACGCGGATCATGACAAGGCCTCTTTCCAACGAGTGATTTGTTTGCGGACCTCGGACGGGGCAGTGCCGCCGTAAGATGTGCGGCTGGCGACCGAGTTATGCACGCCCAATATGCCAAACACCTCGTCGGTGATGGCGGCATGAACCGATTGCATGTCTGCCAGTGACAGGTTGGGCAGGTCGCAGTCGCGTGCTTCGGCCATGGCGACCAGCGATCCGGTGACATGATGGGCATCGCGGAACGGCATGTTCAATGCGCGCACCAGCCAGTCGGCAAGATCGGTCGCGGTCGAGAAGCCGGACGAGGCCGCAGCCTCCAGCGCATCGGTGTTGGCTGCCATGTCCGACACCATGCCGGTCATCGCCGCCAGTGCCAGCATCAGGTTGTCCGCGGCATCAAACACCTGTTCCTTGTCTTCCTGCATGTCCTTGGAATAGGCCAGCGGCAGCCCCTTCATCACGGTCATCAAGCCGATATTGGCGCCCATGATCCGCCCGATCTTGGCGCGGATCAGTTCGGCGGCATCGGGGTTGCGCTTTTGCGGCATGATCGACGAACCTGTCGACCATTTGTCCGACATGCGCACGAACCGGAACTGGGCCGAGGACCAGATCACCAGTTCTTCGGCAAACCGGCTGAGGTGCATGGCGCAGATCGTGGCAGACGAGAGAAACTCCAGCGCGAAATCACGGTCCGCGACAGCGTCCAACGAATTGGCGGTGGGTCGGTCAAAGCCCAGAGCTTCGGCCGTCATGTGCCGGTCGATGGGGAAGGACGTGCCGGCCAGAGCGGCGGACCCAAGCGGGCATTCGTTCATCCGGGTGCGCGCGTCGCGAAAGCGCGACATGTCGCGGGCGAACATCTCGACATAGGCCATCATGTGGTGGCCCCATGTCACAGGTTGCGCGGTTTGCAGATGGGTGAAGCCGGGCATGACCCAATCGGCACCCGCCTCGGCCTGCCCCAACAACGCGCGCATCAGTGCCTCCAACCCGTCAATTGCGGCGTCCATCTGGTCGCGGACCCAAAGGCGGAAATCGGTAGCGACCTGATCGTTGCGCGACCGGGCTGTGTGCAGGCGGCCCGCCGGTTCGCCCACGATCTCTTTTAGCCGGGCTTCGACATTCATATGAATGTCCTCAAGCGTGGTCGAGAAGGCGAAGCTGCCGCCCTCGATTTCGGTCAACACTTGCGACAGTCCTTCGCGGATCGCTTCGGCATCCTTATCGGTGATGACGCCAACCGCCGCCAGCATCGAGGCATGCGCGCGCGAGCCGTCAATATCCTGCTGCGCCATGCGTTGGTCATAGCCGATCGAGGCATTGATCGCCTCCATAATCGCGTCGGGGCCTGCTGAAAAGCGGCCGCCCCACATGGCGTTGGCTGATTTGCTGTCGTCACTCATGGTCGGCCTTTCGGGACTTGGGTCTTGTTTTGCCTGCTATACGCGGCGCGGGACAAAGGCGCAATTGGGCAGCGTTGTTTGGCCTGCGCCGCTGTTGCGATAAACACGGTTTTCGCTGCGTCAGCGTCAGATTGCCGATCCGAACCGTGCCGCTTTGTGGTGCGCTTAAACAAGCGTATTGTGCGCCACCGATGCACAGTGAGGGTGCGCGGATGAGGCTGCGATGACAGGGGTGTCGAAAGACATGCACACAGGAACATACACTCGGCGGCAAGCAGCGGGGCTGCTTTTGGCCGCGAGCTTTACGCCCAAGGCGGTGATGGCCAATGCAGGGTTTGACGCATGGCGCGCTGATTTCCGTGCCCGCGCTGCGGCGTCGGGTGTGCCCTCTGACACATTGCGGGCGCTGGACGAGGTGCGGTTCCTGCCCAAGGTCGTCGCATCGGATAATGCCCCCGCAGAAACCACCAGAACATTAGGCGATTATGTTGCGTCGGCGGCCTCGCCGCAGCGAATCAAGGCCGGGCAGGTCATGATGACGCGCTATCCGACCCTTCTGGGACGGATCGAACGGGAATACGGCGTGGCGCGCGAAATCATTGTTGCCATCTGGGGGATGGAAAGCAGCTTTGGTGCCGTGCGCGGGTCGGCACCGGTTTTGTCGACCTTGGCATCACTGGCTTTTGAAGGACGCCGTCGCGCCTTGTTCGAAAACGAACTTCTGGCCGCCTTGCAGATCCTTGCGGATGGCGATACCTCGCCTTCACGGTTGACCGGTTCCTATGCCGGGGCCATGGGACATACCCAATTCATGCCAACTTCGTTTTTGCGCTATGCCGTCGATTTCAACCGTGATGGGCGGCGCGACATCTGGGCCGATGATCCGACGGATGCGTTGGCGTCGACTGCGGCTTATCTGCGGATGAAAGGATGGCAAGAGGGTCAGCCATGGGCATACGAGGTGCACCTGCCGAAAGGGTTTGATCTGGCCCGCACGGGGCGTGTGTATGCGCGACGCCTGCGCGAATGGGCGCAGCTTGGTGTAACACATGCCTCGGGCAAGAAACTCGGCGGGGCGGCCATGGGGGCGCTGATCCTGCCTGCCGGTCCCACTGGTCCCGTGTTCATGGTTTTCGACAATTTCCATGTGTTGAAAACCTATAATTACGCTGACAGCTATGCGATCGGCGTGGGCCATCTGTCTGACCGTTTGGCGGGTGGCGCGCCGATAGTTGCAAAATTTCCCGGCAACCCCTGGGGCATGACCACCGCCGAACGGCAGGAGCTTCAGAAGCGTCTGAACGCGCTGGGCTTCAAGGCCGGGCGCCCCGATGGCGTGATCGGCGAGATGGGTCGCGCGGCGATCAGGTCTTATGAATCCGCGCGTGGTGTGCCGGTTACAGGCGTTCCCAGCCGGGACTTGTTGGTGGCACTTCGCTAGCGACCTGATCGAACCGAAAACACCCGGTGACATGGTCGTTGAACAACCCACAGGCCTGCATCCACGCATAAACGATGGTGGGGCCACAAAATTTGAACCCGGCTTTCTTCAGGTCTTTTGAGATCTGCGTGGTCAAAGGGGTCGAGGCGGGGATATCGGCCAGGCTGGCATAGTGCCCAACCACCGGCGTTCCATCGACATATCCCCAAATCCAATCTGCGAAGGCCTGTGATCCGCCAAGATCAAGATAGGCTTGCGCATTACCAATGGTCGCCACGATCTTGCCGCGATGACGGACGATACCGGGATTGCCCAGCAGACGGGCCACATCATCATCGTCCCACCGGGCAATCTTTTCAGGGTCAAACCCCTGAAAGGCATCGCGAAACGCATCGCGCTTGCGCAGGATGGTGATCCAGCTCAGCCCGGCCTGAAACCCGTCAAGGATCAACTTCTCCCACAGCGCCCGCCCGTCAGATTCCGGCACCCCCCATTCGGTATCGTGATAGGCGACATAAAGCGGATCGTCTCCGCACCACGTGCAGCGTTGGGTCATGGCAGCTCCTGTCTGATCATCAGTAAAATTATCCACAAATCCGGGATTTTACAGCTTGTTAGCATATGTGACGCATCAATGTCCCATCGCTGCGACGGAGATTCAATGATGCAACACCTGAAACGGGACGAGATGCCAGTATCGGCACCGATGAGCGATCCACTGTCCGTCGCGGTCGAATTGCGCGATAGCGAGGCATTGGACCTTGTGCGCCACGCATTGCGCCACAAACAGGTCAAACTGGCCTATCAGCCTGTGGTGCAGACGGCCAATCCCGACCGAATGGCGTTCTATGAAGGCTTGCTGCGCGTGCATGACGCCTCGGGCCGGGTGATTCCCGCCAAAAGTTTCATAGATGCCGTCGAAGACACCGAGATGGGGCGCATTCTGGACGCGCTGGCTCTGGAAAAGGGGCTGGAGGTTCTGGCGGCCGAACCGGGATTGCGGCTGGCCATCAATATGTCGGCCCGTTCCATCGCCTATCCGGGCTGGACACGCGTTCTGGAACGCGGTTTGCAGGACAATTCGACGGTGGGCGAACGGTTGATCCTTGAAATCACCGAACGCACTGCGATCACCATGCCCGATCTGGTGCAGGTATTCATGGCCGACCTGCAAAAAAAGGGGATCAGCTTCGCGCTGGACGACTTCGGCGCTGGGTTCACTTCTTTCCGGTATCTCAAAGACTTCTATTTTGACATCCTTAAGATTGACGGCGAGTTCATCCGCGGCATTCACCAAAACGCAGACAATCAAATCCTGACCGAAGCTATGCTGTCGCTGGCCAGGCATTTCGACATGTTCACCGTGGCGGAAAGCGTCGAAAACCATCTGGATGCCGCCTATCTGGCCTCGATCGGTGTGGATTGCATGCAGGGGTATTATTTCGGTGCCCCGACGATAAATCCCTATTGGCAAAAGGTGGCCTGATCCAAGGGCGCAATTGGTCCTTACGGTCGCAACCCGCGCGTGCGACTTGATTTCCTCTGCGATGCAGCACAGGATACGTCCAACATCGGTTTCCCGCTTGAAAACCGTCCCTTGGCGACGACTTGAAAGCATGGAACCGTCAGTTCGGAGGAAAAGGACCCATCATGACCAACGTTGTAATCGTATCCGCCGCGCGGACTGCCGTCGGCAGCTTCTCGGGCTCATTTGCCAACACACCTGCCCACGATCTTGGTGCCGCTGTGCTTGAGGCCATCGTCGCCCGCGCCGGAATCGACAAGTCCGAAGTCAGCGAGACCATTTTGGGCCAGGTGCTGCAAGCCGGTCAGGGTCAGAACCCCGCGCGTCAGGCACATATCAATGCAGGGCTTCCCAAGGAAAGCTCGGCCTGGGGGATCAACCAGGTTTGCGGGTCTGGTCTGCGCACCGTGGCCCTTGGTGCCCAGCATGTGATGCTTGGGGATGCGGCCATCGTCGCCGCTGGAGGACAGGAAAACATGTCGCTCAGCCCCCACGTGGCGCACTTGCGTTCCGGTCACAAGATGGGCGATATGAAATTCATCGATTGCATGATCAAAGACGGTCTGTGGGATGCCTTCAACGGCTATCACATGGGTCAAACCGCCGAGAATGTTGCCCAGCAATGGCAAATCACCCGCGATATGCAGGATGAATTTGCGGTTGCATCGCAAAACAAGGCGGAAGCCGCCCAGAAGGCGGGCAAGTTCGCCGATGAAATCATTCCGTTCACAGTGAAGACCCGCAAGGGAGAGACCGTTGTCGATCAGGACGAATACATCCGTCATGGCGCAACGATGGATGCCATGCAGAAGCTGCGCCCGGCGTTTACCAAAGACGGTTCGGTCACAGCGGCAAACGCTTCGGGCATCAATGACGGTGCAGCGGCTGTGTTGCTGATGACCGCCGATGAAGCCGAAAAACGCGGGTTGGAGCCGTTGGCGCGCATTGCCTCCTATGCGACCGCCGGGCTGGACCCGTCGATCATGGGTGTCGGCCCGATCCACGCCTCGACCAAGGCGTTGGAAAAGGCGGGCTGGAAAGCGCAGGATCTTGACCTTGTGGAAGCGAACGAGGCATTTGCGGCTCAGGCCTGCGCCGTTAACAAGGAAATGGACTGGGATACTTCCATCGTGAACGTGAACGGCGGCGCGATTGCCATCGGCCACCCGATTGGCGCGTCTGGCTGCCGCATCTTGAATACACTTCTGTTCGAGATGAAGCGCCGCGATGCCAAGAAAGGTCTGGCGACCCTGTGTATCGGTGGCGGTATGGGTGTGGCCATGTGCCTTGAGCGCCCGTAAAACATCGAAACAAATTGAAGAAAAGGCGCCTTCGGGCGTCTTTTTTGTCAGATTGCGGTTATGCCGGAAAATATATCTGCATTGCGGCAAAATGTTTGCGCAACAATATTGCGCAGCGGGTATGTAAAAGGTAACAGTGTTTCCATACCTAGATTCTATAACGGAGGATTACATGGCTCGAGTTGCACTGGTCACAGGTGGGTCGCGCGGCATTGGCGCGGCAATTTCCAAAGCCCTGAAAGCAGACGGCTACGACGTGGCTGCCACTTATGCAGGCAACGACGAAAAGGCCGCGGCCTTCACCAAAGAAACTGGCATCAAGACATATAAATGGAACGTCGGCGACTACGAAGCCTCCAAGAACGGGTTGGCGCAGGTCGAAGCGGAGGTCGGGCCGATTGATGTCGTGGTCGCCAACGCGGGCATCACGCGGGACGCTCCGTTTCACAAGATGACGCCCGAACAGTGGCAAGAGGTGATCGACACCAACCTGACGGGTGTGTTCAATACGGTTCACCCCGTTTGGCCCGGTATGCGCGAACGCAAGTTTGGCCGGATCATCGTGATCAGCTCGATCAATGGGCAGAAAGGTCAGTTTGGTCAGGTGAATTATGCCGCGACCAAGGCGGGCGATCTGGGGATCGTTAAGTCGCTGGCCCAGGAAGGTGCGCGCGCGGGCATCACGGCCAACGCAATTTGCCCCGGCTACATCGCCACCGAAATGGTGATGGCTGTGCCGGAAAAAGTGCGCGAGTCTATCATCTCGGGCATCCCGGCGGGGCGGCTTGGCGAGCCCGAAGAAATCGCGCGCTGCGTGACCTTCCTGGCATCAGATGATGCGCAATTCATAAACGGGTCGACCATCTCGGCCAATGGCGCGCAATTCTTCGTCTGATCACGCCGGACAATCGCAATTCAGGGGCTGGCTGAGTTGGCTGGCCCCGTTTGCATTTGGCCAAGGCCGCCACAAAACCGCGTGCATCCGTCGAAGGGCTGCTGTGACATATTCTGCACGTTGTGCATGTGCGCGATCATAGGCACGGCGAAGGTTCGGATCGTTTGTGGCTGTCTCTAACATGGCCTTGTCCTTGATAAGCTATTTTGACTTGACCAAGTATCTGGTGCTTGAAAGAAATGCACAAATGAGACTTTCGATGCTTTCGCATAAGCGATACTTAACTGAATGACTGATCGACTGCCACCACTGACCGCCTTGCGCGCCTTTGATGCGGCTGCGCGCCACATGTCGTTTCAACGTGCGGCGGCTGAATTGAACGTGACCCCGGCAGCGTTGTCGTTCCAGATCAAATCACTTGAAGAGCATTTTGGTGCACCGCTGTTCAACCGGTTGAATCGCGCGGTCGAGTTGACCGAAGCAGGACGCATCCTGGCCCCCGGTGCAGCCGAGGGGTTTGGGGCGCTGACAGCGGCATGGCGTGCGGCCCGCCGCAGCGTAGAAGCTGATGTTCTGACGGTGACGGCTGGACCGGCCTTCACGGCCAAATGGCTTGCGCCGCGCATGTTTGCCTTCGCCCAAGCCCACCCGGACATTGAGCTAAGGTTCACCGCCGGTTTACGAATGATGGATCTGAACACGGACGAAGTGGATGTGGCCATCCGTTTCGGGTATGGCCCTGACGATGGACTTTTTTCGCAACCTCTTGAGCCGGAGTGGTTGGCGCCGGTCATGCTGCCCGAATTTGCCAAACGGTTCACGACACCGCAAGAATTGCTGCAAGCGCCGTTGATCCACAACAGCTCAGATGATTTTCTAAATCCCGCGTGCGACTGGCAGGCTTGGTTCAAGGCGGTTGGTATCGAAGGAGTGCCGCGAATTTCGTCGAGTTTTTCACAGTTCGATCACGCTCTGGACGCTGCTTTGTCCGGCGCTGGTGTGGTGCTGGGACGCCGGGCATTTGTCGTAAAATATCTTGCGGATGGGCGACTGGTGGCACCTTTCAAGATAGCGTTGGGGACAGCAGCGAAATTTCGATTCCTATGCCGTCTTGGGCAGGAGAGCCGACCAGACATAGCAGCCTTCCGAGATTGGATCCTGGCTGAGATGACCAAGACGGCCTCCTGCGCGACGGATATGACGGTCATTCCGGTCGAGGACCTGGCATGACAAAAGGAAAGGCGACTGCGATCGGGTTTGTGGCTGTGCTGCTGTGGTCGCTGCTGGCCTTGTTCACCGTGGGAACCGTGCCGGTGCCGCCGTTCCAACTGGCCGCGATGACGTTTCTGGTTGGCAGCGCGGTCGGGCTGGTTTGGATCGGTTGGGCGGGTGAGTTCCGCGTGTTGCGCCAGATCAGTTGGCGCGTCTATCTGTTCGGCACGCTGGGCCTGTTTGGCTATCACGCGCTGTATTTCTCGGCGTTGCGCATGGCGCCCGCGGCCGAGGCTGGGCTGATTGCCTATCTGTGGCCGTTGTTGATCGTTTTGTTCTCTGGCCTCTTACCAGGGGAGCGGCTCGAACCTCTGCACATTTTAGGCGCAGTGATCTCGTTCATCGGCGCGGCGATCCTCGTGCTTGGTGGTGCCACCGGGTTTGCCACCGATGCGCTTCCGGGGTTTGGTTTGGCCTTTCTAGGTGCGCTAACGTGGTCTGGCTATTCCGTCTTGTCGCGCCGGTTGGGCAACACACCGACAGCCTCTGTCACTGTGTTTTGTCTTATGACGGCGGTTCTTTCGACGGGCGCGCATTTGCTTTGGGAAACAACGGTATGGCCGCCCAATGCACTGGGATGGACTGCCGTTCTGGGGCTTGGGCTGGGCCCGGTTGGGCTGGCGTTCTATGTTTGGGATGTTGGGGTAAAGCAGGGCGACATCCAACTGTTGGGCGTCGCCAGCTATGGCGCGCCCTTGTTGTCGACGCTCGTCCTTATCGTTGCCGGTGTGGCAGACCCCCGACCGTCATTGATTCTTGCCGGTGTTCTTATCACATTCGGCGCGGCGATGGCCGCGCGGGCCAGTTCGGCACGAAGCGCAGGCAACTGACCCGGTCTGATTGGCCTTAGGCGGTTGCGAGACGCTCAATTTCCTCTTTGAGCAGGAGTTTCTGCTTCTTAAGCTCAGTAATCTCGTGGTCGCTGCTGCCGGGCGACCGTTGTATCGCCTCGACCTTTTCAGAGAGAACCTCGTGTTTTCTCCGCAGCTCTTCAAGATGCGAACTCATGCTCATGGCGCTCCTCCTCTGATGTGTATGGACAGGTTAAGTGCACCATATATTTGGTGGCTTGTCACTAAGAGTGAAGGGGTGTTGGTGAAAAAACATTCAGCAAGCGGCGCAAAATCGCGTGTTTATCAAAGAGGCAAGGCGCCACCCTTGCGCAAAATCGCAGCGACTTCCGGCGTGTAGTGCTCGTGATCCTCCGTGTGATGAGATCCTTCGTGCACGACAAGAGGCGCTGCCAGACGAAACGCTCCGCGCGCACCCTTGCGCGCCTGCACGATCACCAGCGATGCTGCGCGTCCGATCCGGGGACACAGGGGCTTTACCACGATTGACCCGAGCCTGCTGTCCATCGCGCACAGAACCTCGGGCAAACGCTCAGCGTTCTGGATCAGCGTCAAATAACCGCCGGGCAGCAAGCGGCGGGTGGCGTGATCAAGCCACGCGGTCAGCGGTGTAACCTCGCCCAATGCGCCTTCGCGGATCCCGTCGGGCGATGACGTGCCGCGGTCGCGCCGAAAATAAGGGGGGTTCATGATGACATGATCGAACCGGTCCTGCCGAAGGTCCGCGGGCATGTTTTCCAGATCACCTTGATAGATGGTCAGTGGAATGGCATTCTGTAGCGCATTGCGCTGGGCCAGATCGGCATAGATTGCTTGCTGCTCAAGCCCTACCATGCGCAGCCCAGCCACGCGTCGTCCAAGGCAAAGACTTGCCGCACCCGCCCCGCAACCCAGTTCCAAAACCGATTGTCCGGATCGAGCGGGAGCGGCAGCGGCCAGAAACACCGGATCAACGCCAGCACGATAACCGGACGCAGGCTGCGTCAATGTCAGTTGTCCGCCCAGAAACGCGTCATTCGTCAGATCTGAGGTGGCAGAGGTCATGGGTCAGCCTTCGAAGTCCACACCGTTGTCGCGCAAAACGGCACGTGCCCGGAACAGATCCCGCTCAAGAACCATCAGGCGCCGCGGCAGTATTCCGATCGAACCTTCCAGCGCGCTCATATGGACGTCCATCGTAAAGCAGTCTATATCCTCGCCATCAAGCAGGGCTGTGACAAAAGGGATCAATGTTGGGTCTGTTGTCCGAAGAAGCTCTCTCATAGATATGGACTTAATGACAGGGCCACGGATTTGTCGAGCCGGTTGTCGGGCAAGTTGACGGGAAGGTGATCATGCTGATCGAAGCTGCACATAAACCGCACGAACGTTTGGGCGCGTATCTCAAGGACGAGATGGCAGCAGTGAATGCCCTGATCAGTCAGCGTATGGCATCGAAAAACGCGCCACGCATTCCCGAGGTGACAGCACATCTGGTGGACGCGGGCGGCAAACGGCTGCGCCCCATGCTGACATTGGCGGCGGCGAAGTTGTGTGGCTATAGGGGGCCTTACCACATTCA
Source organism: Aliiroseovarius sediminilitoris (assembly GCF_900109955.1). Taxonomy (NCBI): domain Bacteria; kingdom Pseudomonadati; phylum Pseudomonadota; class Alphaproteobacteria; order Rhodobacterales; family Paracoccaceae; genus Aliiroseovarius; species Aliiroseovarius sediminilitoris. The sequence continues at coordinate 2,898,422 of NZ_FOJB01000001.1, read as the reverse complement.
TCTGGCCGCAACGGTCGAGTTTATTCACACCGCCACGCTGTTGCATGACGATGTTGTGGACGAAAGCGGCCAGCGTCGCGGACGACCCACCGCCAATCTGTTGTGGGACAACAAGTCCAGCGTTCTGGTTGGCGACTATCTGTTCTCGCGTAGTTTCCAATTGATGGTCGAGACAGGTAATTTGCGGGTGCTGGATATTCTGGCCAACGCTTCGGCCACGATTGCGGAAGGTGAAGTGCTGCAACTGACCGCCGCACAGGATCTGGCCACGGACGAGGCGATTTATCTGCAAGTGGTGCGCGGCAAGACCGCCGCGCTGTTTTCCGCAGCAACCGAGGTGGGCGGCGTGATTGCCGGCGCAGGCGAGGCGCAGGTCAAGGCGCTGTTCGGTTATGGCGATGCGCTGGGGGTGTCATTCCAGATCGTCGATGACTTGCTGGATTTCACGGGCGGCGATGCGATTGGCAAGAACATCGGTGACGATTTCCGCGAACGCAAGCTGACGCTTCCCTTGATCAAGGCCATTGCCAAGGCGGATGCAGAGGAACGTGCGTTCTGGACCCGGACCATCGAAAAAGGCCGACAGCAAGATGGGGATCTGGATCATGCGCTGGCACTGATGCACCAGCATGGCGCTTTGGAAGACACGCGCGCAGATGCGATGGTCTGGGCTGACAAGGCAAAGGCGGCGTTGGCGGTGCTACCGGATGATCCCATTCGCGACATGCTGCACGACATCGCGGACTATGTGGTGGCGCGGATCAGCTGAGGCGGGCGGGTTCGATCCACCAAGCTGGCTGTTGATCCGATAGCAATTGGGCCGCGCCTTTTGCGGCCTTGTCAGTTTCAAACAAGGCAAAACAGGTTGCCCCTGACCCGGACATGCGCGCAAGTCGAGCCTCGGGCAACGACGCAAGCGCTTGCAATACGTCAGCAATCACCGGGGCTGTCGAAAGAGCCGGAGGCTCCAGGTCGTTGCGTTGGCTGGCCAGCCAATCGATGAACTCGCGTGTCTTAATGCCGTGCGGCAGGCGCTTGGGCATGGGTGGGTTTGCCTTGTTTGCAAGCGCCTTGAAGACCGCAGGCGTCGGCACCTCGATGCCGGGATTGGCAAGGACGGCGAAGAGCGGCGGCAGACCGGGGCAGGGTATCACATCCTCGCCAATGCCGCGCATCCGCGCCGCCTGCCGCATCAGACATACCCGCACATCTGCTCCCAAATCGGTGACGCCTTCGGGCAAACAGGTGTCGCCAGTGATTTCGGACAGCGCGAGGATGGTCGCAGCGGCGTCTGAGCTGCCGCCCCCGATCCCGGCAGAGGCGGGAAGGTATTTGGACAGGATGATGTGAGCCGGGATGTCGAACAGCGCGGCGGCACGCACCACAAGATTGGTGTCATCCGTCGGTACACCTGTGGCGCGTGGTCCTGTGACCTCGAACAATGGTTTCGGTGCGGACATGACCGTCACCCGGTCGCCGACATCGGCGAACATCACCAGACTGTCCAGCAAGTGATAGCCATCCTTGCGCTGACCCGTCACATGCAGCGTCAGGTTCACCTTCGCGGGGGCGAAAACCTTGGTGATCGTCATTCGGCGGCGTTAAGGGGGGGCGCCCCTTCTTCTTCCAACACTACGTCCAACCCGACCTCAAGCTTGCGGCGGACTCGATCGGGGTTCATTTCTTCCAGATCCGTATCGTCGGTGACAAAGCTCAAGGCGCGGCTCCACTGGAACTCGGCTTCGCGTTGGCGCCCCACCGCCCAATAGGTGTCGCCCAGATGGTCATTCAGGATCGGATCAACGGGAATAAGTTCGACCGCACGTTCCATCTGTTCGACGGCTTCGTCATAGCGCCCCAAACGGAAAAACACCCATCCCAGGCTGTCAACGATATAGCCGCTGTCGGGGCGTGCGGCGACGGCGCGTTCGATCATGTCCAGCGCCTCGTCCAGATTTTCTTGTCGCTCAACATAGGTGTAGCCAAGATAGTTCAGGACATTCGGCTCGTCGGGGCTAAGTTCCAGTGCCTTGCGGAAATCAGCCTCGGCAGCCGGCCATTCGTCAAGTTTGGACAGCGCTATCGCGCGCTGGAAATAGGTGGCCCACTGACCAGGCAAGTCTTCCGAGAATTCGGCGATGGCCTGATCATAGGCCGCACGCGCCTCTTTGAAACGGTCCAGTTGCATCAGCGTATCACCCAAGGCAACCCTGAACCGTAACGTCTCGGGATAGGCATCGGCCAGGGCGCTTAGCTCTTCGATGGCTTCATCAAATTTCTCGGATCGGCGCAGGACATCGGTGCGCCCCAATGCGGCCTCCTGATACAGAAGACTGTCCTTCGGGACGCGACCGTAAGCCTCGACCGCGAGGTCGTGACGCTCCAACTGCTCCAACAGTCGTGCAGACAGCAAGGTGGCCGTGGCGTTTTTCGGATTCAGGTGTTCTGCAAGGCGGCTGAAGATCAGCGCGATGGTCGGGTCGCTGTCGACACTGCGACTTTCGGCCACCGCGAAAAACAGTTCCGCAACCCCGTCATTCGGCGAGGTGATTCCGGTGAATGGCAATACTTCGCCCGCTTCCAGCCGGGCGATGATGTCGTCGACCTCCGGGTCGACCAGCGGAGAGGCATTGGCCTTCAAAAGCTCCAAGGCATCGGCGTGGCGATCAAGCTGGCTCAACACCTGTGCATAAGCCAGAATACCGCCGCGGTTCAGTTGCAATGCACCTTGATCACCTCCAAGAATGCTTGCGGCGCCTTCAAAATCGCCGACATGAGCCAGCGCGAGCGCCTTCTGGAATTGGGCGAAAGAACGGCTGTTGGGATCTTGCGACAAGGCGTCGAACACCTCAAGCGCCTGTGACATCTGGCCTTGGCCCAGATTGGCCCAGGCCGTGATCATCTGGTCGACCACGCCGGCCACTGAAATACCGCTTTCCAGCAGAGCAATTGCTTCTGCCCATTTTTCGCTGGCCAGTGCATCGCCCAGAAGAACAAGGCCCGCCAGTTGATTGTCGGGATTGATCGAGGCCAAGCGGTGTGCATACGGCAAGGCCTTGTCAACTTCGCCCAAGGCCGTATGCGAGACAACCAACCCTTCCAACACATCTGCGCGGTCCGGGTTTTCCACCAGCGCGCGCGTTCCATATTCGACCACTTTGGCGAAATCGCCGGACAGGTCGGCCTGCCGCGCCGCCAGATAGGGCCCCGCCGCATTGGCCTGCGCCATGAGGGGCGTGAAACCGGAAAGATAGATTGCTGCCGCCATGGCGGCGACAAGTTGGCGAGAGGCGGAAAATCTAAGGGGCACCACGGACAACTTTCATATTAGATGGCTTCGCAGGTCGAAGCATTGAGTTGGAACCTAATCGGCAAGCACGGCGAAAACAATGAGGGGTGGCACATGGCCACCCCTCACTTTTGCGTTTTTTCGGAACAGGGTGTTACATGTTCGGATAATTCGGCCCATCGCCACCCTGCGGAACAGTCCAGGTGATGTTCTGGCTTGGGTCTTTGATGTCACAGGTTTTGCAGTGCACGCAGTTCTGAAAGTTGATGACGAAGCGCGGGTCTTTGCCGTCTTCCTCGACCACTTCGTACACGCCTGCCGGGCAATATCGCTGCGCAGGTTCGGCGTATTCGGGCAGGTTGACCTTGATTGGCAGATCGGGGTTGGTCAGCTTCAGGTGACAGGGCTGGCTTTCTTCGTGGTTGGTCGCCGAAAAGGAAACGTTGGTCAGGCGATCAAATGACAGTTTGCCGTCAGGTTTCGGATAGTCGATGATCGGAAAATCGGCCGCCTTGCCGGTGGCCTGTGCGTCGTTCTTGCCGTGCTTGACCGTGCCGAAGGGCGAGAAGCCCAAAAGCGACTGAACCCACATGTCAAACCCGCCCAGCACCAGCGATGCGGTCAGACCAAATTTCGACCAGAGCGGTTTGACGTTACGCACCTTTTTCAAGTCTTTGGCAACGTCACCTGTGCGCAGTTCGTCTTCGTATTCGGCAAGCTCGTCGCCTGAACGGCCGGCAGCAATGGCTTTCACGGCAGCATCCGCAGCAGCAATCCCCGACAACATGGCGTTGTGGTTGCCCTTGATGCGCGGCACGTTCACCAGCCCGACCGAACAGCCCAGCAGAGCACCGCCGGGGAACGAGGCTTTGGGCATCGACTGATAACCACCTTCGGATATTGCGCGCGCGCCGTATGCCACGCGTTTGCCGCCCTCAAGCAGCTTTGCGATCTCGGGGTGATGCTTGAAACGCTGGAATTCCATATAGGGATACAAATGCGGGTTCTTGTAGTTCAAGTGAACCACGAAGCCCACGAACACCTGATTGTTCTCAAGGTGATAGATGAACGAACCGCCACCGGCATTCTTACCCAAGGGCCAGCCCATTGTGTGGGTCACGGTGCCTTCGTGGTGCTTTTCTGGATCGATCTCCCAGATCTCTTTCATGCCAAGGCCGAATTTCGGCGCGTCGCGCCCCGCTTGCAGGTCATACTTGGCAATAATCTCTTTCGCCAACGACCCACGCACCCCTTCCGAAATGAAGACATATTTGCCGTGCAGTTCCATCCCCGGTTCGGTGTTGGGGCCATAGCTGCCGTCTTCTTCCAGCCCGAAGACACCGGCGACAACGCCTTTGACTTCGCCGTTGTCGCCGAAGACCAGATCAGAGCAAGCCATGCCGGGAAAGATCTCGACACCCAGCTCTTCGGCTTGCCCGGCCATCCAGCGGCAGACATTCGCCATTGAGACGATATAGTTGCCGTGGTTGTTCATCAGGGGCGGCATTGGCCAGTTGGGCACGCGCAGGTGGCCTGCCGGGCCAAGTACAAGGAAATTGTCTTTCTTAACCGGCACATTGATCGGTGCGCCCTTGTCTTTCCAATCCGGGATCAGCTTGTCCAACCCACAGGTATCCAGCACCGCGCCAGACAGGATGTGCGCCCCGACCTCGGACCCTTTTTCCAGCACAACCACATTCAGATCGGCGTTTTGTTGCTTCAGGCGTATGGCCGCTGACAGGCCAGCCGGGCCTGCGCCCACGATGACCACATCGTATTCCATGCTTTCGCGTTCAATGTCGCTCATTTTCTTTTCCCCGGATGGTCCGTTTCGCAAGATCGTTAGCTTGGCCCACCCGGCGGGTCAATCGGGACACTGCGTTACAACCGCATCCAAGGAGTGTTTTGCACCGATTTTCCACCTGTTTGCGCTGACATTCCCATTCGGCAATGTCGTGCCCATTTGCGACCACTTTGCTGAATAATGCCGTTGCAAATCGCGCGTGTTTGCTAGATTTTCGGCACAACCGGGTCGATTGCCCGCCAGAATGATCAAGACGATCCGATAATAACACTGTCAATGTGTCTATACGCATTGGCCACGGCAGAACGATAGGTCTCATGGATAAGATACCGCTGACGCGCGCGGGTCACACTGCGCTGAACGATGAATTGAAGCAGCTCAAATCCGAGGAACGCCCGGCCATCATCCGCGCGATTGCGGAAGCGCGCGAGCATGGTGATTTATCCGAGAACGCAGAATACCATTCCGCCCGCGAAAAACAGAGCTTCATTGAAGGTCGGATCAAGGAATTGGAAGGCGTCTTGTCGCTGGCCGAGGTGATTGACCCTGCGACCTTGTCAGGCGCGGTGAAGTTTTCGGCCACCGTGACGATCGTCGACGAAGACACGGACGAAGAAAAGACCTATCAGATCGTGGGCGAACCGGAAGCCGACATCGAGAACGGAAAGCTGAACATCAAGTCCCCGCTGGCGCGTGGATTGATCGGCAAGGAAGAAGGCGACAGCGTTGAAGTGCGCACACCCGGTGGCGAAAAGGCTTATGAGATCCTGAAGATCGAATGGATCTGACGCCGCGCGTTGCGGACACGAGGGACAGGATGAACGACAAGACGAAAAGCGGATCCGGAAGTCTGGGAACGGGACGTATGAGTGCGCTGAACGCACAGGTTCCGTCGCTCAGCGGGGGCGAGGTCATCGGCCTTTTGCTGTCCGGCCTGTGGCTGGCCGGGTGCATCCTGTTCTTTCTGGTTCTGGGATTCGGCAGCAGTGATGGCGAAGGCTTGTCCCAACCGTTGCAATTTCTGATGACGCTGGTGGCGGTGATTATGCCTGTTGCCGTGATCTGGGTCGCGGTTGCCGCGCTGCGGTCGGCACGGATCATGCGCGAGGAAAGCGTCCGCCTGAGCGCCGCGATTGACGCAATGCGCACGGCCTATATCCAGCAACAGCAGGGTTTCACCGGCACGCCTGCTCAGGCGTCTAAGGTCGAACAAAAGCTGGAAGAGATTGCAAAGGTCAGCCGCAAGACCGAAAGCGCGCTTGCGACTTTTACCTCGATCCGGCCCGGCATGCCGACGCTGGCCAACCCAACACCCGTCAATCCAAGCCCCGCCATTGCGTCCGATGCGGTGGGTCAGACCACTGCGGACCAAACAAGCCTTGCGCTTGGCACCCCGGTCGAAGACCTGAACCCACCCCTGTCGATCGAGGATTTTATCCGCGCGCTGCATTTCCCCGAAACCGCTGAAGATGCGGATGGGTTCCGGGCATTGCGCCGCGCACTGGATGACCGACAGGTCGCCGGGCTGGTGCAAGCTTCGCAAGATGTGCTGACCCTGTTGTCGCAGGATGGGATATATATGGACGACCTGCGCCCCGACCGTGCGCGCCCCGAAATCTGGCGCAAGTTTGCGGCGGGGGAACGTGGGCGCAGTGTGGCCGCGCTGGGTGGCGTTCGAGACAGGTCTTCTTTGGCCCTGACCGCCGGGCGCATGAAGCAAGACCCGATCTTCCGCGATGCGGCTCACCATTTTCTGCGTCGGTTCGATCAGACCTTTGCGGGCTTTGAAAAGAATGCCTCTGACGCGGATATTGCGGCTTTGGCCGACACACGCACAGCGCGGGCCTTCATGTTGCTGGGGCGCGTGACCGGGACGTTCGACTAAGCCCGGTTTGACTAGGCCCGGTTTGACTAGGCCCTGCGTCCACGCAACGCGACCGCACCGGCCAGATAACCCAGAACCGCGATACCTGCACTGATCAGTACGAAACCCGCGATGCTTTGCGCGCTTAGCCCCCAGAACATCACTGCCAGCGCGAAGGCGGCCAGCATCGCCAGTGCTGCACCAGCGACCAGCAAGGTTGCCGGTTTCAGCCCCTTGCGTGCACGCCCCCGCCACACCCGTTTCAGGGCATGAACCATTCTGCTCATATCTGCCTGTATGGCCACCAGCGCGGGCACCACCAGCAGCACAAGCACCATGCCAAAGCCCAGCCCATAGGTCAGCGTGATCACAGTGGGTTTCAGGAATTGAGCTTGTCGCGATGTTTCATAAAGCAACGGCCCAAGCCCCAGCACTGTCGTCATCGTGGTCAGCATCACAGGCCGCAACCGGTCTGCCGCCCCGTCAATGATGGCAGGCACCAATCCGCGTTCACGTGCGTATTCATCTATGGTCGTCACCAACACGATTGAATCGTTGATGATGATGCCCGTCATGCCAATCAACCCGACGACCGAGAACATGGACAAGGGCACCCCCCATTGCACGTGGCCGAAAATGGCACCGACCAGACCGAAGGGGATGATCGCCATGACCACCAACGGCCGCGTCCAGCTGGAAAAAATCCACGCCAGTGTCAGAAATATACCCAACAGCACCAGGATCAGGCCGGATTTCGCGTCCGACAGGAATTCCTGCTGTTGCTCGGCCAAGCCGCCCAGTTGGAAGGCGATGCCAAAATCCTCGGCCAGTTCTGGCAGGATTTCGGTTTCAATGGTGCGTTGGATTTCCTCGGCGCGGGCGGCGTTGTTTTCGTCGATATCGCCGGTCACATTGACCAGACGGATGCCGTTTTCGCGCTGAACGCTGGCAAACCCGGTGCGTGATCGGACCGAGACGAGATCAGCCAGGTTCACATAGGTGCCGCTGTCCGTGCGCAGCTGTGTGCGTTCCAGGAAGTCCGACGTCTGTTCGGTTTCGGGCAATTGCACCCGGATCTCAGCCGACCGGGTGCCATCGGGATAGCTGGCCGCCTCGATCCCGTTCAGGCGGTTGCGCAGCACGCGCCCCAGACCGTCGATGGTAAAGCCAAGCGCCTGCCCCTGCGCCGTCAGATCAAGGATCAACTCCTCTTTGTCATAAGACAGGCTGTCCTCCAGCGCCGAGACTTCGGGAAAGGCCGACATACGGGTGATAAACGCCTCGGATGCGGCTTTCAGCTGGTCAGATGTCGCGCCGTAAAACTCGACATCCAGACTATCGCCACCTGGGCCATGGCGGTTGCCACGGAATGACAACACCTCAAGCAGAGGGTGGCTTGCAACCGCTTCTTGCAGCGCACCGACAAAGGCAAACGCACTATAGGGGCGCAGGTCCGCATCAATCAGTTCGACCGACACGGATCCAAGCAGATCGGTATCTTTGCCATCCACGCCGGACAGTCCGCGCCCGGCATTGCCGCCAATTTGTGCCAAAGCATGCACCACCGGGTTACGGCCGTATTTGCTTTCAAACTCGGCTGCCGTATTCTCGACCGCGTCCTGAACAAGCCGCATCATGTCGAGCGTGTCATCCTTCGTCGCGCCGGACACCATCGCAAAGTTCCCCGTGACAGATGACTGTTCAGGGGCGTTGAAGAAGCGGAACGCCAGATCACCGCGGATAAAGATCGACGTCTGGCTGGCAAGGATCATCAGTGCCATGGCAATTACCGGATAGCGGGCCTTGATCACCCAGCCCATCACACGCCGGAATGCGTGATCACGCACCCACCGAAACCCTTTGTTCACCTGACGCGACGGCCAGTCGTACCAATGTTCCTTCACGGTGTGGGTCAGGGCGTGCGCCATGTGGTGTGGCAGGATCAGGAAACATTCGACCAGCGACGCCACCAGCACCACGATCACGGTAAAGGGAATATCGGCGATCATATCGCCAAACCGTCCGCCAATGGCGGTCAGGCCAAAAAATGCGATCACCGTGGTCAGAGTTGCAGAAAACACCGGCGGAAACATGCGTTTGGCTGCATTTTCCGCCGCCTCGATCGGGCCTTCACCCAGCCTGCGGGCGCGAAAATCTGCGTGTTCGCCTACCACGATGGCATCATCGACCACGATCCCCAGCGTGATGATCAGCGCGAACAGCGAGATCATGTTCAGCGTCAACCCCGACATATACATCAGGAAGATCGCGGTGGTCATCGCGACAGGAATACCCGCTGCCACCCAAAACGCGGTGCGGGCGTTCAGAAACAGGAACAGCAGCAAAAGCACAAGGGCCAGCCCCTGCAAGCCGTTTTTCATCAAGATGTTGATCCGGGCCGTGATCAAATCGGACCGGGTGCGCACCAGCGAGATTTTCACCCCATCGGGCAGCGTGGGCAGCAGTTCGGCGCGGACCTCTTCGACAATTTCCTGCATTCGGATGGCATCGCCCTGGGCCGAGCGGGACACGTTCAGCGCAATCGCCGCATCGTCGCCGACGAAATAGGATCGGTTGCGGTCAACACCTTCAACATTCACCTGAGCCACGTCACCAACGGTCAGTTTCGATCCGTCGGGGTTTGACCTTAGAACAATCGCCTCGATCTGGTCGGCGCTGCGTTTGGCAACGCCTGTGCGCACACGCGCAGCACCGGACGCCACGTCGCCCGCCGGGGCGGCGCTCACTTCGCCCGCGATGGCCTCGGCGATTTGGGCCATGGTAACGTCGTGCTCGATCAGCGACAATGAAGTCACTTCGACTACCGTTCGTGGCGCTTCGAACCCGCGAATACCGGTCCGTGTGACGCCACGTTCGAACAGGCGGATGATCATCTCATCGGCGAAACGCCCAAGTTGTTCGATCCCGACAGGGCCGGAAATGACAACATCCGTCACACTGTCGCGCCACGCGCCGCGCCTGACCTGCGGTGTGTCGGCATCTTCCGGCAAGTCTGACAGTTCATCCACGGCGGTTTGCACATCATCGGCCGCACGGGCGACATCCCAGCCGGGTTCAAACTCCAGCGTGATACTGGCGCTGCCTTCGAAGGATCGTGAGCTGACGCTTTCCACGCCTTCGACCGCCAGAAGGGCGGGTTCCATGACCTGCACAATCGCCTCGTCCACGTCTTCGGCACCAGCGCCCTGCCACGTGGTCTGCACCGAGACGCTTTCGATCACCACATCGGGAAAGAACTGCGCCCGCATCCGGGGGTAGGCGAACAGGCCAAGGGCGATCAGCACCACCAGAAGAAGGTTCGCCACTGTGGCGTGGCGCGTGAAATAAGACAGAAGGTTCAGATCGCGCCCCATTATCTAGTGTCCCATCCGCTGTTCCAGCCGCGCAAGCGTGTCTGCGGGCAGGATGCCAGTATCCAATTGGGCCAGAATGCGTTCCCGTGCATCTTCGGGCATCCGGTCATTGCTTTCCACAAAGCTGCGCAGAAGTGCGACCCGTTCGGGGGCAAGCGTGACCATCTCGGCCTGAGGCTCGGGTGCAATGCCTTCGCCTGAACGGACGGGACGGACACGGATGCCAGCCCCCAACGCAGGGGTGCGTTCGACCACGATTTCCTGCCCCTCAAGCGCCGTCGCGCGCACGATTACGTCATTGTCCTGACGGCGCAAAAGCTCGACCTTCGCGCTGCTCAGGCGATCCTCTGGCCCCAATACCAGAACCTCGTTCTGGGCGCTCAGCGCCGATGCCGGCATCAGGACAGTGTCCGGCAAGGCAGGTTCGGCCACGATAACGGTGACAAAGTCGCCCGGTCGCATACCGGGCGAGGGTTCAAGCGTGGCAAATATCTGGCGCCCGGTCTGGCCTTCGCCGACATCCGCGCTTTCGCGGTCAATCCGTCCGGTTGCGGTCAGGTTCAGGCCAGCGGCCGCCAGCCGGACGGTTACATCAGTGTTTGCCAACCGACCATCGGCCCCAAGCAGGCGCGCATACTGGGCCGCCGAGACACGGAACCGAACCTCAAGTGCTGAAGGGTCAATGATGCGCCCGATCTTTTCGTTCGCGGCTACGACTCCGCCGCGCAACACTGTGACGTCCGTCAGAATGCCGCTGATTTCTGCCGTAATCTGTGTTTCTTCAAGACGCCGCTCGGCTTCGTCCAGCTGGATTTCGCTGCGTCGCAAGGCCGCCTCTGCGGTCGAGACGCGGGCCTGCGCCGTGATCACCGATTGACGCTTGCCCAGCACCGCCTGCTGTGCAGCCGATGCCGCAAGTGCTGCCGTTTCAACCGCCGCTTCAGTGCCCACGCCACGTTCGACCAGATCGCGCTGTCGGGTCAGGGCGGCTTCGCGCAGATCGGCCTGCCGTGTGGCATTGTCCAGATCGTCCCGCGCCAGTTCCAGTGCCGCGCGTGCGTCCCGCAGCTCTGCCTCGGCCTGTGACACGTCGGTTTTTGCCAGTTCCAGCGCAAATTCGAAATCTGTCGGGTCAATCCGCAGAAGCGGATCGCCTTCGCGCACCGCCCCGCCGGTTTCGAAATTCGGTGCGATCTCGGTCACGGTGCCCCCGGTCAGGGCGCGCACGTCCAGTGCGCGCCGCGATGACAGCTCGCCATAGGCGGTTAACTTTGGCGCTATGGTTTGCGCCGTGACCGTCATGACATTGGCCGAAAACACCCGCTCGCTCGCGCTCGGTTCTGCGCTGTCGCGTTCAGCCCGAGCCTTGAAGGCTGAAGTTACCATGCCGGCAGCCAACGCAAGCAACCCGACGGTTAAGGCCAGAAGGAACAATCCGGTCAGGCTGCGGCCCAAAAATCGCATGTTACTACTCCACTGATCGCCAAAACATCCTGTCCTGCTCTGCCTTTACAGGCAAGTGGCGCGTAGTCACAGTTTCGGCACGTCGACGGTGTGCATTTCTAGTAAGCTTCAAACGAACGAGAAGATCATTTCCGTCGCTTATGTTCGTCCAATCGCGGAAAAATTTCGACGAAATTGCACGGCATGTGACGATAATCCAGCTGATGCACCAAAATGTCGTCCCACGCGTCCTTGCAGGCACCGGTGCTTCCGGGCAGTGCAAACAGGTAAGTTCCATTGGCAACGCCACCTGTGGCGCGGCTTTGCACCGCAGATGTTCCGATCTTGTTCATCGAGATGATTGTGAACACAGTCGAAAACGCCTCGATTTCCTTTTCATAGACATCGCGATGCGCCTCGACCGAGACATCGCGCCCCGTCAGCCCGGTGCCACCGGTCGAGATGACTACATCAATGTCAGGGTCCAGTGACCAGGCGCGCAGTTGATCCGCGATCTGGTCGCGTTCATCGGGGCAGATCTTACGGTCCGCCAGAATGTGGCCCGCTTGTTCCAAACGCGTTACCAGCGCGTCGCCAGATCGATCCTGCTCCATCTTGCGGGTATCGGAAACCGTCAGGATGGCGATCCGCACCGGAATGAAATCACGCGTGGCGGCTTGGGCGGGTGTGATGTGGGACATGGGATGATCCTAGTTGAGTGTAATCCAGTTGGGCGTCGGGCCGAGGTTCATGACCTTCGATGCCCCGATCTGGCCGCGCGCGCCCCACGCATCGTGAATGTGACCGCACAGCACCCATTTGGGTGCCAGTCGCGTCACCGCCTCCAACACAGCGTGCGAACCAAGCGACCCCAGTTCGGAATGCTGATCCGCCACACCTTTGGGTGGGGAGTGCGAGATCAGGATATCGGCACCTGTGATGGGTGTCAGCATCGACCGGGCTTCGTCCTCGGTCAGGTCGAACGAACGCCAGGGGATCGCGGGCGGTGGTGGGATGGCCGCGCCGATACCGGCGATGGTCAAACCGCCAATCGTTGCGGTTTCGCCGTGCAATATCGTCACGTCGCTTCCCGTGAATGCGGCGCGAAGCTCGGTTTCCGTTTCGTTGTTGCCGGGCACGAACACCGCACGTGTGCCCCAATCGGCGAATGGGGCGACATAGTCCACCAGCCCGTCGCGCCGATGCGCATAATCGCCGACGCCAAGGATCAGATCGGCGTCGCTTGCGGCATCCAACAGGTTTCTTGCCGCAAGGTTGCTCAGGTGCAGGTCTGAAAAGGCGAGGATTTTCATGCCAGGTCTTTCATGCCAGGTCCCGGAGTTTTGCCTGAATGGACAAAAGATCGGCCCACGCTTCACGTTTGGCGGCGGGCGTGCGCAACAGATAGGCGGGGTGGGTCATTGGCATTACGGGTTTGCTCCATGCCTCCTCCCACCTGCCGCGCATACGCATGATACCTTTACGCCCCAACACTGCCTGACACGGTGTGTTGCCCATCAAGACAAGCACATCAGGGGCCACCAGTTGGACGTGGCGTTCCACAAATGGGACCATCATCGCAATTTCGTCAGGGCTGGGGTCACGGTTGTTGGGCGGGCGCCATGGCATCACGTTGGTGATGTAAATCGCGTCTTTCGACAGCGGCGCGTCGCGCCCCATACCGATGGCGGCGAACATCTTGTCCAGAAGCTGGCCTGCGCGCCCGACAAAGGGTTTTCCTGCAATGTCCTCGTCCCGTCCGGGGGCCTCGCCGATGATCATCACACGCGCGGCGGGGTTTCCATCGGCAATCACCGTGTTCCGTGCGCCGCGTTTCATCTCGCAGCCATCGAACGCTTCGATGGCGCCCCGCAGCGCGTCCAGATCTTTGACCGCCGCCGCCGCTTGTTTCGCCGACGCGACATGGTCGCGCCGCGGGGCGGCGGGCGGTTTTGCCGCGGTGACGGGGGTCGATCCGTCCGGTGCTGCCATGCGGGGTTTCGGCAAGGTCGGTTCAAGCGCGTAGCGGTCCACAGGCGTATCGCTGATCGCGTCCACCGCACCCAGTTCGATATACCATTCCAGAAGCGCTTTTGCGCTGTGCCAGTCTTGTGCCGATTCCATGGCTCACAGCCTATGTCCGGGCGCGGGGAAGGTAAACGGGGCGATATGCATTCCGGCGCGCAGGGGATGGACGCGACGCCCGCCCGATCCTATAAGCGCATGGAAACAGGACGGAGGCCCGTATGACATTCCGCCAGCGCCATCTTCTGGGCATCGAACAGCTTCGCCCGGAAGAGATAAAAACCGTTCTCGATCTGGCCGACAGCTATGTGGATCTGAACCGCTCGACGCAGAAACGCTCGGACGTTTTGGCGGGTCTTACCCAGATCAACATGTTCTTCGAAAACTCGACCCGCACACAGGCGTCGTTCGAGATAGCGGGCAAGCGTCTGGGCGCGGATGTGATGAACATGGCAATGCAGGCGTCGTCGATCAAAAAGGGCGAGACGTTGATTGATACGGCGCTGACGCTGAACGCGATGCACCCCGACCTGCTGGTCGTGCGTCACCCCCATTCGGGTGCGGTGAACCTGTTGGCTGAAAAGGTGAATTGCGCAGTCTTGAACGCAGGTGACGGCAAGCACGAACACCCGACGCAGGCGTTGCTGGATGCGCTGACGATCCGGCGCGAAAAGGGACGGCTGCATCGCCTGACCATTGCAATCTGTGGCGACATCGCCCACAGCCGGGTGGCGCGATCCAACCTTATCCTTCTGGGCAAGATGGAGAACCGCGTGCGCCTTGTCGGTCCGCCCACGCTGATGCCCTCGCAAATCGACCAGTTCGGGGTCGAGGTTTATGGCGACATGGAGGAAGGTCTGAGAGACGCCGACGTGGTCATGATGTTGCGCCTACAGCGTGAACGGATGGACGGCGGCTTCATCCCGTCCGAGCGTGAATACTATCACCGCTTTGGTCTGGACGCCGAGAAGCTGGCCCATGCCAGGCCCGATGCGATTGTCATGCATCCCGGCCCCATGAACCGGGGGGTCGAAATTGACGGCACAATCGCCGACGACATCAACCGGTCTGTCATTCAGGAACAGGTCGAAATGGGGGTTGCCGTGCGCATGGCGGCCATGGACCTTCTGGCCCGGAACCTGCGTGCCGAACGTGCCGCCCAACCCGAGGATGTCTATGTCTGATCATGACTTCGAATTGGAACCCCGTTTGGAAAATCAGACCGGCCCCGAGCTTGAGCCGGGCGAGCGCCTGATCGAAAGTTTTTCCGGCAACCTGACCACCTATGTCAAAGAACATGTTCTGCTGGCTGCGCTGGGGTCGGTGCTGATGTCAGGCATCCTGATCTATCTGGGCAATCCCCATGCCTGGACCGGTGTTGTCGGGGCCGTCGCAGCCATCGCTGTGCGGGGGCTCTATGTCGCCCGCGAGCAGTTGGGATTTACGTGGTATCTGACCAACCGGCGGCTGATCGGGCCGGGCAATCGGACGATCCTTCTGGGCAATGTTCAAAAGGTGAATGTCATCTTCTCGGCCGCTCAGGTGGTGACGCGGACCGGCGACAAGTACATGTTGAAATATCAGGCCGACACCAAGGCCACTCAAGCCGCGATTGACCGCGCGCGCGGGGTGATGGGGGACACTGCATGACAACGACTTTCACCAATGCGCGCCTGATTGATCCTGATACTGGCACTGACGCGCTGGGCTGTCTGACCATCGAGGATGGCTTGATCACCGGTGTAAATGATGGGGAAAACGGCGAGGTGTTCGACTGTGGCGGAAAATGTCTTGCCCCCGGCATTGTCGATATCGGCGTAAAGATCGGTGAGCCGGGGGAACGCCACAAGGAGAGTTTTCGCAGTGCGGGGCTGGCGGCGGCGGCGGGCGGAGTCACGACAATGGTCATTCGCCCGGATACGACACCGGCCGTGGACACCCCTGAAGCGCTGGCATTCGTGGCGCGGCGGGCTTCGCAGGCTGCACCCGTCAACGTGCATTCCATGGCCGCACTGACCAAGGGGCGCGCAGGCCGCGAGATGGTTGAAATGGGGTTTATGCTGGATGCCGGTGCTGTCGCCTTCACCGATTGCGATCATGTCGTCACCGACAACAAGGTGTATTCCCGCGCCATGACTTATGCGCGCAGTCTTGGCGCATTGATCATCGGCCACCCCCAAGACCCGAACATGTCCAAGGGGGCCGCTGTGACCTCGGGCAAGTTCGCGTCGTTGCGCGGTTTGCCCGCCGTCAACCCCATGGCCGAGCGGATGGGGCTGGAACGTGATCTGGCCTTGGTCGAAATGACCGGCGTCTCCTACCACGCCGATAACCTGTCCACCGCCCATGCGTTGCCTGCTTTGGAGCGTGCCAAAGCCGCCGGGCTGGACGTGACCGCCGGTGTCAACATCCACCACCTGACGCTGAACGAGTTGGACGTGGGCGACTATCGCACCTTCTTCAAGGTCAAACCACCTCTGCGATCCGAAGAAGACCGGCTGGCGATGGCCGAAGCCGTGGCGATGGGTCTGATTGACGTCATCTCGTCCATGCACACGCCGCAGGACGAGGAAAGCAAACGCCTGCCGTTTGAAGAAGCGGCCTCGGGCGCAGTGGCCTTGGAAACGCTTCTGCCCGCAGCCATGCGGTTGGTCCATGCTGGATTGATTGACCTGCCGACACTCTGGTGTGCGCTGTCCCTGAACCCTGCGCGTCGTTTCAGCCTGCCGGGTGGCGAGCTGTCCGTGGGCGCCCCTGCTGATCTGGTTCTCTTTGACCCCGATGCGCCCTTCGTGCTGGACAGGTTCAAGCTGAACTCGAAATCCAAGAACACGCCATTTGACGGCGCGCGGATGGAGGGGCGGGTGCTTGGCACATGGGTCGGCGGCGAACGCGTATTTGGGGGCGACGATGCCTGAGTTGCTCACCCAACTGCCCGTGCTCGTGGCAGTCGCGGCCGTGGGCTATCTTCTCGGCTCGATCCCTTTCGGCATCGTCATGGCGCGTCTGTTTGGACTGGGCGATCTGCGTCAAATCGGATCAGGCAACATCGGCGCAACCAACGTGCTGCGCACCGGGAATAAGCCTGCTGCCTTGCTTACCTTGCTGGGTGATGCTGGAAAAGGGGCGGCGGCGGTGTTGATTGCACGGGCGCTGTTTGCGGATGACGCTGCCCAAATCGCCGGGTTCGCGGCCTTTCTGGGCCATTGTTTCCCCATATTTCTGGGTTTCAACGGTGGCAAGGGGGTTGCCACTTGGCTTGGTACGATGTTGGCGCTGGCCTGGCCGGTCGGGCTGACCGCCTGTATCACTTGGCTTGTGGTCGCCCTGTTGTTCCGCGTCTCGTCGCTTGCCGCCTTGGCGGCGGCTGCCTTGTCGCCGATTTGGGCGATGTTGCTGGGCTTTCCGAGTTACGTGGTTCTGTCGATCGCGCTTGCGTTGTTGATTTTCCTGCGTCATCGCGCAAACATCGAACGACTGATCGCCGGGGACGAACCCCGTATCGGCGGCAAGAAGTAACCTGCACAGGGGACAGATCATGAGCTTTATGGAATCAATTCGGGCGTGTTTTTCGAAATACGTTACATTCAGCGGGCGCGCCCAAAGGTCAGAGTTCTGGTTCTTCGCGCTTTTTGTTTTTGCCGGGCAGATCATTCTTGGCATTTTTGACAGCTTCCTGTTCGGAACCGTGACAACCATGGAAGGCGGATTCGAAGCGCAAACCTCCACCCCGATATTGTCCGGGCTGTTTGGCTTGGCGACCTTGCTGCCCATGATCTCGGTGGCGGTGCGCAGGCTGCATGACACAGATCGCAGCGGCTGGTGGTATTGGCTGGCCCTGGTCCCGCTGATCGGTATCATCATCCTTATCGTCTGGTATGCCAGCAAGGGCACGAATGGCGCCAACAAATATGGCCCCGATCCGTTGGGTGGGGGTGGCTATGATGACCCAAACGAGGGATCTTATGCCGCGTCGTCCATTCCGCGTGTGGGTGATCAGGGTTAATCAATCCGAAACACTTTGTCCCGGGATCTCGCGCCTTGGATCAGAACAAGGCGCGATGTCGCGATCCCCAGCACCTGTGCCAACAGCTTGATGACGGCTTTCGTCGCCTTGCCGTCCTCTGGGACGGTTGTGACCGAGACGCGAATCTGACCGTCCCGTTCTTCAACTTGATTGCGCGCGGCCTTGGGTGTGACACGCACCGACAGCAGCGCGCCCGGTTTGGCCAGATATGACAGGTCGCCTTTCTTCATGGCGTAATCCTGTCGTGTGGGGCTGGACGATGCAAGCACACTGGGTCACTCTGCTTCAAGTAAGGGAGACTGGCATGGCGAAAACCGGCTTTTTCTGGGACGAGAAATGCTTTTGGCATTCTGGCGGCAACTATGCGGGCAATCTGCCCGTGGGCGGGCTGGTGCAGCCCCTTGCGGCAGGTGGACTGCCCGAAAACCCCGAAACCAAACGACGCTTGAAGAACCTGATGGATGTAACCGGCCTGACCGCTGCGCTTCACGCCCAATCAGCACCCGAAGCTACGCGCGAGATGTTGGCGCGGGTCCATCCGACCTTGTTTCTGGACAAGTTCAAGCGGGTGTCTGATGCGGGCGGCGGCGAACTTGGCCTGCGCACACCGTTCGGGCAGGGTGGCTATGAAATCGCGTGCCTGTCCGCAGGATTGTCCGTTGCGGCGCTTGAGGCCGTTCTGCGGGGTGAAGTGGACAACGCTTATGCTCTGTCGCGCCCGCCAGGGCATCATTGCCTGCCGGAGTTTCCAAACGGTTTCTGCCTGCTTGCCAACCTTGCTGTTGCGATCCGCAGCGCGCGGGCCAACGGGTTGGCCAGACGTTTCGTGGTGCTGGATTGGGACGTGCATCACGGCAACGGGACCGAAGCGATCTTTATCGAAGACCCCGAAGTCCTGACCATCTCGATCCATCAGGAACGCAACTATCCGACTGACACGGGCGATGCTGATATGCGCGGTGAGGGGGATGGGCTGGGCGCGAACATGAACATTCCACTGCCGCCGGGGGCAGGGCACGCCACTTATCTTGAAGCGATGGAGCGGCTGGTGATACCTGCCATCCGTGCCCATGAACCGGAGGTAATTGTGATCGCGTGTGGCTATGACGCAGCGCTGATTGATCCGCTGTCCTGCATGCTTGCGACGGCGGACACGTTCCGTCAAATGACCCGCATGGTCATGGATTTGGCAAATGATCTGTGTAATGGACGCCTGATGATGGCGCATGAGGGCGGATATTCCGAGGTCTACGTGCCCTTCTGCGGTCACGCGGTGCTTGAAGAAATGTCCGGCGCGAAGATCCACGCCCCCGATCCGCTGGCAGAAACATTCGCTGCCCGCCAGCCCAACACGCATATGCTGGGCGTGTATTCCGATCTGATTGCCGGGTTACAAGATTTTTTCGATGTTAAGTGATGTAACATCTTGACGGGAACCACCCGACACCCGACATGTGCACCAAGCCAGCCGCGTTCGCGGCCAAGCCTGCCTTTTGCCAGACCGAGGACAGAACCATGCCTGACCGCAATCAAGCTGCGCTGGATTTCCTGCTGACCCGCCGTTCGCGTCCCGCCAAGACCCTGACCGGACCGGCCCCTGATCGCACTGCGCTTGACCCTGTTTTGACCGCTGCGGCGCGCAGTCCGGACCATGGAAAACTGGAGCCATGGCGGTTTATCGTGCTGGAACGCGGGGCCATGGCTCGGCTGGCGGAATTGGTCGGCGAACGGGGTGTGGCGCTGGGTGAGCCACCGGAACAGATCACCAAAGCGCAATCGGCGTTCGCCGACAGCCCGCTGGCTGTGGTGGTGGTGTCATCACCCGTCGACTCGCCCAAAGTTCCACAGATCGAACAGACCCTGTCCGCCGGAGCAGTCTGTCTGTCGCTGTTAAATGCCGCGTTGGCCTCGGGCTGGGGGGCAAATTGGCTGACCGGTTGGGCCAGCCATGATCGGCAATTCATGCGTGACGGATTGGGGCTGGGGGATCACGAAATGGTGGCGGGAATCATCCATATCGGCACCGAAACAAGCGCGCCGCCTGAACGGCCCCGCCCGGATGTTGCAGCGATCACAACGTGGGTTGAAACATGATCCTGGACGATTTTTTCCGCTCGGTCGGACAGATGAGCGATCCGCGGTTTCGCAGCGTTCTGATGAAAGGTTTGGCGCTGACCATCGGCCTTTTGATTGCTGTAACGGTCGCGATGACATGGCTTGTCGGTTTTTTGGTGCCTGATACGCTGTCGCTCCCCTTTATCGGCGATGTGTCCTGGGTGGACGGCCTTGCGTGGTGGGCGTCGTTTTTGCTTATGATCGTCCTGTCGGTTGTGTTGATGGTGCCCGTGGCGGGTGCCTTCACCGGCATCTTTCTGGACGATGTGGCCGACGCGGTCGAGGCGCGGCATTATCCCGAATTGCCGCCTGCGCCAGATGTCCCGATGGTCGAAACCATCCGCGACAGCCTTGGCTTTCTGGGCGTCATTCTCGGGGTTAACCTGATTGCCCTGATCTTGTTTTTCTTTGTCGGTCCGCTTGCGCCCATTTTGTTCTGGGCGGTGAATGGCTATCTTCTGGGGCGCGAGTATTTCCAGCTTGCGGCCATGCGCCGTGTGGGGCGGGCGGAAGCAAACCGTTTGCGGTCGCGCAACAACGTGCAAATCTGGCTGGCGGGCACACTGATGGCAATACCGCTGTCGATCCCATTGGTGAACTTACTGATCCCCATTCTGGGGGCGGCCACCTTTACCCATCTGTTCCATCGGGTGTCGCGTCGATAGGGAAAAAACGGGCGGCGAAAAATGTCGTTCGAAGTGATCCAGTTTACAAAGCGCCTCGTATTGAGGTTATGTTGACACTGACCCTTGACCACCCGAGCACCCGGCCCCCTGCGCCACCAGTGCGTCGTCTTGAAGGAAAACCGGTGCCGCATACCAAGACCGAAATTTCAGAGCAAACCATCTGGATGCTCGCCGTTCGGGACAAGCAGGATCGAGACGCGTTTTGCGCGCTATTTGATCACTTCGCACCGCGTCTGAAAGGGTTCATCATGCGGACGGGGTGTTCGGCACCGCAAGCCGAAGAGATCGTGCAAGATGTCATGCTGACTGTTTGGCGCAAGGCGTCGATGTTCGATCCCCACCGGGCGCAGGTGTCGGCCTGGATCTATCAGATCGCCCGCAACCGGCACATCGACATCATGCGCAAGGAAAGTCGCCCGGTGCCGGACGAACTGGCTGAAGACCCCGGAGCCGAACCAGATGCCAGCCAGATCCTTGCGGTCGAGCAGGAGGCTGCAAAACTGAAATTTGCTCTGTCATCGCTGCGGCCAGAGCAGCGAGAAATGATCGAAAAGGCCTATCTGGGCGAGTTGACCCATCAAGAGATCAGCGACCAGACCGGCCTGCCACTTGGAACAATCAAATCCCGCATCCGACTTGGCTTGGAGCGGTTGAGACACGAGTTGAAGGGACTGCGCGAATGACCGCAATCACCCATCATATCCCCGATGCCATTCTGGCCGCCTATGCCTCGGGCAGCTTGCAGCATCACTATGCGGTGGCCGTTGCCAGCCATGTGTCACTGTGCGTGCAGTGCCGCGCATCGCTGGAAGCCCATCAGACCATGGGTGGAGCGTTGCTGGAAGTGACCGAGCGTGTGGCAGTCTCGGGAAATATGAAGGCCGATCTTATGGCGCAACTGGATGCGCCGGTAAAATCCGAGCCGGTATATACCCGCCGCGGGATTTATCCTGGCCCGGTGGTCGCGGCATTGAAAGGGCAGGAGCCGAAGTGGAAATCCCTTGGCATGGGGGTGCGCCAGTCGATCTTGTCGCAAGACAAGCAAGGATCGGTCCGCTTGCTTTACATCCCCGGCGGGCAGGCCGTGCCCGATCACGGGCATAACGGGCTTGAAATGACGCTGGTGCTTCAGGGCAGTTTCAGTGACGACACGGGTCGCTTCGGCGTTGGTGACATCGAGATCGCGAATGAAGATCTTGAACATACGCCAATTGCCGATCCCGGCGACCCATGTATCTGCCTTGCCGCCACAGATGCACCGTTACGGTTCAACGCTTTCGTGCCACGCCTGTTGCAGCCGCTGTTTCGGATTTAAGTCACCTCACCACCACCAGTTTGACGAAACGGAACCAGCATTGATCCTCTGGATCCTTTTTTTATCAAGCGGTTGGAGGAATATTGCTGTCGTTTGTGTGATCTTCCAAAATACGGTGAACCGCAGGTGCAGGCCACCCGTAATCCTGTCATAGGTACGAGTTAACCAACGGACATTTTGCCAGCCAACAAAGAGATCAACTTAAGAAATCGTTGTTCATAACCACCGCTGCTGCGCTTGCAATGACCCTTGCCGCAAACGCCGCACACGCGGATACTATCGTCGAAATTGCAGTCGCAGACGATCGCTTCTCGACCCTCGTCGCGGTCGTCACGGTCGAAACCCTGCTAAAGCCTGAGAACAGGGGTAGGCTGACGGATATTCTGCTGTATCACGTTGATGACCGCAAACTGACGGCCGGCATGATCCACGTGATCGGCAAACTCCTGTTGCCGGGTGCGCGTCCTGCCTGCAACCAGTCGGTAAGCCTCAAAAAAACACGTTACCGACGAAAATGTTACCCGGTTTGGGCGGCACTACCTTCTTGGTCAGGCCGATGTGGCGCGCAACTATTTCCCGCGATAGACGACGAGGTCGGGAAGATACTCCAACAGACGAATGCCCCAGGAAAAAGGGGCTGGGAAATCGGTGCGGAACCGCGTTGTCCGCATTGCTTTCAGCACATGTTTCGCAGCTTCCTCGGGCGTCATCAGCATCGGCATCTTGAACGTGTTCTTCTGCGTCAGGCGGGTCTCGATGAAACCCGGATTGACGACCCTGACCACGACGCCGGTGTCTTTCAGATCAAACCGCAAGGTCTCGGCCAGGCTGACAAGGGCGGCTTTGCTGGCGCTGTATCCGATGGACGCTGGCAGGCCGCGATAGCCTGCCAGCGATCCGATCAGGGTGATGTCCCCCCGTCCTTTCGCGACCAGCGCAGGCACCATATGCCCCAGCACATGCATCGCGCCGATGAAGTTGACGTTGCACATCATCATCGCAGATTTGCTGTCCCATTCGGTGGCGCGCATCGGGTCATAAGCGCCTGCAATATAGACAACGCCATCAACCTCACCGACCTGTTCGACCGCGCTCTGCACCATTTTCGCGTCCGTCACGTCGATCGGAACAACACGGGCGTCGGTCAACTCATCGGCCAGCTGTTGCAGGCGATCTTGGCTGCGCGCGGACAACACCAGCCTGGCCCCGTCCGTGTCCAGATCATGCGCCAATGCGCGGCCAAGACCTTCGCTCGCGCCGATCAACCAATAGGTTTTACCCTTGAAATCAATCATCACTCGGTGCCTCGATACGTCTTGCTGTCAGAGATCAGAGGCTCGGGCGGGGCGGGTTTGCGCAGGAAGGGAGCGCACTTGAGATACAGGATCAAGGCCTGCCAATAGATCAGTGCCACAACGCGCAGCGCGCCAAAAGGGCGACGCACAGCAGCCCAAGCCAGCGATCGGTTGGTGGCTGGCCTCCGGTCGCCGGCCAGCGTGGCCAATACACCGTCATCCCCGTTTTCATACAGAATACGGATGTCGAATTGCCCCTCGGTCATGCCAAAGTTAAACCGATACTGGCCTTCGACCTTCTGGAAGGGGGATACGTGCATCAGCTTCTCGGCAAAGATCGCATCACGCTTTTCGATGGGCCGGAAATCATCATGGGCGCAGAAATAGCAGTGACGGTGCCCGAAAGTGTTGTTCACCTCGGCGATGAATGCGCGGGGGGTGCCGTTCTTGGTGGCGATCCAGAAACTGACCGGGTTGAAGTGAAAACCAAGAAAGCTGGGTTGTGTCAGCAGGCACAGGTCCAGACCATCGTCTGGCAAACCGCGCGCGCTCAATTCGTCGCGAAACCATGCCACACCGCGCCCATCGCCGCGCGGGCCGCCATGGTGTTTGTCCCACAGCGACCAGAGGTTGAAGTGATTGCGCGAGAGCAGGGTTGGCGCTTGGTCCTTTTCCAGATCACACAACACATAATCAACGCCGTAAGTGAAGGCGTTCTTCAGCTTGCCACGTCTTGCGTGCAGCGTGTGGGCTTGGACATGTTCGACCATTTGTTTCGATTACGCACCATCTTTGCTTCTGGATCACGATTATTGTCTTGGCGGCACAAAAAAACTGAACGGCTTAATCATGTTAAGCACTATTTCTGTCGTTCTTACTGATCCAAGTCGTTCCACGCTCCGTAATCCATTCATGTGGTTTGGAAAAAAGAGGCATCAATGCTTGATCAACAGCTCGGCCCGCGTAGGAAGATTGCGATTGTCGGCGGAGGTATTTCCGGCCTGTCCGCGGCCTATTACCTGTCACCGCACCATGACGTGACGATCTATGAGGCTGCACCCCGTCTGGGTGGGCACGCCCGCACGGTCATGGCGGGCAAGCATGGCGATCAGCCAGTCGATACCGGTTTCATTGTGTTCAATTACGTCACCTACCCTAATCTCACGCGTCTGTTTCGAGAACTGGATGTGCCGGTTATCAAAAGCGAGATGAGTTTTGGGGCGAGCATCGACGATGGCTGGTTGGAATATGGTTTGAGTAATCTGAAATGTATTACGGCGCAAAAACGCAACCTTCTGCGCCCCCAGTTCTACAAGATGATCGCGGATATCCTGCGGTTCGGAAAACATGCCGAGGCAGCCGCGAACGACGACGACAAGACCATCGCCGAGTTGGTGGACGAGTTGGGCCTTGGAGAGTGGTTTCGCAACAATTATCTGATGCCGATGTGTGGTGCGATCTGGTCGACGCCCCTGAAGGAGGTTGATCAGTTTCCAGCCCGGTCGCTTGTGCAGTTCTTCCGCAACCACGCGCTTCTGGCGGGGTTGGGCGAGCACCAATGGTGGACCGTCAAAGGCGGCAGCATCGAATATGTGAACCGGCTGGAGGCTGCGCTGCGGACGCGTGAGGTCGATATTCGTCTTGGTGCCCCAGTCATCCGCGTCGCGCGGATGCCATACGGTGTCACAGTGCGAACCGCCGAGGCCCAGGATAAGGGTTATGATGACATCATCCTTGCCTGCCACTCCGATCAGGCACTTGCGATGCTGGGCGATGGCGCGACCGAACTTGAAGCCAGCGCACTGGGCCGCATCCGATATCAACCGAACAAGGCAGTGTTGCATTGCGACGATGGCCAGATGCCGAAGCGGCGTGCGGCGTGGTCCAGTTGGGCCTATCGGTCCCAGGACGGAGCGATTGGCGTCACCTATTGGATGAACAAGCTGCAAAACATCCCCGATGATGATCCGCTTTTCGTCACGCTGAATCCCTCTACTCCCATAGCGGCGGACAAAATTTATGACGAGGTAGAGTTTGCCCACCCTGTCTTCGACAACGCTGCCCTGCGCGCGCAGCAAGAGTTGCGTGCGATGCAGGGTATGAACCGTACATGGTTTGCCGGCGCTTATCACCGGCACGGGTTTCATGAGGACGGCATCGCCAGCGCGATGCGGATCGTGCGGATGATCAACCAAGACCACTTAGTGAAAGGATCGGACATTGTATTTGACGAACAAAGCCCTGAAGTCGGAGTTCCTGTCCACCTGTGAGCGACTGCGCGACGGGCAGTTGACCCTGCACACGCCAGAGGGAGCGACCTACCACTTTGGCTCCACAGGCCCGGCAGCAGAAATGCAGATCAATGATTGGGCCGCTGTGTCGGCCATGGCTGCGCATGGGCAGGTCGGTTTGGGTGAAACCTATGTGCAGGGCATGTGGGACACCCCGTCAATTGAAACACTGATGTCGGTTGCCATGCGCAATCGGGATTACCTTGGCAGCTATGATCAGGCCAGCGTGTTCAACAGGGCAAAGTTTCGTCTGGTCGATACGATGTTGCGCGCCAATTCCCGTCGCGGGTCGCGCAAGAACATCCGGTCGCACTATGATGTCGGCAACGAGTTTTATCAGCTATGGCTGGACGAGGGCATGACCTATTCCTCGGGCCTGTTTGCCAATGGAAGTGATGACCTGAGTGATGCGCAGACGCGCAAAAACGCGCGCGCCCTGTCCCGGCTGGGTGGCGGAGAACGCGTGTTGGAAATCGGCTGTGGCTGGGGCGGGTTTGCAGAACATGCAACCCATCAAGGGCGCGATGTGACTGGTGTCACGATCTCGCGCAACCAGCACAGCTATGCGGAATGCCGTTTGGATGGGCGGGCTGATATTCAACTGCGCGACTATCGCGACATCAACGGCAAATACGACAATATCGTCTCGATCGAAATGATCGAGGCCGTGGGTGCGCGATACTGGCCGAGCTATTTCTCGGTCCTTAAGGATAATCTTGCGGAAGGCGGACGCGTTTTATTGCAGGCGATTACGGTCAAGGACAGCTTCTTTGAAACCTATAAAGCTTCGTCTGACTATATCCGACAGTATGTCTTCCCCGGCGGGATGCTGTTGTCGGACAGCGTGATCGACGACCAAGCGCGCCAGGCGGGTTTGCAGGTGCAGGACAACTTCGCCTTTGGTCATGATTACGCCAAGACCTGCCGCATCTGGGCTGAACGATTCACCGCGCAGAAGCGCAAGATCGCCGAAATGGGTTATGGCGAAACGTTCCTGCGCAACTGGCAATACTATCTAGAGATATGCGCCGCGTCCTTCGCTATCGGACACACCAACGTCGTGCAGGTGGAACTGGCCCATGCACGCGCTTAACGTTCTTCTGACGCTGACCAGTATGGCCGCGACACCCGCTTTGGCGCAGAGCAATGTTGCCGCCGCTGCTCTTCCGGGGGCAGAAGTGCGCGGCACGGCGACGCTCCGCTTTCTTGGCCTGCCCCTGTATCAAGCCCGTCTTTTCACTGTTGGTGGTGCGGCGCTGGATTGGAGGCAGGATTTTGGGATCGAACTGACCTATCTGCGCGATCTGACGCAATATGATCTGGTCGAAGCCACGATGCGCGAATTCAAACGCACCGGCGGGGCATTGCCGCTTGAGGTGCAGTTGAGCGGCTGTTTCGACGCTGTGACCAAAGGCGATCGTTATCTGGCCATCTCTGACGGGGCCGACAAAATCGGGTTCTGGCGCAATGGACAACGCAGCTGCACATTGGCTTATCCGCAAATCAAAACCCGCTTCATGGGGATATTTGTGGGTGATAACACGCGTTCTAGATCGTTCACACGAAGGCTGACGGGGGGCTAGATGGTCTATCCGCGCGTCAGCCTTTATGCCCTGATGCTGGCCGCGGCTGGCATTCCGCTGTATATCCATTTGCCGCGGTTTGCGTCGGTCAATCTGGGTGTTGAACTGGGTGTGATCGGGGTGATCTTGCTGTTCATCCGGCTGGTCGATCTGGTGCAGGATCCTGTGCTGGGGTGGGCGATTGACCACTGGCCAAAGGCGCAGCCGCTGTTTGCGATGCTGGCCGCCGCCGGGCTGGCCGTCGGATTTCCCATCCTGTTCTCACTCGAACCGGGTGGGGCTGTTGCGATCAGGTTGTTGGCGATTCTGATCTTTCTGTTTTCGGCCTATAGTCTGGGAATGATCCTGCTGTATGGCCGCAGTGCGACGCTTGCGAAATCAACGAATGCGGATGACTTGATGACCCTTGCCGGGTTTCGTGAAGCCGGGATGCTGGCGGGCGTCATCGTTGCCGCCATCGCACCGGCGATGTTTATGGGCCTGGGGGCGAGCGGGCAGGGCTATCCCGCCTTTGGATGGTTCTTGGGCGTGGTTGCCGTGACCGTCGCGTTGGTCAGCTTTCCGATCTGGCGGCGCACGCCGGTCATGGGCGAAGGGCTGTCCTTTTCCGGTTTGATCGGTGCCGGGGCCTTGCGCCTTCTGGTGCTGGCATTGATCAACAGTCTGCCCGTCGCGGTGACATCCACCTTGTTTCTGTTCTTCGTCGAAGACCGGCTGCAATTGCCCGGCAAGGCGGGCCCATTGTTGATCCTGTTTTTCCTGAGCGCCGGGCTGAGCGTGCCGATTTGGACGCGGCTCAGCCGTCGGGTGGGCCCCAAAATGACACTGGTCATTTCCATGCCGCTTGCGATCCTTGGCTTCATCGGGGCCGCGTTTCTTGCCCCTGGCAGCCTTATGGGATTTGCGCTTATCTGCGTGGCATCGGGTGCGGCATTGGGCGCGGATATGGTGGTTCTGCCCGCCATGTTTTCCGTCGTGTTGACGAAAGCGGGGCTGAACGCGTCGGCCGCATTTGGCATCTGGTCATTTGCAGGAAAGCTGGGGTTGGCGCTGGCGGCATTTGCCGTCTTGCCGCTGCTTGAA
The DNA here is from genome assembly GCF_900109955.1 of Aliiroseovarius sediminilitoris. Taxonomy (NCBI): domain Bacteria; kingdom Pseudomonadati; phylum Pseudomonadota; class Alphaproteobacteria; order Rhodobacterales; family Paracoccaceae; genus Aliiroseovarius; species Aliiroseovarius sediminilitoris. Next base: position 2,870,228 of record NZ_FOJB01000001.1, on the reverse strand, counting down.
AGCCAAGGCTTCCAGCCCGGGCAGGCCAACAGCGAGGGCGCCCTGACCACGCTCAATATCTCCTATGCCATTGTGCCCAGCATCCTGAAACTCTGCGCTTTCGGCCTTGTGCTGGCGCTTCCAACAGAGGACGGACCCCAATGAAACTTTTAACCGCATTTTTGCTTCTGATCCTGGTTGCCACGTTTGCCAAGACCGTCCTGCTCAGCTTCCGCGCCCAAAGCCCGGACGACTATACCGGAACCAGCCCCGCTTTTTCGTTGAAAGAGCATCTGTCCGGCACATTTACGTCCGAGGGGATGATCTTTGGACCCACCGGAAAGATGTCCAACAGCTTCGTTGCCCAAATGGTTGGGGAATGGGACGGCGATACGGGCACATTGACCGAGACGTTCACCTATTCCAATGGTCGCACCCAGAACCGGAAGTGGTTTTTGAAACTGGGCGAAGGCAACAGGTTCACCGCCACCGCCGATGACATCGTAGGTCAGGCGAAGGGCGTTGTGTCCGGGTCAACCGTGTCGATCAGATACAAGATTGTTCTGCCACCCGAGGCTGGCAGCCACACGCTCAGCGCCACCGACTGGCTGTATCTGACCAAGGATGGCGTTATCATCAACAAGTCCGAGATGCGTAAATATGGACTGAAAGTGGCTGAACTGATCGCCACAATGCGCCCGGTTGAAGGAACGAATCCCTGATATTTGCGTTGATCAGCACAGAAGAACAGCCAAAACAGAAAGTATCTCATGTCCCGTCAAGTCCCCTATTTGGCCATCGCCGTTTTGCTTTTGTCGGTCCTTTTCGCGGCGTCCCCGTGGTTCAGCAGCAATTTCGCCGGGTATTCGCCCGACCAGTTTCCCAGCGTCGAAACCTTTTGGCCCGTGCAGCCCGCGGGCTGGGCCTTCGGGATCTGGGGGCTGATCTATCTGTGGCTGATTGTCGGGGCGGCTTGGGGCCTTTGGAAAGCGCCACAGGAAAGGGACTGGCAGCGGATGCGCCGCCCACTGGCGATCAGCTTGCTGTTGGGCTGTTTCTGGATCGCGGCGGCCAATGCCTCGCCGGTCTGGGCGACGGTGATGATATTCGTGATGGCTGTGACTGCCATTTTGTCGATGCTGCGTGCGGGCAACCAAGATCCGTGGTGGCAGTTGCGGCCCGTGGCGCTTTATGCCGGTTGGTTGACCGCCGCGACGGGCGTGGGCACCGGGGTGGTGCTGGGCGGTTACGAGATTTTATCCCATCAGACCGCAGCCTTGGTGATGTTGGTCGTCGTGCTGATCGCCGCGCTTTCCGTGCAGGCGCTGCGACCGGATGCCTGGGCCTATCCCGCTGCGATCATCTGGGCCTTGTCTGGCGTGATTGCCGCCAATTGGCCATCGCAGAACTGGTCGGTGATCGGGGTGGCGACGCTTGGCATTTTGCTTCTGGGTTGGCGCACGGTGTCCGGTGTCAGGGCGGCCTGACCCTTGGGTCACACCGGAATGGGTGAGTGTTTCTTGATATCGCGCAGCACCACATTGGTCTGCGCGCTTTCCACCGCAGTCTGTTTGAACAGGAACCCCTCCAGAAACGCGTTAAAGGCCACCAGATCACGACACAGCACCCGAAGATGATAATCCGCCTGACCCGTGGTGGCGAAGCATTCCACCACATCCGGGCGACGGTTCACCGCCTGAATGAAATCCTCGACCTTGTCGGGGTCATGGCGGGTCAGTTGCACGTGCACAATCGCCTGAAAACTTAGCCCAGCCTTGGCGGGGTTAAGATAGGCACCGTAGCGTTCGATGATCTTCGCGTCCTCCAAGGCACGCACCTTGCGCCAGCAGGCCGAGGTTGACATCCCCACGGCATTGGCAAGCTCTGCGTTCGAGATTGTGCTGTCGCGTTGCAGCATATCCAGAATACGACGGTCTTTGCTGTCCAGCTTCATGGTAAAAATATCATTATAGCTGCCTGCCTTCGGTTAATCTTACCAATTATCGCATTATAGCCGGTGCTGAAAGGTATAAAACACCACGCGGGATGAAATATATTGACCTGGAATCTGTGGAGCCAGCCATGACCCGCCAAGACCCCGACTTTTCAACCTATCAACTTGCAGATCGCTACGCCCGCAAAACGGGCCGTGTCTTTCTGACCGGCACGCAGGCGTTGGTGCGCATCATGCTGGATCAGGCGCAACGCGACCGGGCGGCGGGGTTGAACACGGCGGGCTTCATATCCGGCTATCGCGGGTCGCCCCTTGGCGGGCTGGACCTTGAGTTGTGGCGCGAGGACAAGCGGGTGGCAGATCACAACATCACCTTTCTGCCCGCCGTAAACGAAGACCTTGGTGCAACGGCGGTGCTCGGCGCGCAACAGGCCAGCCTTGACCCCGATTGCGAGGTCGAGGGCGTGTTTTCCATGTGGTATGGTAAAGGGCCGGGGGTGGATCGGTCGGGCGATGCGCTGAAACACGGTAACGCCTATGGATCGGCCCCGAAGGGCGGGGTCCTGGTCGTGGCGGGGGATGACCATGGCTGTGTGTCCTCATCCATGCCGCATCAGTCCGACGTGGCATTCATGTCATGGTTCATGCCGACGCTGAACCCGGCTTCTGTGGCGGAATATCTGGCTTTTGGGGAATACGGCATCGCGCTGTCGCGGTTCAGCGGCACATGGGTCGGGTTCAAGGCCATTTCTGAAACGGTCGAATCCGGTCAATCGGTCGATCTGCTGCCGGATCGTCAGTTCACGTATCCCGAGATCGAGGTGCCGCCCGGTGGATTGCATGTTCGGCTGGCTGATCTTCCCAGCCCCGAGATCGAGACACGGATCGGTCACAAGCTCAACGCTGTGCGCGCCTTTGTCGAGGCCAACCCGATTGACAAAGCCATCTACGACCTCGCCGATGCGACCTTCGGGTTCGTGACCACTGGCAAGGGTCATCTGGACCTGATGGAAGTCCTGCGGCTGCTGGGCGTGGACCAGGCCAAATGCCGCGCGCTGGGCATCGACATCTACAAGATCGGGATGGTCTGGCCGCTGGATCGCCGTGATGCGCTGCGCTTTGTGCGTGGCAAGACCGAGGTGCTGGTGGTCGAGGAAAAGCGCGGCATTATCGAAAGCCAGTTCAAGGAGTATTTCTATGATTGGCCCGGCACCAAACCCAACCGTATGGTGGGCAAATACGACAGTCAGGGCGAGCCGCTGATCCCATGGACGGGCGAGCTGAGCCCGCTTATGCTGGTCCCTATCGTGGCGGCCCGTCTGGACAAGGTGTTTTCCGGCGAAAACTTCACCGCGCGGGCCAAGGCGCTGACGGCGCAGCCCCCGTGCATCCTCAAGACCGATGCCGCGACCCGCACGCCGTATTTTTGCTCCGGCTGCCCGCACAACACCTCGACCAAGGTTCCTGATGGCAGCGTTGCGGCGTCCGGCATCGGCTGTCACGTTATGGCAAGCTGGATGGACCGAAACACCACCGGCTATGCACAAATGGGGGGCGAGGGCGTGCCATGGGTCGCCCGGTCTCGCTTCAATGGCGGCAAGCACATCTTCCAAAATTTGGGCGAGGGCACATGGTATCACTCAGGCTCGCTGGCGATCCGACAGGCCATCGCGGCGGGCACGAACATCACTTATAAGATCCTCTATAATGATGCGGTGGCTATGACCGGCGGGCAGCCGGTGGATGGGCCGGTCAGCGTGGCGGGTATCATTCAGACCTGCCGTGCCGAAGGAGTCCAGCGGATCGCACTTGTGTCCGATGATATCGGGAAGTTCACCCGCGCCGAGTTTCCGGGCGGCGTGACCTTCCACGATCGGTCCGAGATGGATCAGGTGCAGCGCGAGTTGCGTGACATGTCCGGTGTAACGGTGCTGGTCTATGAACAGGCCTGCGCCACCGAAAAGCGCCGCCGCCGCAAACGTGGCACGATGGAAGACCCTAAAACCGTGCCCTATATCAACCCACTGGTTTGCGAGGGTTGCGGCGATTGTTCGGTCGAAAGCAACTGTCTGAGTGTCGAACCGCTGGAAACCGAGTTTGGTCGCAAGCGCAAAATCAACCAATCCAGTTGTAACAAGGATATGTCCTGCCTGAAGGGATTCTGTCCCAGTTTCGTGACCATCGAAGGTGCAAACCGGCGCAAGCGGGACACCTCGGGGCTGGATCTGGCGGCGTTGCTGGGCGATGTGGAGCCGCCGAAGCTACCGGACATGGACGACCCTTATGACCTTTTGGTCACGGGCGTCGGTGGCACGGGCGTCGTGACTGTTGGCGCCCTGATCACCATGGCCGCACATTTGGAGGGCAAAGGCTCCAGCGTGCTGGATTTCACTGGGTTTGCGCAGAAGTTTGGCACGGTGCTCAGCTATATCCGGCTGGGTGCGTCGCCAGATCAAGTGCATCAGGTGCGGATTGATACCGGTTCGGCCGATGCGGTGATTGGCTGCGATATGGTCGTGTCGTCCTCGCCCAAGGCGTCCGTGCATTATCGCGCTGGTAGCAAGGTTGTGCTGAACCGGGCAGAGATGCCGACCGGCGATCTTGTCCTGTCGCGCGACGCCAGCCTGCGGATCGACGCGCGTGAACAAGCGGTCAGGGCAGCAGTCGGGTCAGACAATGTGTCGGGTCTTGATGCCAACCATGCTGCCGAAACCCTTTTGGGTGACGCCGTTTATGCCAATGTCATCATGCTGGGTTATGCGTGGCAAATGGGGTTGGTGCCGGTCTCGGAAACCACGCTGAAACAGGCCATTCGGTTGAATGGTGTGAAGATACCCGAAAACTGCCGTGCCTTTGATCTTGGCCGCGTATTGGCCGCTGTACCGGATCGGGTCGCTTTGACCGATCCGAAACCCGCCGAAGGACAGACGCCAGAGGATCTGATTGCGGTGCGCGCGGACTTCCTGACCGGATATCAGGATGCGGCTTACGCAGACCGCTTTTGCAAAACGCTGTCCGGGTTTGCGGCGCGGTTGCCCGAAAGGATGCGGGACGAAGCGTTGACCATCGCGGCAAAAAGCCTGTTCAAATTGATGGCCTATAAGGATGAATACGAGGTTGCACGGTTGCACACTCAAATGGGGTTCGGTCAGCAGTTGGAACAGGAGTTTGAACCCGGTTTCTCGGTCAAATACCATTTCGCTCCGCCGCTGCTGCCCTTGGGAAAGGACGCGCGGGGACGGCCGCGCAAACGGGCCTTCGGCCCGTGGGTGACACCGGTTTTGACCCGGCTGGCGCGGTTGAAACGCTTGCGCGGCACCATGTTCGACCCGTTTGGCTATACCGCCGAGCGCCGTGAAGAAGTGGCGTTGATCGGCTGGTATGAAAACGGCCTTGCGCAACTGACTGGTAAGATCACCGAGGACAATATTGATGACGTGATTGCTTTTCTGTCGGCCCCGCTTGAAATGCGCGGCTATGGCCCGGTCAAACGAGATGCCGTGGCCGAGGTGAAACCCAAAGCGGAGGCCGCGCTTGGCCGGGTTCTGGCGGGTTGATCCACCCCATCATGTGTTGAGGGTTTTCAGTTTTGTCTGGTCCACCCTTGTTGCCGTTCGCGTAAGACTTATCATGTGTCCACAAACACAAAGGAACATGGCATGGGATTGCTGCAAGACGGCAAATGGGTCGATAAATGGTATGATACGAAATCCAGCGGCGGGCGTTTCAAACGGAAAGACGCGCAGTTTCGCAACTGGATCACTCCCGATGGATCGGCCGGCCCCAGCGGCAAAGCCGGGTTCAAGGCGGAACCGGATCGCTATCACCTCTATGTCTCGCTCGCCTGCCCTTGGGCACATCGGACGCTGATCTTCCGCGCCCTGAAAGGGTTGGAGGAAATGATCCCGATTTCAGTTGTGCACTGGCACATGGCTCAGGATGGCTGGACCTTTCATCCGGTCGACGGCGCGATGCCAGACACGGTGAATGGCGCCGAGTTCCTGCACCAGATCTATACCACCGCACAGGCCGATTATTCGGGCCGGGTGACGGTGCCGGTTCTGTGGGACAAGAAAACCAGCACCATCGTGTCCAACGAAAGCTCGGAAATCATCCGCATGTTCAACTCGGCCTTCGATGGCGTCGGGGCGAAAGGTGGTGATTTCCATCCCGCGCCGCTGCGCGATGAGATCGACGCGCTGAATGACCGGATCTATGACACCGTCAACAACGGTGTCTACAAGGCGGGTTTCGCGACCACGCAGGACGCGTATGAAGAAGCGGTCGTGCCGCTGTTTGAAACGCTCGACGGTCTTGAAGAACGGCTGGCCACGCAGCGATACCTGACCGGAACCACAATTACCGAGGCCGACTGGCGCCTGTTCACGACGCTCGTGCGGTTCGATCCTGTCTACGTGGGTCATTTCAAGTGCAACCTGCGCCGGATCGTCGATTATCCGAACCTGTGGGGGTATCTGCGCGACCTGTATCAACAGACGGGCATCGCAGCGACGGTCAACATGACGCATATCAAGAACCACTATTATGGTAGTCATGAGACCATCAATCCCAGCGGTGTGGTGCCGAAAGGGCCGGTAATCGACTTCGACACGCCACATGACCGTGCAGCGCTGGGTTAGTCCAGCCGGGGAAACACCGCCGTTTTCTTGACTGTGCCATAGACGAAGCTGGTGTCGATTGATCCAATGCCACCGATCGGGTGGATGCGGTTGCGGATGAAATCCTCATACGCCTCCAGATCGGACACGACCACACGCAGTTGGTAATCGGTTGCGCCGGTCAGCACGTGGCATTCCAACACCTCGTCGATTGACAGGATGCGCCGTTCGAAATGCTGCACGTCTTCTGCGTTGTGACGCTCCAGCCGGATGCGCACGAACACCGTGATCGGAAGGCCATAGGCGGCGGCATCGGCGTCCACGGAAAAACCCCGAATGGCCCCAGAAGTTTCAAGATTGCGCAAGCGCCGCAGGCAGGGGGATGGCGATAGGTTCACGGCCTCGGCCAGATCCTGATTGGTCATGCGCCCATTCTGCTGCAAGGCACGGATGATCTGGCGATCTTTTTGGTCCAAGCGCGCCTCCCTTGGCATAATCTGCTAATATGTGAGGCTATCGTGGCATGTTTTGCAATCTTCTGAAAGCCTGGATGCGTCATTCTACGGGCAGGATTCGAAAAGGAAGTTTGCCATGACCTCGTCCCCCACATCCGGTTTTGCCACCCGCGCCATCCATCACGCCTATGAACCGCAGGACAACCAAGGCGCGCTGACGCCGCCGCTTCACCTGACCTCGACCTTCGCGTTTGAAACTGCCGAACACGGGGGAGAGATGTTCGCGGGCGAGTGCCCCGGCCACATATATTCGCGCATCTCGAACCCGACCTGTGATTTGCTTGAGCAACGCATCGCGACGTTGGAAGGGGCTGAGGCCGGGTTGGCTTTGTCCTCTGGCATGGGCGCGATTACTGCAACATTGTGGACTCTGTTGTCGCCGGGCGACGAGGTGATCGTGGACAAGACGCTTTACGGCTGCACCTTCGCCTTCATGCAGCATGGGCTGACGAAATGGGGCGTAATGATTACCCATGGATATGAGCGACCCGGAAAACCTGCGTGATGTGATCAGTGACAAGACCCGCGTGGTGTATTTCGAAACCCCGGCCAACCCGAACATGCGTCTGGTGGATATTGCCGCCGTGTCGGACATCGCCCATGGGGCAGGGGCGACGGTGGTGGTGGACAACACCTATGCCACACCTTACCTGACCCGACCGATTGAGCATGGCGCGGACATCGTGCTGCACTCTGCCACCAAGTATCTGGGCGGCCATGGCGACGTTGTGGCCGGACTGGTGGTTGGCACGTTGGAGCAGATTACCGAAATCCGTCTTGTGGGCATGAAAGACATGACCGGTGCGGTAATGGCCCCGTTTAACGCGATGCTGATCCTGCGCGGTCTGAAAACCTTGGCCCTGCGGATGGACCGGCACTGTGCGTCGGCTATGGTGATCGCGCGCTGGCTGGAAGCCCATCCAGCCGTTGGCACCGTTCACTTTCCCGGGCTGGAAAGCTTCCCGCAACATTCGGTCGCCAATGGCCAGATGGCGCAACCGGGCGCCATGATCGCGTTCGAGGTCGAAGGAGGACTTGCCGGCGGAATTGCCGTGATGAACCGGTTGTCGATGGTCCAGCGTGCCGTCTCTCTGGGCGATGCTGAATCGCTGATCCAGCACCCAGCCTCGATGACACATTCGACCTATACGCCCGAGGAACGCGCCGAGCATGGTATCTCGGACGGGTTGATCCGCTTGTCCGTCGGGCTGGAAGAGATCGAGGACATCCTGGCTGATCTTGATGCAGCCTTGCCCCCCGCGATGCAGCACGCAGCAGAGTGATCCGGGTCAAGACTTGATACGGTCAGCCCGTAGAGTGGGGAACAGGGTGTGTGCCGACCGCGATAATTTGACTGGCTCCAACTACCAAAAAACAGCCGCCAAGGCGATTGTCGAGAAAGTCCAGGAATCGACGGCTGGTGGCCCCCTGTGACCGCTACAAACGTAGCGTCAGCGCCGCGCTTGCGGGCAGAGTTGCATTTAATCCGATGTGCGGCTTGCCACGTGACTCCGGGCTGTCATAATCTGCCCCCAATAGAATAAGCCTGCCACTCGCACGGTGGCGGGCAGTTATTTGAGGCGTAATTTGTATGGCAGGATCAAGCCGCGACATGCTGCTGGATGACAGCGGCCCGGTTCAAAAGGGTCGGCCCCTGATCTCGTTGATCATTCCTGTCTTCAACGAAGAAAATAGCATTCGTGTCTTTCTGGAACGCACAGCCGATGCGCTGGTTTCGCTGCGGAATGCGTTCGATATTGAATATCTGTTTGTCAATGATGGCAGCCGCGACGCGACCGAACGGACGATCATGACCTGCCGAGAAGAGTGGCCCGAGATTTCCCTGGTGAACTTGTCGCGCAATTTCGGCAAAGAGGCCGCCTTGTCTGCTGGTCTGAACCATGCAAGCGGTGATGTCGCGATCCCCATCGATGTGGACCTGCAAGACCCGCCCGAGGTGATCGTGCAGATGATCGCGCATTGGCAGCAAGGGGCCAAGGTAGTCAATGCCCGTCGCGCGCGACGTGATGCAGATACATGGGCCAAGCGCACCAGCGCGGGCCTGTTCTATCGCCTGTTCAACACGCTGGCCGATCATCCCATTCCCAGCGGTGTTGGCGATTTCCGCCTTCTGGACCGTGAAGTGGTGGATGCGATCTGCGCGATGGGAGAGCGGTCACGCTTCAACAAGGCCATCTTCAGTTGGGTCGGATTTGAAACGGCCGAGATCGAATATGATCGACCCGCTCGCGCCGAGGGTGGCAGCCAATGGTCATACTGGAAGCTGTGGAAACTGGCGCTCGACGGGATTTTTGCCTCGTCCACCACGCCGCTTAGAATATGGACCTATGTTGGCCTGTCGATGGCTGTGGCCTCGTTGCTCTATTCCGCTTTCCTGTTCTTCCGGACCCTTTTGTTCGGGGTCGACACGCCCGGCTATGCGTCGACCGCCATTCTGATCCTGACCTTCGGCGGCATGAACATGTTCGCACTGGGGATTATCGGGGAATATGTCGGTCGCATCTATACGGAAGTGCGCCAGCGCCCGCTCTATATTGTGCGTTCATATATCCAGCTGGACACCGGCGAGGGGGAACAAGATGGATCGTGATGTCTATGAGCGTATGAACGAGTTGGAGGCGCATCATTGGTGGTTTGTCGCACGCCGGGATATGATCGAGACGCTCATCCGCCGTCGCACCAATCTTCCGGCGGATGCTCGGATACTGGAAGCCGGGTGCGGAAGCGGCGGAAATTTGGCGTTGCTTCAGCAATTTGGCAAAGTCGATGGATTCGAGTTTGATGACACCGCCCGCGCGGATGCGATCAGGAAATCGGGTCTCGGTCTCGTCTTTGGGGCATTGCCGGATGAGGTGCCGTTCGAGGGTCAGGAATACGATCTGATCGGCCTTTTTGATGTGCTGGAACATGTCGAGCCTGATGTGGCATCGCTGCGCGCGCTTTCACACCACCTGCGCCCCGGCGGCAAGCTGCTTGTCACCGTACCTGCCTTTCCCTTCCTGTGGTCCAAACATGATGAAGCGCATCACCATTATCGTCGCTATACCCGCACCAGCCTGGCCAAGGTCGCGGCAGAAGCGGGCTTGAAAGTGACCTATAGCAGTTATTTCAACACATTGCTGTTCCCGCTTGCCATCACCGCACGCGCTATCAAGAAGATCACGGGAAGCGATGCGCCGGACGATAGTATGCCGCCCAGATGGCTGAACAGGTTGATGCGGCAGATATTCGGGGCAGAACGGTTTGTGCTGGGGCGAATACCTCTTCCGGTTGGCCTGTCGCTTGGCGCCGTGCTTGAGAAGGTCTGACCCTTGTTTGCCCAATTGCTTCGTTTCATTGGCGTCGGCGGATTGGCGACGATCACACATGTACTCGTGGCAACCATCGTCCACAAACTGTTTTCCATGCCGGAAATGTGGTCCAATTTCAGTGGGTTTTGTGCTTCGGTACTGATCTCGTATTTCGGCCACTCAAACTTCACATTCGCCGCTGAACCAAACCATAAGCAGCATTTGCCAAGATTCATTTTTGTATCGCTGACCGGTTTGGCGGCCAGCAGTTTCATTGTCTGGCTGATCAGCACGTTCACAGAAGGCAGCTTCTATCTGGCGATGGTGTTGGTCGCGCTGATGGTACCGTTGGCCACATTTCTGGCGTTAAGATTTTGGGTATTTTCGCATCGTGGTACGCCATTTTTGCCGACCTGGCAGATGGTCTTTATCACGCTTGGCGGAATGTTCTTGTTTATCGGCATCTATTGGAACTGGCCGGCCAATCACGATACGGCGTGGTACCTTGTTGCGACGCGCAAGATGCTCGGTGGTGCACAGCTTTACGTCGACCTGATCGAGGTCAACCCGCCCCTGAACTTCTATCTGACCATTCCGGCCATTCTGATCGCCGATTTCCTGAAGATCAGCGACGCCAACGGTCAATACTTCTTTGTGGCACTGCTGTATGGCGTCAGCTTGTTGTGGTCCGGCGCCATTCTGCGCGGTGCTGCTGATATAAGCGCTCTGCGCCGCACCGTGTTCTTCGCGTTCATGGCATTGGTCTTTGTTTTAGGCGCAGCAAATAATATCGCGCAGCGCGAACATCTATTGGTGCTGTTTCTGTCCCCGTGGTTGATGTGGTATCTGGTTCGCCCAGAGAAAGGTCCGTCATTGGCCAGCAGCGCTTTCGGCGCGATTGGGATCTGCATAAAGCCATTTTTTCTGGTCTTTCCAATTGCTTTTCTGATTCGAGATATGTGGCGCACGCGATCGTTTGCACCCATTCTGTATCTCCGCAATCTGTTGATGCTCGCGATTGGCGTGATCTATGTGGCACTTGTCGTCGCTTGGCATCCTGAATACCTGGATGATATCGTTCCGATGGCGGGACAGGTCTATGCGGCATACAAGAACACCTTCTGGGGTGTCTTGGTCATTTCGTTACCGCCGAAGATACTGGGTCTGATCATCATGATGCCGCTTGTTTTCACGAAACGGCAGGATGTCGGCGACACGACATTTGCCTTGGCGGCGGCTGCGGCCTTGTTCAGCTACGTCGTGCAAAGCACTGGCTTTGGATATCAACTGGTCCCATTCATCATATATTCATTGCTGGCGGGTGCATGGTGGTTGATCAATGCACGAACCTTGTCGTTGGGCGTCGTCCTGACATCCCTGGCCAGCGCGCTGTTGATGGCCGGGCTGTATGAGCGTGGAAGGTATCGTAACAAGACAACTGACGAAGTGCTCTATATTGCTCAGAAATTTGGGCCAATCGACAGCATGATGGCCGGTTCCATGCAATTGGATATCGGTGCGCCCGTCGCACTGCGCCTGGGGATTGATTGGGTCAGCCGCTATCCTGCCAATTGGCTGTATCCCGGTGCGACTAACAAGCTTGCGAACACCGATTGCGCAAAGGAAGCAGAGCTTTGTGCAGATCTGCAAGCGATTGTGGAGCGTAATCGAACAGACAACCTGAATGATATCCTCGACCACAAACCTGATCTGATCGTCTCAGATCGGGCCGTCACGATTTTTATGGTGAACCCGTTTACCTGGATGACCTTCATGAAAGCCGATCCGCGATTTGTAGAAGAAATGAAGAACTACACGCTGGTTTACAAGGCCGAGCGGTTTGACTTTTACCGGCGCAACGAAGAGTAGTGTGGCATGTGACCCACTAGTCCAGCACGATAACCTGACCTGTCGTTAAACCCTTTTCCATACCGCCGTCGCGTATCCAGATCTTGTTGCCGCGAATGCGGGCCACCCGCATGCCGTAAAAGCTGGTGCCTTTGGTGGCCTTGATAATGCGCCCGTCACTCGTTTCCAGAAGCGCCCATGGGGCTGTGTCCGTGTCGTATATTCCGACAACCGACATCCGGTCGCGCCCGTCATCCGACCTTGTCGGCGCGGTCACGGGCGCTGATGCGGGCGTGACCACGGCAACTGTCGGCACGGTTGACGGGGGTGACGGTTCGGCGATCTGATCTGCGGCACGTGGCGGCGTCGGGTCGATGCGCTGTCTTTGCTGCGGGCGCGGGGAAGCGGTTGGTGCATAAAGTGGTCGAACGCTGTCCTCTGCGCCGGGCAAAGGAAGAGGCGCCGCGGCCAGAACCTTTGCGATCTGAAGGACCAGATCATCGTCGTTTTCAAGCGAAACAGCCGAAGGTGGCGGAAGGTGCAGATCGTCTGAAACCGCGGCCAACTGTATCGTCGGGGCGATCATTGGCGTTGGCGATTTTTGCGGTGACTGTTGGCGGACAATCGCAGCGGGTGAGGGCGCAGGGACAGAGGCAAGGTCCGGCGTGCTCAGCGATTGCGACACGGACTGCACCGCAGCTTGGTCGACCCTTTGTGGCCAAATGTCAGGTTCAGACATGACAAATACAATCTCGGGCAAAGGTTCGGGCGCGTTGCTGGCCAAGGCAAATACCTCAACCGGAAGCGGAGGTGGGATCGGCGTGTCAATCGGCTGGGCCAAGGCGGCAATCCGCATGTCCAGTTGATATTCGGCATCATCCATGGCTGGAACGGATTCACTGGCCACTGACGCAGTCAAATCTGCGAACGGATCGTCCGAGGGGTCGGCGGGGATGTCTGCAACCGGTGTCCCCATGGAGAAGACCGATACCGCCTCATCATCTTCGGCGTGTTCCCCCACCTCAGACGGTGTTGCCTGCGCGATGAGGACAGGGAGTAAATCGGCTGTGTCATTGCCTGGCATCAGGGGCGGCCCAAAACTGTGCGGGTCAATCAATGCGGTCGGTGCGCGCAACGGCGTATCTGAAACTTGAGAAGTAATGGCTGGATGCGGATCGCCACCGGAATTTGGCATCTCAAGCATGTCGAGCGCGGCAACCAAATCCGGGATATGGGAAGAAAGCGGCGGATTGTTTGGGGTCGACATAGGACTGGGCCGTTCGGCAGCAGACAAGTGGTCCGCGATTAATTTGTCGGAAGCAAATTCTTGCGCGAAATTCTGTGGGTTCGGCCAGATCAGTTTTGACGCATAGATTGCCAAGGATACGAACAGCCCGCCCGCAATGAACAGAACCGATACAATAGACCATGCCAGTCGATGCGATCTTGTTCCTTTCATAAATCCAACCTGTCTGCCGGTAAAATTCGCCTTCGCTGATCAAGCGCCCCGACGGGCAGCTTGTCAATGTCAGCAGATTACAGACTGGTATCAATGGGTCTTGTTGTTACGAACTGTTGCGGGAAAACAAACAAAAAAGTTTTCGGTCCCCGCCGCTGGTCGCTGCATATTGGTCTTTTCCAACATTTTCGCGATTGACCTGCCGGGCCTGATCGGTGCGCAGGGCGATAGGGGACGACATGGGGGCGTCGGCTCGCCTGAGAGACAAATTGATTGAAGGACTTGGTCGGGCTGAGAGGATTCGAACCTCCGACCCCCTGCTCCCGAAGCAGGTGCGCTACCAGGCTGCGCTACAGCCCGACCGTGACGCGCGGGATATCCTCAACCGGGCGTAAGAGCAAGACCCAAATTACCGTGTGCAAAGGGTCAGGACCATTTTGGTGGCGCTGTTGAACCCCAGAAGCGGTCGCAATGGCCCGGTCATTTCCCTGCCCGTTGCGACGAAGCCAAGCCGTTCATAAAGCGCCTTGGCACGGGGGTTCGTGTCGATCACATCAAGCGTCACGCGTTTGAAGCCTTGGTGCCGCGCAAAGGTGAACATTGCGTCAAAAAGAGCCGACCCAACGCCTTGACCGCGTGCGGCGCCCGCAACGCAGATGCCGTCCATCTGAAGCGTGTCTTTCGGCGCGTCCCGTTCTAGCATCGCCAATGGGATCAATCGCCATAGTGCCCCCAGCCCATAGTGTTGAAACAAGTCCGTGGTTGTCGCTGTCGAAAACCCCTGACTGCCCGCCTTGTGGGCCGCAATCCCCAAAAGGTTGCCCGCATCATCCGTGGCCGCGATCACCGCGTCCGGATTGACAGTGTCTGCAAAGAACCTGCGCGCTTTGTCATCCGGCCCCAACAGTTTACCCAGCTTTTCGCCGAAGGCCTCCCAGTACAAGGCGGCCGCTGCCGGCTCCAGGCCATCCGGCAGTCGGGAATGCAGGGTGATGGTGCTCATAAGGGGAATATGGGGCCTGTCTTCGCAAAAGAAAACCGGCCCGCAAAGGTGGTGGGCCGGCTTCCGAAAACGATGCCGCGCGGGCTTAAAGGCTGGCGTCCAACGCCGCAATCACCGCGTTGCCCATTTCCGATGTCGACGCGGGTGTCACGCCCGCGTCGTTCAGAAGGTCGCCGGTGCGAATGCCATCGGCCAGAACCTTTTCGACAGCAGCTTCCAGACGATCAGCTTCTTCGCCCATGTCGAAGCTGTAGCGCAGCGCCATTGCAAAGCTGAGGATGCATGCGCAGGGGTTGGCCTTGCCTTCCCCCGCGATATCTGGGGCCGAGCCGTGGACGGGTTCGTAAAGCGCCTTGGGACGGCCATTGGCCATCGGGGCGCCAAGCGACGCCGACGGCAGCATGCCCAGCGATCCGGTCAACATCGCGGCGCAATCTGACAGGATGTCGCCGAACAGGTTGTCGGTGTAGATCACGTCGAATTGTTTGGGCGCGCGGACCAGCTGCATGGCTCCGTTATCGGCATACATGTGGGACAGCTCGACCTCAGGATAGTCTTTCCCCACATGCGTCACGACTTCACGCCACAGGATGCCGCTTTCCATCACGTTGGCCTTCTCCATCGAGCACAGCCGCTTGCTGCGCTTCATCGCCAGTTCAAAAGCCGAGCGCGCACCGCGCTCAATCTCGCTTTCGGTGTAGCGTTGCGTGTTGATGCCCACACGCTCGTTGCCTTCTTCAAAGATCCCGCGGGGTTCGCCAAAATAAACGCCCGAGGTCAGTTCGCGAACAATCATGATATCAAGACCCGACACGATGTCTTTCTTCAGCGACGAAAAATCGGCCAGCGCGTCAAAACACTGCGCCGGGCGCAGGTTCGAATACAGATCCATTTCCTTGCGCAGGCGCAACAGCCCGCGTTCGGGCTTCACCGAGAAATCCAGATCGTCGTATTTCGGGCCGCCAACCGCCCCCAGCAGCACAGCATCAACCTTTTGCGCTTTGGCCATGGTTTCGTCGGCAAGTGGGACGCCGTGTTTGTCATAGGCAGCACCGCCCACCAAATCCTCGCTCACATCAAATGTTACGCCGCGCTTATCGCCCATCCAGCCGATGATCTTGCGCACCTCGGCCATGACTTCGGGGCCAATGCCGTCACCGGGCAGGATAAGGAGGGAGGGGTTGGTCATGGGTCTGTCCTTGCTGAGAAATACATCGCGGATCGGCCTAGCCTGTCAGGGATGTTCCGTCAAGAAATGAAGGGTCAGAAGCGCAGATCGACCCAGACCAGCCGATGGCGCGATGCAGTGTTGACCGTATCCAGCATCGGGTCGCCATCCGCAGGCCAGAACACGCCTGCGCTGATCACATCAAGGTCGCTTGCAGGCAGGACATAGCTGACCCGCAAGTCGCCCGGGGATGGTTCCGGCCAGTCGACCGTGTCCAGCGCCGGTTCGCCCGCTTGACCGGTGTCGCCTACCGCGATCTTGCCCGTCCGACGGGGTTCGGGGTCTTGCAGCCGAGGGTCGTTCAGTAGTCTTTGAATAGCGGCACGGCGGCCCTCGCCGTCGACTGGATCGAGATTGGCGACACCCGCTATGATCACCGGTCCGTCCGGGGCCGGGAAGGGGAGCGCGCCATCCAGATACCGTTGCCAAAATGCGATCTCATCATGGTTGCGCCGCCCGTTGCGGTCTTCGTCACCATCGAAGACAGGCGTGGTCGCATGAAATGTCAGCAGGTGCAGGTTTGTGCCATTGGGCAACTGCACTGGCACATCCCAATGGGCCACGCTGCTCAGCCGCTGAATGGCAAAGGCGCCAGCCGTGGGGAAGGGGATGCCATCACGGCTAGGAGGGATGGCGCCCGGCAGGTCTTTCCACAGAAAGGGTGCGAAATCCCGCGCCTCTCCCAGCGGATAGCGGGACAGGACCGCCATGCCGCCCTGACCGGTGAACCGCCCATATCCTTGGGCGTCCCGGGGCTCGCCGGTGCGACCGTCGCCATCCATGTCCAACCCCGTAACAAGCCCGGCATTCGGCATGGCCGCAAATGCGTATGGCATGGCATGATCTTTTTCAGCCAGTGCGGATTGGAAAGCACGCAGGGCATGTCCTTCGACGTCGTTGTCAAAGCCCTGAAGGGTCAGGATGTCGGGTTTTGCTGTGGCGATCACGGTCAGCGCGGCGGTGATCTGGTCGTCCGTCCCCGCCAAGATGTCGCGCAGCAAAAGACCCGGGCCTTTTCGATCCAGCTCGGCATTATAGGTGGCGACGCGCAGGGTCATCGACTGTGCAGTAACGGGCGCGGCGCTCGCCATCAGGGCAAGCGCCACGGTAACGATCCAGTTGAAAGGACGTGTGGGCCGACCCTCAGCGTCGATCAGGCGTGGGCCAATCCACCATCGCCGGCGCGACGCTTGTTGCGCTTGCGCTCGCTGTTGATCATCAGGGCGACGCGCAACATGGCAATGCCGCGCATGAAAAGGCTTGCGGGAAGAAAGGCCCATGCGGCAACCGTCCAGATCATGGTTTGATGGTTTTCCACCGATACCGAACCAAACAGCGACACGGCGGCGGTGATGATGATTGGCGTGGCGAAGGGCAACAGGAACCCAAGTGCAATGTTGAACCGGGCGTCGCGCACCAGGCGGCGGACAACATCGCCTCCGGTAGTGGGGTCAAACGTGGGCAGGTTGACCCACACGTTGAACGCACCCGTCGATTTCGACGGCCATTCGGTGAAGCGCAGCGCCATCAGGAACACAGCCATAGACAGTAGAGAGATCAGATAGCTCATCCCGGCAGCGGCGCGCAGCAGTGCCATATCGTTGAAGCTGGCCGTGTCTGGCAGCATCGAGACAACGAAGCGCACTGGGCTATAGGGGAAGTCGATGGCCTGGCCAATCAGCATCCCGACCGACGTCATGAACTGGGTTGCGGTCGAATGGTCGGTCTGTCCACGAACGATCACAGACAGGCTGAACACCGTTACGAACAGGGCGGCGAAGCGGATGCGGTTGAACGGGGGGGCATCGCGAAATTCGACAAGTCCGGGATAGGTCGAAGCATATTCGAAGATGGTCAACGCCGCCGCAAACAATGCAACGATGGTCACGATCTGGCCGGATTCCTGACTGACACCCGGCACCAAAATGGATGGCGTTGCAATCAAAATCACCATCAGGAATGCTCGCGCTATTGCGCCAATCATTCGGCTTACCACTACCTTAATCCTTCCACCTGGACGGGTGCTGTTACCTGCCGCACCCTTTATCCATGTCAGCGTTTCCTCATTCAGCGGGTCACTGCTTCTTATTGCAACATACTGCGTCGCATATTAGTCCCACTTCAAGTTGTGCCTAAAATGCGTTGCCAAATGTGGTCGATTTAAGGGGAAACTGGTGCGACTTTGCACCAAATTAAGGTAAAAATGGGGCCAACCTTGCGGATGACCCCATGATTCAATCGCCTTTTCAGATGTTTAGACCCAAGGGCGTTGTGTGGCAGCCTTTGCCTCAAATGATTCAATTGCCCCTTGTTTTTCCATCGTCAGACCGATGTCATCCAGTCCATTCAGCAGACAATGCTTTTTGAAGGCGTCAACTTCGAAGGGAATCACCTCTCCATCCGAGGTGGTGATCTCTTGTGATTCGAGATCTACTGTCATTCGGGCATTGGCGCCCTTCTCGGCATCGGCCATCAGAATGTCGATCTGGTCCTGCGGCAAGATGATGGGCAGAATGCCATTCTTGAAACAGTTGCTAAAGAAGATGTCGGCAAAGCTGGTCGAGATCACACATTTGATTCCGAAGTCGGCGATGGCCCACGGGGCGTGCTCACGCGATGAACCGCACCCGAAATTGTCTCCGGCCACCAGAATTTCAGCGTCACGGTATTGCGGTTTGTTCAGGACGAAATCCGGGATCTCGTTGCCCTGACGATCATATCGCATCTCGTCAAACAGGTTCACGCCAAGGCCGGACCGTTTGATGGTCTTCAGAAAGACCTTGGGAATGATCATGTCGGTGTCGATATTCACCAGCGGCATCGGCGCCGCGATCCCATGAAGTTTTTGGAACTTGTCCATAGCACGCACCTTTCTGCATCTGCCACGTCGGTTGGGTCGTGGCTGCGTCATTCAGTCCATTGCTTTATGCAGGTTTTGGCGACGAATCCAAGGCGGCCGCGCATGAAAAACCCGGCGCCTGTGTAAAGCGCCGGGTTGGTGTTCAAATGGGCAGGGCTCAGGCCTTCCGGCGGCGGCGCGTGATAGCACCCATGCCAAACAGCCCAGTTACCAGAAGCATACCCGCAGCTGGCAAAGGAACCGGCGATACGGTGACAAGGTTTTGCCCGGTATAACGCCCACGGTTCGCGTCGCCATCAACTTCAAAGAAGGACAATTTCCACACGGCATCACCCGAGTAACCGGAGGCAGCCATCAGATACCGATTGGCCAGTGTGGTGCTGCCAGAGCTTGTGGCTTTGAACAAACCGGATGAAACACTGAGTGCAGCGTTGTCATCTTCGTAAGCGGCTTCCCACAAGGCCATTTGAAACGCGGCAGCCTGATCACCGTTTGTTGTGTCAATCCGATCATAGTTGGCGTCAAACACCGACTGCAAGCGGTCGCGGGCAATCGCGGTCAGGCCAAAGCTGTTCGAAAACGGATCATTGGTCTGGGTGTAGTTCTGACTTGCGCCTTTGTTCATCATATAGTGAGCAATATCGAGGCACCAGCCAACGAAACTTCCCATATCACCTGTGGTGTCGGTCAGGTTGAAGCCCGTGGCCCCAACGGTTCCCGGCGTATTCGCGACCGGTGAAGAGCCGATCGAAACGGACTGAACCGAGGATGTATAACCATCCAGTCGCAATACGGCTGCATCAGATGTTGTCGCGAAACCTGCTGCGATGACCGCAGCTGTTAATAAATTTCTCATAGTTACCCCTTCAATACTTGTAACCGAGTTAAATGTATCCACCGCGTCCCCAACACGGTTATGGAATACAAACGAATCTAGCACTGCGGCTGCACCGGCTCAAAGAAATTCGTCAGAAATGTGGCAGTATCAATCCAAAGTAGTGACGAAGGAATAGGGGCGGTCGCAAAGCGTGCGCAACCGTTTCCCGGTCGCGCACAATCGTTGCGAATTGGCTGCTTTAGTGTCGCAGCGTGTTGTCGGTCGAATCACATCAAATCGCGCACATCGGTCAAACGACCCGTCAACGCAGCCGCCGCTGCCATTGCGGGTGACACAAGGTGGGTGCGGCCCTTGTAACCTTGACGCCCCTCGAAATTCCGGTTCGAAGTCGACGCGCAGCGCTCCTTCTCGGACAGTTGATCCGGGTTCATGGCAAGGCACATGGAACATCCTGCCAAACGCCAGTCGAAACCGGCTTCCTTGAAGATATCGGCCAAGCCTTCTTCTTCGGCCTGCGCGCGCACAAGGCCCGACCCCGGCACGATCATCGCCCGCAGCCCGTCCTTGACCTTCTTGCCTTTCACGATTTCCGCGACGGCGCGCAGGTCTTCGATACGCCCGTTGGTGCAAGATCCGATAAAGACTGTGTCGATCTCGATATCTGTCAGCTTTTGGCCGGGGGTCAGACCCATATACTCGATGGCGCGCTTGGCCGCTTCGACCTTGCCGCCGGTGAAATCGTCGGGGCTGGGCACGGTGGCCGAGATCGGCAGAACATCCTCGGGCGACGTGCCCCAGGTCACGACCGGTTCAATCTCTTCGGCTTTCAGGGTGATCACCTTGTCGAAATGCGCGCCTTGGTCGGTGTAAAGCGTCTTCCAGTATTCCAAAGCCTGTTCCCACTGACCGGCTTTGGGGGCATGAGGGCGGCCTTTGACATACTCAAAGGTGGTTTCATCAGGCGCAATCAGACCCGCACGGGCGCCACCTTCGATGGCCATGTTGCAAACTGTCATGCGGCCTTCCATCGACAGATCGCGGATCGCTTCGCCACAGTACTCGATGACATAGCCGGTCCCGCCGGCGGTGCCAGTCTTGCCGATCACGGCCAGCGTGATGTCCTTGGCGGTCACGCCGGGCTTCAGCTTGCCGGTGATCTCGACCTTCATATTTTTCGATTTCTTCTGGATCAGCGTCTGGGTGGCAAGAACATGCTCGACCTCGGACGTGCCAATGCCGTGGGCCAATGCACCGAACGCGCCGTGGGTGGCAGTATGGCTGTCACCGCAGACGACGGTCATGCCGGGCAGGGTCCAGCCCTGTTCAGGACCAACGATATGCACGATCCCCTGGCGCACATCGTCAACGGGGTAATAATGAATGCCGAAATCCTTGGCGTTCTTATCCAACGCGTCGACCTGAATGCGGCTTTCTTCGTTCTCGATCCCTTTGGCGCGGTCCAGCGTGGTGGGCACGTTGTGGTCCGGCACCGCGATGGTCTTGTCGGGGGCGTGAACCTTGCGGCCCGCCATACGCAGCCCCTCGAAGGCTTGCGGACTGGTTACTTCGTGGACCAGATGGCGGTCAATATACAGAAGGCAGGTGCCGTCATCGGCCTCGTGGGCCACATGGGCGTCCCAGATTTTATCATAGAGTGTCTTCGGGGCGGTCATTTCGCTCTCCGTGGATGGGCGTGGATATGTGTCAGGTTGCAATAGGTCGGGGGCGCCACCTTATAGGTGGGCTTGCACAGTCCGTGCCGCACCAAAAAATCGCCAGGGCAGGCGCGCGCGATCATCCATATCGAAAACCCGAGTCATGCTGCTGAGATACTCTTTTGCCAGCGTCGTCGCAAGGGTGGTCGGACGATGTGGTGTGTTCGGCCACTGGACGCGGAGAAAGTCGCGTGTAAAAGTTACAGCATGGAGCCCGAACCAACGCCGCACCCCGGCACATCACCCACACAAGGCAGCGGCGCGGATAATCTGCCAGAGCTTGCGACAGATACATTCGATACACTGCGCGATCAGTTGATGCCGCTGTGGAATGATGGCGCGGCATTTATCGTCAGCCTTGGTCAGACATGGCGTCTGTATCAGATCGCTATCGTTGTCTTGTTGGCGCTGATATCGTGGGCGGTCGGCAAAATGCTGAATCCCAAGATCGACCATTGGCTGCGGTCGCGCGAAGGGTGGTCAAAGCGTCGATTGCGTTTTGCAATTCACACCAAGCGTCGCGTGCCGATGATGCTGTTTGTCGTGATGTCTTGGCTGATCGTTTCCGCGATGCGCGAGATCACGTGGCCATCCCGATCCTATCTGATCGCAGCCATCGGCACCCTGGCGCTGGCGTGGGTGTTGGTTGGCTTTGCCTCTGTCATCGTGGAAAACCGCGTCTTGAGGCGTACGACCAAGTGGGGATTATGGATCTATGTGACGCTGTATTATCTGGGCATTACCGATGAGATCGGCGATGTGCTGGACAATATCGCCATTTCGGCGGGCAGCTTCCGCATTTCTCTTTTAGATGTGATCAGCGCGGTGGCCGTTACGGCGGCCCTGTTCGCACTGGCGCGGATTTTCAGCCGTGCCTCGTCCGAGAGGGTCAGAAACAACGAAGATATCTCACCTTCGATGCAGGTGCTGACGGTCAAGTTTATCCAGCTTCTTTTCTATGGGGCGGCGTTCTTCCTTGGCCTTAAGGTGATCGGGGTCGATCTGACCGGACTTGCCTTTCTGTCCGGTGCAATCGGTCTGGGTCTTGGTTTCGGTCTGCAAAAGGTCGTGTCCAACCTCGTGTCTGGCATTATCATCCTGCTGGACAAGTCGATCAAACCCGGTGACGTGATCAGCCTTGGCGAAACATTCGGCTGGATTCAGCAACTGGGTGCGCGCTATGTCTCGGTCGTGACGCGGGATGGGCGGGAATACCTTATTCCGAACGAAGATTTGATCACCGGACAGGTGGTGAATTGGTCGCATACAAACGCCTTTGTGCGGCTCGATATCTATTTTGGCACGGCCTATGGGGATGATCCTCACCAGGTTCGCAAGATCGCGATTGAGGCTGCCAGCAATGTGTCGCGGGTGCTGAGCTTTCGCCCCCCGGTGTGTCACATCGTCGGGTTTGGCGACAGTTCCGTCGATTACATCCTTCGCTTCTGGATCGACGACCCGACTGGCGGGCTGACCAATATTCGTGGCAATGTCTATCTGGCACTGTGGGATGCGTTCCACGAGAACGGCATCTCATTCCCCTTCCCGCAGCGCGAAGTGCGACTGTTGCAGGACGATTTGGCAAACGATGCAGAAACTGGCGAAAATCCGCAGGCGTGACCGATTTGCACTGCTGTTTCATCCCTGTTGCTTGACGAGCGTTGAGATCGCCCCCATGTGATGTTACGATTCTTATGTGCCCAGCGTCGGGGCGGATCGGCGCGCATCGATAGGAGGACAATGTCCTGTCTCCGCAAACAGAGGTCGCAGAAGATGCGACTGCAGGGAATTCCGCAATGACGGCGGCCCCTCAGACCAATGTCAGCGACGATATCCTGTCGCTCGTTTTACGCTCACTTGAAGATGACAAAGCCGAAGATGTGGTGATCATAGATTTGCGCGGCAAATCCGAGATGGCCGATCATATGGTGGTCTGTTCTGGTCGTTCGACCCGTCAGGTCGCGGCGATCTCGGAAAAACTGACCGAGAAGCTCAAGCTGGACATGGGTGTCTTTTCGAAGATCGAAGGCAAGGATCAGGGCGATTGGGTTCTGATCGATGCAGGCGATGTAATCGTCCACGTGTTCCGCCCGGAAGTGCGCGAGTTCTATCAGCTTGAAAAGATGTGGTTGGAGCCCGGCACGACCGGCGCCGCGACCTGATCTTCAAGGACGCGACGACATGAAGGTGCATATTTGCGCCGTTGGCCGTTTGCGTGGCGGCGCTGAACGCGACCTGATCAATGACTATCTGACCAGGTTTGATCGCACCGGGCGGGTCTTGGGGCTAGGCCCTGCCGATATCCACGAAGTCGAAGACAAGAAGGGTGGCGGGATGTCCGCTGAAGCTGCCTTGCTAGAGCGCGCGATTCCCAGAAGCGCGCTGATCTGCACGCTGGATGAACGCGGCAAAGTCTTGTCGTCGCCCGATTTTGCAAAGCTACTTGGCCGCTGGCGCGATGACGGGTGCGGTGACGTGGCTTTTGTCATCGGCGGTGCGGATGGAATCGACCCCGCCCTGCGCGCGCAGGCCGATGCCAGCCTGTCCTTTGGTAAAATGGTCTGGCCGCATATGCTGGTTCGCGTGATGCTTGCCGAACAGCTTTACCGCGCCGCGTCGATATTGGCAGGCAGCCCGTATCACCGCGCCTGACCGCTTGCTGGTGGTAGCTTGCCTTGCACCCGGACTTGTCGCGCAATAGACAGTCTGTAAGCAGCCAGAGGATCCTTTGATATGACCACGCCCAAGCCCGTCGTTCTGTGTATTCTAGATGGCTGGGGGCTGCGTGACGCCCGTGACTATAATGCGCCGGTGCTTGCCAACACGCCCAATTATGATTGGTTGATGGCCAATTTCCCGAATAACACGCTGATCACCCATGGGCCCGATGTTGGCTTGCCGACCGGACAGATGGGAAATTCCGAAGTGGGGCACATGAATATTGGCGCAGGCCGCGTCGTGGCGATGGATCTGGGCCAGATTGATCTGGCGATCGAGGATGGGTCGTTCTTCAAGAATGAAGCTCTGCTGGACTTCGCAGTCAAGGTAAAGGCCGCTGGCGGTATTGCCCATATCGCCGGTCTGGTCAGCCCGGGCGGGGTTCACAGTCATCAGGATCATCTTGTCGCGGCGGCCAAGGCTTTGACCGATGCGGGGTTGTCCGTAGCGGTTCATGCGATCACCGATGGGCGCGACGTGCCCCCGCAATCCGCGCGCGAGCAGATCGCGGCGTTTGAAGCCGCGCTGCCCGATGGCGCACGGATCGTCACCGTGGTCGGGCGCTATTTCGCGATGGATCGCGACAGTCGCTGGGATCGGGTCAGCCGGGCCTTTGACGCAATGGTCAAAGGGCAGGGTGATGCCGTTGCAAGCGCAGATGACGCCATCGCTGCCGCCTATGACAAGGGCGAAACGGACGAGTTCATCCAGCCCGCAGTGATCGGGGGCTATCCAGGTATGAAGGACGGCGATGGGCTGTTCTTCGTGAATTTCCGTGCCGACCGTGCCCGCGAGATTCTGCGCGCCATTGGTGAACCGGGCTTTGGTGAATTTACCACCGGCCCGCGACCGGCCCTGTCGGCGCGACTGGGCATGGTCGAATACTCTGACGCCCATAACGCCTATATGACCACCTGTTTTCTCAAGCGCGACATCGTGAACACCTTGGCCGAATGGGTCGCCAAGCATGGTAAAAACCAGTTTCATATCGCCGAGACCGAGAAATACCCCCATGTCACGTTCTTCCTGAACGGCGGCAAGGAAGAACCGGTCGAGCGCGAGGTCCGCTATATGGCGGCCAGTCCAAAGGTCGCGACCTATGACTTGCAGCCCGAGATGTCGGCACCCGAAGTTACCGAGCATTTCGTCGGCGCAATTCGCGATCAGTTTGACCTGATCGTCACCAATTATGCCAACCCCGATATGGTCGGGCATACCGGTGATCTGGATGCAGCCATCGCAGCCTGCGAAGCCGTTGATGCTGGGCTGGGGCAAGTGCTGGCCGCACTGAAAGAGGTTGGCGGCGCGATGATCGTGACTGCCGATCACGGCAATTGTGAAACCATGTGGGACGACAGCACCAACGGCCCGCACACAGCGCATACTACCAATCTGGTGCCGGTCATCATGTTCGGCGGACCGGAGGGTGCCACGCTCGCCCCGGGTCGGTTGGCCGATCTTGCCCCGACATTGCTTGAACTGATGGGGCTGGAACAACCTGCCGAAATGACCGGCGAAAGCCTGATCCGCCGGTGATGCGAGCCGGACGCCTCATACCTCTGCTGACGGGAACGGCACTGTCAGTGCTGGCGCCCACCCTGGCGGTGCGCGCGCAGACGAACCCGATTGAAACGGCGCAGGCTGCGATGTTGGCGCTGGACAAAGCAACTGTCGCTCTGGCCGAGGCCGAGAAATCAAACGACCGAATCTCAGCCCTGACGCAAACCGTTCTGGCCTATGAAAAAGGGTTGGGCGCATTGCGGGACGGATTGCGCCGCGCCAGCCTGCGTGAGGCGACGATCCAAGGGGCATTGACTGCCGAAAGCGAGAAATTGTCCCAGCTTCTTGGCGTCCTGCAAACCATCGAACGCGCGCCGGAACCTGCCTTGCTGGTCCATCCCGCTGGCCCGATTGGCACCGCTCGGTCCGGTATGATTCTGTCCGATGTCGCCCCTGCCTTGCTGGCCAAGGCGGAACGCCTGCGCCGCGATCTGGAAGAGCTTCAAACCCTGCGCGCCTTGCAGGCAAACGCGGTCGATACCTTGAAATCCGGGCTGGAAGGGGCGCAGGACGCCCGTTTTGAACTCAGCCTTGCCGTTGCCCGACGCACCGAACTGCCGCGCCGCTTCGTCGCTGATGATGCACGAATGCAAACGCTTGTTGAAAGCGCAGACACCTTGGCCAGTTTCGCCGACGGTCTGATGTCAGAACCCGTGCCGCAGGGCAATGCCGCCGATACGCAGGATTTTACCAGCGTGAAAGGGCGACTGGCCATGCCTGCCCTGGGCCAGATCATTCGCCGCTTCAACGAGGTCGATGCCGCCGGTGTGCGTCGCCCCGGATATGTCATTGCCACCCGACCCATGGCCATTGTGACAACGCCATGGCCCGCGACGATCCGGTATCTTGGCCCGCTGCTGGACTATGGCAATATCGCCATCATCGAACCAGGCGACGGCTATTTGATGGTCTTGGCCGGGCTGGGCCAATTGTATGGCGAGGTGGGGGAAGTGCTGCCGCAAGGCGCGCCCATCGGCCTGATGGCGGGTGCCACGATCAGCGACGATCAAGCGTTTTTGATCGCTGCGGAGGAAGGAACTGGCGCAGACGCGTCGGAAACGCTTTATATAGAGCTAAGAGAGAACGGAACGCCCGTGGACCCCAACGACTGGTTCGCGGCAGGCAAGGAATAAACTGATGAGGAAATTCGTAATGGCCGCCCTTGGGGGCACCTTGGCAGGCGCAGTGCTGACCACGCAAGTGGCCGGGCCGCTACTTGCGCAGGACGCCGCCAAAAACTCCAGCGTTTACGAGCAGTTGGACTTGTTTGGCGACATCTTCGAACGTATACGCGCGCAATATGTGGAAGAAGTTGACGCGGCGGACCTGATCGAAGCGGCGATTGATGGGATGCTGACCTCGCTTGATCCGCATTCCAGCTATCTATCCCCCAAAGATGCCGCCGACATGCGTGTGCAGACGCGCGGTTCCTTCGGTGGGCTTGGCATCGAGGTGACGCAGGAAGAGGGCTTCGTGCGCGTCGTGTCACCGATGGATGGCACGCCAGCGGATGATGCCGGTGTGGAATCCGGTGACTATATCACGCATGTCGATGGCGAAGCCCTGATAGGGCTGACATTGGACGAGGCGGTCAACATGCTGCGTGGCCCGGTCGGGTCCGAGATTATCATCACCGTGGTGCGTGAAGGCGTGGATGAACCGTTTGATGTGTCAATCATCCGCGACACGATCAAGCTGACTGCGGCCACAGCCCGATCGGTCGGCAATACCATTGTTTTGCGGGTGACGACTTTCAACGATCAAACCTATGCCAATATGGCCGAAGGGCTGGCGCGCGAGGTCGAATCCTTGGGCGGGATGGAGAATGTCGATGGCTTCGTATTGGATTTGCGAAACAATCCCGGCGGCCTTCTGAACCAGGCTATCGAAGTGTCGGACGCCTTCCTTGAAAGCGGCGAGATTGTATCGACTCGTGGTCGCAACCCCAGTGAAAGCGAACGTGTGAATGCCGAAGCAGGTGATCTGGCCGAAGGAAAGCCGATGGTCGTTTTGATCAATGGCGGCTCTGCGTCAGCCTCCGAGATTGTCGCAGGCGCGCTTCAGGATCACCGTCGCGCCATCGTGGTTGGCACCAAGAGCTTCGGCAAAGGGTCGGTGCAGACGGTTATGCCGCTGGCCTCCGACGGCGCGATGCGTCTGACCACGGCGCGCTATTACACTCCATCGGGGCGTTCCATCCAGGCGCTCGGCGTATCCCCGGACATCGTGGTGCAGCAACCCCCCCGCCTGCCGGAAGCCGAGAATGAGGACGAGGATGCGCGCCCGCAGCGGACCGAAGCCGATCTGCGCGGCAGCCTGAACAATGACAGCCTGACCGAGGACGAACAACGCCAGATCGAAGAAGAGCGCGAGGCGGCAGAAGAAGCCGCCAAGCTGCGCGATGACGACTTTCAACTGTCCTACGCGGTCGATCTGATCAAAGGCCTATCAACCATTGCTCTGGCGCAGTAGGCGGGTGTGAAAATTCTCGAAGGGCCGCCCAGAAGGGTGGCCCGTTTGCGTTTTCACCTGCTACGCCAACGCTGTATCGCCAACAAAGCTTCACCGAAATACGAGGTCGTTATGACACCTGCAGATATCGAAAAGCTGCCTTATCGTCCCTGCGTCGGCATCATGCTTGTGAACCGTGACGGAAAACTGTTCGTCGGACAGCGGCTGGATGCGCCGAAGCTGGGCACCAAAACGGCCTGGCAAATGCCTCAGGGCGGGGTGGAAGCAGGCGAAGACCCGCGTGAGGCTGCCTTGCGCGAATTGTGGGAAGAAACCGGAGTAACACGCGACCTTGTGCAGATCGAAGCCGAACTTCCCGACTGGTTGCCCTATGATCTGCCCCATGAGGTGGTGCCGCGCATCTGGAAGGGGCAATTTCGCGGACAGAAACAGCGTTGGTTTCTTGTGCGTTTTTTGGGCGATGACAGCGCTGTGAACATCGAAACCAAACACCCCGAGTTCAGCCAATGGGCCTGGATGGACCCCGACGAAGTGGTGGCCAACATTGTGCCATTCAAGCGCGATATTTATGATGCCGTGATCAAGGGTTTCCGGGGCCATCTGTGATGCGAGGTCCGCTGCTTGCCGCACTTTTCATGGTGCCGGATACCGCGCTTGCCCTGTCCTGCCAGCCATACAATGCCATTGCCGCGTTTATTGAGGCCGCCGACTCCGACGATCAGTATGTCGCCGTATTGGGTCGGCTGAGCTTTGATGAAAGCAAGGTGCCTGAAGTGGATTGGTCTCGGCAACAGGACGTCAGACCAAACAATTTCCTGACCGGTAGGATCAAAGGCAAAAGTCTTACCCCATCAGGGTTTGATGCTCCCTTCGCACGCGACATGAAGATCAACTTGCAATGCCGGGGGCCATGGTGTGCCCGGATCCAGAACGGTGCCGAACATCTCGTGTTTTTGAAACGGAAAAACGGGCACTATTTGCTTCAGGTCGATCCTTGCGGGGAATTTGCTTTTGGCAAACCGGATCGGAAAACCATCCGCAAAATCGAAAGTTGCATGCAAGGCAAAAAATGTGATCCCGAATTGCCGCGTCGCTGAGGTGTTTCGCCCTTCGCAAATGCGATATTCCCGCTATAAGGACGGCACACATCGCTGCCGGAGATCCCATCATGTCCTTTGACCGTTCCATCAAGATCGCCCCCTCGATCCTTTCTGCCGATTTCGCCAATTTTGGGCAGGAAATTCAGGCTATTGAAGCTCAGGGCGCGGATTGGGTGCATGTGGATGTGATGGACGGTCATTTCGTTCCAAACCTGACCTTCGGCCCGCCCGCCGTGAAAGCCTTTCGCCCGCATGTAACAACC
The DNA here is from genome assembly GCF_900109955.1 of Aliiroseovarius sediminilitoris. Taxonomy (NCBI): domain Bacteria; kingdom Pseudomonadati; phylum Pseudomonadota; class Alphaproteobacteria; order Rhodobacterales; family Paracoccaceae; genus Aliiroseovarius; species Aliiroseovarius sediminilitoris. The sequence goes on along the minus strand of NZ_FOJB01000001.1, from coordinate 2,840,786 downwards.
TTCATGGATGTGCACCTGATGATCGCGCCGGTTGATCCCTATATCGAAGCCTATGCCGAGGCGGGCGCCGACATGATCACAGCGCATGTCGAAGCCGGACCCCATATCCACCGCACGCTGCAAGCCATCAAGGCGCAGGGTGTAAAAGCAGGCGTCAGCCTGAACCCCGGCACGCCACTAGACAGCATCGAACATGTGCTCGACTTAGTGGACATGGTGCTAATCATGACCGTGAACCCGGGTTTCGGGGGTCAGAAATTCATCCACTCGGGTGTCGAGAAAACCCGTCGTTTGCGCCAGACGATCGGGGATCGCCCGATTCATATCCAGATCGACGGCGGCGTGACCACCGAAACCGCGCCTCTGGTCGCCGAAGCGGGTGCGGACGTGCTGGTCGCAGGCTCCGCCGTGTTCAAAGGCGGCTCCGTCGACACACCAGAGGTCTATGGCCAGAACATTCGCGCCTTGCGCGCTGCCGCCGAAACCGCGCGTCCCTGACCGTTTCTTCTGGCTGGAAATATCCCGGGGTAGGTCCAATCGGAAGATTGGACCGTAGGGGCAGCGCCCCTGCCTAGACTCTGGATAATCACATTCGAATGTGACAATCTGATCCGAACAGATTGCCGGAGGACTCCATGTTACGCTTCTTCACAGCCGTTTTATCTCTGATCACACTGGCAGCTTTTGCCGATCAAGAAATCCTCGACCAGTATCCTGACTCGGTGCTTTATGAAAAACCGGTCGAGGTGATCCCGGATGTCTGGTCGGCCATCGGGGCCACCGCACCTCCGGGTTATGAGAATGCAGGCCATAACAACAACCTCAGTTTCATTGTGACTGGCGATGGCGTCGTGGTGATCAATGCAGGGGCCAACGCCAAGCTGGCCGCGGCATTACATGAAGAAATCAAGGCGATCACGGACCAACCCGTCAAGCTCGTAATCAACGAGAACGGACAGGGGCACGCTATGCTGGGCAACAATTACTGGATCGACCAAGGGGTCGAAGTGCTGGCCCATGTCGATGCCGCCCAAGAGTTCGAAGAATATTCTGCCCAGATATATGACGGCATGACACGCTATGCGCGCGAGAACGCAGAGGGGACGGTGCCGATGGGACCAACCCGCACGTTTGAAGAAAAAGAAACCATCACAATGGGCAACAAGACTATCGAAGTGCTCTATTCCGGCCCGGCCCACAGCCCCGGCGATATTCAGGTGTGGCTGCCGGATGATGGGTTGGTGATTGCAGGCGACATGGCCTTTCACAACCGTATACCGCCAATTTTCGAAGACACTTGCACAAGCTGCTGGATCGAAACCTGGGAAACCACCTTTGCCCCGCTGGGTGCCACCTATGTGATTCCCGGCCACGGCTACCCCACCAACATGGCGCAGGTCGAAGAACACACGATCGGATATCTGAAACATCTGCGCGCCGAGGTCGGCAAACTGCTGGACGACGGCGGCACGTTGGAAGACGCCTATTATGTCGACCAGTCACCGTTCGCGCGTCATGACACGTTTGAAGAGTTGGCCACCAGGAATGCCGGTCAGGTTTTCACTGAGATGGAGTTCGAATGACCGCTGATCAGCCATCCTCGGCGCGAAGCCGGTCAAGTATCGCGCCGGACCCGAACCCGTCTGCGACCAATCCGCGGTCGCGTTGATAAGATCGCAACGCAGCCGCGGTGTTGGGGCCGGGGAACCCATCGACGCCTTGCGTGTCATATCCGGCTGTCGTCAAACGCTCCTGCACTTCGCGCATCCTGTCGCGCGTCAACACAACAAGATCGCCCGGGCATCTGGTTTTGATCGGTCGCCCGCCCTGCACTCGATCCGCCAGATACCCGGCGGCGATGGCATAGGCTTCGGCACGATTGTAAGTCAGCAACACCTCGAAATTGCCAAATGTCATGAAGGCAGGACCACTTGCCCCAGATGGCAGAACGACCGAGGCGTCGCCATAGTCCGGAACCGGTTCGCCATCTGCCGAGCGGACGCCCATCCCCGCCCAGTCCAGGACCGGTCGCTTCGTTTGACGGCCCGCCAAAGCATAGTCGAACCCGCTGGGCAATGTGACCTCGACGCGGCAGGGGCGGCTCATGCGCCAGCCATGTTCGGCAAGGTAGTTCGCGATTGAGGCCAACCCGTCTTGCGGATCGTCGCCCCAGATATCGCGCCGCCCGTCCCCATCACTGTCGACCGCGAAGCGTTGATAGCTCGACGGCAGGAACTGCCCATGCCCCATGGCCCCGGCCCAGGATCCCAGCATGGAAGCGGGGGCAATGTCACCGGCATCAATGATCATCAATGCGGCAATCAGCTCATCTTCGAAAAACTCGGAACGGTGTCCGGATTGTGCCAGGGTTGCCAGCGCGGTCAGAACCGGCCAATCGCCGCGCGTCGCACCGTAATCGGTTTCCAGCCCCCAAATGGCCAGAATGACCTGCGCGTCCACACCAAATTGTTCTGAGATACTGTTCAAAAGCGCGCGGTTGGCTCGAAACCGCGCGCGTCCCTTGCGAATGCGGTTATCCGTCACCGCGCGATCAAGATATTGCGAGATGTTGAGCGTGAATTCGGACTGATTTGATTGCCTCTCAAGCACGCGGGGATCAGGTCGCAAGTAACTCGCGCAAAACTCTAACGTCTGGGCCGAAACCCCAGCCTGATCAGCGCGTTTCTGGAAGGCATGACACCATGCCTTAAAATCTGTTTCTAACATCGTACTGTTCAACACCAACTCAAACCCATTGTCCCACCTGGACCTTAACAACTACTTACGAGATCGCTTCACTTTCTTTTTTGTCTTCGCGGATTCCCGCTTTGTGGTCATGGGTTTCCTTGGCGCCGACTTCCCGCCTTTGCGGGTTCTGCCAGGGGTCAGTTTGCGCCCTTCAATGTTCAGAAGTTCAAGTGTCAGCCCGCCGGTCGTGGGAATGGCTTCGGCCAGTCGGACGGTCACGCGTTGTCCAAGACCGATCACCAACCCGGACCGCTCGCCCACCAGCACCTGTTCGTCTTTATCATGGCGGAAATACTCGTTGCCCAGCGAACTGATGGGCACCAGCCCGTCGGCACCTGTCTCGTCCAGTTTCACGAACAGGCCAAACCGCGCGATGCCGGACACGCGCCCGGTAAACTCGTTGCCGACCCGTTCGGCCAGAAAGGCCGCCAGATAGCGGTCGGTGGTGTCACGTTCGGCGGCCATCGACCGCCGCTCGGTTTCCGAGATGTGCTGGGCCGTGGCCTCGAGCCGTTCGATATCCTCGGGGCTAAGGCCATCCTTGCCCCAGCCATGGCCAGAGATCAGGGCGCGGTGCACGATCAGGTCGGAATAGCGCCGGATGGGCGATGTGAAATGCGCATAAGATTGCAGCGCCAGCCCGAAATGCCCGAAATTCTCGGGATAATAATAGGCTTGCGACATTGATCTTAGGGTGGACAGGTTAACCAGTTCGTCAAACTCGGTGTCCTGAGCCTGAGCCAGCAGGTTGTTCAAGTGGCGGGTTTTCAGCACTTGTCCCTTGGCCAACGTGAACCCGGACGCTTGTGCGACCTCACGCAGCGCCTCCAGCTTCTCGGGGCTTGGTTCTTCGTGAACCCGGAACAAAAGCGGGCGACGCAAGCGGGTCAGTTCTTCGGCGGCGGCGACATTGGCAAGGATCATGAATTCCTCGATCAAACGGTGCGCGTCGAACCGTTCGGCAAAGGCGACCGATGTGACCTTGCCTTCGTCGTCCAGAATGATCTTTCGTTCTGGCAGGTCCAAATCCAGCGGTTGGCGTGATGCACGCGCCTGTTTGGTCACTTCATACGCGGCAAATAGTGGCGCGATGACATCGTCCATCAAAGGCGCGCATTTCTCGTTGGGGTTTCCGTCCTGCGCGGCCTGAACCTCGGCATAATTCAGCGACGCGTGGGACTTCATCAGCCCGCGAATGAAGCTGTGGCTGAGTTTGTGCCCTTGTGCGTCCAGCACCATACGCACGGCGATACAAGCGCGCGGCACGCCTTCGTGCAGGCTGCACAGATCGCCTGACAGCCGGTCAGGCAGCATCGGCACCACACGGTCGGGGAAATAGGTCGAGTTGCCGCGCCGTCGGGCCTCGAAATCCAGATCCGAGCCGGGGGTCACGTAATGCGCGACATCCGCTATGGCGACCCAGACCACATGGCCGCCGGGGTTTTTCGGGTTGTCGTCAGCGTGCGCATAGCAGGCATCATCATGGTCACGGGCATCCGAAGGGTCGATGGTGATCAGCGGCAGGTGGCGCAGGTCTTCGCGCCCTTTCAGTCCCGCAGGTTTCATCGCGTCGGCTTCTTCAATCACGTTGTCTGGAAACGCGTCGGGGATACCATGTTGGTGGATCGCGATAAGACTCACCGCCTTGGGGGCGGTCGGATCGCCCAGCCGGGCGACAATACGCGCGCGCGGCAAGCCCATACGGGATTTCGGACCGGATTGCTGTGCCTCGACCAGTTCGCCATCTTTCGCGCCTTCATCGGCACCGGGGTCGACCCGCCATTCCTTGTCCTGCCCCTTGTCGACCGGCACGATACGTCCGCCGTCCGACCCTTTTCGATAGATGCCCAGAATGCGGATCGGATTGGTGCCGATGCGACGGATCAGCCGCGCCTCGTAGCCATAGGGCTCGTCCTGCACTTCGGTCATGCGAGCCAGAATACGCTCGCCTTGTTCCAACGCGGGGTCCGAGCTTTTCATCACCAGAAGCGCGCGGGGGACGGCCCCTTCGCCTGCCCATTCCATCGGCGTGGCATACATGTCGCCGTCGGCATCGGCTGCGTCCACCCGCAGAACCGCGACGGGCGGGAGTTTGTCAGGGTCACGGTAGGTCTTGCCGCGCTTTGCCAGATGGCCTTCGGCTTCCAACTCTTTCAGCAGGCGTTTCAGGTCGATGCGCGCTGCCCCCTTGATCCCGAAGGCCCGCGCGATGTCGCGCTTGCCGGTTTGGGTCGGGTTTTCGGAAATCCAGTTCAGGATGTCCTGTTTGGTAGGGATCTGGCTCATGCAAAATAATCCCGGATAATGCGTGAATATATGGTTTTCAGCTGTCCGATCTGGGCCACTTCCACCCGTTCGTCCACCTGATGCATGGTTCTGCCGACAAGGCCAAACTCGACGACTGGGCAGATATTCTTGACGAAGCGTGCGTCGGAGGTGCCGCCGGTTGTGGACGCTTCTGGCCGTCGTCCGACCTCGGCTTCGACCGCATTGGCAACAAGATCCGAAAGCGCGCCGGGTGGCGTGATGAAACTTTCGCCCGACACTTTTGTAGTCATCTCGATATCAACGCCGGTGGCCTTGCCAACGCGGGTGGCTTCCGTGGCGAGCCATTGGATCAGGTCGTCTGAAGTGTGGGCATCGTTGAAGCGGATGTTCACTGTCGCCTTGCATTCGGCAGGAATGACGTTGGTGGCAGGGTTTCCGGTGTCAAAGGTCGTCACCGCCAAAGTCGAAGCGTCGAAATGGTCGGTGCCCTTGTCCATCTCGTGCCCTGTAAGGTCGGCGATCAACTGCGCCAGCGCGGGCACCGGGTTCAGAGCGCGGTGGGGATAGGCGGAATGGCCCTGCACACCGCGCGCCGTGAAAAACGTCGTCATCGACCCGCGCCGCCCGATTTTCATCATTTCGCCCATTATGTCTGGGCTGGTTGGTTCGCCAACGATGCAGTCGTCCATACCCTCGCCCGTATCGGCCATCCAATCCAGAATGGCGGTCGTGCCATCGGTGGCGTCGCCTTCTTCGTCGCCGGTGATGGTGATGACCAGCGAGGCGTTTTCGGGCGCATCCGCCACAAAATCAATGGCTGCGGCGACCCATGCGGCCACGCCGGATTTCATGTCCGTCGCGCCACGCCCGTAAAGATACCCGTCCCGAATTTCCGCCCCGAAAGGGTCAACGGTCCAGGCATCCGCGTCGCCCACCGGTACCACGTCTGTATGGCCGTTGAAGCCCAGCGTGCGGGCATTTCCCGAGCCCCATCGGGCAAACAGGTTCGACACGCCGCCCCGGTCGATCCGGGTGCAGGCAAAGCCCGCATCCGACAACAGTTTCTCAAGCAATCGCAATGCCCCACCTTCTTCCGGTGTCACTGATGGGCATTGCACCAGTTGCTGTGTCAGGGCCACCGGGTCGACCGGTGTATGGGATGTGTCGGGCATGTTTGCGTGCTCCTTTCCAACATCTGTAATAGGTTGGTGGGGGCAGGGCAATCTGTGGTCGCCGAGGTGTGTTGCAATGGTCAGGCTGGACCTTGGGTGGGGGCCGTTCTAACCTGCGTGCAACCCTTTCTGGCCGTTTCGGAGCCTTCTATGAAAAAACTACTGTTCTTTTTGGTTGTCCTTCCCCTGTCGGCCTGCTTCAACGCCGATCTGGATTTTGTCGTGCATGACGATGAAACGGCAACCATGTCGGCGCATATGATTTTGGGACCAGAGATGTACGGAATGATCGTCCAGAGCGGGCAAGACCCGTGCGAGGAAGGCGTCGGTACACCGAATGCAGACGGGTCGTTCAGTTGCCGGGTGGAAAAGACCGACACGATAGACAATCTGATTGCCGAGATCGAGACCGGCAAACAGAATGCAGCGAGTGGCGGAGTGAACCACAATCAAGGTGTTACCATTGAACGGATGGATGGCCCCTATGTTAGGCTGATCTTTGATCTGGCCGAGGTGAAGCAGGCCGCTGCCGAAAGCGGTGTGGATCCGTCGATGATGGGAATGCTGCAACAGGCCTTTCAGGGCCGCCGCATCCATATGACAATCACCGGCAAGGAAATTGTCGAGACCAATGGCATATTGTCAGAGGACGGAAAAACCGCCGAAATCACCATCCCGCTGCTTGCGTTGATTGAACCGGACACCAACCTGCCGGATCAATTCCTGACCATTGTACGGACCGAGTGATCGGTAGTTTCTAAGCCAAGAACTGATCGACAATACCCGGCAGTTCACCGGGTGTGTTCACATGGGCATCTGCATCTGACAGATCGTCCGCTCCGCCATAACCCCATGCGACCGCAACAAACTTCATGCCGACGGCACGGGCGGCGTTCAGGTCATAGTGCCGATCCCCGATCATGATGCAGTGCGCCGGATCATCCCCGGTCTGCGTCAGGGCATAAGCCAGCAACTCGGCTTTGTCATTGCGAGTGCCGTCCAACTCGGGGCCGAATTCTTGAGCCATGAATTTCGACAACCCAAAATGAGCCGTGATCTTCCGGGCATAGGCGTGGGGTTTCGCGGTGGCGATGTGCATCACGTGACGCGCGCCGATGGTGGTCAACGCCTCGGGGATCCTGTCGTAGACGGTGCAATCATACATGCCGCCCTTATCTTCATAAAACACCCTGTAATGTTCCAGCGCGGTCTGGGGGTCCGGCGTGCCGAGCTTTTCGAAACTCCACAACAGGGCAGGGCCGATCACCCATTCCAGATTGTCAGGCGAAGGCGCGTCCAACCCAAGTTCGCGAAGCGCTTTCACAACGCTGCCGGTGATGCCGCGTTTCGGGTCGGTCAAGGTGCCATCAAGGTCCCAGAAAACGGTGCCCATCTAGCTGTCCTCGTCAAAAAACGGGGTCATCTGGGCAACGATCACGCTGTTTTCCTTGAGCGCCCGGCCCATCAGGGTGCGCTCGTCTCCGGGAATGTCATGACCTTCGGCCAGACGCTCATCCAGACTCCCATAGCCGTTTACATCCAGCGGCGCCAGATCGGCCTGCTTCAGGATGGCGACAGTTTCGCGCACCGCTTCGGCCTCGTCCACGCCCGAGGCATAGCAAACCAATGCAGCACCAGTCGCGCCCTCGGGCAGCCCGTCCCCGTCTTTGCGACCAACCTCGACCAGCAGGGTATAGACCTGATGCGGTTTTTTCGGTTTTTTCTCTTTTTCCATGCGCCGGGCTTAGGCTGCATCCGCGCCGGGATCAAGCCTTGCCGGTTCAGACTGAATATGTGCAGGCCGAAGGGGGTTGCGCGCTGCGAGTCTGTGCGGCTTCGGCGGCAAAACCGACGGCAATCAGACCACTGAGTAGCAATATACGTACCATGATAACCTCCCATTGTTCGAAGGTGATACGCAGGAGAGCGGGAAATACGTCACTTTTTTTTGTCAAAAGCTACGAAAAAGGGCGCGCCGACTGTCTGCGGCGCGCCCTGGAATGCAGATATGCCGTCGTCAATCGCGCAGCAGGTCGTTGATCCCGGTTTTCGAGCGGGTCTTGGCGTCGACCCGTTTCACGATCACGGCACAATACAGGTTGATCCCGTTTTTTGAGGGCATGGAGCCTGCGACCACAACCGAATAGGGGGGCACTTCGCCATACATGATGTCGCCGGTTTCGCGGTCGACGATCTTGGTCGATTGGCCAATGAACACGCCCATGCCAAGCACCGATCCTTCGCGCACGATGCAGCCTTCGACCACCTCTGACCGCGCGCCGATGAAGCAATTGTCTTCGATGATCGTCGGGCCAGCCTGCATGGGTTCCAGCACGCCACCGATGCCGACACCGCCCGACAGGTGCACGTTCTTGCCGATCTGGGCGCAGGAGCCGACCGTCGCCCACGTGTCAACCATCGTGCCTTCATCCACATAGGCACCAAGGTTCACGAAGCTGGGCATCAGGACGACGCCGGGCGCGATAAAGGCAGATTTGCGCACGATGCAGTTCGGAACCGCGCGAAAACCTGCGGCCTTCCACTGATTATCGCCCCAGCCTTTGAACTTGCTGTCGACCTTGTCCCACCATCCCGCGCCTTGTGGGCCACCGTCGTGCTGTTCCATGTCCTTCAGTCGGAACCCAAGCAGCACGGCTTTTTTCGCCCACTGGTTCACATGCCAGTCACCGTTCTTCTGACGTTCCGCCACGCGCAGCCCGCCGCCATCAAGCGCGTTCAACGTGTCTTCGATGGCTTCACGAGTTTCGCCGGTGGTGCTGGGGGTGATTGTATCGCGCGCCTCCCAGGCGGCTTCGATGGCGGCTTCGAGTTGGGCATTCGACATGGGAAGAGGCTCCGTGCTTGGCGTTGGGCGAAATTGGTTTCGATTGGGCTATAAGCGGGAACGAAGGTTTGTGCAATGAATTGCGCCTTCGCGACTCGGTCGCGCCAAGGTGAAAACGCAACACTGGTTCTTCATCGTCAAAGGCGATAGCTCTTGGAAGAACGCATTAGTGACAGGATCAGTGAGCATGAAAGACGAACGCAACCACCCGTTCCGCGACAGCGAACAGGATCGCAAGGCCGCCCATCACACGCCAGATACGCCGCAGACGCGCGCGCAGGCCTATAAGCTGGCCTATGACGACCAGGAATTCATGTGCCGCGACGACCTGCGCCCAGTGCGCTGGCAGTTGGAACTGATGAAACCTGAACTGTTGATGCAGGAATATGGGGTGGACAGCACTGTTGTCCTGTTTGGTGGCGCGCGCATTCCCGAGCCTGCCAAGAAGGACACGGCGCGGACCCAGACGCTGGCCGATCTGTCACGGTTTTATGATGAGGCGCGCGAGTTTGCGCGGCTTATGACCCTGCGTTCCAAAGTGAACAACCACCGCGAAAATGTGATCGTCACCGGTGGCGGGCCAGGTGTGATGGAAGCCGGGAACCGCGGCGCGGCTGATGCGGGTGGCGTGTCCATCGGCCTGAACATCGTGTTGCCGCATGAACAGGCGCCGAATGAATACGTGACGCCCGACCTGTGTTTCAACTTTCACTATTTCGCCATCCGCAAAATGCACTTCCTGATGCGCGCCGAGGCGATCGCCATCTTCCCCGGCGGCTTCGGCACGCTGGACGAAATGTTCGAAAGCCTGACCCTGATCCAGACCGGGCGCATGAAACGTGTTCCGTTCCTGCTGTTCGGCCGCGAATTCTGGACCCGGATTGTGAATTGGGAGGCCTTGGCCGACGCAGGCACGATCAGCCCCGACGATCTGGACCTGTTCCGTTTCGTCGAAACCGCGCAGGAAGCGATTGAGGTGATCGACGGCTGGGACAATCCGGGCAAGCGCACGGATATTCCGGGGCGGTAACACCTTTCGGGCCGGTCTGTATCAGCTTTCGACTTCAAAAATCGGGTCGAACCCGGCCCAGATCATGCGTTTGCCGTCAAATGGCATCTGGGCCATCTCTTTCCAGCGCGGGTCGGATTCCATGCGTTTTGCGGCAGCCTCGCAGGTGTCTTTGTCGGGCCATTCGATCCACGAGAATACAACCGCTTCATCAGGCGTCGCTTTGACGGCGCGCTTAAAGTCCGTGACCTTGCCGTCTGGTGTCGTCTCGCTCCATGTCTCGACAATTCGGGTTGCGCCGTATTCCTGAAATATCGGCGCGGACTGGGCCGCAAGGTCGCGATAGGCGTCCTTTTTGTCGATCGGCACAGGGATGAGGAATCCTTGAACATAGCTCATGCGAAATCTCCCTTTATCCAGAGGTGATGCGGGCCGAACTGGTCTGCATCACACAGGGGCAATGCTACGCGATCACGCGAAATCTGCCAACTATACCGGATCATGGGCAGTTATTCGCCCAAGCCTGCCTCTGCCTCGATCTGGCGCTTCGATTTCCGCGCGCGTTCGGTTGCCGATTTCAACTGTCCACAAGCGGCCATGATATCTTCGCCCCGCGTTTTGCGGATAGGACTCGCGTAGCCCGCCTGATAGATGATGTTCGCAAACGCGCGGATGCGGTTGTTCGATGACCGTTTGTAAGGTGCGCCCGGCCATTCGTTGAACGGGATCAGGTTGATCTTGGCGGGGATGTTGTGGCGCTTGATGTGGTCGATCAGACGATGCGCGTCATCATCACTGTCATTCACGCCGTCCAGCATCACATATTCAAACGTGATCCGTTCTGAATTCGAGACTTTGGGATAAGTCGCCAGCGAGCTTAGCAACTCCTCGATATTCCAGCGCTTGTTGATCGGCACCAGCTTGTCGCGCACCTCGTCTGTTGTGGCGTGGAAGCTGATCGCCAGAAGGCAGCCGATTTCTTCGGCAGTGCGGGCGATTTCGGGGACCACGCCGGACGTGGACAAAGTGATCCGACGGCGCGACAGCTGAATGCCTTCCGGGTCCATCGCGATCAGCATCGCGTCGCGCACGTTTTCGAAATTATAAAGCGGCTCGCCCATGCCCATCAGCACGATGTTGGACAGCAGACGGGTTTCATCCTTGGGGGCACCGGGTTCGGGCCATTCATCCAGATCGTCGCGCGCGACCATGATCTGCCCGACAATCTCGGCCGAGGTCAGGTTGCGCACCAGTTTCTGCGTGCCTGTGTGGCAGAAAGAACAGGTCAGGGTGCAGCCGACTTGCGAACTGATGCACAGCGTTCCGCGACCCTCCTCGGGGATATAGACGACCTCGACCTCGTGCCCGCCTGCGATGCGGACAAGATATTTTCGTGTGCCATCTTCGGACACTTGGCGGGTTACGACTTCGGGAATCTCGATCACGAAATGTTCGGCCAGAAGCAAGCGATAGGTCTTGGCGAGGTTGGTCATGGCATCGAAGTCACGCACACCCCATTGGTAAATCCACTGCCAGACCTGCCCGGTCCGCATCTTCGCCTGTTTTTCCGGCGTGCCGACGGCGATCAGCACATCACGCAATTGATCACGCGTCAGGCCGACGAGGTTGCGTTTGCCACCTTCGTCGACTTTGCGTGGGATGGTCATAACATCCTGAGTGATCGGGGCGGTCGGTTCCATGGTGCGTTCCATTCTGTGCAAGCCGGCAGTCTATAATGGACCAAACGCTGATTGTCACGCCATGGAATGCCCCATGGCGTGTCAGAATGTCGTGAAGACCAGACGGCTTAACTGCCGCAGCGTTTTCCAGCTTCTTCAACGGCGGCGGTGAATCCAAGCAGGCTGAATGTATCCTGTGTTTTGGTCCCACGCGCGCTTTCTGCGTTCGCAACCGCACTTGCGCCACGTTTCATGGCTGCAATGATCTTGGCGTCATCGTCCTTCGACGCCGACCAGGCCCATTCGCCATCCGTGAACAGCTGAAAGGTCGCATCGCCAATCACAAGCGATACGGTGGATCCCGGTGCGAACGGATAGCCGCCGGTGAACGACACTTCGCCGTTTACCTTCGCGGTGGGGCGGTAGCTGACGAACAGCAGTATATCGCCGCGTTTCACCGCAACCGAACGCCCGTTTCTTGTGTTCACGGTTTCTTTCGGACTCGAAACGCTCCAACATTCTGTCGGGTTGTCTTCGACAAACACACTCCAATCGGTGTTTGCAGCGACCCGGTTCGAGCTTTCCTGAGCGAAAACACCCGTCGCCGCCAGCGACAGGCCCAGTGCGCAAATCGCGCCTGAAATCATTCGTTTCATGTCTAACACAGCCTCCAGCTGCTTCTGCCTCAAGCCCTTGCGTGTCCCAACCGTCTGCCGCGGCCCTTGACTGTTGCGCTTGGGTCGTTTCCAAGTCTGTTTCTAAAGCTTAACGCGAAATGCGCGAGTAATAAAACCCCCCTGCGGCGGTTTTTCGCGCGTTTCGTTTCGAAAGGAGCAACCAATGGGTCACTCAGAGCGTCTTGTCGAAGTTTGGCGTGGCGATGTCCTTGAAAGCCAACACCATGGCCATGCTGTCATTTGCAACGCCAAGGGCGACATCGTGGATGGCTGGGGCGATCCCGATCAGGTCATTTTGCCACGCTCCTCGGCCAAGATGTTGCAGGCTTTGCCACTGGTGGAAAGCGGCGCGGCGGATGCGGCCGGGCTGACCACCGAGCAACTGGCGCTGTCTTGCGCCAGCCATCAGGGGGCGGCGATCCATACCGATCGCGTGACACGCTGGCTGTCGGATATGGGGCTTGGCAATGATGATCTGCTATGCGGGCCGCAGATGCCCGATGATCGCGAGACCCGGACCGAACTGATCAAGGCGGATGCAAGCCCCTGTCGGATTCACAACAACTGTTCAGGCAAACATGCGGGCTTTCTGACGCTCAGCCGTCATCTGGGGGGCGGGGCGGATTATGTCGATCTGGACCATCCGGTGCAGCAGGCGGTCAAGGCTGCATTTGAAGAGATAACGGGGGAAACCAGTCCCGGCTTCGGCATTGATGGTTGTTCAGCCCCGAATTTTGCCGCGACCCTTGCAGGGATGGGGCGTGCGATGGGGGCGTTTGCCGGGGCCAAGCCCGGAGGTGACACGCGTCAGCGAGCGGCGGTCCGACTGCGCGAGGCGATGATGTTGCACCCGGACCTGGTGGCTGGCGAAACCCGCGCGTGCACCGAGTTGATGCGCGCGGCAAAGGGCAAGGTTGCGCTGAAAACCGGGGCGGAGGCCTTTTTTGTCGCGATCCTGCCAGAGCAGGAGCTTGGCGTGGCGCTGAAGATTATGGATGGGGCGGAGCGCGCGTCGGAATGCGCGATTGCGACGATCCTTGTGAGTTTGGGTGTGTTGGATGCAGACGATCCGATGGTGAAGAAGCGAATGAACCCGGTGGTGAAGAGCCGCGCGGGGCAGGACGCCGGCGAAATCCGGCCGAGTGCGGCATTGCTGAGGGCGTGAGGGGCGTTGCCCCTCTTGGCTGCGCCAATTCACCCCAGGATATTTTAGGCCAGAAGAAGCAACGGGTTAAAGAAGGTCTGTTATAAGTTTCAGCGCCATGGCAGTCGAGGCGATGACCAGAAGCGGTTTGATTAATCGGGCGCCGATCCGCGAGGCAAGGCTGGAGCCAAGATAAGCCCCCGCGATCTGGGCTGCGCCCATCGCAAGCCCGATGGCCCAAAGCGGTGAGAGCACGATCAGGAAGCCGGCTAACCCTCCGACATTCGAGGCGAAATTCAGGAGTTTTGTGTGCGCCGTGGCGCGCAGGATGCCGTGACCCACCATGGCGACAAAGGCCAACATGAAGAACGCGCCGGTGCCCGGGCCAAGCAGCCCATCGTAAAATCCGATCAGCGGCACGAGGGTTAGCGAGAAAACGGCAGGGGTGAGCCTTTGGTGGCGGTCGGTGTCGTCTAGCCCCGGTTTCAGAGCGAAGAAAAGCGCGATCGCAACCAGAAGAACAGGCAGGATCCACCGGATCAGGTCGGTGGGCAGCGCGTTGACCGAAAGCGCGCCAAAGAGAGCTGCGAAGAAAGACAGGACAGCCGGCTTCAATTGCCGTCGCAGGTTCACATGCCCGGCACGCGCATAGGTGATGGCCGCCATCCCCGCGCCGAACAGCCCTTGAATTTTATTAGTCGCGAGCGCCGTGACGGGTGGCACCCCGGCCAGCAGGAGCGCAGGCAGGGTGATCAGCCCGCCACCGCCTGCGATTGCATCCACGAACCCGGCAACAAAGGCCGCACAAATCAACAGCAGCGTGATTTCAGTCGTCAGTTCAAACACCTGCGAAGTCAGCCTTGGCGTAGCCTTGTATATAGAGAAGCGCGGTCAGGTCGCCGTGGTTGATGCGAATGTCACATTGGGCCGCGACTGAGGGTTTGGCGTGCAGCGCCACGCCTGCGCCGGCCAGTTCCAACATACCCAAATCGTTGGCCCCGTCGCCGACCGCCATCACCTCGTCATGGATCAGGCCAAGCTGGGCCGAGATCTCTTCCAGCGCGGCCACTTTCGCGTCGCGACCCAAAATGGGCAGACCAACCTTGCCAGTCAGCTTGCCATCTTCAATCAGCAACCTGTTGGCGCGGTGCTCGTCAAAGCCGAGGCTGTCCGCGACATGGGTTGTGAATGCGGTGAACCCGCCTGATACCAGTGCGGCATAAGCCCCGCCGGCTTTCATCGTGGCCAAGAGTGCCTGCCCGCCCGGCGTTAGAGTGATGCGTGTGTCCAGCACTTTTCCGATGACTGTTTCGGGCAGACCTTCCAGCAACTTCACTCGTTCGGTCAAGGCGCCATCGAAGTCCAGTTCGCCATTCATCGCACGGGCGGTGATGTCCTTGACGCGGTCGCCGACCCCGGCTTCGTCTGCCAATTCGTCGATGCATTCCTGCTGGATCATGGTCGAATCCATATCCGCCAGAAGCATGCGTTTGCGCCGCCCGTCCATCGGCTGGACGACCAGATCGACCCCCAGCGATTGCAGGTCTTCCCAGACCTCCCAGAGGTTCGAGGGCATCTGGCGCAAGGGAAACTCGGCGGCTTCGTCCGGGGACAGCCAATCGGCATCGCCGCCGCCCCAGGCATTGCGCAGGCTTTCAACGAGAGCGGCATCAAGATGGGGTTGGGTGGGGGCAGTCAGTAGCGTGGCGATGAACATACTAAAGTTTCCGATCGTAGACATTCGACGTCATTTTCCGACGCTCGGCGCGGCTATAGCGACATTTTCCATCTTGTGCCAGCGCGTTTCCCCCCTTAGTCCGATCCGTGGGACACCCCTCCCCAACGAGGGGCTTATATCTGGAAGGGTATCATGACTGATATTGCTCAACCGGCGACGCGGCCGGCCAATCCGCGCTTTTCATCTGGCCCCTGCGCCAAACCCCCCACATGGACACTGGATGCCTTGTCGGACGCCGCCCTTGGCCGTTCGCATCGCGCGACTGTCGGCAAGGACAAACTGAAAGCCGCCATCGAAGGCACGCGCGAGGTTCTGGGCATCCCCGCCGATTACAAGATCGGGATCGTGCCTGCCTCGGACACCGGAGCAGTGGAAATGGCGCTGTGGTCGCTTCTGGGCGCGCGCGGGGTCGAGGTGCTGGCTTGGGAAAGTTTCGGCGCGGGTTGGGTTACGGATGTGACCAAACAGTTGAAACTGGAGGCTGTTGCCAAGACTGCCGATTACGGTGAGTTGCCTGACCTGACTTCGGTCGATTTCACGAATGATGTCGTGTTCACATGGAACGGCACCACCTCAGGGGTGCGGGTTCCGAATGGTGACTGGATCCCGACAGACCGCGAGGGGCTGACCATTTGCGACGCGACTTCCGCTGCGTTCGCAATGGACCTGCCGTGGGACAAGCTGGATGTGACCACGTTTAGCTGGCAGAAAGTTCTGGGCGGCGAGGCGGCACATGGCATGCTGATCCTGTCCCCGCGCGCAGTGGAGCGTTTGGAAAGCTATACCCCCGCATGGCCGCTGCCGAAGATTTTCCGCCTGACCAAGGGCGGCAAGCTGATCGAGGGCATCTTTACCGGCGCGACCATCAACACACCGTCCATGCTGGCGGTCGAGGATTATTTGTTCGCGCTGGATTGGGCGCGCTCGGTTGGCGGGCTTGCGGGTTTGATCCATCGTGCGGATGCAAACACCAAGGCGATCGCGGATTTTGTCGAGATGCGGGATTGGATCGACTTCCTGGCCCATGACCGGGCGACGCTGTCGAACACCTCGGTCTGCCTGAAGTTCACCGATGACCGCATCAAGGACGGAGCGGCTTTTGCCAAGTCCGTTGCGAAACGGTTGGAAGCAGAAGGTGTGGCGCTGGATGTCGGTGCCTATCGTGATGCCCCTCCCGGCCTGCGCATCTGGTGTGGTGGCACGGTTGAGACGTCAGATGTCGACGCCTTGATGCCGTGGCTCGACTGGGCCTTCAACGCCGAGATTGCAGCCCAATAAGATACCCGCCCGGCGCACCGATGCGCGGGGCTTCCCCCTACATCTTTGTGAAAAGGACCAGACAGATGGCCCCCAAAGTACTCGTCTCCGACAAGCTGTCGGAAACCGCCGTTCAGATTTTCCGTGATCGCGGCATCGATGTTGATTTCGAACCTGCGCTGGGCAAAGACAAGGACGCTTTGCTTGCTCGCATCGGCGACTATGACGGTCTTGCCATCCGGTCGGCGACCAAGGTGACTGACAAGATCCTTGAAGCTGCCACCAACCTGAAAGTCGTTGGTCGCGCCGGGATTGGCACCGACAATGTGGACAAGGTTGCAGCCTCCAAGAAGGGCGTGATCGTGATGAATACGCCGTTTGGCAACATGATCACAACCGCCGAACACGCCATCGCGATGATGTTCGCGGTGGCCCGTCAGATCCCCGAAGCGTCCGCCTCGACCCATGCGGGCAAGTGGGAAAAGTCCAAGTTCATGGGGGTCGAGTTGACCAACAAGACGCTGGGCGTGATCGGGGCTGGCAACATTGGCGGTATCGTTTGTGACCGCGCGCTGGGCCTGAAAATGAAGGTCATCGCGTATGATCCGTTCTTGTCCGAGAAGAAGGCCGACAAGATGGGCGTTGAAAAGGTCGAGTTGGACGAGCTTCTGCGCCGTGCGGATTTCATCACCCTGCATGTTCCGCTGATCGACCAGACCCGCAACATCCTGAGCCGCGAGAACCTTGAAAAGACCAAGAAGGGCGTTCGCATCATCAACTGCGCCCGTGGTGGCCTGGTGGACGAGGAAGCTCTGGCCGACCTGCTGAAATCGGGTCACGTGGCGGGCGCGGCCTTCGATGTGTTCGCTGTGGAACCCGCAACCGAGAACCCTCTGTTTGGTCTGCCCAACGTGGTCTGCACCCCGCACCTTGGGGCTGCAACAACCGAGGCGCAGGAAAACGTGGCACTTCAGGTGGCCGAGCAGATGTCGGATTACCTGCTGACCGGGGCCGTGCAGAACGCGCTCAACATGCCCTCAGTCACCGCCGAGGAAGCCAAGGTCATGGGACCGTGGATCAAACTGGCCGAGCATCTGGGTGCATTTGTCGGGCAATTGACCGAGGGGCCGATCAAGGCGGTGAACATCCTTTATGACGGTGTCGCATCCGAGATGAACCTGAAGGCACTGGATTGTGCCGTGCTTTCGGGGCTGATGAAGCCTGTTCTGCCGGATGTTAACATGGTGTCTGCCCCCATTGTGGCCGCTGATCGCGGCATCAAGACCTCGACCACCACGCAGGCAAAAGGTGGGGCGTTCGATGGGTATATCAAGCTGACCGTGGTCACGGAAAAGCGCGAGCGGTCTATCGCGGGCACGGTGTTCTCGGATGGCAAGCCGCGTTTCATCCAGATCAAAGGCATCAATATCGACGCCGAGATCGGTAGCCATATGCTGTATACCACCAACAACGATATGCCGGGCATCATCGGCACCTTGGGGGCGACGATGGGTCAACAGGGTGTCAACATCGCCAACTTTACTTTGGGTCGGAAAAACACTGGCGGCGATGCGATTGCCTTGCTTTACCTGGACGAAGCCATTCCGCAAACGGCTTTGGAAAGCCTGCTGGCGACAGGGATGTTCCAATCGGTCAAGCCGCTCGCCTTCGACATCTAACGGCAGTGAAAAACGGAAAGCCTCGGCCAAGCGCCGGGGCTTTTCATTTCTGGCCTGCCCGTTACTGTCTGCGCAAACAGGAGAGACCCATGCGCGCCTATGCGATCGGAGATATTCATGGACAGCTTGATCTGCTCAGGGCAGCTCATGCGCTGATCGACGAAGATCGCCAGCGGACAGGTGATGCGGACGCGCCTATTGTCCATATCGGCGATCTGGTGGACCGTGGCCCTGACAGTGCGGGCGTGATCGCGTATCTGATTGACGGACTGGCGCAAGGGAAAAACTGGATCGTCCTGAAGGGCAACCATGACCGGATGATGGAGATGTTTTTGCGCGACCACCCTATGGTCGATACGCAGCTATTGATCGACTATAATTGGCTGCACCCCGGCATTGGTGGGATCGAGACCTTGGGCAGCTATGGGGTCGAGGTGCCGGATGGCATTCGCACTTATCAGCTTCACCCCAAGGCGCGCGTTGCGGTGCCCGATGCGCACCGCCAGTTTCTAGCTCAACTGTCTGCTCTGTATCGCTATGGCGATCTGTGCTTCGTCCATGCGGGTATTCGCCCCGGTGTGTCGCTTGAGGATCAGACCGAGGATGATCTGTGTTGGATTCGCGGCGCATTTCATGCCTCAACTGCCGATCACGGTCCACTGATCATCCACGGTCACACCCCGGTGGACGAGGTGACGCATTACGGAAACCGTGTGAATATCGACACCGGGGCAGGGCACGGTAAAGCCCTGTCAGCCGTGGTGATCGAGCGGCGCGAGGTCTGGTTGCTGACCCCTGATGGCCGGGTGCCGGTGGCGCGTGCCTGAACGCGCGCTAGTTTGTGTCCTCCAACCGATTGAACCAGTCGATATCCTCGACCGAAATCCAGCCGGACAGGATGATTCCCGCGACAATAGCCCAAACCACTGTGCCGATGATCGTCACAATAATCATGGTGCGCGCCAGTTTGAAATTTGCGGGCGCACCGGCATGGGTGCCACGCACCACCTCGCCTTCGTCGCCTTGTGTGCGCAGACCTATGGGCAGAACAACAAACATGGTCAGGAACCAGATAACCACGTAAAGGACGATGGCGGCGGTGATGGACATCAGACCTGCTCCAGTTCGACCAGTGCGCCGTTGAAATCCTTGGGATGCAGGAACAGGACCGGCTTGCCATGGGCGCCGATTTTCGGCTCTCCGGTGCCAAGAACACGCGCGCCGGCCGCTTGCAGCCTGTCGCGGGCTGCAATGATGTCCTCCACCTCGTAACAAATGTGATGGATGCCGCCCGACGGGTTCTTTTCAAGAAACCCCGTGATGGGTGAGTTCTCACCCAGCGGATAAAGCAGTTCGATCTTGGTGTTGGGCAGGGTGATGAAGACAACGGTGACGCCGTGGTCTGGTTCGTCCTGCGGGGCACCAACATCGGCGCCCAGCGTATCGCGGTATTGCGCGGCGGCGGCGTCAAGGTCTGGCACCGCGATGGCCACGTGATTGAGACGTCCGATCATGTCTTCTCTCCCTTAGTAATCTCGGGTTGGTTATGCCGGGCTTGCCGCGTTCGGGCAAGTGCTGCGGTGCCGCATATGAAGAAAGCGACGCCGCGTTTGCAGGCTTAACCGGTTGTTAGGCAGTTCTCGCGCAGGCTGATCCCAGGAAAGGAGAACGCTGATGAGCGATGATCTTGAACAATTCATGATGGGACACCCCCCGACACCCGAGCGCCCGTTGCAAGGGTTGACCGTGCTTGTGGTCGAAGACAGCCGGTTTGCGTCCGAGGCTATTCGATTGCTGAGCCTGCGGTCAGGCGCGCGCATTCGACGGGCCGACAGCCTGCGTGCCGCGCATCGACATTTGCGGGTTTATCGTCCGTCGATTGTGATTATTGATATGGGTCTGCCGGATGGCTGCGGGGCGGATCTGATCGCACAATTGGCCGCTAATCCTCTGCGTGTCCCCGTTCTTCTGGGGATGAGCGGTGATGAAACCACCCGCGACCAGGCGTTGCAGGCTGGTGCTGACGGGTTTTTGGCCAAGCCCGTCGAGAGTCTGGCCGTGTTCCAGCAAAGCATCCTGTCGGTGCTGCCACCTGCCGAAGGCCCGGTCGCGCCGCGCGCCCTGCCGCAAGACATCATCGCGCCGGACCAGATCGCGCTTCAGGACGATCTTTGCCACGCCGCTACATTGATGCGGGAAGGTGCGGATGGTCCGATGCAGGACTACATTGCCCAGTTTCTGGGGGGCCTTGCGCGCAGTGCCCATGACAATACGCTGGAGGTCGCCGCGACGGGGCTGGCGCAGGCTCGCGCGGCCGGTCGCGGAACCGTTGCGGATCTGGCGCGTGTGCAAGGGCTTGTGCAGGATCGCCTGGCACATCGGCGCGCGCTTTAAGCGATGATTTGACCTGGTCACTTACGCTCAGACAGGTGACGTAGCGGCAGCCCGCATTGCCCAGAAAATACCTTCGCCGTGCACGAAATTGGCCGGGCAAGACCTCATTTCCGCCCAATTCTGATGACAGAAAAAGCATCAGACGGGGTGAACAAAGTGTTAAGACGAGGGTTGTATTATGAGAAGCCTGATTAAACGTTTCGCTGATGAAGAGTTCGGCAATGCTGTGATCGACTGGACTGTTTTGGTCTCTGGCGCGGCCATGTTGGCTACGGCGCTGGTTTTGACTGTCGCCTGATCGCGACCTCGGAAGGACGACACAATAGATGATATGATCGAGACCCGTCCGGTAATCGGTTAATTGATAAGAGTGCGATTTCAGCGAGCTGCCGCTGAAACAACAAGGGTGCGTGTTAATCACACGCACCCTTTCCTGTTACGCAGGACGACGGGCGCCCGCCTGTATTATTCCTGCGGAATGACGCGCAGATGCAGTTCACGCAGCTGTTCATTCTGTGGTTCACTTGGTGCGTTCATCATCAGATCTTCGGCGCGTTGATTCATCGGGAACATCACCACCTCGCGGATGTTGTCCTGATCGGCCAGCAGCATTACGATACGGTCCACACCAGCGGCACAACCACCGTGAGGGGGCGCGCCATATTGGAACGCGTTGACCATGCCGCCGAACCGCTTGCGCACTTCATCCTCGCCATAGCCTGCCAGTTCAAACGCTTTGAACATGATCTCGGGCTTGTGGTTCCGGATCGCGCCCGACACCAACTCATAGCCGTTGCAGGCCAGGTCATACTGATACCCGCGCACCGCGAGGGGGTCGCCCTCCAACGCCTCCATCCCGCCTTGCGGCATCGAAAACGGATTGTGGTCGAAATCCAGCTTGCCGGTTTCATCGTCCATCTGGAAGATGGGGAAATCGACGATCCATGCGAAAGCAAAACGGTCTTTGTCGGTCAGTCCCAACTCGTCGCCGATCACGGTGCGGGCACGACCCGCGACAGCCTCGAACGCCTTGGGTTTGCCGCCAAGGAAGAAGGCCGCGTCGCCGACGCCAACGCCCAGTTGTTGGCGGATTGCCTCGGTCCGTTCGGGGCCGATGTTCTTGGCCAAGGGGCCAGCGGCTTCCCATTCGGAGAAATATGCTTGGGTGAGGAAACGGACGCGATCGAAGTTCTTTTCAGCGATTGCTTTAGCAATTTCCAGAGCACCTAAAGTGTTTTGTAGTTCTTCAAGCTGCTTCTGAAGTCGCGTCTGTTCATTAAGATCATCGTCGGTCAAGCCCATGAGAGCAGCGACAACCGGGCTCATCTGTTCATCAACTTTATCTCCACGCTTCCGCCAGAAGATATAGCCCATGCCAGGCAGACCCTGTTCCTGCGCGAACTTGTTCATCCGGTCGCAGAACTTGCGCGACCCGCCGGTTGGCGCAGGAATGGCGCGGATCTCGGTGCCGTCCTGTTCCAGCAATTTCGCAAAGATCGCAAAACCCGAGCCGCGGAAATGCTCGGACACGATCTGCATCTTGATCGGGTTGCGCAGGTCCGGCTTGTCGGTGCCATACCAAAGGGCCGCGTCCTTGTAAGAAATCTGCGGCCAGTCCTGATCGACCTTGCGTCCGCCGCCAAATTCTTCGAACACGCCTTTCAGCACTGGCTGGATCGTGTCGAACACATCCTGTTGGGTGACGAAGGACATTTCCATATCCAATTGATAGAAATCGGTCGGCGACCGGTCGGCCCGCGGGTCTTCATCTCGGAAACACGGCGCGATTTGGAAATACTTGTCAAAGCCCGCCACCATCATCAGCTGTTTGAACTGCTGCGGCGCCTGCGGCAACGCATAGAACTTGCCCGGATGCAGGCGCGACGGCACAAGGAAATCGCGCGCACCTTCGGGGCTGGAGGCCGTGATGATCGGAGTTTGATACTCGCGGAAATCCTGTTCCCACATCCGCTTGCGCATCGAGGCGACAACGTCCGAACGCAGTTTCATGTTTTCCTGCATCACCTCGCGGCGCAGGTCGAGGAAGCGGTATTTCAGCCGCGTTTCTTCCGGGTATTCCTGATCGCCGAACACCATCAGAGGCAGCTCTTCCGAGGCGCCCAGAATTTCGAGGTCACGCACGAACACCTCGATTTCGCCAGTCGGGATCTTGTCGTTCACCAGATCGGCGTCGCGGGCTTTCACGTTGCCGTCAATACGGATGCACCATTCCGACCGCACCTTCTCCATCTCGGCGAAGACGGGGCTGTCGGGGTCGCACAGGACTTGCGTGATGCCGTAATGATCGCGGAGGTCGATGAACAGGATGCCGCCGTGATCGCGGACCCGATGGACCCAACCAGACAGGCGAACCGTGTCGCCAACATTCGATTTGTTCAGTTCAGCGCAAGTATGGCTGCGAAAAGCGTGCATGGGTGCCCCCGTCGAGCGGTTCATATGTATCGCGCCGATACACCTGCCTTGGCGGGTAAAGTCAAGCCGAAGCGGAGATTTCCATAGTAAAAGTCCTCGCAACAGAAGAAACCGACTTGCTCCAAGAGGTGCTGAGACTAAAACTGTCGACACGGACATGCCACAGGTTTGTGGCAAGACGTCCGGTGTAAACATGGGCATGCGTGAATGAATACAGTACAAGCCGGACGTTCTAATGATCAGGCACGAATGAGAATTGCGATCATAATCGTTCTGACGATCAGCGTGTTGGTCTTCGCAAATGGTAGTAACGCACCCATTGATCTCGCATCTCTATATATTGCGGCGTCATTCTATGATGACGGTTTGTATCACTTGATCTATCCGCTTGATGGGGACTTCTTTTGGAATGATATCCCGATTGAATGGCAGGAACGAGCGGCGTTGTCTTCCGATGGGATATCAATTGTCACCCCTTATGTTTATCCACCAATCTGGGTCGCAATACTTGCACCTGTCACCAAATTCGTCAGCTTCGACATTTTTGCGCGGGTGGTGTTGGTGATAAATGTCGGATCATTCATCGGTATGATTTGGCTGGGTTTCAGGATGCTGAAGCCCCGTCGCGTCTTGGCGACTGTCTGGGTTGCAGTGTCTGCGTTGCTGCTGTTGATAACCAGCGTTTCCCATTTGTCTCTTAGTCTTGGGCAGCCGCAAATTTTTGTAACATTTTTGATCATGTTGGCGTTTTGTAACCTGATCGAAAATAAACCGGCTGGCGCAGGTGGCTGGCTGGCGTTGGCTGCTGCGATCAAGGTAGCTCCCGCCTTGCTGGCGATTATCTTTTTGATGGAGCGCAATTGGCGTGCTCTCCTGTGGTTCGGAGTTTTAGGGGGAATGCTGGGGGGGCTGTCCATCTTGATGACGGGCTGGCCGCTTCACGCCGAGTTTCTGGACAAACTCCGAGAGCTTGAAGGAACCATTTTGGTCAGCGGCATCAATCTGGGAATGGATTTGCCACTCTTGCTGCTTTGGCAGGCTTATAATGGAACGCTTTCTCTGGAAACGCTCAGAATCGATCTGTGGCCCGAACCAAAATGGATACTTTGGTCCGTCCGTGCGACGTTCCTTTCAGGACTGATTGTCTGCTTCTTTGTCAGTCGCAACTTAGAAGCCCATAAGCGAGTCTGGGCGCGGCTTTTGACCACTTCGTTGGTGTTGTTGTTCACAAGCCCGTTGGGGTGGTTGCATTACCTGATCTTGCCGATGATGCTGCTGCCAGGAATTCTGGAGTTCTCATCCCGTCGATTGGGAATTTTAACGATAGCGGCCGTTGCGGTCGGATATTCCTTACCGCTTTATTTCGTTCTTTCCGAGCAAAGCACCACGTTTGTGCTGCAAGTCTTTCTACATTTTATCCTGGCTGTTTTACTGTTCACATCAATTTTGATTGTTTGCGTAAGACAAAGTCAGCGAAGCTAGGCGCAAATCATCGCCATTCGGGGCTTGCGCTAAGTGCCCCCATCTCTATAACCCACGACAATTTGCGCACGGGTGAGAATCCCGATCGCGATCCAGTCTGCTGATGGGGGTCATTATGCCAAAAAGAACCGATATCAACTCAATCATGATCATCGGCGCGGGGCCTATCATCATCGGGCAAGCCTGCGAGTTTGATTATTCGGGCGCTCAGGCATGTAAAGCGCTGCGCGAGGAAGGGTATCGGGTCATCCTTGTGAACTCGAACCCGGCGACGATCATGACCGATCCGGACATGGCGGATGCGACCTATATCGAACCGATCACCGCAGATGTTGTCACCAAGATCATCGAGAAAGAACGCCCCGATGCGCTGCTGCCGACGATGGGTGGTCAGACCGGTTTGAACACGGCGTTGGAGCTGGACGATCTGGGTGTGCTGGATAAATACAATGTCGAATTGATCGGCGCGAAACGTCACGCCATTGAAATGGCCGAGGACCGCAAGTTGTTTCGCGAAGCGATGGACCGACTGGGCATCGAAAACCCGAAAGCTACCATTGCCAACACAATGCAGGAATGTCTGGACGCGATTGATTATGTCGGACTGCCCGCAATCATTCGCCCCGCTTTCACGCTTGGTGGCACCGGTGGGGGCGTGGCGTATAACCGCGAGGAATACGAGCATTATTGCCGCACCGGTCTGGACGCTTCGCCCGTCAGCCAGATTCTGATCGACGAAAGCCTGCTGGGCTGGAAAGAGTTCGAGATGGAGGTGGTGCGCGACACCGCTGACAACGCCATCATCGTCTGTTCCATCGAAAACGTGGACCCGATGGGGGTGCATACGGGCGATTCGATCACCGTCGCGCCTGCGCTGACATTGACTGACAAGGAATATCAGTTGATGCGCACGCATTCGATCAATGTACTGCGCGAGATTGGCGTGGAAACCGGCGGCTCGAACGTGCAATGGGCGGTGAACCCGGAAGACGGTCGCATGGTGGTGATCGAGATGAACCCGCGCGTGTCTCGGTCCTCCGCTTTGGCGTCCAAAGCCACCGGTTTCCCGATTGCCAAGATCGCGGCGAAACTGGCGGTGGGCTATACGCTGGACGAGCTGGACAACGACATCACCAAGGTCACGCCCGCGTCCTTTGAACCGACCATCGACTATGTCGTCACCAAAATCCCGCGCTTTGCCTTTGAGAAGTTTCCCGGTGCCAAGCCCGAACTGACCACCGCGATGAAATCGGTGGGCGAGGTCATGTCAATCGGCCGCACCATTCACGAAAGCCTGCAAAAGGCGCTGGCCTCGATGGAAACCGGCCTGACCGGATTTGACGAGATTGACATCCCCGGGGCACCGGATCAGGCTGCGATCATCAAGGCGATTTCCGAACAGCGCCCCGACCGTATTCTGAAAATCGCGCAGGCCATGCGGTTCGGCATGTCGAACGAGGATATTCAGGCCTGCACGGCGTATGACCCATGGTTCCTGGCCCGTATCCGCGAAATCATTGAGACCGAGGCCGCCATCAAGGAAAGCGGCCTGCCGTCGGACCAGGCCGGTCTGCGCAAGCTCAAGATGATGGGCTTCACCGATGCGCGCCTGGCCAAGTTGACGGGCTTCAAGGAAAGCGATGTGCGTAACGCGCGCCGCAAGGTGGGTGTGACCGCCGTGTTCAAACGCATCGACACGTGTGCTGCCGAATTTGAAGCCCAGACCCCCTATATGTATTCGACCTACGAAGCCCCCATGATGGGCGAGGTCGAATGCGAGGCACGCCCGTCCGACCGTAAGAAGGTGGTCATTCTGGGTGGCGGTCCAAACCGGATCGGGCAGGGGATCGAGTTTGATTATTGCTGCTGCCACGCCTGTTTTGCGCTGACCGACGCGGGCTATGAGACCATCATGATCAACTGCAACCCGGAAACCGTGTCGACCGATTATGACACGTCGGACCGGCTGTATTTCGAACCGCTGACCTTCGAACACGTGATGGAGATTCTGACCAAAGAGCTGGAAAACGGCACGCTGCACGGTGTGATCGTTCAGTTCGGTGGGCAGACCCCCCTGAAACTGGCCAACGCGCTGGAGGCCGAGGGCATCCCGATCCTTGGCACCACGCCGGACGCCATCGACCTGGCCGAAGACCGCGAACGGTTTCAGGCGCTGGTCAACCAGTTGGATCTGAAACAGCCGAAGAACGGTATTGCGTCGACCGACGCCGAAGCGCTGGCAATCGCAGAAGACATCGGCTTCCCGCTGGTGATCCGTCCCTCCTATGTGCTGGGTGGTCGTGCAATGGAAATCGTGCGCGACATGGCCCAATTGGAACGCTACATCGCCGAGGCCGTCGTGGTGTCGGGTGACAGCCCGGTGTTGCTGGACAGCTATCTGTCCGGTGCGGTCGAAGTGGACGTGGATGCCCTGTGCGATGGCGAAAACGTGCATGTCGCAGGCATCATGCAGCATATCGAAGAAGCAGGCGTGCATTCCGGCGACAGCGCTTGTTCGTTGCCGCCCTATTCGCTCAGCGCCGAGATCATTCTCGGGCTGCGTGAACAGTCCAAGGCGCTGGCGCTGGCGCTGAACGTGGTTGGTTTGATGAACGTGCAGTTCGCCGTGAAAGATGACGAGATCTATCTGATCGAAGTGAACCCACGCGCCTCGCGCACCGTGCCTTTCGTGGCCAAGGCGGTTCTGTCCCCCATTGCGTCCATCGCGGCGCGTGTCATGGCGGGCGAGAAGCTGGATGCGTTCGATCTGGTGGACCCCGAGATTGACAGCTATGCCGTTAAGGAAGCCGTGTTGCCGTTCGCCCGTTTCCCCGGTGTGGATACGTTGCTTGGCCCGGAAATGCGTTCGACCGGCGAAGTGATGGGGGCGGACAAGGATTTCGCCATGGCGTTCCTGAAGGCCCAGCTTGGGGCAGGGTCCATGCTGCCGACTGAAGGCAACGTGTTTTTGTCGATCAAGGAAGGTGACAAGACCGAGCAATTGGTCGAAACTGCCAAGCTTTTAAAAGATCAGGGTTTTACCATTCTCGCCACCCGCGGCACTGCATCTTTCCTGTCTGAAAATGGCGTGGAAACCGAGAAGGTCGCCAAAGTGTATGAGCCGGGCCGAAATATCGTCGACCGTATGAAGGACGGCGAGGTTCATCTGGTTATGAACACGACCGAAGGCACCCAATCGGTGAATGACAGTCGCGAAATGCGCAATGTCGCCCTGATGGACAAGATCCCGTATTTCACCACGCTTGCCGCCAGCCATGCTGCCGCGCGCGCCATGAAGGCCCGGACTGAGCGCGAGATCGAAGTCAGACCGCTTCAGGGCGCGTGACCCGCTGAAACTGGGGGCGGCAAGGAACTGCCGCACCGCGTTTCAACCTGTGATATACTCAGGGAAATCCAGAAGGAGACCCCTGATGAAACCACTCTTGCCCCTGATCGCCCTTGGCCTGTTGACCGCCTGCGAAACCAAGACCGTGTATTCTCCGCCCGCAACTGACTTGCCCCTGTTCGGCGATGGCTACCGCGCCGACGGCGACCAATGCCGCCGCGTGGGCGAAAGCGCGGCCACCGTCGAATACCTTGACCACACCGCCGACCTTGTTGCCTGCCCGGAAGACTATGAAGGGTTGGGCGTGTTCATGACCGAAACTGGCGGCACCGAAGTCGCCCGAATTGATGGCTGGGTGTTGTTCAGTGTGAGTAGGGAGGGGTAGATAATAATAACCTGAAGCAAATACACTCTCAATTTTTTGAAAAGATAAATTTTGGAAAAATACAAAGTACGGATCGAAGCCGAGCGGTTCATTCACAATGATCTATCTAATTGTGCAAACTGGTACGCTACTCAGGTTGAGAAGAAATTTGAGAGCGAAGATACCACCGCGGTGGCGCTCGATATGATGAGCGCCCTTATTTTCACTGCATTTTCGATTGAAGCAAAAATCAATTTTGTAGGCTGGAAGTTGTTGGAAGAAGGTTGGCCAGAACGAGCAAACTTAAAGAGTAAAATCAAATTGTTGGCTAAGATTCTTGAAATGGAGGTCAATTGGGGAGAGCGTCCATTTCAGACTATTTATCAGTTAAAGAAGTTTCGTGACACTATTGCTCACGGCAAACCCGAAATCATTGATGTGACCAAAGTTGTGGATGTTGAACCTGAGGTTTGGGCTACATTGAAAGGTCAGTGGGAAGCGTCCGTAAACAAACAGTTTGTCGTCCAGTGCCGCGAAGATGAAAAAGATATCTGGGAAATGTTACTCGGAGCTGCTGGGATTGAAGCCCATAAAACGCTCACCCGTGGCGGTCATTATCTTACGGTTATTCCGAACGACTAAGCCGCCCCCACAAATCATACTCGCCCGCCTCATCAACCTCGACTTGAACGATCTCACCCACCTTCAAACCTTCGGTGCCTTCGTCGATAAACAGGTTTCCATCAATCTCGGGGGCGTCGGCTTTGGTGCGGCAGGTGGCGATGCCGTCTGCGTCGATGTCGTCGACGATCACGTCGATGGTTTGGCCGACCTTTGCGGCCAGTTTGGCTTCGGAAATCGCCTGCGCTTTTTCCATGAAGCGATCCCAGCGGTCTTGTTTGACCTCGGCGGGAACGTGGTCTGGAAGGTCGTTTGACCGCGCGCCGTCGACGTTTTCATATTGAAAGCAGCCGACGCGATCCAGTTGCGCTTCGTCCATCCAATCCAGCAGGGTCTGGAATTCAGCCTCGGTTTCGCCGGGATAGCCGACGATGAAGGTGGACCGCAGGGTGATGTCGGGGCAATCCGCGCGCCACGCTGCGATTTCGTCCAGCGTTTTTGATGCCGCCGCAGGGCGGGCCATGCGTTTCAGGGTGTCGGGGTGGGCGTGTTGGAACGGGATGTCCAGATAGGGTAGGATCAGCCCGTCCGCCATCAGCGGGATCAACTGGCGCACATGCGGATAAGGATAGACATAGTGCAGCCTGACCCACGCCCCGAGCGCCCCAAGATCGCGCGCCAGGTCGGTGATATGGGCGCGGTGGCCCCGATCCTCGGCATGTTTGATGTCGAGGCCGTAGGCCGAGGTATCCTGAGAAATCACCAGCAGTTCTTTCACGCCGGCCTCGACCAGCTTTTCCGCCTCGCGGATCACCGCATGGGCGGGACGGCTGGCGAGTTTGCCGCGCATGTCTGGAATGATGCAGAACTTGCACTTGTGATTGCAGCCCTCGGAAATTTTCAGATAGCTGTAATGGCGCGGGGTCAACGATACGCCGGTCGCGGGCAGCAGGTCCACAAACGGATCGGGGCTGGGCGGCACGGCGCCGTGCACGGCATCCAGAACCTGTTCATACTGGTGCGGGCCTGTGACGGCCAGAACGCTGGGATGGGCGCCGCGGATATAGTCTTCTTCCGCGCCCAGACAGCCGGTGACAATGACACGGCCGTTTTCGTTCAACGCCTCACCAATGGCCTCAAGGCTTTCCGCTTTGGCCGAATCCAGAAAGCCGCATGTGTTCACGATCACCGCATCCGCGCCGGTATAATCCGGGCTGATCGCATAGCCTTCGGCGCGCAGCCGCGTCAGGATGCGTTCGCTGTCGACGAGCGCCTTGGGGCAGCCAAGGCTGACCATGCCGATGGTGGGTTGACCATCGCGTTTCGGCTCGGAAAACCGGGCTTTCGGGGCAAGGTCCGGGCGCAGGTTGGGCGGGTTCACTGGATATGTCATGGCGCGCATATAGCTTGCATGGCGGAACTTGGAAAGCACTACCGCGCCGTGTCGCCATGCAACAAAAAGCGCGCCGGGTTAGGCGCGCTTAAGAAAAGGTATTGAACCCGGCTTACCGTTTGCGGTCGCGGCGCGAGGACATCGGCTGGAACGCTACGCCCACATGCGCCTCGCAATAGGGTTTGCCCTGTTGCACAGTCAGGCCGCAAAACCAGAAATCCTCGGTCGCGGGGTCGCCGATGGGCCATTTGCAGGTCCGCTCGGTCAGCTCCATCAGGTTCAGTTTTTTCGCGCCCTTTTCGACTTCGCGCACCGAGGCCAGCGCCTCGGGGCTGATCTCATTCGCCGAAGGTTGCGGCGGCAGGGGTTGGCCTGCCGGGATGATCTGTTTGCGCGCCGGGATGGGTTTGATATCCGCAGCGGGCTTGGAGGCGGGCTCCGCCTCTTTCTTCGGGGTCGCTTTTTTCGGTGGGGTCTTCGCCTTGGCCGCTGTTTTTGGTGCGGCCTTTTCCTTGGCAGGTGCTTTCGACCCACCACCGGACCGGTTCGACAGGCCAAGGCGATGCACCTTGCCGATCACGGCATTGCGGGTAACGCCACCAAGTTCTTTTGCGATGACCGAGGCGGATTGCCCCTCGCCCCACATCTTTTTCAGGATTTCAACGCGCTCGTCGGTCCAGGACATATTTCTTCCCGTTCTTGGGGTCGGGACGCGGAGTTACCCAAACGGCCCAGTGAATTCACAAGCGGCTATTTTAGTCATAGTGCCGGGGGATACAAGCACAGAAGCGGCATCAGGCCGCCCTGCGTCCTTCCCGCCAGACCAGAAGCACGCCGCCCGCGATGATGATCGCAGCCCCAAGCAGGCTGGTGGGGACGGGAACGACGCCAAACACGCCGAAATCATACAGACCAGCGAAAACCAATGTGGCATAGGAAAACGGCACGGCAAAGCTTGCATCGGCGCGCCTCATGGATTGGATAAAGCAGGTTTGCGCCAATGCCATCATAAACCCAAGGGCGGCAAGGGCCGTCCATTGCGCGGGTGTGGGGGGCACCCAGACCCAGATCACCGCCATGGTTGCCACCGTCAGGCCGATGCCATTATTGATCCACAGGATTTGCAGCGGGGCTTCCCGACCGGTCAGGCGTTTGATCAGCGTGATCTCCAACCCCATGACCATAGCGGCGGCCAGTGCCAGAAACGCGGCCGGATGAAAGCTGTCCGCGCCCGGGCGGATCAGCACGACCGCCCCGATCAGCGCGATGGCAGCCGCGATCCAGCGCCACGGTCCCACCTGTTCCCCCAGCAAGACGATGGCAAACACCATGGCGAAGACCGGGTTCAGAAAACTGATCGCGGTGGCGTCGGCCAGCGGGATGAAGCCAACCGCGGCAAACATCAGGGAAATTCCGGTCCAGCCCGCAACAGATCGGGCGATGTGCAAGGGGATATTCGCGTTGCGCAGGGCCGGACGTTTGAGCGCGACCACCGTGCTGATCGCCAGAAACGCAAACAGAAACCGTC
This sequence comes from Aliiroseovarius sediminilitoris, assembly GCF_900109955.1. Taxonomy (NCBI): domain Bacteria; kingdom Pseudomonadati; phylum Pseudomonadota; class Alphaproteobacteria; order Rhodobacterales; family Paracoccaceae; genus Aliiroseovarius; species Aliiroseovarius sediminilitoris. The sequence goes on along the minus strand of NZ_FOJB01000001.1, from coordinate 2,809,009 downwards.
CATGACTGATTTGCAAGGGGTGCAGAGGGTCGCCCAAGCTATCACGCCCGACAAGCTTTGCCATCAGCGTTGTGCCAGCAATCAGTGACGATGCCAGCAGCATGAAACCTGCTGCCGCCAACGGGTTGTGGGTCGGGGTGGGGCGAGTCTCCATTTAACCCGCTTAAGGGTTTGGCGGCGTTCTGAAAAGGGTGGACAGCCGCGTGTCCTTGGCGTAAGCCCGCCTCATGATCAAACGCACGCATATCGCTGACACCCGACGCCGACGCATCCGCGCCTGACGCCTGCCCCGTTTGTTCCCCGCGTCGATGACGCGGCCCTTTCCGAAATTGTTGACTTGAGGCCCGCCATACGGCACCCAAAGGCTTCTTTAATAAAGGATACCGACATGATCCCGTCGCTTCTTCCAACCTATAACCGTGTTGATCTTGCGTTCGAGCATGGCCAAGGCAGCTGGCTTGTGACGGCAGGCGGCGAGCGATATCTGGATCTTGGCGCAGGGATCGCGGTGAATGCGCTGGGCCATGCCCATCCGGCGTTGGTCGAGGCGCTGACTGAGCAGGGTGCAAAACTGTGGCATGTGTCGAACCTCTATACCATTCCGCAGCAGCAGAAACTTGCAGACAAGTTGGTGGATCTGACCTTCGCGGATACCGCGTTCTTTACCAATTCAGGCACCGAAGCGTGTGAGCTTGCGGTAAAAATGGCGCGCAAACATTGGTATGACAAAGGGCAGCCAGAGCGGACGCGCATCATTGGTTTTGAAGGCTCGTTCCATGGCCGGTCGTCCGCCGGGATTGCGGCCGCGGGGGGCGAAAAGCTGACCAAGGGCTTCGGCCCGCTTCTGCCCGGCTTCACCCATCTGCCCTTCGGCGATATGGACGGGCTGACCAACGCACTGTCGGGTGGGGAAGTGGCCGCGGTCATCATCGAACCCGTGCAGGGTGAAGGCGGTATTCGCCCGGTGCCGGATGACGAGTTGACCGCGATCCGTGTGGCCTGCGACGAGGCTGGGGCGCTTTTGATTTTTGACGAGGTGCAGTGTGGCATGGGCCGGACAGGTCGGTTGTTTGCACATGAATATTCCGGCGTGACGCCTGACATCATGATGGTGGCCAAGGGTATCGGTGGCGGCTTCCCTCTGGGCGCTGTTCTGGCAACAGAAGACGCTGCCAGCGGCATGGTCGCGGGCACGCATGGATCCACCTATGGCGGCAACCCACTGGCCTGTGCGATCGGGGCGCGGGTTGTCGACATCATTGCCGATCCGGAATTCTTGAACGAAGTGAACCGCAAAGCGGGGTTGCTGCGACAAAAGCTGGAAGGACTGGTGGCAGCTCATCCAAACGTGTTCGACGCCGTTCGCGGCACAGGATTAATGTTGGGGTTGAAATGCAAAGCCCCCAATACGGATGTTCTGACAGCCTGTTACGGCGCGGGTGTGCTGTGCGTGCCAGCGGCGGATAACGTGCTGCGCATCTTGCCCGCGCTGACCATCGAAGACGAAGACATTGCCGAGGCCATCACCCGCCTTGAAACCGCTGCGAAGGCTGTGGAGGGCCAGACCCAATGACGCATTTTCTTGATATCAACAAAACCGACAAAGCCGATCTGACCAGCATGATGTCCGAGGCGCATCGCATCAAGCAAGCCCGCGCAGGCAAGCCCAAAGGGGCTTTGGACGATGAACAGCCGCTGAAAGACCATATGGTCGCGCTGATCTTTGAAAAGCCCTCGACCCGGACCCGCGTCAGCTTCGATGTGGGTGTGCGACAAATGGGTGGGCAGACGATGGTTCTGTCCGGCTCGGAAATGCAGTTGGGGCACGGCGAGACGGTGGCCGACACTGCCCGCGTGCTGAGCCGCTATGTCGACATGATCATGATCCGCACCTTTGAAGAAGCGACACTGCTCGAGATGGCGGAATATGCCGATGTGCCGGTGATCAACGGGCTGACCAACCGTTCGCACCCCTGTCAGATCATGGCGGATATCCTGACCTACGAAGAACATCGCGGGCCAATTGCGGGCAAGAAAGTCGTCTGGGCGGGGGACGGCAACAATGTCTGTGCCTCGTTCCTGCATGCGGCGGGCCAGTTTGGGTTTGACGTGACTTTCACCGGACCGGAGGTGTTGGACCCCGAAACGGTGTTTGTGCAAGAGGCGCGTGCCAAGGGTGCCAATATCGAGATCGTGCGCGATCCGGTGCAGGCCGTGGATGGGGCCGATCTGATCGTGGCTGATACATGGGTTTCGATGCACGACGCGCCCTCGGCGCGGGAACGTCGCCACAATCTGCTGCGCCCTTACCAGATCAACGATGCACTGATGGCCCATGCCAAACCGGATGCATTGTTCATGCATTGCCTGCCGGCCCACCGCGAGGAAGAAGTGACCAATGCGGTCATGGACGGCCCGCAATCGGTGATCTTTGACGAGGCCGAGAACCGGCTTCACGCGCAGAAAGCGGTCATGCGCTGGTGTATGGGCGCCTAGCTTTGATTTCGAGTGCGATCAGGGGCTTTGCCTGTGCTTTCGTCGGTGTCAGATGTTGACCAATGCGACACGGTGAATACCCTGGGTCATGAAAACCGGGCGTCAGTAATGCGGTGGGCGTTCGTCGCCCAAGACCACGCCACCGGAATTGGCCTGTTCCCGCTCGGCTTCGCGTTGCATCAACATACGAACGCGGTGGGTCATCTTTGACAATTCGGTATCCTGCCGCGTGACAACCTCGTTCAACTCCTCAACCTGGCGGGACAGGTGGGCGATGCTTTCTTCCAATTGGGTCAGGCGATCGTGTGTCATGGGGGGCGTGATAGCGTGGCTTTGCCGCAAGACCCAGCGGTTTTTTACACAAGCGCGAATGACAGGCTTTCCTTGCCCCTGACGCCCCCATCCGCTAGACCGCCCGCGATACATATTGAACCGGGACCAGTCATGGCCAAGCAGAAAAAACAGCCCCGCCCCAAGGCGATCACGCCCAAGGGGTTTCGCGACTATTTCGGCGCAGAGGTGGACGAGCGGAAACGGATGCTCGACCAGATCGCGGCGGTTTATCATCGCTATGGCTTCGATGCGCTGGAAAGCTCGGCGGTGGAAACGGTCGAGGCGCTGGGCAAGTTCCTGCCGGATGTGGATCGCCCGAACGAGGGTGTGTTCGCGTGGCAAGACGACGACGACAGTTGGCTCGCGCTGCGCTATGATCTGACCGCGCCCTTGGCCCGCGTTTATGCACAGCATCGCAACGATCTGCCCACCCCGTATCGCCGTTATGCGATGGGGCCGGTATGGCGCAACGAAAAGCCCGGTCCGGGGCGGTTTCGTCAGTTTTATCAGTGTGATGCGGATACGGTTGGCACGGCCTCCATGGCGGCGGATGCCGAGATTTGCGCGCTGCTGGCGGATACGTTGGAGACCGTCGGCATCCCACGCGGCGACTATGTCGTGCGGGTGAACAATCGCAAGGTTTTGAATGGTGTATTGGAGGTGATGGGCGTTGACGAAGGCCCCACCCGCGATGCTGTTCTGCGCACCATCGACAAGTTTGACAAAGTTGGTGAGGCCGGGGTGCGCGAGCTTCTGGGCAACGGTCGTCTGGATGCTTCGGGCGCGTATATCGATGGGGTCGGGCTGTCGGAGGAACAGGCACAACCCGTGTTGGCGTTCCTGACCTCGAAAGGCAAAACTGCGGACAAGACACTGGCCAACCTGCGCGCTGCCGTGGGCGATAGCGCCATTGGCGCCGAAGGCGTGACCGAGTTGAACGAGATCGCAACTCTGTTGGCCGCCCAAGGCTACGGCCCCGACCGCATCGTTATCGACCCCTCGGTCGTGCGTGGTCTTGGCTATTACACGGGTCCGGTCTTTGAGGCTGAACTGACTTTCGAAATCCTTGACGAAAAGGGACGCCCGCGTCAGTTCGGATCGGTGGCCGGGGGTGGTCGATATGACGATCTGGTCAGGCGTTTCACTGGTCAGGCCGTGCCCGCGACGGGCGTGTCGATTGGTGTGGATCGCCTGTTGGCGGCCTTGCGCGCCAAGGGGCGGATGGATGGCGAGACCGTTGGTCCCGTTGTCGTGACCGTGATGGATAAATCCCGGCTTGCTGAGTATCAGGAGATGGTAGGCGAGTTGAGGCAAGCGGGTATCCGGGCCGAGGTCTATTTGGGCAATCCGAAGAATTTCGGCAATCAGTTGAAATATGCAGATAAGCGAGGGTCGCCCGTCGCGATTATCGCGGGGTCTGACGAGTTCGAAGCCGGAAAAGTGCAAATCAAGGATTTGGTGTTGGGCGCAAAAATAGCCGAGAACGCAACGCTTGAGGAATGGAAAGAACGCCCCAGCCAGTTCGAATGCGACCGCGCCGATATGGTCGCCAAGGTGCGCGAAATCGTCGAGGGTTATGATGGCTGACAAGGCACGCGTCCGCATCGAGGCCGCGCGGTTTCTGCAATTCTTCGAAAATCACGGCGCAAGCGTCGTCGAAACTGATATCCTGCAACCCGCCGAGACCCTTCTTGACCTTTATGGCGAGGACATACGCGCGCGCGCCTTCGTGACCCACGATCCTGATCTGGGTGAGACGATGTTGCGCCCGGATTTCACCGTGCCTGTGGTGCAGATGCACATGGCGGATGGGGCGGAACCTGCGCGCTATGCCTATATGGGCGAGGTGTTTCGCGCACAGGACGAATCCAAGCATCGCGCGTCCGAGTATTTTCAGGTGGGGTATGAGGTTTTTGACCGTGCCGCCCCGATTGAAGCGGATGCCGAGGTTTTTGCGCTGCTGAAAGAGATTCTTGAACCACTGAACCTGCGCGCCGCAACCGGGGACATGGGGTTGCTGCTGGCCGCCGTTCGCGGGCTGAGCACGACCGAGCGTCGCAAGGCCGCCCTTCTGCGCCACATCTGGCGTCCCCGCCGCTTCCGTGCCTTGCTGGATCGGTTCTCCGGGCGGGCGCCTTTGCCGGAAGGGCGTGATGCGCTTTTGGCGCAGACCGAGCCGATGAACTGCAAGACGCCGCAGATCGGATTACGCTCGCGTGCCGAGATTGCCGAGCGGATTGCGGCCCTGCGCGAAGATGCCGCCGCTCCACCCATTTCGGCGCAAGAAGTCGAGCTGCTGGATGACTTGCTGGGATTGCGTGAAACGACGGCCAATGTATTGGAACATCTGCGCGATCTCGCCGTGGACATGCCTGCGATTGCGCAGGCGGTTGACCGTCTTGAAATGCGTGCCGAGGCTTTGACGCGGCGCGGTGTTGATGTCGCAACGCTCGATTTCGAAGTCAGCTATGGCCGCACCTCGATGGAGTATTACGATGGGTTTGTCTTTGGTTTCTATGCCGAGGCTCGGCCCGATCTGCCCCCCGTTGCGACCGGCGGGCGCTATGATGCGTTGACGCGTGTGTTGGGCAACCAGAATGGTGATGCGCGTGACATACCGGCGGTTGGTGGCGTGATCCGCCCCGAATTGACGCTGGACCTGACAGGCGAGGCGGGGCAATGACCGTGAAGCTGGGCGTACCCTCGAAGGGTCGGTTGATGGAAAAGACCTTTGATTGGTTCGGGGCGGCAGGGATCGAGCTGTCGCGCACCGGGTCCGATCGCGAATATGCAGCCGCCGTTGGTGGGATAGATGGCGTCGAATTGGTGCTTCTGTCTGCCGGTGAAGTTCCGCGGGAGTTGGCGGCGGGGCGCATTCATCTGGGCGTCACCGGGTCCGACCTCGTGCGCGAAAAGCTGGGCGCGTGGGATGAGAAAGTGATCGAGCTTGCACCGATGGGGTTCGGTCATGCCGATCTGATCATAGCCGTGCCGAAATGCTGGGTTGATGTGAACACGCTGGACGATCTGGACGCGGTGGCTGCGGCCTTCCGTGCCAAGCACGGATTTCGTCTGCGGATTGCCACCAAATATCACCGTTTGATCCGTGATCATCTACGCGATCACGGTGTGGCCGATTACCAACTGGTCGACAGTCAGGGCGCAACCGAAGGCACCGTGAAGAACGAAACCGCCGAAGCGGTGGCCGACATCACGTCGACCGGCGAGACATTGCGGGCCAACCACCTGAAGATCCTGTCGGGAGGACCGGTTCACAAAAGCCAGGCCACCTTGTTCAAATCGCGCAAGGCCGATTGGTCTGATGTGGATCGTGCAACGCTGGCAAAACTGTGCCGGAAGCTGGGTATTGAGCGCTAGAGATCGAGCGCCGTCAGGCTGGCAGGTGTTCCACCATCCAGTTGCGCAGTGGGTCGAAGGCTCGTAATGCGTCGGCGATCCTGGTCCCTGCGTCGTGACCCAAGGCGTGATCCAGATGAAAAGCGTCCTGCCAAACGGCGAGACCCTTGTGACGCAGCAATGTGGCGTTGGGGTGATCAGCAGGGTAGGGGGATGGCACGCGTTTGAGCTCCGGTTCCGGGATTCGCAGCCCGTTTTGGCGTGCATCTTCCAGCAGATCCGTCAGCTTGTCGCCCGCCGATCCTGCCACAACGTCGCGCCATAGTGCCAGCCGCTGTTTGTCAAAGGCAAACAGGCCATAACCGATCTTGAGTTCATCGGGATGCAGGCCAAACATCCACGCCGCCCCCGTCGCGGCGTCGCCGAACCCGATATGCACATGGGCGTTAAAGGGCGTTTTGTCCTTGGAAAACCGCAGATCGCGGTGGATACGAAACATCTTCGCGGTGACATCGGTGCCATATCGTGCCGCCAGCCGTGAGGCGAGGTCATCGCAGAAGACTTTGGCCGCGTCCTTCACATGCAAGGTATAGCGTGCTTTGTTTTCGGTGAACCAGTCGCGAGTGTTGTTGGCCTTGAGATCGCCTAGAAAGGCCAGGGTCTCCTTCGTGAACATGTCATTCCTTCCGTATTGGGTGTCTGCGCCAGCGGACGCAGACACCTGTGTTACCCGCGCAATTTGTGATGCAGCAGGATCGGCACGACCAAATCCTCTTCATCTGTCAAATGGCGCGACAGGAAACCTTCAAGCACTTCTGTCATATCGTGCACCGGTTGGGCTTCTTCGCGCGCTTGTGATTCATCCATCTGGGTCAGTGTCACCACCCGGTTGGCTTGCCGGGTGAACCGATCCAGCAGATCGTCCAGCACGACATGGTCAGCCTCCAGCGTGTCCAGCCCGTGGTCGAAGCGTGCGTCGGCAGCGGATAGCTCTGGAAAGAACTTGCGATCTTCCCAATGGTGGTGCCCATGCAGGTTGCGCACCAGCAGGTTCCCATATTGCGACAGGCGCCGCGCGTGATCTTCCGGTGCGATCTGTTTGTCCAGATACCCTTCTGTGTTCAGGCGGATCAACTCGGCCAGTTGTCCAAACATGACATGTGCCCCCATCCAGTTCTGAATGGACGCGGCGAAATTCGGGTCATCCTGCCACGCCTCGCGTGGGTAATCCCGAAGCAACAGGCGCATGTCTTCGGGGAGCGCCTTTTGTCTTATGGTTGGCATATGTGTCATGCAGGAACAGATAGTGTTATGATATAACAATTCAAGCCCCGCAGTCAGTTGCCCGGCTTGTCATCCCAGTTTGTCACCCCGGCGTGTCCTTGAAACCAGCCTGCTTGTGGCTGCCATCGCAGAACGGCTTGTTCTTCGATTGTCCGCAGCGGCACAGATATGCCATGCCCAGCTTGGCAATGCGCTTGCCGGTTCCGGTGCACATCTCGACATTCCCGTCGATTTTCAGGGGACCGTCCGGTTGCCTGTCAACCTTCACTGCGCCCCCTTGCCCGTCCTTTTCCGGCGGGGTCTTTGGTGCAGGTTCACCGGTTGTGGCGAAGCCCGCGTCCACGTGGCTGTTGTCGCAATAGGGTTTATTCTTCGATTGCCCGCAGCGGCACAGGGCCACACGTGTTTGCGTTTCGCCACCCTCGACCGAGATGTCGCCCGCCAGAACCAACGGCCCGTTTTCAAGGATCGCCAGACGGTTGATCTGCGGCGGTTGTTCGTCCCGCCCATAACCACGCCGATAGGCCAATGCGCCAGACGGGCACGCGCGGATCACCGCTGCGACCTCTTCCGCGGCGGCTTGGTCGGGCTGCACCCATGGGCGATTGCCCGGGTCAAACACCTTGGGTAATTGCAGAAAGCAATTTCGCGAATGGATGCAACGCCCAAGATCGAAACTTACGGTGATGTCTTGACCAGTATATTCTTTCCGTTTCATCGCGCGCTCCCTTTGACTGTCAACCTTCAGCCTAGCCGAAATTGCGCGGATCACCAAAGGGCATGAACGCGAAAGGGCGCAGGTGGTTCAGCGCCCTTCAAGTGTGGATGCCGCCCGCGTTTACCCCCGGCGCGACCGCAGAAACCCCATGATGTCATAGGTTTGATCCAGGATTGGCTGGGCGATGGCTTCGGCGCGTTCAGCCCCCTGCGCCAGAACGCGGTCGATCTCGGCCTTGTCATTCATCAGCCGCGCCATCTCTTCTGAAATTGGCCCCAGCTTTGCGACAGCCAGATCGGCCAGGGCAGGCTTGAACGTGCCCCAGCCGGCCCCTGCAAACTCGGTAATGACCGCTTCGGGCGTGGTTTCGGACAGTCCAGCATAGATATCCACGAGGTTGCGCGCCTCGGGGCGACCCTTGAGACCTTCAAGCGTATCTGGCAAAGGTTCCGGATCGGTGCGCGCCTTCTTGAACTTCTTGGCAATCGTGTCGGCGTCATCGGTCATGTTGATCCGCTCCATGTCGCTTTCACCGGACTTGGACATCTTCTTTGATCCGTCGCGCAGGTTCATCACGCGCGTTGCCGGCCCTTCGATAATCGGTTCGGGCAGGGGGAAAAAGCCTTCGGCCCCATAATCATGGTTGAATTTGGCGGCAATGTCGCGCGTCAGTTCGACATGCTGCTTCTGATCCTCGCCCACAGGCACATGGGTTGCGTGATACAGAAGAATGTCGGCAGCCATCAGCGCAGGATAGGCGTACAGGCCCAGCGACACCTTCTCGGCGTTCTTGCCAGCCTTGTCCTTGAACTGTGTCATGCGGTTCATCCAGCCCACGCGCGCAACGCAGTTGAACAGCCATGCAAGTTCGGCGTGCGCGGGCACCTGACTTTGGTTGAAAAGAACAGATTGCGCCGGGTCGATCCCTGATGCCAGATAGCCCGCGGTCACTTCCCGGGTGGCATCCTTCAGCTCTTTCGGGTCTTGCCAGACGGTGATCGCGTGCAGGTCGACGACGCAAAAAATGGCCTCGTAATCCTGCCCTTGCATGTCCACAAATCGCTTGATGGCACCAAGGTAGTTGCCCAATTGCAGCCCGCCCGAAGGCTTGACGCCTGAGAAGACGCGTGGCGTGTGATTGGTCATGTTTTCACTCCGTCTGGATTTCTTACCTCCCGTCGCTTACCCATGTGGGCAAAGGCCGTCAAGAAAGGCCCGCATGGAAGTGGCCAAGGAGAGCCAGTTATGAGCAGTTATCGCGAAGAAAGCCCCGTGAACCCTTTGCCGCCGGTGGTGATCGCGTTGGCGGTGTTCCTGATCGGGATCGAACTGGTGTTTGCTGCGGGCAGCCGAGGCTTCATTGGTGGGCCACAGGCCGCAGGCTGGCGCATCACGATGATCGAGGAATGGGGCTTTCGCGAGCCCCTGTTTGCCTGGATGGTGGAAAACGGGCGCTTTCCGCTGCCGGATCTTGCTCGGTTTTTCACCTATCCGTTTCTACACCTGAGCTTCACTCACCTTCTGTTTGTGCTCGTATTTTTACTGGCGCTGGGCAAGATGGTGGGCGAAGTGTTTTCTTCTCTCGCGTTTCTGGTGGTGTATTTCGGTGCCTCGATCGGCGGGGCGTTGGCCTATTGGATGGTATGGGACACACCGGTAGTTCTGTTTGGCGGATTTCCCGCTGTTTATGGGCTGATCGGGGCCTATACGTTCATTTTGTGGACCAATCTTGCCGCGACCGGAGGAAACCAGCTTTCCGCCTTCCGTATCATCGCGTTTTTGATGGGATTACAGTTGATTTTCGGGCTGCTGTTTGGCGCAGGTCTGAATTGGGTGTCAGAGATTGCAGGGTTCGTCACTGGCTTTGGCCTGTCTTTTCTCGTCAGCCCCGGCGGGTGGTCAAACGTGCTGACCCGGTTGCGCAGGCGGTAGGCATATCAGCCCCGGCGCAGAGCGCCTTTGACCTCGGACAGGCGGAAGGCACCAAACAGTTGCCCCAGGCAACCATAGGTGACGATCCCGCCAACGACCAGGATGACAAGCGCCACGATCTTCAGGCCGGGAATGCCGAACATTGGGCCCATGACGAGCACCAGAACCCACAGCACCGCACCCATGGTCCAACTGGCCGCCGCCAGCCGCCAGAAGCGTCGCCAGAAGCGCGCGTCAAACCTGGTGTCGTCTCCCATCCGGGCCGCGCCGATCCATGTCAGGCCCGTGATCGCCCAGCCCGCTACAGTTGTTCCGATGGCGGCAGCGATGAAGCCGATCCAATAACTTAGCCCGACAGCGACCACCAGATTGACGATCATCCCGACGATGGCAAAGTGAAACGGCGTGCGGGTGTTTTCGCGCGCGAAATAGACCGATGCCAGCACCTTTTGCAGCACGAAGGCGGGCAGCCCAGCCCCGTAAATGGCCGTGGCCAGAGCGGTCGACGCGGTGTCATCCGACGTAAACGCACCGCGCTGGAACAGCACTTCGATCAGTTGGGTCGGGACCACCATCAAGGCAACCGCAGCCGGAAAGGTCAGGGCCAGCGACAACTCGCCAGCACGGCTCAGAGCATTGCGGCCAGCCAGATTGTCCCCGGACCGCAGGTTGCGCGACAACTCGGGCAGCAGAACGATCCCGATGGCGATGCCGACGACGCCCAGCGGCAGTTGATAAAGCCGGTCGGCATAGTAAAGCCACGCCACCGCCCCGTCGAAGAAGCTGGCCACCTGACGACCCACCAGCAGGTTAATCTGCGTCACGCCACCTGCAAGCGCGGCGGGGGCGGCGATGATGAAGAGGCGTTTCAACTCTGGCGTCATGTGTGGCCTGCGCGGCACAAGGCGATAGCCTGCCCGACTTGCCGCCACCCAGACCAGCACGACTTGCGCAATACCTGCAACCGGAACGGTCCAGGCCAAGGCATTGCCGATGTCATAGCCAAAGCTGTCAGCGATAAACATCGCCACGATGAAAATCACGTTCAGAAGCACCGGCGCCGCCGCTGCGGCCATGAACCGGCCTGTGGCGTTAAGCACGCCGGATAGCAAAGCCGCCATTGATATGAACAGGATATATGGAAATGCGATGCGCCCATAGGTGACGGCAAGGTCGAACCTGCTGTCATCGGCAAAGCCGGACGCCATGGCATAGACCAGCGCGGGCATGAAGATTTGCGCGATTATAGTGAAAATCACCAGAATGAAGGCCAGACCGGACATGGCGTCGCGCGCGAACTCCTTCGCGCCTTCGCCGCCCTCGTGCTTCTTGGAAAACATCGGAACGAAAGCGACGTTCAATGTGCCTTCGGCAAAGAACCGACGGAACATGTTGGGCAGGGAAAACGCGATCAGAAACGCCTCGGCAACCGCCGATGATCCCAGAAACGCGCCGATCATGATGTCACGCACGAAGCCAAGGATGCGGCTGGCCATCGTCCAGCCGCCCACGGTCATGAAGCCTCGCGCCAGTCTGGAAGCCATTACGCCGTAGCCCTTTCGGCCGATTGCTCGATCGCCTGCCGCAGTTTGGCTTCAAGCTGCAATTTCTTGTGCTCGGCCATGATTTTCAATCCGAACATGTCCTTGACGTAGAAGGAATCCACCACCTGTTCGCCATAGGTGGCGATCACGGCCGACGCAATATAGATATTCGCATTCGCCAGTGTCCTTGTCAGGTCATGCAGCAGGCCGGGGCGGTCGCGTGTATCGACCTCTATGATGGTATAAATCTCGGATCCGTCATTGTCGAAAGTAATATGCGTGGGCACCTTGAACACACGCTCGCGCTTTTTCAGCTTGTCACTGTTGGCGTTGGCCTCGGTCGCGATGACCTCGCCCCTGAGCAGGCGGTGAAGCATCTTTTCAATGCGTTCCTTGCGCGCCACGTCAAACGGATGACCGTCTGAATCCTGCACCCAGAAACAGGCTGTCGCATACCCGTCTTTCGAGGTATAGGTCCGCGCATCCACGATATTGGCCCGCACTGCCGTCAAGGCACCTGCGATGCGCGAGAAGATGCCCGGATGATCCGCGAGCGCGAAATAGACACGTGTCACATCGCGTTCTTCATCTTCGTAGATGTCGATCCGCACTTCGTCATCCTTGATGTCACGCAAGAGCTTGGCAAAGACCTTGTGCGCGGTGACATGCAGCCCCTGCCAATAACTGTCATAGTGGCGTGCGGTCTCGGCCCGCAGGTCTTTGGCGGTCCAGTCGGACAACTCCTGACGCAGGGCGCGTTTGGCCTCGGTGCCGCGGGTGGCGCGGTTCAGATCCTCCATCCCCTCTTCCAACGCGCGTTGCGTCTGGTTGTAAAGCGTGCGGATCAGTGTGGCTTTCCAATTGTTCCAAGTGTTCGGACCCACACCGCGTATGTCACAGACTGTCAGCACTGTCAGAAGCTCCAGCCGCCGCATGGTTTTCACAGCTTTTGCGAAATCCCGCACCGTGCGTGGATCGGCAATGTCGCGTTTCTGCGCCATGTCCGACATCAGCAGGTGATAGCGGACAAGCCATTCAACAGTGGCGCTATCCTTGGCGTTCAATCCAAGTCGGGGGGCCACTTTGCGGGCGATTTGTGCGCCAAGAATGGAGTGGTCCTGCGGTCGCCCTTTTCCGATATCATGCAGCAGCATTGCCACCATAAGCACTTTGCGGTTGATGCCTCTATTCAGGATCTCGGTCGAGATCGGAAGCTGGTCCCCCAACTCGCGCCGTTCGATCTGCGCGAAGTTCGAAATCACCTGAATTGTGTGCTCATCCACCGTATAGGAGTGGTACATGTTGAACTGCATCATCGCCACGATCGGCTCGAACTCGGGGATGAAGGCAGCCAAGACGCCCACCTCGTTCATCCGGCGCAGCGCACGTTCCGGGTTGCCGTGTTTCAACAGAAGACCAAGGAAAATCCGGTTGGCTTCCTTGTCGTTGCGCATATCGTCGTCGATCAGATCAAGATTGGCGGACACCAGACGCATGGCGTCCGGGTGGATCAGCATGCCGGTGCGCAGGCCTTCTTCGAACAGGCGAAGCAGGTTCAACTTGTCGGACAGGAAAGCGGTGTCACTGACCACGTCAAGACGGCCGTGCTTCTCTTTATACCCCGGTTTCAGGCGCTTGCGGCGCTTGAACAGCCGCAAGAGCGCCGGAGCCTCTTTCAATTGCGCAGCTTCCAGCGCGCTCAGAACGATGCGCGTCAGGTCGCCGACCTGGGTGGCGTGAAGAAAATAGGCCTGCATGAAATGTTCGACCCCCCGCCGCCCTTCGGTATCCTTGAACCCAAGACGATCCGCAACCTCGACCTGAAGATCGAATGTCAGTTGGTCAGAAGGTCGATTGGTCACAAGGTGCAACTGGCAGCGGACAGCCCAAAGGAATTCCTCGGCTTCGCGGAAGGTTTCGTATTCATCTTCGGTGAACACGCCTTTCAAGACGAGGTCCTGCGGTTTCTTCACTCGGTGCTGGTATTTGGCGACCCAAAACAGGGTTTGCAGATCGCGCAACCCGCCCTTGCCCTCCTTCACATTGGGTTCGACCATAAACCGCTGATCACCCTGCTTTTCATGCCGGGCATCGCGTTCGGCAAGTTTGGCTTCGATGAACTCGGCCAGCGTGTTCTTGAACAGCTTCTTCCAAAGCTGATCGGCAAGTTTCTGGGCCAGTTCAGCATCTCCGCAGATGTGACGCTGTTCCAGCAATGCGGTGCGGATCGTGAAATCATCATGGCCAAGACGCAGGCAATCGTCGATCGTCCGAGACGCATGGCCAACTTTCAGCCGCAGATCCCACAGCATATACAGCATGCTTTCGATGACGCTTTCGGCCCAAGGGGTGATCTTGTACGGCGTCAGGAACAACAGATCGACATCGGACTGGGGCGCCATTTCGGCCCGACCATAGCCACCCACAGCCAAAAGCGCGATACGTTCCGAGGCGGTGGGGTTGGCAAGCGGATGCAAACGTTCAATGGCCACCCGGTATATGAGAGAGACAATCCCATCCGTCAGAAAGGCATAAGAGGCGATGGCCGGATAGGCCTCCAACGGGTGTTCGGCCAGCGCAGAGGCAATGGCAGTGCGGCCCGACTTCATTGCATTGCGCAACAACGACACCGTGGCATTTCGCACCGTTGCCGCGTCAGGCGCGCCCTCGAATATGGGCTGCAATTCCGCCCACAGCGCGTCACCATCAAAGATGTCGCGCGACGGACAGATCAGATCGGGGACCGGGGGGAATGCGTCCCGGTTTGGCTCAGAACCCGGCACCGCCGAAGCTTCTGGGTGCAGGATCGATCACGACGACCTGATTGTTTCGAACCTGAGCGACCGCCAACCCGCGCTCGTTCGTGCCGTTGGGGCGCAGGCGGAAGATGCCGTTAACGCCTACAAACCCTTGCGATTGCGTCAATGCGGTCGTTGTCAAAGCATTTGCACGACCAGATTTCGCAAGCGCGCCGATGGCCGCGATGCCGTCATAGGCAAGACCGGCAATCGGGTGCGGTGCTGCGCCATATCGAGCCTGATAGCGGCTGGCAAAACGGCTGGACAATCCGGGGTCGGGCAGGGCGAACCATCCGCCCTGAACGCCGGGCAGGGCCAGCGCGTTTGACGGGATATCCCAGCGTTGCAACCCGATGAATTGGGTGGTGGTCGGGTCGACGCCATTTTCCGGCAAAAGACCGGCAAGGAACGGCAACGCGCCTGACGTGCCGGATGTAAAGAATACCGACTGAGCGCCCGAACTTTTGACTTTTGAACTAATCGCAGGCATCGCGTTTATGATACCATTTTGCGTCAAATCGAACGATGCAGTCCCGGCGAGCGTCGCGCTTGAATTCGCAATCGCTGCGCGGATGGCGTTGCTGCCCTGAACCTCGGCCGGATCATTGCCGTGCAGGACCATGATGCGGCCTTTGCCACTGCGCGCAGCATAGCGCACCAGGCGGTTTGCGACGTTTTCGAACGTGTTGCCCAGAACAAAGACGTTGCCGCCGGCAATGTCGGTATTGTTCGAGAAACTCAACACATTCACATTGCGCCGTGACACTGCCACACCGGCAGCGTTTGCACTTTGGGCAAAGACCGGTCCCAGAATGATTTTTGCACCGTCGTTCACAGCTTTGGTCGCCATTGCGCCCGCTTGATTCGGGCTTCCACCCGTGTTGTAAACCCGCAGGTCGATTTCGACCCCAGACAGTTCTGCCATCGCCATGCGGGCGGCGTTCTCAAGTGATGCAGCAAGGTTCGCATCATTGGCCGATCCAGACCCGCCGGGCACCAGAAGGGCCACCGGCACAGGCTTTCCGGGATTGATGTTCTGTCCGGCCTGAGGACTGGGGACGCCACATGCGGCAAGCGCGGACAGCCCTAAAGTGGCAAGCAGCAAGCCGATCGCCTTGCGGGTGCGGACGAAAACAGAGAACATACCAAAATCCTTTCCCAAGCACGGCATCGAACTGCCGATGCAGACGGGCATATCATAGACTCAACAATCGACAGGTCCAGTGTGAAACCCCAAAACACCCAGCTTGATCCGGGCCTCTATCTTGTGGCGACCCCCATCGGCAACGCGCGCGACATCACGCTGAGGGCCTTGGACGTTCTGGCGTCGGCTGATGTGATCGCGGCTGAAGATACCCGCACGACGCGCAAGCTGATGGATATTCATGGCATCGCACTGAATGGGCGCAAGCTCATTCCCTATCACGACCATTCCGGGGACGCCGCACGGGCGGGCATCGTGAAGCTGATCGCTGCGGGCAAATCCGTCGCGTATGCCAGTGAAGCGGGCAGCCCACTGATTGCCGATCCCGGGTATGCGCTTGCGCGTGAAATGTCCGACGGTGGGTATTATGTCACTGCCCTTCCAGGTGCTTCTGCAACGCTTGCGGCGCTCAGCCTGTCAGGGTTGCCTACAGACCGATTTCTGTTTGCCGGGTTTCCGCCAGCGGCCAAAGGGGCGCGGGCAACATGGCTTGCCGAGTTGTTGCCCTTGCCAACCACGCTTGTCATCTTTGAAAGCGCCAAACGAATTCAGAAATTGTTAGCTGAATTGTGTTCGTCTGGAGCGGAGATGCGTCAAGCGGCGGTGTGTCGTGAACTGACCAAGAAGTTTGAAGAGGTGAAGCGTGGCACCGTGGCCGAACTCGCGGAGATGCTGACCGAGAAACCGATCAAGGGTGAAGTCGTAATTGTTCTCGACCGGCCCGGCGACGTGCAAGACGAAGGGGCGATGGAAGATTTGTTGACCAAGGCCATGGAAGATATGTCGATGAAAGATGCCGTCAATGCGGTCGCACAAGCACTGGGTCTGCCCCGTCGCAAAGTCTATCAGGCGGCGCTTGAGCTTGGACGTCAGGAATGAGCGGTCTTGTCTCCTACCTGTCCGGGCAGACCGCCGAGGAAACGGTTGCGGCTGATTACCTTCGCAGGGGGCAGAAGGTGGAAGCGCGCCGTTGGCGTGGCACTTATGGCGAGGTTGACCTGATCGCCCGCGATGGCGATACGGTGGTATTTGTCGAGGTCAAGAAATCCCGCGACTTCTTGCGCGCGGCTGAAAGGATCACGTCCGCACAGCTTGAGCGCATACATGCCACGGCCTGCGAATACCTTGAAAACGAACCGAAGGGCCAGATGACGCCGTGCCGCTTCGACGTTGCCCTGGTCAATGCTCAAGGCGCGACCGAAATCATCGAAAACGCATTGGCCTATTGAAGCCCATTGCGCATTGGCGCCTGCTGTCCCATTTAAGGGAAGCAAAAACAGGAGTGCGCCATGTCGCTGAAAGTCGCCATTCAAATGGATCCGATCAATCATGTTGACATTGATGCGGACAGCACGTTTCGGATTGCGGAAGAGGCACAGGTGCGTGGGCATTCGCTGTTCTACTACACGCCCGATCATCTGAGCTATCGCGAAGGCAAGGTTTGCGCCCGCGGCTGGTCTTTGACCGTGCGCCGCGAGAACGGAAATCACTTCTCCCTGGGCGAACAAACAGATGTTGATCTGAAAGATTTCGACGTCGTTTGGCTGCGGCAGGATCCGCCATTTGACATGAGCTACATCACCACCACTCATATTCTGGACATGATCCACCCCGACACATTGGTCGTGAACGATCCGTTTTGGGTGCGAAACTATCCCGAAAAACTGCTGGTGTTGGCGTTCCCGGACCTGACGCCCCCGACGATGATCGCGCGCGATTTCGCGACGTTGAAATCGTTCAAAGCCAAGCATGGCGACATCATCCTGAAACCGCTTTACGGAAATGGCGGGGCCGGGGTCTTTCGGCTGGACGCCAATGACCGCAACCTTGCCTCTCTGCACGAGCTGTTTGCGGGTATCAACCGCGAGCCGTTGATTGCGCAGAAATTCCTGCCCGACGTGTCAAATGGCGACAAGCGCATCATCCTTGTGGACGGTGAGCCACTCGGCGCGATCAACCGTGTGCCCGCCGCCGGCGAAACCCGATCCAACATGCATGTGGGCGGTCGTCCTGAAAAGATCGGGCTGACGGAACGCGACCTGGAGATTTGCGCTGCAATTGGACCGCTCTTACGCGAAAAAGGGCAGATATTCGTCGGGATCGACGTGATCGGCGACTACCTGACCGAAATCAACGTGACCTCGCCGACCGGCATTCAGGAACTGGAGCGGTTTGACGGTGTGAACATTGCCGAAAAAATCTGGCAGGCGATCGAGGCACGCCGGGCGTGAGCTGGCAACTGACAGCGGCCAAGCTTTGCGGGCGTCTGTTTGTCAAAACCCGCCTGCGACACTTGAAAGACATCAGCCCAGCCCGGCGTGAACTAGAGCTTGTGGCGGACTGGATGTTTCATGCACCACCGTTTGCTTGGTATCGCGACGCCCTGTTGGGCAACTCGCTCAAGGCTTTATGGATCGAAACCCGCCCGGCTTCGCACCCCGCGCCAAATGATAGGGTCATTCTATATTTGCATGGCGGCGGCTTTGTTGCGGGATCACCGCAAACCCATCGAAAAATGCTGGCAAGGTTGTCGTGGTTGACCGGCCTGCGGATTTGCGTTCCGGATTATCGCAAGGCACCTGAACATCCGTTTCCGGCGGCGCTCGACGATTGTGTCACAACCTATGAAGCATTGATCGCGAATGGCTACGCGCCGCGAAACATCATCATCGGCGGGGACAGCGCAGGAGGCGGGCTGACCTTTTCGCTGCTTGCCCAGATCGACGGGCGGCTGCCCGCGCCGCGTGCCGTTTTTGCCTTTTCACCGATTGTGGATTTGCGGTTCACCTCGCCTTCGTTCGAAAGCAACAAAACGAAAGACCCGCTTTTACCGTCTGAACGACGCGATCTGGTGGTCGAAAACTATCTTGGCGAACAGCCCGCGGATGACGAACGCGCGTCGCCGGTTCTGCATGACTTCAAGACACCACCTCCAGCTTTCCTCCAGTTCTCGACAACCGAAATCCTGCGTGATGAAAGTCTGCGGATGGCTCAGCGGTTGCGAGATGCGGGTGGTCAGGTCGAACTGGACGAATGGCCGGACGCGCCACATGTATGGGTCATACTGGATGGGTGGGTGCCAGAAGCGCGCGTTGCGTTGCAACGCGCGGCCAGTTTCATCAACCGACAGTTTCCCGATGGGACACAAGGCGAAAGCTAAGCGCCTCGGCCACGTGTTTTCGGGTGACATCTGGTGCGCCCGCCAGATCGGCGATGGTGCGCGCAACCCGCAAGACCCGATGATAGCCGCGAGCGGACAGGCCGAACCGCTCGGACGCCTTCAGCAGCGTATCGCGCCCGTCCTGATCCGGGCTGGCATATTCGGTCAGGGTCTTTCCTTCGATATCGGCATTGGTCGTCACACCATTTAGCCCCACATAGCGATCAGCCTGAATGGCGCGGGCGACCATTACACGCTGTGCAACCGTTTGCGACGGCTCACCATTCGCGGGCAGGTCGAGATCCTGAAACGTCACCGGCGGCACCTCGACCCGCATGTCGAACCGATCCAACAGCGGACCGGATATCCGCTGCATGTAATCGTCACCACATAAAGGGGCACGATTGCAGGCCCGGTTGGGGTCCGTCAGATGGCCGCATTTGCATGGGTTTGCAGCCGCGATCAGCAGAAAACGACTGGGATAGCGCACATGCGCATTTGCGCGCGCGACAGTGACATCGCCGGTTTCCAACGGTTGGCGAAGGGTTTCCAGCACTTGTCGGCTGAACTCTGGAAACTCATCCATGAACAGAACACCGTTATGGGCCAAGCTGATCTCGCCGGGTTTAGCGCCGCGTCCGCCGCCGACAATCGCTGCCATCGACGCTGTGTGATGGGGCGCGCGATAAGGCCGGTCTTGCGAAATGCCACCCCCCTCCAGCAGGCCAGAGACCGAGTGAATCATGGATGTTTCAAGCGCCTCGGCGGGGGACATGGGCGGCAATATTCCCGGCAATCGTGCTGCCAGCATGGATTTTCCCGATCCGGGAGGGCCAACCAGAAGCAAGTGATGGCGCCCGGCCGCCGCGATTTCCAAGGCGCGTTTGGCGCGTTCCTGCCCTTTCACATCGCGCAGGTCTTTGATGGTCGTCTCGATCGTGACCTTGCCAGGCTCGGCGACGGCAAGCGGTGACTGGCCGGTGAAATGTTGCAAGACGGCGGCAAGCGAGGTTGCTGCGTGCACTTTGGTCGCGCCGATCCACGCGGCCTCTGCGCCACAATCCCTGGGACAAAACATCGACATGTCCTTTTCAGCGGCCGCCAAAGCGGCGGGCAGGGCACCGACAACCGGCAGCAGGGTTCCGTCCAGCGCCAGTTCGCCAAGTGCTACCACGTCTGCGATGTCTTCCCGCGCCAGAATGCCCGCCTCGGCCAACAACGCCATAGCGATGGGAAGGTCAAAATGTGACCCTTCTTTCGGGATGTCGGCGGGCGACAGGTTGATAACGATCTTGCGCGGGGGCAGGGCGACCGACATGGCAGACAGGGCGGCACGCACCCGTTCGCGGGCTTCGGAAACCGCTTTGTCCGGCAAGCCGACGATCGAGAAACTTGGCAATCCCGGAGACAGGGCGCATTGCACCTCGACCAATCGGGCGCGAATCCCTTCGAACGCGACCGTGTTTATCCGAGCGACCATCACCGACCCCATATTGTGTAGATCGCAGAATATGGGGTCGTGGTTACTGAATGGTTAACCGCTCTGCGTGGTCCCGATGTCGCGGGCGTCAATCAGGGCAGGTGATTGATGCAGTGAATGGACCAGAACCGCCCATCCCAATCCAGCCGAGTCACTGACAGGTTGTCGATCTTATGCCCCAGCGCGGCATGGGGCGTCAGGCCGCCCGCCCGCGCGATCTGGGTCAGTATTACCCCGAAATGTGCCACTGCGATGATGTGGCGAAGCCCTTTGGCGTTAAGCTCTTCGACGGTGCCCGAGACCCGATTGGCGAGTTGATCCCAGCTTTCCCCATTCGGGGCTTGATGCGTGCCCGGTGTCTCCCAGAATGCGCGGGACAAGGCGGGATCGCGGGTGGCGACCTCGTCCCAATGCAACCCATCCCAATCTCCGAAATTGAACTCACGCAGGGATTTCTGATGGGCAAGGCGTGGATGCTTGCCCATCACGGCATCCGCTGTGGAGACGGCGCGGGACAGGTCCGACGACACGATGGGCGCATGATCCGGCAAATATGCAGACAGGCGGGCCAGCGCAGCCTTGTCCGACAAATCCGCAGGCACATCGCGCCAGCCGACCATGCTATTGGTATGCGTCGGGCCATGTCGAACCCACCACCAACTGACTGGGGCGGTCATGGTGCACCTTTTGGCAAGCGACCTTTCAGGACCAAAGGCAAGCTTGCCATGACCGTGATCACCAGACCCGCGCGCTGGGCGAGGCGTTGATTCAACTCACCCTGAGCCTGCCGAAACCGTCGCACCAGTGGGTTTTCCGGCACAATGCCCGCACCGACTTCGTTTGACACGATGACGACAGGCGCCGCGCAGTCGGAGAGCGCAGCAAATAGCCGAACCTCGGCATCTGGCAAATACGCCTCAGCCAACAGATGGTTGGACAGCCACATGGTGACGCAGTCGAACAGGGCGACCTCGGTCGGATCAGCGGCGGCAAGGGCGGGAGAGGCGTCCAATGGGGCCTCGATCGTGCGCCAGCCTGCCCCGCGCCGTGATTCGCGCCGTGATTGATGGCGCGCGATCTTCGCCGCCATCTCGGCGTCATGTGCCTGTGCGGTCGCGATATAGAGCATCGGGCGTGTGGTTGCGCCGACCAGCCGTTCGGCATAGTCCGATTTGCCAGAGGCAGCGCCGCCCAATACGAGCGTGAGGGGGGGGAGCGTGACAGTCATGGCGATTGCCTAACACTGCGACACGGGGTCCGCCAAGACGAAAGCGCTTGAGGTGGTCCGCGACCAGACTTAGCTTCGTGTCATGAAGCTGTATTCTTTCCTGTTTGCATTGATGGTTCCAACCGCTGCGCTGCCTTTGGATGCCGTGCCCAGCGCGGATGATCTTGCAATGTTGGCCAAAGCGGATGTCGTCATCATCGGGGAAACCCATGACAATCCGGCCCACCATCAAGTGCAGGCACAGATTGTGGCCGCGTTGCAGCCCACGGCCTTGGTGCTTGAAATGCTGACGCCCGAGCAGGTCACAGAGCTGACCCAGGATATCTCAGGATACAGCGCGGCTTGGGAAGAGGCCGGCTGGCCGGACTACGAGATGTATCTGCCCATCTTCACTGCCTCGGACGCGGCGATATTTGGGGCTGCCGTGCCGCGCGACGTGGCGCGTGCCAGCTACACCGAAGGTGTCGCTGCACATTTCGACGGCGATGTAGAGCTGTTTGGGTTGGATCAACCATTGCCCAAGACACAGCGCGACCAGCGATTGGACCTTCAGTTCTTTGCACATTGCGAAGCCATGCCGCGCATTGCGCTGGGTGGCATGATCGAAGTGCAGCGCCTGCGTGATGCTACGCTTGCAAAAGCGGCGATTGAGGCCATCGACCCGGCTGGACGCCCGGTGGTGGTCATCACCGGAAACGGACACGCGCGGACGGATTGGGGCGTGCCGGCCATGCTCCGAAAGGCCCGCCCGGATCTTGTCGTAAGAAGCATCGGTCAGGCCGAAGACGGAATCGACCCCGAGGGCACGTTTGACCTTGTCTATGATGCCCCCGGCGTTGATCGCCCCGATCCGTGCGACACGTTCAAGTGAAGACCATCGGTCCTGCCCATTGATCCACGCGCGCAGGTCCCGTAACTGTCTGAAGAAGCTAAACCGGGGGCGCCTATGCTGGCTGGCAAACATATTCTTCTGATCATCGGCGGCGGGATCGCGGCCTTCAAGGCGCTGGACCTGATCCGGCGACTGCGTGAACGCGGGGCTGAGGTGACACCCGTTCTGACCCGTGCCGGGCAGGAATTCGTGACCCCCTTGTCGGCGTCCGGTCTGGCTGCCCGCAAGGTCTACACCGACCTTTTCGACCTGACGGACGAGGCCGAGATGGGTCATATCGAACTCAGCCGCGCCGCCGATCTGGTGGTTGTGGCCCCGGCAACGGCGGACTTGCTGGGCAAAATGGCGGGAGGGCTGGCGAATGACCTTGCCTCGACCCTTCTGATGGCGACGGACAAGCGTGTGTTGGTTGCGCCTGCGATGAATGTGCGGATGTGGGAGCACCCTGCCAATCAACGCAACATTGTCACTCTGAAGCAGGATGGCGTTCTGTTCGTTGGCCCCACCGATGGGACCATGGCCTGTGGAGAGTTTGGTCCCGGTCGTATGGCTGAACCGTTGGAGATCGTTGCCGCCGTCGAAGCCGCCCTGATGGACGGACCTCTGAAGGGCAAACATGTGCTTGTCACCTCTGGCCCAACCCACGAACCCATCGACCCCGTGCGCTATATCGCCAATCGCTCGTCGGGTGCGCAAGGCACCGCTTTGGCGCGGGCGCTGTCGGCGCTGGGTGCGGATGTGACCTTTGTCACCGGCCCGGCGGATGTGCCGCCACCGGACGGGGTCAAGGTCGTGCAGGTGCAGACCGCCGGGCAGATGTTGGAGGCGGTGCAGGCCGCGCTGCCCGCCAGTGCCGCGGTGTTTGCCGCCGCAGTGGCCGACTGGCGGGTCGCGCGGACCTCGGACCAAAAGATCAAGAAGGATCAGGCGGGTAGCCTGCCGGTGCTGGAGTTTGCCGAGAACCCCGATATCCTTGCTACTGTCAGCCAGATGAAACAGGGACGCCCCGCTCTTGTTGTCGGCTTCGCCGCAGAAACCAATGACGTGATCGCACATGCCACGGCCAAGCGCGAACGCAAGGGCTGCGACTGGATTGTTGCCAATGATGTAAGTCCAGCGACTGGCATCATGGGTGGATCGGAAAACGCGGTGACATTGATCTCGGATCAAGGGGCCGAGGCATGGCCGCGCATGGGCAAAGACGACGTGGCGCGCCAACTGGCGGCCCGGATTGCCGAAGTGATCGGAGGGGACGCGTGATGCCCGTTATCAATGTGACCCGTGATGCAGGCGCCGACCCGACCATTGCCCTTCCCTGCTATGAGACCACCGGGTCCGCAGGGGCCGACCTGCGCGCCAACTTGCCAGAGCCGGATCGCGCCACCGGTTGGACGCTTGCCCCGATGGAACGACGCATCGTGCCAACGGGTCTGCGTGTCGAAATTCCCGAAGGATTTGAAATGCAAATTCGACCTCGGTCTGGGCTTGCCGCGAAACATGGTGTCACACTGGCGAATGCGCCCGGCACCATCGACAGCGATTATCGCGGCCCATTGGGGGTGATCCTGATCAATCTTGGGGCCGAACCGTTCAGCGTCGGGCATGGGGACCGCATTGCGCAAGCCGTGATCGCTCCGGTGGTGCAGGCAAGCTATGCTTTGGTCGAAGCATTGTCAGGCACCGCGCGTGGGACGGGTGGCTTCGGGTCGACGGGCCGTGGCTGATCGGAGGCGGCAGTGATTTGGGTTCTGATCTGGGCGACAGTGATCTGGGTGGGCGGCAGCTATGGTGGCTTGTCCGTCGCGCGCCGCTGGCAGTTGACGGCGCTGCTGGGCGGGGTCGTGTTGCTCAGCCACTTGGTTCTGCCTGAGGGCGCGGGCATCCGCGTGGCGCTGGGCGGGAATTTCACCTCTTGGGCCGTGCTGTTTGCCGTCGTTGCGCTGGTCGCACTTTATGGACGTGGGCTGGCTTGGCTGAAAGCGCGCGCGCCGAAGGTGCCGGTCGCTGATGCGCAAGAGGGTCCCTTTTCCGAGACCGAACTGAGCCGATACGCCCGCCACGTCGTGCTGCGTGAAATCGGTGGGCCGGGGCAGGTTGCCTTGAAAAACGCTCGCGTTCTGGTGGTGGGGGCTGGCGGACTTGGCTCGCCCGTGCTGCTCTATCTGGCGGCAGCCGGGGTGGGCACGATCGGTGTGATTGACGATGATACGGTCGACAATTCCAACCTGCAACGGCAGGTCATCCATCGGGACGCGGATATTGGCATGCCCAAGGTCTTTTCCGCCGAAGCCGCGATGCGGGCACAGAACCCCGCGATCATCATCCGCCCTTACAATCGCCGTCTGACAGCGGACGTCGCGCAGGACCTGATGCGAGATTATGATCTGGTGCTGGAAGGCACCGACAATTTCGAAACCCGCTATCTGGTCAACCGGGTCGCGGCGGCGCTGGGCATACCCATGATTGGCGGTGCGCTCAGCCAGTGGGAAGGGCAGGTGTCGACCTTCGATCCGGCGAACGACGCGCCGTGTTATCAATGCATCTTCCCCGAAGCGCCCGCCCCCGGTCTTGCGCCCAGTTGTTCCGAGGCAGGTGTGGTCGGACCTTTGCCGGGCATCATCGGTTCCATTATGGCAACCGAGGCGATCAAAGAAATCGCTGGTGCGGGCGAAGGGCTGCGTGGGCGGATGCTGATCTATGACGCGATGTATGCGGAAACCCGGGTCATCCGCACAGCGCGACGCCACGGATGTCCCTGCTGTGGCTGAGCTTGAACTGGCTCCGCTCAGCGTCGATGACGCGCCCGGCCTGTTCGCGTTCGAAGTCAAGAACCGGCTGTGGTTCGAAAAGCATGTCGGCCCGCGCCCGGATACATACTGGAACCTTGCCGCCCTGACCGACATCGTGCGCGAGCAGGTGGAGGCGGGCGAGATGATGTTCCTGTTGAAGATCGGCGGACGAATCGCTGGGCGGGTGAACGTGACCGCGGTGGAAGGGGGTGTGGCGCAACTGGGCTATCGCGTCGGTCAGGCCTATACCGGGCAAGGCATCGCGACCCGCGCCGTTGCGATGGCCTGCCAAGCGGCCTGCGACCGGGGCGTTTGGGCGCTTGAGGCGCGTGTGCTTCTGGACAACATCGCCTCGAAACGCGTGCTTGAGAAGGTGGGGTTTATTCGAACGGGAAATACCAAGGTCGGTGATCTGGACTGCGAAACCTTTCGCCGCGATCTTGATCAGGACTGAATGGGCGAATGGCTGCCGGGATCTCTGGTAATCCCCGCACGCGGCACATAGCTTCCGGGTAAAGGAGAATTGCCGATGACCAATCCGCTTCTGGCCCACTGGGACACCCCGTTCAACCTGCCACCTTTCGACATAATCAAGGATGCGGATTTCGAGCCTGCCTTTGATGCAGCCCTGGATCAGACACGGGCGGCCATTCGCAAGATTGCCGAAAACGAAGCTGCCCCCACCTTCGCCAACACGATCGAGGCGCTGGAACTATCCGACGCGCTGCTGGATCAGGTGTTGGGGGTCTTCTACAACGTCGCCGGTGCCGACAGCACACCGGCCCGGGAGGATCTGCAACGCAAGTTTTCACCGCGTCTGGCGGCGTTTTCGTCGGAAGTGACGATGAACGAAATGCTGTATGCGCGGATCGAGG
This sequence comes from Aliiroseovarius sediminilitoris, assembly GCF_900109955.1. Lineage (NCBI taxonomy): Bacteria > Pseudomonadati > Pseudomonadota > Alphaproteobacteria > Rhodobacterales > Paracoccaceae > Aliiroseovarius > Aliiroseovarius sediminilitoris. Next base: position 2,782,919 of record NZ_FOJB01000001.1, on the reverse strand, counting down.
CGCTGTGGCAGGCCCGCGACAGTTTGGACCTGACGGACGAACAGGCGCGTGTGCTGATGTTGACGCGTCGTCGCTTCGTGCGGTCTGGCGCGGTGTTGAAGGGCGCAGACCGGGATCGGCTGAAAGATGTGCAGCAAAAGCTGGCGACATTGGGCACAGAGTTCACGCAAAACCTGTTGGCCGATGAACGGTCGTGGTTCATGCCGCTGACCGAGGGCGATCTGGAGGACTTGCCGGGTTTTGTCGTCGATGCCGCCCGCGCCGCCGGTCAGGAAAAGGGCTGTGATGGTCCGGCAATCACGCTCTCGCGCTCGGTCATCACGCCGTTCCTGCAACATTCGCCCCGGCGCGATCTGCGCAAGGCGGCATATCTGGCCTATACTGCGCGTGGCGCGAACGGCGGCCAAACCGACAACCGCGCCATTGCCGCCGAAACGCTGGCTCTGCGTGAAGAACGCGCGCGCCTTCTGGGCTATGACAACTTCGCGCAATTCAAACTGGAAACCGAGATGGCCGGACATCCCGACCGGGTGCGCGATTTGCTGATGCAGGTCTGGGAACCGGCCCGCGCGTCGGCTCTGGAAGACGCGGCAAAAATGACAGAAATGCTACATGCTGACGGTCACAACGGCGATCTGGAGCCGTGGGACTGGCACTTTTACGCAGAACGGCGACGCGAGGCTGAACATGATCTGGACGAGGCCGAGATCAAGCCCTACCTGCAACTGGACCGCATGATCGACGCCGCGTTTGACACCGCGCACAGGCTGTTCGGGTTGGAGTTCGCACCGCTCGATGTGGCGCTCTACCATCCCGACGCCCGTGCATGGGAAGTGACACGCGATGGCAAGCATGTCGCGGTGTTCATCGGGGATTACTTTGCTCGAGGCTCGAAACGCTCAGGGGCGTGGTGTTCAACGATCCGCGACCAGCAGAAACTGGCAGGCGATATTCGCCCCGTGGTGGTCAATGTTTGTAATTTTGCCAAGCCTGAAAAAGGGCAACCGGCGCTTCTGTCTTGGGACGATGCGCGAACGCTGTTCCACGAGTTCGGACACGCGCTGCACCAGATGTTGTCAGATGTGACCTATCCGTCGATCTCGGGCACATCCGTGGCGCGCGATTTCGTCGAACTGCCCAGCCAGCTTTACGAGCATTGGCTGGAAGTGCCCGAGGTGCTGGGCAAATTTGCCACCCACGCCAAGACCGGTGAGCCGATGCCGAAGGCGCTGTTGCAGCGCCTGTTGGCAGCGTCGACCCATGACATGGGATTCCAGACGGTTGAATTTCTGTCCTCGGCGCTGGTTGATCTGGACTTTCACGACGGCCCCGCGCCAGATGACGCCATAGCTGCGCAGGAGGCGACACTGGAGCGGATCGGAATGCCTCCGGCCATCAAGATGCGCCACGCCACCCCGCATTTCGCACATGTGTTTGCGGGCGACGGCTATTCATCCGGCTATTACAGCTACATGTGGTCCGAGGTCATGGACGCCGACGCGTTCGAGGCGTTCAAGGAAACCGGCGATGCGTTCGACCCCGACATGGCGCGAAAGCTGGAAGATCACATCCTGTCCAAAGGCGGTTCAATCGAAGCGGAAGACCTTTACATCGCGTTCCGCGGGCGGCTGCCCGGTGTTGATGCGCTGTTGAAAGGACGTGGGCTGACAGGGGGCTGACCTCAGGTATCCTGTCGTGACGGATCATCGGGGTGTGGTGTCACCCCGACCGGATCCTTGTGTATCATCACGTCGGTATCAGGAAAGGTGTGCAAGATCGCCCGGCGCAGGCTCGCCCCGATCGCATGAGCCTCGTTCAGGCTTTGTTCGCCGTCCAGCTCGATGTGCAAGTTTACGAAGGTGATCGATCCCGACCGGCGGGTCTTGAGGTCGTGAAAGCCGTGAATCCCAGGATGGCTGCGGGCGATGTCCTCGACTCCAGTTACCAGATCGGGGTCGGCGGCGTGGTCCATCAAGCCGTCCCACGCGGTCTTGAATATGCGCAAGGCACCGACAACCAGCATGATCGCGGCTCCAATGGCGACAACGCTATCGATAGCTTCCATGCCGAACAGGTTCGCAGCCCAAAGGGACAAAATCGCGCCGATGTTGGGGATGAGGTCTCCCACGTAGTGCAGACTGTCCGCTTTGACGACAGCCGACCCTGTTTGGGACGCCACACGCCTTTGCCAAAGCACCAGTGCAATGGTCAGTGCAATTGAAAAGACCATGACGGCGATCCCCTGCTGATGGGCCATGATCGGCGCAGGTTCCCCGGACAAAAGCCGCGCGATGGCGGCCCATGTGATGATCCCAGCCGATGCTATGATGAACAGGCTTTGCCCAAGCGCAGCAAGGTCTTCGGCGGCAGAGTGTCCGAAGGCGTGGTCGTCATCGGCTGGGCGCGCCGCATACCAGATTGCAGCCAAGGCACCCAGCGACACCATCAGGTCCATCGCGCTGTCGGCAAGCGATGCCGCGACCGACAGCGACTGCGTTTGACCCAGCGCCCACAGTTTCAGCGCCACCAGCGTCACTGCCACTGAAGCAGAGGCAATGCCGGCAGAAAGGTTCAATCTGATCCGCTTTTCTGTCATGACTTCCGGCTTACCCAGCGGTTTTGCCGGACGCAAGTGCGGTTCGAAGTGCTATTCGATCACTTCATTCGGGCGCACCCCCCACAGGTTGGATTTCAGCGTCCAACCCCGGATGCCGTCAGCCTTTACCCGGCACCAGTCAAGGTCGCAGGTTTCGAGCCGCGCGATGACGCCAGCCTCGAGATAAGCATCGATCTGGCTTTCGGCATCTGCGCGGCTGTAAAGTGGGCTGAGATCTGCATCGACAATCGCCGTGCGTGCGCCAGACAGAAGTGCATAATGTATCCATCCGCCCACGCCATCACGATCGCGAACCTGACGCCAATTGTCAAACTCGCCGGTGATTTCAAGCGGCATCCCGGGATGCTTGAACACCCAGTCGATGCGATGGCGCAGGGATGGCCCGCGCCGGACATTACCTTCTGAGGTCTTAAGCGAAACAAACCGTGGAATCGGCAGATTGGTTACCGAACCGCGTTTTTGGCCAACCTGCCCTTGGTCCTGTATCTTGTCCGCTGCTATGGGCCCATGCCAAAACGTTGCTACAATGGTGATTGCAACCACTGCCAACCTGCTGGTAAACCGCATTTCCACCCTCATTTCCTGTATCACACCAACGCGCGCGCAATTTTCTTTCGTTTGCGTTCCGGCGGTGCTTGTGCCTTGCCTCGTTCCTTGTCACTTTGTCAGGGAGACGCGCAAAAGAAAAGCCAAAGGGAGGGCGGGCATGGCCGCTGAACGTCTGAGTGTTGTTGTCACGCGACGGTTGCCCGAGGTCGTAGAGACCCGGATGACAGAACTTTTCGATGTCGAGCTTCGGGATGACGACGTACCGATGACCCGATCCGAACTGGCCGACGCGATGACACGCTGCGATGTGCTGGTCCCGACAATCAATGACCAGATCGACGCGAACATGTTGGCCGGCGCAGGCGAGAGGTTGCGCCTGATCGCCAATTACGGGGCCGGTGTGGACCATATCGACGTGGGTTCTGCGCGGCAACGTGGCATTCTGGTCTCGAACACGGCTGGCGTGTCGGCAGATGACACCGCAGATATGGCCATTGCCCTGATTCTTGCGGTGACGCGACGATTCCCGGAAGGGATCCGGCTGATGGCATCGGGTGAATGGGCGGGCTGGTCGCCCACTGCCATGCTCGGCCATCGTATTCAGGGCCGCCGCGTTGGCATTCTGGGTATGGGCCGCATCGGTCAGGCCGTCGCCGCGCGCGCGCGCGCCTTCGGGATGCAGGTGCATTACCACAACCGAAAGCGTCTTCACGCCAAGATCGAAGAGCAGTTGGAAGCGACCTATTGGGAAAGCCTTGACCAGATGGTGGCGCGCATGGACGTGATTTCGATCAACTGTCCGCACACGCCATCAACCTTCCACCTGATGAATGCCCGTCGCCTGAAGCTGATGAAGCCGGACGCGGTGATCGTGAATACCTCGCGCGGCGAAGTGATCGACGAAAACGCCCTGACCCGGATGCTGCGGGCGGGCGCGATCGCGGGCGCCGGACTGGATGTTTACGAGCACGGGAACGAGATCAACCCCCGCCTGCGCGATCTGCCCAATGTCGTGGCGCTACCGCACATGGGCTCAGCCACCGTCGAAGGACGCATCGAGATGGGTGAGAAAGTGCTGATCAACATCAAGACCTTCGCCGATGGTCACCGTCCGCCCGATCAGGTTGTGCCGGGGATGCTGTAGGGCTTTCGTTTCCGATGAAGGCGCGTGTGATCTTGGTTGTGGGGGCCTTGGTGGTGTTGGGCACTGCTGGCTGTGCCCGCAATCTGTCCGATACCGAGGTCGAGATGTCGCGCCTGGTCTTTGGCGACAGCCTTGATACCGACAAGGTGCGCGTGCGCGCGGGTATCGGCGTTCTGCCGTTGCCGAAAGCCAAGCCGACGCCAAAGGATGCACCCAAGCAGGACGCGCGCAAGCTGCCCAAGGGAGTCTGCGACCGGGTGCCCCAACCAGATCGCAAGATCGAGTTTCCGGCGGGTTTCGTTCTGTGGAATCAGGTGTTCTTGAAACGTGATCTTTACCGCGACGACATGTTTGAAGGTTGGCCCAAAAGCCTACCCATGCCGCACGCCCTTCTGATGATGCACGAATTCGTGCATGTCTGGCAGTGGCAAAACCGCGACCGCACTGGGTATTCACCAGGCCGGTCGGGGGCGGAAAGCCTGCGACCCGGTGATCCCTATTACTGGCCAGGACGCGAGGCGGGGGCTTACCTCTCGTACGGGTTCGAGGCGCAGGCGGCGATGGTCGAGGATTACATGTGCATGACGCTGTTTGATCCGACCAACCCAAGGCGTGCCGATCTGGCCGCGCTGATCGGTCCGGTTCTGCCTGTGACCCGGCTGGGCGACGCGTTGGGGCGCTGAAACCGTCACTGATGTCGTTTTCTCGCAGGCAAAGGTCGGGCTGGCTTGGCATGGCGAATGGCCATGGGGCATCTATGATGCAACGCAAATACCCCAAGGGAGTCGCCCCATGAAAACCCAAGTAAAAGCTCTTGTCGTCGGTGGGGGTGCCGTCGGCACGTCGATCGCTTATCACCTTGCGAAAGCGGGTTGGGATGACGTGATGTTGCTGGAGCGCGATGAACTGACCTCGGGGTCCACATGGCACGCAGCAGGCTTGCTGCCCCTGTTCAACATGTCCTTCGCGACGACCCATATTCACGACTATTCGGTCAAATTCTATAAAACGCTTGAGGGAGAAACCGGTCTGAACGCGGGCTTTGCGGTGGTTGGCAATCTGCGCATGGCGCAGACGGACGAGCGTATGGATGAATACATGCTTTACGCCTCGACCGCCGAGACAGTGGGCGTTCCGTATGAATGGCTGACCCCGGACGAGATTAAAGCCCGCTGGCCGTTGATCGAGACGTCCGACCTGAAAGGCGCGCTGTATCACAACACCGACGGCTATATTAACCCTGCGGACGTGACACAGGCGATGGCCAAGGGTGCGCGCCAGCGTGGCGTCGCGATTGAACGCAAATGGCAGGCGGATGCGTTCCACTGGAACGGCACGCATTGGGAAGTGACCTGCACCAAGATGGTGGAAAAGGGCGGCAACCTTGTGCCTTCGGACGAACAGATCGTCATCACCGCCGAACATGTCGTGACCGCCTCGGGCAACCACGCCCAAACGACGGCCAGGAAGCTGGGCATCAAGATCCCGGCAATTCCGGTTGAACACCAGTTCATCGTGATGGACCAAGACCCGGAGTTGGTGAAATACCGTGCCGGGGGTGGGGCAGAACACCCGGTTATCCGCGACGCCGACGCGCAATCTTACGTCCGCGAAGAGCGAGGCGGCTGGATCCTTGGTGTCTATGAAAAGAACGCGCCCGCTTGTTTTGAATATGGTGTGCCGGACAGCTTCCGCGCCGACCTGTTCCCGCTTGATCTGGAGCGGATCGAAGAACAATACCTGGCAATGATCCACCGTATTCCGTCCTGCGAGGAAAGCGGGCTGAAAGATGATTTCAACGGCCCCATCTGCTACACACCTGACGGCAATCCGCTTGTCGGCCCGGCTCCCGGTCTGCGCAACATGTGGCTGGCGGAAGGGTTCAGCTTCGGGATCACCGCAGCGGGCGGCACCGGTTACTATCTGGCCCAGATGATGGTCGATGGCGAGGCCGAGATCGACATGGCGGCCCTTGACCCGAAACGATATTCATCCAACTGGATGACGACCGAGTTTGCGGCGCGCAAGAACGAAGAATGCTACGACCACGTCTATATCCTGCACCACCCCGACGAAGAGCGCCCGGCGGCCCGACCCCTGCGCACCTCGCCCGCCTATGATCGTCAGGCCGCACGCGGCGCGCAGTTTGGGTTCGTCAACGGGTGGGAGCGCCCGAACTATTACGGCCCGCTGGATGCGCCGGAAAACTTCGACCACGACGCGCGCAGCTTCCGCCGTGGCGGATGGTGGCAATACGCGGTCGAAGAAGCCAAGGCGATCCGCGAAGGTGTTGGGCTGATCGACGCCACTGCGTTCACCAAGCATGTTGTCAAAGGGCCGGGCGCGACGCAGTTCCTTGACTGGTTCACCTGCAACAAGCTGCCCAAGGTCGGCCGGATCAACCTGACCTATGCGCTGACGGCGGCGGGCACCACGCGCACCGAATACACCATCGTGCGAAATGGTGAAGACAGCTATTACCTCGTCTCGGCCGGTGCATGGACAGAATATGACGCCGACTTCATGCGCAAGGCCGCCGAAGATAAGATGGACGAATTCGGCTATATCGAGATCCAGGACGTCACCACCCAGTGGGGCGTATTCGCCATCGCCGGGCCAAAATCGCGCGACGTTCTGAACGAGGTCATCAGGGACGCCGATCCAAAAACCGCGTTGTCCAACAAGCGTTTCCCGTGGCTGACCGCCCGAAAAATCGAGCTGGGCATGTGTCCTGTGAACGCGATCCGTGTGGCCTATACCGGCGAACTTGGCTGGGAACTTCACCACCCGATCGAGATGCAGAACTATCTGTGGGATTTATTGATGTCGGCGGGCGAGAAGCACGGCATGAAGCTGGTCGGCGCGCGGGCGCAGAACTGGTTGCGACAGGAAAAATCCTATCGCGCATTCGGCACCGAACTGGGCCGCGACGCCACCCCCCAAGAGGCCGATCTGCCGCGCTTTATTGATCTTGAGAAAGACTTCCACGGCAAGGAGGCGATGCTGGCAAAAGGTATCCGTTCAAAATGCGTCACGCTTCTGATCGACGGGCCAGAGGATGCGGACCCTTGGGGTCGCGAGGCGCTCTACGATGGGGACACCAAGGTTGGTCGCCTGACCTCGGGCGGTTATTCGGTTGCGTTCGGCAAATCCATCGGCATGGGCTATATCCGCCCCGATCTGGCGGTTCCCGGCACCAAGCTGAAGGTCAAGATGTTTGATAAGCTCTGGGATGCCGAGATTGCGGTCGACAGCCCCTATGACCCGAAGAACGAAACCATTCGCAAGGATGGCTGAGTGCCGCAAGATCCAAAGAATGGCCCCGCAATTGCGGGGCCTGTTCATTTTGCAGGGTCAAACAGTCACAATGCGATCAGATGGTTGTCCCATGACCATTCCGGATCGACAGGCACAAATGTTTCCGCCCCATCCACACGATGAACCAAGCCGCCATCACAGGTGATCATCAAGCCACCATCCGGCGCTGGCGCTACACCTGAAGCGGTCGATCGGGCGGCACTGCCTGCCGAACGACCCGTTTGGGTGAAATAGATAATGGTGCTGCCTTTTGGTCCGGTCACGGCGATCTCGCCGGTTTGCGGACAGACGGCGATGGATCCGGCGTAGTTTTTCAACAGATGCTGATCGGGATGAGACAGGAATTCGACGCTCGTTCCGATTCGGTGGCGCATGACCAGCGGCACCTTCCGAGTTGGTGCACCCTGCCATTGCAACGCTGCCACAACACCACCGTCGCCATCAATTGCGATATGTCGGACCGAGTTCTGGTGCATCGCGCCGGTCAGTTCGATCTGATCCACAATACTGGCCTCGGTGTTTAGATAGGTCAGATTGGTCTGCATCGTCGGCAGGTTCAGCTTTGCACGCTCCATGTTGGGATGGGTCTGGATGCCCCCATTGGCGACGACAATGCCGCCATCGGGCAGTCGCAGGATTTCATGGGGACCGATGCCGCCAGACGACACTTCGCCCACGCGGCGATAGCTATCGGACACGTCCCAGATGCCAAGGACGCCCGCTGGGGCGTCAAAATCGTTTTCCGTGGTGAACAGGGTCCTCCCATCCGCCGAAAAGGCCCCGTGGCCATAAAAATGCCGCCCCTCGGGCGTTTCCAGCCGTGCGATCTCGCGGCCATTGGCGCAGTCGATCACCACGGCGAAGCGACCCGGACGACGCGCAAAGGCAACGGCCTGCGCAGCTTCCGGATTGACCGCCGCCGCATGGCCCCGGCTGGGAATTGCGATTTGGAACACCACGTCGCCCGCGCGTGTCAGGCCCACCAGCCACGAGGTTTTATCGGTCCGATTGCCTGCCGTGATGAAATCGGGCGCACCGGCGGCAGCCCATGAAGGTGCGGTCAGACTGCCCAGTCCAAAACTGGCAGACGCGCCTGCAAGAAAACTTCGGCGTTTCATATCAATCACCGTCGCCGGCGCTGAACCCGGCGTCGACCCCCAAAACCTCGCCGATCTGCTGATCAAGCCGAAGTTGCAAATAGTTCAGTTTGGTTTGCAAGGTTTCCACCCGAATGCGCATCTGCGGGTCGCTCAACGCCTGTGACAGCGGTGCGCCGATAGCCTGAACGCGCGTTTGAATGTCTTGCGCGATCTGAGTGATCTCGGCCCGTGTGGCATCGGAAACGGCACCGGCAAATCCATCATCGACAATCTCGGTCAAACCGTCGATCTGCGCGACCATGATGTCATTTGTGACGCCGGACCGCCATGCCTCGGCCCGTGAGGGGAAGCTGCGGTCATAGGTGCCAAGCGCCCGCCCGATGCGATGTTCGCGCAGGCGCAGGATCGAAAAGTCCAGCGCGGTGAAGATTTGGCGGGTAAACTCTTGATGAGATATATAAACCGGATTGTCAGGACCTGCGTCCCTGACAAGGTCAGCCCAGCCATCGGGTGCAAACCATCCATCATAAAGCGCCGTCCCAATCCGGGCCAGGTTGCCCGCCACGCCGACCAGTGCCGGGCAAGTCTGCATGTCATCGAACAGCAGCCGTTCAAGCGCGGGCAACCCTTGAGTGCCGGCGCTGGATGCACCGATCACGGTGGGGTCTGCCTGTTCGTTCACGGGACGCTTAAGCAGGTCCGACACGGCACGTCCGACAAAGTTTTTCTTGTCCGGAAAGAAATTGACGGTCAGTGCCGCAGCTTGCGTCTCTATCGGGCCGAACTGATAGGCGTCCAGCGGGGCCCATGCGCGCCACGCACTGGCAAGGGCATCATCAACCTGGCTTCGATCGGTGGTCCCGTCACAAAATGCAGTCGCGGTGTCGGACAGGGTGGCGGTTTCGTTCCGGAACGCGCCAAACTGACGCTCCAGCACGGCAAGCACACGGCCGGTCAACGCGACGTGGTCGATGGTCGGGGATGGGTCGGCTGCCCACACAATTGCAGGCATCAGGCAGGCGGTCACAAGGGTGGCGAATTTTCTCATAACGACTCCAAAAACGCGATCAGGGCAGCGCGATCTGCGGTATTTAACTGGCGGACGTTTTCGCGGGCCGCCACCGCCTCTCCTCCGTGCCACATGATGGCTTCCAGCACCGAACGCGCGCGCCCATCGTGAAGAAAGCTCTTTTTCCCGCCAACCTGTTCGGTGCGGCCAAGACCCCACAGGGGCGGCGTGCGCCATTCCCGACCCGTCGCTTGCCGTTCCGGGCGGTGATCCGCCAGCCCGTCGCCCATATCGTGCAGAAGCAGATCGGTGTAAGGCCAGATCAACTGAAAGGATCGCGCGGGGTTGTCCGGCAGGCGATGTGTCACAAACGCAGGCTGGTGGCAGGCTGCGCAGCCTGACCTGTGAAACAGAGACTTCCCGCTGAGAACCAGTTCGTCATCTGCTTTTTCGCGCACCGGAACTGCAAGATTGGCGGCGTAGAATGTCATCAGATCTAACGCCGTGTCACCCAGCTCCTGATTGCGCTGCGACGCGGAGTTGCCATTGCGCGCAGCGCGGCAGTCTGCTTGCTGCTCGGAGCAATCGCCGTGCGGTGCGGGAAACAATCCGCTGGACAGGCCGATATCGCCATTGGCCGCGTCGGCGGTTTGTTGACGTATCGTCGGGCTGCCTGCCTTGTGACCAAACCGGCCCAACATCCATTGATCAAACTCGCGCGACCAGACGCGGTTGGGGCGACCGGAAATGCCGTCGCCGTCTTTGTCATCAGGATCGGCATTCGCCAGGATGTCTGCTTCCGGGATCGCTTCCAACAGTCCCAGCCCGATCATCGGCGACGCGATTCTGGGGGAAGTCATGGTCTGATCGTCCAGTGCGCCATAGGTTGGCGAGGTGAGCATGTAATCTGGTTCGCGCAATTCAACGATATATCCGTCCGCCAAGGGCACAGGTCGGGTGTTGTAGGTGATACGGAGCGAGCCTTCTGCCACATGCCCTGAAATTGCCCGGTCCTGGATCTGAAACCCATAATTGGGATCAGGCTGTCTCGAACCGTCCGCGCTGGTCTGCGACAGCCGCAAGACGAGGCCGGGGGTTGGGTCGGTGGGGTCAGTTGGCGGATATCCCCGTCCATCATTGACGTGACAGGCAGAGCAGGCGCGGGCGTTGTAAAGCGGGCCAAGCCCGTCTGATGAAATGGTTGACGCGGGTCCCTGCACCCAGAGTTTTTCAAACAACGCCTCGCCCAGCCTGAAATCGAGCAGCTGATCGGCAGTCAGCCCCGACGAAGGTTGCGAAAATGGCGATTGTGCCGGGGGTGACATCGCTGTGGCTGCACCGCCAGAGCGGTTTTCGTAAGGAGAGGGAGTATGCTGTGCGGTGGCAACAGCGGCTTTAATCCGACTGATTTCGGCCTCGGTGCGGGAAACTGCGGTCAAATGCGGCTCGCCCCAAGGGGGGTGGCCCTCGGCCATCGCCATCGGGCCGTTGATCAGAAAAAGTACCAGAAAGACCGGGCGGCGCATCACAGGCTCCTACAGAACGCGCCCAGTTCTATTGGCGGATGGCAGCGACGTAAAGTGGTTCTGACAAAAATAGTCAGGATAATCTTGTGCGGCTACAGTTTCGCGTTTTTGCGCACGAATGCTTCGATTGCATTGGCTGGAATGGCCCCGGCATGACGCGCGACCTCTTTGCCGTTTTGGTAAAGGATCAGCGCTGGAATGCCTCGGATATTGTTTTTCATCGAGACGTTGGGGTGGTCTTCCGTGTTGACCTTCGCAAACCGCGCTTGCGGAGACATCGACCGTGCAGCTTGTGCGAACGCAGGCGCCATTGATCGGCAAGGTCCACACCAAGGCGCCCAGAAATCCACCAGCAAAGGTGTGTCATCGTTTTTTGCGGCTTTGGAGAGAGTCGTCGGATCCAACTCGCGCACCTTGCCGTCCGACAGTTTCGCACCGCAGGTGCCGCATTTCGGACCCGCGCCCAGCTTGTCGGTTGGAACACGGTTTACGCTGCCACATTCAAGGCAAGTCATTTTGGCAGAACTGGGCATGGGGCGCTCCTATAAATTCTATAAACGGCATATGATGTTGCGACAGGCTGCCGTCAAGGGATCAGACCGTGCTGAGTAGAATGCTGGTTTCGCTGTTGGTGATCCCTTCGACCACCCGCACATCGCGCAGCACCCGGTCGAAATCCGTCAGGCTTTCGGCGGTCAACTGCGCCACAAGATCCCACTTCCCGTTCGTCGAATGCAGGCTGCGCAATTCCGGCAATCCGCGCAGACGCTTGATAACGGCGGTCGTGGATCGGCCCGACACTTCGATCATCATGATCGCGTGAACCCCGTCCGGGCCATGGTCCTGTCGCGCGCGGATGGTAAAGCCCAGCACCGCGCCGCTGTCCAATAGGCGATCAAGCCGCGCCTGCACGGTAGCGCGGGAAACGCCGAGGATTTCGGCCAATTTGGAGATCGGCGCGCGGCCATCCTCGCGCAGGACGGCGATCAAGTTGCGGTCAAGGTCATCGAAAATGTGCATAACAAATTGTTAAGTGAAACTGTAAAATATGGCAACATGATTTGAGTTTAGTAATAGATTTGCGTATTATTTTTGAAATCATGAAGTTGCTATGATTGGGTATTCACTTTGACCCGAGACCCAGAATGCCACAAAGCTCGCTTCAGGCGCCAAGCGCCGTGATCATGATCTGCCCGCATCGTTTTCACCCGAATGCCGAAACGGCGCGGGACAATGGATTTCAGACTGATGCCCCCGCGGATGCCGCGGAAAACCTGGCCGCACAGGCGCAGGCCGAGATCAGAACAGCGGTGCAGGCCCTGCGCGAGGAGGGAGTGCAGGTTCACCTGTTTGACGATCCGCGTGATGACCGCCCGGACGCCGTGTTTCCGAACAACTGGTTCTCGACCCATCCTGGCGGGCATGTGGCGGTCTATCCGATGTATTCTTCGAACCGCCGCATCGAACGGCGCCCCGATATTCTGGACATGCTCAAGCACCGCTATCGTGTGCAGGACATCATCGACTATTCGGGGCTGGAGCAGGACGGGCTGTTCCTTGAAGGCACCGGGGCGATGGTGTTGGATCACGTGGAACGTGTGGCCTATGCCGCGCGGTCCAAGCGCACAAGCGAGGTATTGCTGGAACGGTTCTGCACGCATTTCAACTATGAGCCGATGGTGTTTGATGCCTATGACGCCGCCGGTTTGCCGATCTATCATACCAATGTGTTGATGTGCATCGGCACCGATGTGGCGCTGATAGGGCTGGAGACCATCCGCGATGTCGCGCGTCGGGACGAAATTCGCGACCGTCTTTCGCAGGGTGATCGCGAGGTCATCGACCTGTCGCAGGACCAGATTGCCGATTTCGCAGGCAATGCCATCGAGCTGCAGGGTCGCGATGGGCGACTGCTGGCGATGTCCTCGCGCGCCATGGCGGCCATGGCCCCAGCGCAACGCCAGCGAATTGAAACGCATCTGAAGATATTGCCGCTGGACATCCCGACGATCGAAATGGCGGGCGGGTCCGTGCGCTGCACCATTGCGGGCATTCACCTCAGCCCGCGTCCGCACCTTACCCCGGAAGGAGAGGCCCAATGACCAACATCCACCTGCTTGGCGCACCGATAGAGGAAGGCGCTGGTCGTCGCGGCTGTATCATGGGGCCTGCGGCCTATCGCACTGCCGGCCTGGCCGAGGAACTGGCATCGCTGGGTCACGAGGTCGCCGATCTTGGCGATGCGCAGCGCGACGAGGTCGGAACGCTTGAAACAGAACACAGCCATCTGAAATTACTGCCTCAAGTCGCGGGTTGGGTGCGCAGCCTGCACCGCCATGCGTATGAACTGGCAAAGCAGGATGTGTTGCCGATATATCTGGGCGGCGATCATGCGCTGTCCATGGGCACCGTCACCGGCCATGTGGCCGCTGCTGCCGAAATGGGTCGCCCGCAATTCGTGCTGTGGCTGGACGCACATTCCGATTTCAACGTTCCGGCATCCTCGCCAAGTGGGAACATTCACGGCATGCCCGTGGCGTTTGCCTGCGGGCTGGACGGATTCCCGGACATGCTGGGCAAGCCGTTACCCGCGCAACTTGATCCACAGAACTTGTGCTTGATTGGCTTGCGTTCGGTTGACGGGATGGAGCGGGATTTGCTGCAAGCCTCAGGCGCACATGCCTATGATATGCGGGCCATTGATGAACACGGGCTGGCCAAGCTGCTGTTGCCGTTTCTGGATCGGGTCGCGCAGGCCAACGGGCTTCTGCATGTCAGCCTTGACGTGGATTTCATCGAACCCGACATCGCGCCAGCCGTGGGCACAACGGTTCCCGGCGGAGCCACCTTCCGCGAGGCCCATCACATCATGGAGATGCTGCATGACAGCGGCCTTGTCACCTCGCTCGACCTGGTCGAACTGAACCCGTTTCTGGATGACCGTGGACGCACGGCGCGCCTGATGGTGGACCTGACCGCAAGCCTGTTCGGCCGCCGTGTGCTGGACCGTCGCACACAAAGTTATTGATCTTGTCTGACGAAAGGACATCCGATGCCGCCGCTTCCCTCTGAACTTGCCTATGTGCCCTTTGTGTCCGTTGAACACATGATGGGGCTTGTCCATCATATCGGCATTGAAAAACTGCTGATCGAACTTGCTGATGAGATCGAAGCCGATTTCAAGCGGTGGGAGTTGTTTGACAAAACCCCGCGTGTCGCCAGCCATTCGGACGTGGGCGTGATCGAGCTTATGCCGACCTCGGACGGCGAGATGTATGGCTTCAAATACGTGAACGGCCATCCGAAGAACACCAAAGAAGGGCTGCAAACCGTGACGGCGTTTGGTCTGTTGGCAGATGTGAACAGCGGATACCCCAAGTTGTTGAGCGAAATGACAGTGCTGACGGCCCTGCGCACGGCGGCGACCTCGGCGATGGCGGCGAAACATCTGGCGCCCAAGGGCGCGACGACGATGGCGATGATCGGCAACGGTGCGCAGTCCGAGTTTCAGTGCCTGGCCTTCAAGGCGATCTGTGGCATCGACACGGTGCGTTTGTATGACATCGACCCCGCCGCGACCGAGAAATGCGCCCGTAACCTTGCCGGGCAGGGGCTGACCGTCATTCCCTGCAAAACCGGTGAGGAAAGTATGGAAGGCGCGCAGATCATCACCACCTGCACCGCCGACAAACAATATGCGACGATTCTGACGGACAACATGATTGGCGAGGGCGTGCATATCAACGCCATCGGTGGCGACTGTCCCGGCAAGACCGAGCTGCATCGCGACATCCTGCTGCGGTCCAGCATCTTCGTGGAGTACCCCGAACAGACCTGGGTCGAGGGTGAGATCCAGCAGTTGGACAAGGACCACCCGATCACCGAGCTTTGGCGGGTGATCACCGAGCAGGCCAAGGGGCGGACGGACGCCAAGCAGATCACGCTGTTTGACAGTGTGGGTTTCGCGATCGAGGATTTCTCGGCGCTGCGCTACATCTCGAAAGCCATTGTCGGGACGGAATTCTTCACGCAGCTAGATATGTTGGCCGACCCCGATGATCCGCGCGATCTGTTTGGGATGTTGCAACGGTCCGCAAGCTAGGCCAGTGATAAAAAATGGGCGGTGGATCACTCCACCGCCCGTTTTTGTTGGTCACAAGTCCGCTTAGCTTTCGTCGGCATAGTCCGACAAGGGCGGGCAGGTGCAGACCAGATGCCTGTCACCATAGGCGTTGTCCACGCGGTTGACGGGCGACCAGTACTTGTCCACCCGGAAGCTGCCCGCCGGAAAACACCCCTGTTCGCGGGTATAGGGCCGGTCCCATTCACCGACGAGGTCCACATAGGTATGCGGCGCGTTTTTCAACGGGTTGTTTTCCGGGTCGATCTTGCCTTCCTCAATCTCGCGAATTTCCTCCCGGATCGCCAGCATGGCATCGCAGAACCGATCCAGTTCGGCCTTGGTCTCGGACTCGGTCGGTTCGATCATCAGCGTGCCTGCCACGGGCCAGCTCATCGTTGGGGCATGGAAACCGTTGTCGATCAAACGTTTGGCGATGTCATCGACGGTCACGCCCGCGCTATCGGCATAGGGGCGCGTGTCGATGATACATTCATGCGCCACGCGGCCATTGTGACCGGTGAACAGAACGTCGAACGCACCTTTCAGACGGGCCGCGATGTAGTTGCCGTTCAGGATCGCCACTTTCGTCGCCTGGGTCAGTCCGTCGCCGCCCATCATCAGCACATAAGCCCAACTGATCGGCAGGATTGAACCCGATCCGAAGGGGGCAGCGGATACCGCGCCTTCTTCGCCGATCAGACCGTTGCCCGGCAGATGCGGCGCAAGATGAGCCTTCACGCCAATCGGCCCCATACCGGGACCACCGCCGCCATGCGGGATGGCGAAGGTTTTGTGCAGGTTGAGGTGGCTGACATCGCCGCCGATCTCGCCCAGTTTCGACAGGCCGACCATGGCGTTCAAGTTTGCGCCGTCGATATAAACCTGCCCGCCGTGGTCGTGGGTGATCTTGCAAACCTCGCGCACGGTTTCTTCGAACACGCCGTGGGTGGATGGATAGGTGATCATGCATGCCGCAAGCTTGTCGCCCGCCGCTTCGGCCTTGGCGCGGAAGTCATCAAGGTCGATGTCCCCATTCGCCGCTGATTTGACCACAACCACATCCATATCGACCATATGCGCCGAGGCCGGGTTGGTGCCGTGCGCGGAAATCGGGATCAGGCAGACATTGCGTTCACCCTGACCTTGCGCCCGGTGATAGGCCTGAATGGTCAAAAGCCCCGCATATTCCCCCTGCGCGCCCGAATTGGGTTGCATCGACATGTCATCATAGCCAGTGATCAGGCAGAGTTTCTGCTTCAAATCTTCGATCATCTCGGAATAGCCTTCGACCTGGCTTTCCGGGGCCATCGGGTGGATATAGGCAAACTCGCGCCACGTCACCGGCATCATTTCGGCAGCCGCATTTAGCTTCATGGTGCACGAGCCAAGCGGGATCATTGCGCGGTCAAGGGCCAGATCGCGGTCGGCCAAGCGACGCATGTAGCGCATCATTTCCGTCTCGGCCCGATTCATGTGGAACACTGGGTGGGTCAGATAGTCAGAGGTGCGCAGACTGGCATCTGGCAGACGGTATTCATTGTCGCTGTCATCATAGCTGCGGGTGATGCCAAAGGCGCGCCAGACACCTTCAATCACGGCGGGTCGAGTGGCCTCATCCAGCGTTATGCCGACATATTCCGTTTCGACAGGTCGCAGGTTGATGCCTTCCTCACGCGCAGATTTCAGCACGGTGTTTTGCAGCGCGCCGACATGCACGGTGATCGTGTCAAAGAAGTGCTTCGAGGTGATGGTGAAGCCAGCATTCTCAAGCCCCTTGGCCAGTCGCACGGTTTTCAGATGCACGTCCTGCGCGATGGCTTTCAAGCCTTCGGGGCCGTGGAAAACGGCATAGAAACCGGCCATCACCGCCAACAACGCCTGCGCGGTGCAGACATTCGAGGTCGCTTTTTCACGCCGGATGTGCTGTTCGCGGGTTTGCAGGGACAGGCGATAGGCCTGATTGCCGCGCGCATCGACCGAGACGCCGATCAAACGACCGGGCATCGAGCGTTTGTGCTGGTCGGCGGTGGCCATATAGGCGGCGTGTGGGCCGCCAAAGCCCATCGGCACGCCGAAACGCTGCGAAGAGCCGACGGCAATGTCAGCCCCCATCGCGCCCGGCTCTTTCAACACGGTCAGCGCCAGCGGGTCAGCGGAGACAATACCAACGGCTTTCGCTTCGTGCAGCGCGGTGATCTGGTCAGTGAAATCGCGCACGCGGCCATAGGTGCCGGGATATTGGAAGATCGCACCGAACACCTCGTCCGCAACCAGATCTTGTTCCGGGTCGCCGATGACGATCTCGATCCCCAAGGGGGCCGCGCGGGTTTTCATCACCGCGATGTTTTGCGGGTGGCAGCCTTCGTCCACGAAGAACTTCGTGGCTTTCGACTTGGCGATGCGTTGCCCCATGGTCATCGCTTCCGCGCAGGCGGTGGCTTCGTCCAGAAGCGAAGCATTGGCGATTTCAAGTCCCGTCAGGTCCGAGATCATGGTCTGGAAGTTCAAGAGCGCCTCAAGCCGCCCCTGCGAAATCTCGGGCTGATAGGGCGTGTAAGCCGTGTACCAAGCCGGGTTTTCCAGAATGTTTCGCTGGATCGCAGGTGGCGTGACCGTGCCGTGATACCCCTGACCAAGCAACGAGCGCATGACCTGGTTCTTCGCGGCCGTATAGCGCATCTTGTGCAGCGCCTCACGTTCCGACAGTGCCGGACCCCAGTCCAAAGCGTCATCCTGTCGGATGCTTCTGGGAACGGTCTGGTCAATCAGGTCATCCAGATCCTTGACGCCGATCGTCTTGAACATCTCGTCCATCTCGGATGGTGACGGGCCGATATGGCGGCGGTTGGCGAAGTCATAAGGTTTGTAACCGGTGGGCGTGAACGACATTGCGTTTCTCCGTGCGGGGGCAGGCATAAGGGTTTGGCAAGGGCCGGACTGGCCCTTGCACCTGTGCAGAAAGGGTCAAGACCCGTGGATCAGCCGATGAATTTCTTATAGGCGGCTTCATCCATGTAATCATCCAGCGGGCTGGTGTCCGAGGCTTTGATCCTGAAGAACCACGCTTCACCTTCTGCGTCTTCGTTGACCTTGGTTGGTTCGTCCACGATGGTATCGTTCACCTCGACGATTTCACCATCCAGCGGGCTAAGGATATCGGACGCGGCCTTGACGCTTTCGATCACCACGATCTCGTCATCCTTGGACACGATATCGCCCACTTCGGGAAGTTCTACAAAAACAACATCACCAAGCTGTTCGGCGGCATGGGTGGTGATGCCCACGGTATAGACGCCGTCTTCTTCACGCAGCCATTCGTGTTCTTCGGTATATTTCATTCTGTGTCTCCTGCTGGATCTCTGGGGTCAACGTTTATAGGTGGCGGGGCGGAACGGCATGTCCGCGACCGTGACCGGCTGGCGCTTGCCGCGCACATCGCCGAAAATCCTTGTGCCGGTGTCGGCGTGGTCGATACCGACATAGCCCATCGACATGGGACGTTCGATGGATGGACCGAATGCGCCTGACGTGACTTCACCGATGGAAGTCTCTGCGTCCTCGGTCGCATAGAGCATTGTGCCAGCTCGCATGGGCGCGCGGCCATCGGGCAACAGGCCAACGCGGCGGCGGGTGGCACCGTTTTCGAACTCGGTCAGGATGCGATCGGCACCGGGGAAACCGCCTTCGCGCTCTCCACCAGTCTTGCGCACCTTTTGAACGGCCCATTCCAGCGCTGCCTCGACCGGTGTCGTTGTTGTGTCGATGTCATTGCCATAGAGGCACAGACCGGCCTCAAGCCGCAGACTGTCACGTGCGCCCAGGCCGATCGGTTCGACCTCCTCCATTGCCAGAAGCGCACGGGCGAAGGTTTCGGCATGAGCTTGGGGAACCGAGACTTCATAGCCGTCCTCGCCAGTATAACCCGAGCGGGACAGCCACAGCTCGCCAAAGTCACTGTCGGTGACGGACACATCCATGAATTTCATGTCCTTGGCCGACGGCACCAGCCGCGAAAGCGCCGCCTCGGCAGCCGGTCCCTGCAAGGCCAGAAGGGCGCGGTCGTCAATCACTTCGACCTCGCAATCGGTCAGGTGGACGCGCATATGGGTGATGTCGGCATCCTTGCATCCAGCGTTCACCACAAGGAACAGGTGATCGCCCCGATTGGCGATCATCAGGTCGTCCAGAATGCCACCGTCGTCATTGGTGAACAGGCCATAGCGCTGGCGACCTTCGGCCAGCGCGATGACAGATTGGGGCACAATGCGTTCCAGAGATTGGGCAGGATTGTCGCCACGCAAGATCACCTGACCCATATGGCTGACATCGAACAGCCCAGCGGCTGTGCGCGTGTGCAGATGTTCTTTCATCACGCCCAATGGGTATTGCACGGGCATTTCGTAACCGGCAAACGGCACCATCTTGGCGCCAAGCTCCAGATGCAGGTCATAAAGACCCGTCCGCTTCAGATCGTCTTGGGCTGCACCCATGGCCATTCCTCCAACTGTTACCGGTAAGTCATGGAAGCCATGCGCCCGGCATCGTTCAGACGCCTTCGCGTCTATCGATGCCCCCTCTGTCCGTTTCGCCTGAGATCGTTATCCCTTCGGCGGGCATCTGTGTGCCTCTCTCCAGAGTCATGTTCGCCGCATCGGTCCGTGGGCCTGAGAGTTTACCGGGGCGGTTGCTCCTTCGGCACCGGCTTTCGCCAGATTCTCCCGATGCGATGGCGTTACGTTATCCGCCCACGCCGGTTTCGGCAAGAGCTTGAATACAACCGTATGCGGGGTCACAGTATGATCATGCAGGACCCGTTTTTCTTCGGCTATGGCTCGCTTGTGAACCGCCGCACCCATTCCTTTCAAAACGCCCAGCCCGCACGGGTGTCGGGGTGGCGGCGGGCATGGCGTCGCTCGCCGTTCCGGGATGTGTGTTATCTGACGGCTGTGCCGGACCGGGAAGACTATATCGAAGGGTTGATCGCCTCGGTGCCGGGCGCGAATTGGGCGGTGCTGGACGAACGCGAACGGGCCTATGCGCGTGTGCCACTTGGGTCTGAGGTGCAGCATTCGGCCGGGGCGGTAGAGGTAGCGATTTATGCCATAGAACGCGGTCATCATCACACGCCCACCGACGACAATCCGGTCTTGCTCAGCTATATCGACGTGGTGGTGCAGGGATATTTGTCCGAGTTCGGCATGGCCGGCGTCACCCATTTCTTCGAAACCACGGAAGGATGGCATGCACCGATCCTGAACGACCGCCTTGCGCCAATTTATCCGCGCGCACAAACGCTGACCGAGGAAGAGCGCGCCTTGGTGGACGAAGGTCTGTCGCGCCTATCGGCGAAAGTGAAACAAGGATATCCGCTTGGTTAGCCGCTGATATGACACGGCGTCAGTGTCGAATTGGGCCGGTGCCACTTTTCGTAAAGTTCGTGCCGAAAGCGCCAAGGCAATCACTGCAAAAAACAGCCCGCCAGCGGCTTGCCCGATCAAGACACCCGGAGCGCCCCATAGGGACGCGCCCAGAATGACAAGCGGTATGGTGCCCAATGTCTGACGCCCCCAGTTGATCCAGGTGGAATAGAACGGGTGGCCGAGGTTGTTGAAACTGGCATTGGTGACGAAGATCACGCCGTTGAAGAACCATGCCAGCGCCAAAGGCCCGCAGAACAAATAGACAAGATCGCGGCTTAAGCCTTCAGCATTGAACAGATCCGCAATCGGCGCGCGCAGGATGAACAAGATTGCGCTGACACCGACCGAAACGCACAGGACAAACACCAGCCCGTCACGAATGGCGCGACGCACACGGTCCAGTTGACCCGCCCCGAAATTCTGGCCGACAATCGGACCAATCGCACCCGACAGCGCAAAAATCACGGCAAATGAGACTGGAACAAGCCGCCCGACAATGGCCATACCTGCGACCGCATCTTCGCCAAACTGTGCCATGGCGCGGGTGACATAGGCCTGACCGACCGGTGTTGCAAACTGGGTCAGGATGGCGGGCAGGGCAATGGTCATGATGGCTGCAAAATCGACCTTGAAATCGACGGAACGAGGCCGATCCAGCCCGCCATGATGGCGCAGCACGGGATAGATTGACATGACGGCAATGGTGGCGCGCGCGCAGACCGAAGCAAGTGCGGCACCGGTCAGTTCGAGGTCCAGCCCAAAGATCAGGATCGGGTCGAGGACCGCATTCACAACCCCGCCCCAGATGGTCGCCATCATGGCCCGACGCGCGTCCCCATGCGCGCGCAAAATCGCGCCGCCGACCATGCCCACGATCAGGACGGGCAGGCTGGGAAGGATGATCCTGAGATATCCTGTGGCAAGCACCAATGTTTCGCCGGATGCGCCCAAAAGCGCAGTCAGTTGGGGAACGAAGGCCCACACGATGGCGGCAAATACGCTGCCGATGACGACGCCATACAGCAAGGCGGTCGCGGCCCGGCGTTTGGCGGTTTGCTTGTCGCCTTCACCCAACGCCCGCGCAACCAGCGCCCCGGCGGCAATCGACATCCCGATACCAAACGAGGTGGTGAAAAACAGGATTGCACCGGCATACCCAACGGCAGCGGCCAATTCCTCATGACCCAGCATCGAGATGAAAATCATGTCGACGAGGTCGACAAGAAAGATGGCCATCAATCCAACAGATGCGGTCAGCGACATGACCGCGATGTGGCGCATCAGGCTGCCGCTTAGAAATTTCGCCTGTGTGGCGCTTGCACCTGCCGGTTGGGCCATTGTCTTCTCCTGTCACGCCCATGCAGCATGGAGGAGAGATGCGCGGCGGACCATAGGCAATTGAATGAGATCGGTGGCGCTGGAGCAGCCAGAGCTTGGCGACGGATCAATCCTTTGCGCGGATCACTTGCAAAAGCGGCATCAGGGCCGACATATCCGGCCCATGGCTCATTCCGGTCAGGGCCTTGCGCAGCGGCATGAACAGCCCGCGCCCTTTGCGGCCCGTGGCTTCTTTCACGGCGGCGGTCCAGGTCGACCAGCTATCCGCGTCATAAGGTCCGTCGGGAAGAAGACCCATCGCGGTTGCGACGAACTCGCGGTCTTCTTCGTCAATCACCGGGTCGGCGCCGTCGCGACACAGGGTCCACCAGGTCTTCAGATCGCCCAGCGTCGTGATGTTTTCACGCGCGACCGTCCAAAAGGCATCGGCTTTGTCGGCGGGAACGTCAAGACTGTCCAGTGTATCCGCGACCGCATCAACCGGCAGATGGGACAGATAGCGGGCCGTCAGCGGAAACAGGTCTTCTACGTCAAACTTGGTGGGGGCCGAACTGAAGCTCGACAGATCAAACCCTTCGACGATTTCGTTCAGCGAGTTGCGAAGTTCGACCGGTTGCGACGACCCAAGGCGGGCCAGCAGGCTGAGCAGCGCCATCGGCTGCACACCGCGTTCGCGCAGGTCGCGGATCGCCAGCGTGCCAAGGCGCTTCGACAGCGCCTCGCCCTGCGGGCCGGTCAGAAGCGAGTGGTGGGCGAATGTCGGAACTTTGCCACCCAACGCTTCGATAATCTGGATTTGCGTCGCGGTGTTGGTCACGTGGTCCGAGCCGCGCACCACATCGGTGATGCCGAAGTCGATGTCGTCACAGACCGACGCCAACGTATAAAGGAACTGCCCGTCCCCGCGGATCAGAACCGGATCAGAGACGGATGCCGCATCAATCGAGATGTCGCCCAGAATGCCGTCCGTCCAGTTGATCCGCTCGTGATCCAGCTTGAACCGCCAGTGGCCCTGACCGCGTTCATCGCGCAACTTGGCTTTTTCGTCATCGGACAGCGCCAGCGCGGACCGGTCATAGACTGGCGGTTTGCCCATGTTCAGTTGCTTCTTGCGCTTCAGGTCCAGCTCGGTCGGGGTTTCGAAACACTCGTAAAACCGGCCCATATCGCGCAGCTTCCGGGCGGCTTCCTCATAGCGGTCCAGCCGGTCGGATTGCTTTTCGACCCGATCCCATGTCAGGCCCAGCCATTCCAGATCCTCTTGGATGGCATCCGCGTATTCCTGCTTGGACCGCTCGGGGTCAGTGTCATCAAGGCGCAGGATGAATTGCCCGCCCGATTTGGCAGCGATCAAATAGTTGAACAGCGCGGTGCGCAGGTTGCCAACATGGATGTAGCCGGTGGGCGAGGGGGCAAAGCGGGTGGTGGTCATGGGTCAGGTCTCCTTGGCTCGTCCCTCTTTCATACTGGCCTGCTTTTGTCCATATATTCCCGTATGACCCGCAAATACGCCCCTTCTGTCGCTGATATTGAAGCGCTTGCCTTCGACGCCCGGATGCGTCTTCCACCCATCTTTGTCGAAAAGGCGCTGGAAGTTGCCATTCGCGTCGAAAACATGCCGAACGCCGTGTTGCTGTCAGAGATGGAGATCGAAGACCCATTCGAACTGACGGCCGTTTACGAGGGCATCCCGCTGACGCAAAAATCCGTGTCCGATCAACCCTTCGCGCCGGACACTGTCACGCTGTTTCGCAGGCCGATCCTCGATGAATGGGCGTCGCGTGGGGATGTCTCGCTGGCTGAACTGGTGGGGCACATCGTTGTGCACGAATTTGCCCATCACTTCGGATGGTCGGACGAGGATATCGCGCAAATTGATCGCTGGTGGGAGTGATCAGCTGGGCCGCACTTTCCATGTTTTGTCGAGATCGCGCAGCCCTGCGCGGATCAGTTCGGCCAACACGTCCAGATCAATATCGGCCAGCTTGTTCACGTATAGGCAGGACTTGCCCATCCTGTATTTGCCAAGCCGGGTCAGGATGTCACCGTAATCTGCATATCCGGGCATGATATAGATCGAATGACGCGCCGTGCGCGGGGAAAAGCCAGTGGCCAGAAAGTCGCCTTCGCGTCCACTGTCATAGCGGTAGTGATAACGTCCATAGCCGATTATGGATGGCCCCCACATAACGGGCGAAAATCCAGTCACCTGACAAAACAACCGATCAAGCACCCGCGCGTCTTCACGTTTCGCAGGCGGTTCGGTTGTCGCGATAAATTCGGCGACGGCTTGTCCGGTCGGTTGTGTTTTGTTGTCGGCCATGCTGATCCCAAGTGCACGATTTTTACGCATGTCACGATTGCGTGACGCCATCCATTTCCGGTTGGATCTCCAGTATAGTGCAGGTTCGATTTTCATCAAAACTTGCTCTTACTTGGAGGTCACTCATGAAATCTTTTTCTGTTCCAAATCTGTCGCGTCGGCATCTTCTGATGGCGGGGGCCGCCGCCCCTTTGGCCGGTCTGGTCTCGGGTCCGGCACACGCCATGGCCCCGCAAATGGGATTGTCCAGCACGGCATCGCAGACCGTAAAGCTGGGTGGATTTGAGGTCACGACACTTTTGGCGGGTAATCGCACAGTGGAAGAGCCGCAAAGCATCTTTGGCATGAACGCCAGCGCGGAAGATTTTGCAGCCGCCTCTGATGCGGCAAATATCCCCACAACCGCCGCGCAGTTCTTCTTCACACCAACATTGGTCAACACCGGGTCAGAGCTTGTGCTGTTTGACACAGGCCTGAACCCGGCAGGGATCACGGCGGCATTGGCCGGGGCGGGCTATACGCCGGATCAGGTGGACATTGTTGTGCTGACCCACATGCACGGAGACCACATTGGCGGGCTGTCCGGCGATGCGGGAACTACCTTTCCCAACGCTCGCTATGTCACCGGTGCCGTTGAGTTCGACCATTGGGCAGCGGCGGGCAATGAGGGATTCGATGCCAAGGTCGCACCGCTGGCCGAACAAACCACGATGATCAATGGTGGCGATACGGTCGCATCCGGCATCGAAGCCGTCGAAGCCTTCGGCCACACGCCGGGCCACATGGCCTATCGGCTCGAAAGTGATGGCAAATCGCTGCTGATCGCAGCGGATTTCGCCAACCACTATGTCTGGTCGCTGGGTTATCCCGATTGGGAGGTGAAGTTCGACATGGACAAATCCGCCGCCGCCACAACCCGGCGCACCCTGCTGTCGATGCTGGCCGCCGAACGGATACCGTTCATCGGATACCACATGCCGTTCCCGGCGCTGGGCTATGCTGAAGCACGGGATGACCGCTTCCAATATGTCCCGCACAGCTATCAGCTTTTGATGGGTTAAAGCGCACAGGCGGCGGGGCGATCAGCTTTCGTCCCGCCAGCGGTTCACAATCGGATAACGGCGATCCAGCCAGAAACTTCGCATGGTCAGGCGGGTGCCCGGCGCGGATTGGAAGCGTTTGTATTCTGAGATGAAGATCAGATGTTCGACCTTCTTCACGGTCGCCCGGTCGAACCCGTCTGCCACCAGCTCAGCCACGGATTTTTCGTCGTCGATCAACCCTTCAAGGATCGCATCCAGAACCTCATAGGGTGGCAGGCTGTCTTCGTCTTTCTGATCGGGGCGCAGTTCAGCGGACGGAGGCTTGTCGATGATTGACACCGGAATAACCTCGCCTTCCGGCCCTTTCATCCAGTCGCGGTGATTGGCGTTGCGCCAACGACATTGCTCAAACACCCGCGTTTTATACAGGTCTTTGATCGGGTTATAGCCGCCGGACATGTCGCCATAGATGGTCGCATATCCCACCGCGACCTCGGATTTGTTGCCTGTGGTCAAGAGCATCGCACCGGTCTTGTTGGACAGCGCCATCAGCAGCAGGCCGCGCAGTCGGGACTGGATGTTTTCCTCGGTCACGTCGGGCGTGGTGCCTTCAAACAGCGGCGCCAACGTGTTGGTGATCGCGTCGCGCCCTTCCTTGATCGGCACGAAATCATAGGTGCAGCCAAGGCGCTGGGCGATGTCCTTGGCGTCATCCAGCGAACTTTGCGAGGTATATTCCGACGGCAACATCACACAGCGTACATTTTCCGGCCCCAAAGCATCCGCTGCGATGGTGGCAACAATCGCGCTGTCGATTCCACCCGACAGACCCAGAAGCACTTGCTTGAAGCCGGTCTTGCTCATGTAGTCGCGCAGGCTCTCGACCATCGCGCGATAATCCTGTTCCCACTCATCCCCATGCACAGCAATGGCGCCGGGGGCGATGCACCAGCCATCATCCGCGCGGTTCAGATCGAAATGCCGGATTTCTTCGTCAAAGGTTGCCATGCGGAAGGCAAGTTCTCCACCCGGATTAAGCGCGAACGATCCGCCATCGAACACCTGATCGTCCTGCCCGCCCACCATATTCAGATAGATCAGCGGCAGCCCCGTTTCGACGACACGCGCCACCATGTGGTTCACACGCACGTCGAACTTGCGCCGGTAATAGGGCGAGCCATTGGGGATCAGCAGAAACTCGGCACCGCTTTCGGCCAGCGTTTCGCAAACATCTTCGCCATGCCACGCGTCTTCGCAAATCGGGATACCGATGCGGATCGGGCCCATGGCAACCGGGCCTTGCGGGTCGGCGGATGTGAATTGGCGTTCTTCGTCAAACACAGTGAAGTTGGGCAGGCGCTGTTTCAAAACACGCGCGGCCACCTTGCCGCCGTGCAGAATGTAATAGGCGTTGAACAAATGCGCCCCGTCATGGAACGGTCCGCCAATGCCGATTGCAGGACCGTCGGCGCAATCCGCAGCAAGTTGATCGACCGCCGCCATCGCATCGCGAAAAAACTGAGGGCGCATCACAAGGTCTTGTGTCTGATAGCCTGTGATGAACGCTTCGGGCAGAGCCAGCAGGTCACTGCCTGCGGCCTTGGCCTGCCCCCACGCCTTGCGGGCCTTTTCAGCATTCGCGGCAATCGCGCCGACGGTGGGGTTTAGCTGCGCCAACGTCAGGCGGAAATGGTCACTCATCGCGCGTATCCTTCTGGCCCGGCGATCCCTGCCGGGTTTGATCTTGCGCTCAGATGTAACAGGTTTATGTGCAGGATAAAGTGCATGCGTTGGAAAACCGTTGTTTCAGGGCAGACCCTCGCATAGTCTTGGTGCGGGTTTGCGTGGGTTGAAGCGCGAAAAATGCACTCATTGAAAGAGGTTGGACATGGATCCCCTTCGTACAGGTTTTCGCGGTTTTGCGTTCTTCATGATGCTGGGCGCAGCGCCTGTCATGGCTCAGATCGAAACCAAGCAATACGAAGATGGCGCCGTCTATGAAGGGACGTTCAAGGGCGGTGTGCAGCACGGCATGGGCACGCTGCAACTGCCAACCGGTTATGAATATACCGGCGAATTTATTGAAGGCGAGATCATCGGCCAGGGCGTGGCGCGATTCCCCAACGGCTCGATCTATGAAGGCAGTTTTGCCAAGGGAAAACCCGAAGGCTTCGGCAAGATCACCTTTGCCGACGGATCGACGTTCGAGGGCGATTGGGTGGATGGCAAGATCAACGGATCCGGCCTGGCCATCTATGCCAACGGCATTAAATACGAAGGCGGATTTCGCAACGCCATGCATCACGGGCAGGGCCGGTTACAAAGTCCCACGGGCTATATCTACGAAGGCGACTGGGTTGCCGGCGTGAAAGAGGGGCGCGGCACTTCAACCTATGCCGATGGATCAGTGTATGATGGTGAAATGCGTGGGGGGGAACGCCATGGCACGGGCGTTTTGACTCAGGCGGATGGCATGATTTTCGATGGCACGTGGGAAAAAGGCCAGATGCAGGGTGAAGGTATCCTGAAACAGGCCAATGGCGACATTTATTCCGGCAATTTCGTAGCAGGTGCCCGTCAGGGGCAGG
Organism: Aliiroseovarius sediminilitoris; assembly: GCF_900109955.1. Lineage (NCBI taxonomy): Bacteria > Pseudomonadati > Pseudomonadota > Alphaproteobacteria > Rhodobacterales > Paracoccaceae > Aliiroseovarius > Aliiroseovarius sediminilitoris. The sequence continues at coordinate 2,754,821 of NZ_FOJB01000001.1, read as the reverse complement.
GGGTCGTCGAATACGCCAACGGTGATCGCTATGAAGGAAGTTTTGAAAGCGACAAGCGTCATGGACAGGGCGTTTTCGAAGGCGCTGATGGATATCGCTATGAAGGCAATTGGGTTGCTGGCGCCATCGAAGGCTCGGGCAAGGTGACTTATCCCGACGGCTCTGTTTACGAGGGGCAATTTCGTGACGGTCTGGCCGATGGCATGGGCGCGATTACTTACCCGGACGGCAACACCTATGAGGGTGAATGGAAGGCGGGTGTCATCGAAGGCAAAGGCGTTGCGCGCTATGCCAATGGCACGGTTTATGATGGCATGTTCAAAGACGCGCTGTATGACGGGCAGGGCAGTTTGACCACGGCGGACGGAACATCCTACGTCGGGGACTGGCAAGCAGGTCAGCCGCACGGTCAGGGGCGCTCGGTCTTCCCGGATGGCGCGACATATGAAGGCGGTTTCGTTGGCGGGCTGCGCGAAGGCAAAGGCAAATACACCGTGGCGGATGGGTTCTCATATGAAGGGGATTGGCTGTCGGGTCTGTTTCATGGACAAGGCGTCGCGATTTATGCGAATGGCGACCGCTACGAGGGCAGTTTCCAAAAAGGAAAGCGTCATGGTGAGGGCGTCGTGACCCGCGCAGACGGCAGTCAGGAAGACGGTACATGGGAAGACGGTGTCATCGCCGGGGCTGCCACGACATCGCCTGCGCCCGAGATTGACAGCGCAGCCGGGGAAGCGGCGGCAGAGGCCAGTTCGGACGCCGCCGCCAACTAAGCTGACCCCGACAATTTGTCAAAGCTTGCTCGAAAAAGGGGTTTATCTCGCGCCAAACCGCCCTATAGTCGCGCCCATGGTATCGCAGAAACATATCACACATTGCCCCGCGCAGGGCCTTCTGCTTCTTCTTAGCCGCCTCTGAGCGTGCCGTTTTGGCGCGACCGCTCAGGGGAACCGCCATACGCGCCACGAACCGGCCCGACCTTGGGCCACAAAGGCTAAGACACTTCTACTGAAAGACATGACAATGACCACCACATCGGATCACGTGTTGATTTTCGACACAACCTTGCGTGACGGCGAACAAAGCCCCGGCGCGACCATGACGCATGACGAGAAACTGGAAATCGCCGAGATGCTGGATGACATGGGCGTCGACATCATCGAAGCGGGTTTTCCGATTGCATCGGAAGGCGATTTCGCCGCGGTGCGCGAGATTGCGAAACGGTCGAAACAATCGGTGATTTGCGGGCTGAGCCGCGCGAATTTCAAGGATATCGACCGCTGCGCCGAAGCTGTTCGCCACGCCGCGAAACCGCGTATTCACACCTTTATCGGCACATCGCCCTTGCACCGGGATATCCCCAACCTGACCAAAGACGCGATGGCGGACCTGATCCATGAAACCGTGACGCATGCACGCAATCTGACTGACGATGTGCAGTGGTCGGCCATGGATGCGACCCGGACCGAACACGACTATCTGTGCCGGGTGATCGAGATTGCGATCAAAGCGGGCGCCACGACGATCAACATCCCCGACACGGTCGGCTATACCGCCCCGCGCGAAAGCGCAGACCTGATCCATATGCTGATCGAGAAAGTGCCGGGCGCGGACGAAGTGACGTTTGCAACCCATTGCCACAATGATCTGGGCATGGCGACGGCAAACTCGCTGGCCGCGGTCGAAGCGGGTGCGCGTCAGATTGAATGCACGATCAACGGATTGGGCGAACGCGCCGGCAACACGGCGCTGGAAGAGGTCGTGATGGCGTTGAAGGTGCGCCATGACATCATGCCGTGGAACACGCGAGTGGACACAAAAAAGATCATGAACATCTCACGTCGGGTGGCGCAGGTGTCTGGTTTTGCGGTGCAGTATAATAAGGCCATCGTTGGCAAGAACGCCTTTGCGCATGAAAGCGGAATTCACCAGGATGGGATGCTGAAGAACGCCGAGACGTTCGAGATCATGCGTCCTGAGGATGTTGGCCTGTCGGAGACCAGTCTGGTCTTGGGCAAACACTCGGGCCGGGCCGCGCTGCGCGACCGGTTGAATCAGTTGGGATTTGACGTGGGCGACAACCAGTTGAAGGACGTCTTCGTGCGCTTCAAGGAACTGGCCGACCGCAAGAAAGAGGTATTTGACGATGACCTGATCGCCCTGATGCGTGACGGGACTGACGCCGCCAATGACCGAATTCAGGTGAAATTCCTGCGTGTCATCTGTGGCACCGAAGCACCGCAATCCGCTGACCTGACGTTGGAGGTCGACGGCGTGGACCACCAGAAGACCGCCACGGGGGATGGACCGGTCGATGCGACCTTCAACGCGATACAACAACTGTTCCCCCACGACGCGCGGTTGCAACTGTATCAGGTGCATGCCGTGACCGAAGGGACCGACGCGCAAGCCACGGTGTCGGTGCGGATGGAGGAGAACGGCAAGATCGTCACCGGCCAGTCGTCCGACACCGATACGGTGGTGGCGTCCGCCAAGGCTTATGTGAACGCGCTGAACAACCTGTTGGTGCGGCGCGAGAAAACGAAGCCCGAGAGCGTTTGATCCATTGACCATCATGCGGGTGGGTTTACGCTCGCCCGTATGATACGCGCCCTGTCAAACCGCACCTATGCCACGCTATTCACCGCGCAGGTGGTGGCATTGCTGGGCACCGGGTTGATGACCATTGCACTGAGCCTGCTGGCCTATGATCTGGCAGGCGATGCGGCGGGCGCCGTTCTGGGCACGGCCTTTACCATCAAGATGCTTGCCTATGTCGGGTTGTCGCCGGTGCTGGCAGCGATTGCGGAGCGTCTGCCACGAAAGGCGGTGATGATCGGAGCGGATTTGGTGCGTGCGGCGGTGGCGCTGGCCCTGCCGTTTGTCTCTGAGGTTTGGCAGATATATGTCCTGATCTTTCTGCTGCAAACCGCATCGGCAAGTTTCACGCCGGTGTTTCAGGCCACGATACCTGATGTGTTGACCGATGAAGACGAATATACTCAGGCGCTTTCGCTGTCGCGCTTGGCCTATGATCTTGAAAACCTGCTTAGCCCATCCCTTGCCGCACTTCTGCTGCTGGTGATCTCGTTCCACGGGCTTTTCGTGGGGACGGTTGTGGGCTTTCTGGTTTCGGCGGCTCTCGTGGCGCAGACATCGCTTCCGCGCAGCGCACAATCAGCAGAGAAAAGACCGTTTCGCGAGCGCCTGACCCGCGGCAGTCGGATATATCTTGCGACGCCTCGGCTGCGCGGGCTTTTGGCGTTGAACCTGACCGCCGCCGCGATCGGTGCTTTCGTTCTGGTGAATTCGGTTGTGCTGGTTCGGGCGGAATACGGGTTGGGCGAACGGGCCTTGGGTGTCGCAATGGCCGCCTTCGGAGGTGGCTCGATGTTGGCCGCGATCTTGTTGCCACGCGTGCTGAGGCGGGTGCGGGAACGTGATGTGATGGTGCCGTCGGCAATTGCACTGACCGCGCTGGCCTTTGTATTTGCCGCGTTAAGTTGGGGTGCTTCCCTTCCTGCTTGGGGGGTGTTTCTGACGATCTGGGCGCTGATCGGCGCGCTCTATTCTGCGATCCTGACTCCTTCGGGACGGCTGTTGCGCATCTCGGCCCATTCCGAGGATCGACCGGCGATTTTTGCGGCACAGTTCGCACTCTCACATGCTTGCTGGCTTGTGACCTATCCTTTGGCCGGTTGGGTCGGGAAGGCGGCAGGGCTTTCGGTTTCGCTTCTGGTGCTTGGTGGGTTGGGTGTATTTGGTGTTCTGGCCGCTATCAGGTTCTGGCCTGCCAATGCCGAGCGGATTGTCGAACACAGCCATCCGCACTTGCCATCGGATCACCCCCACATGAAAGCCTATCTCGGTCAGGGACAAAACCATGCCCACGCTTTCATCATTGATGACGAACACAAGGTTTGGCCGACCCATGGTTAGGCAACCAGACCCAATCCATGACCAGACATTTTTCGCCTTTCCATTTAAGCGATAAGCCGCTTGCGAAAGCGTATTAGGTCTTTCACCTGAGCGTACTGAGCCTTATATATCCATCGGTCTGCGCCCAGCAAGGGAATCGCGGACGATAAGGGTATTCAAGCGGGGTAGGCAGTAATGGTTGGGTTTTCGAGTCTGTTTTCGTCGGACATGGCAATTGACCTTGGAACGGCGAACACTCTGGTTTACGTGAAGGGCAAGGGAATTGTCTTAAACGAACCTTCGGTCGTTGCCTACCATGTCAAGGACGGCGTCAAGAAAGTTCTGGCCGTGGGCGAAGATGCCAAGCTGATGCTGGGCCGGACCCCCGGATCCATCGAAGCCATCCGTCCCATGCGCGAAGGTGTGATCGCGGATTTCGACAGCGCGGAAGAAATGATCAAACACTTCATCCGCAAAGTGCACAAACGCACGACTTTCTCGAAACCGAAAATCATCGTTTGTGTCCCGCATGGCGCCACCCCCGTTGAAAAGCGCGCCATTCGCCAGTCGGTGATTTCCGCCGGTGCACGTAAGGCCGGGCTGGTTGCCGAACCGATTGCTGCCGCAATTGGGGCGGGGATGCCGATCACCGATCCCACGGGGAACATGGTTGTCGATATCGGTGGCGGCACGACCGAGGTTGCCGTGATGTCACTTGGTGACATCGTCTATGCACGCTCGGTTCGTGTGGGCGGCGACCGGATGGATGATGCGATCATCAACTACCTGCGTCGTCAGCAGAACATTCTGGTGGGCGAAACCACGGCAGAGCGCATCAAGACCTCGATCGGCACCGCACGTATGCCCGATGACGGGCGCGGGGCTTCATTGAAAATTCGTGGACGCGACCTGTTGAACGGCGTGCCCAAAGAAACCGAAATCAGTCAGGCGCAGGTGGCCGAAGCGTTGGCCGAACCCGTGCAACAAATCTGCGAAGCGGTGATGACCGCGCTGGAAGCAACCCCGCCCGATCTGGCGGCGGATATCGTGGACCGTGGTGTGATGCTGACCGGCGGCGGCGCGTTGTTGGGTGAACTGGACCTTGCGCTGCGTGAACAGACTGGGTTGTCAATCTCGGTCGCGGATGAAAGCCTGAACTGCGTGGCGCTGGGCACCGGCAAGGCGCTGGAGTTCGAAAAGCAACTGCGCCACGTCATCGACTACGACAGCTGACCGGCCCGCCCCGTATCGTCGGGGCTGGTCTCGTCTGGTGTGACCGGAGGCCAACTTGGCAAAAAAGAGCAATCAGAGCGACATCTATGCCCGCCCGCTGCGCAGGCTTATGGTCGGGATTCTGATGGTTTGTCTGTTTTTGGTCTTCCTTGTCTGGCGCATCGACAGTCCACGCGTGGAACGGTTTCGCGCCAATCTGGTGGATCGTGTGGTGCCCAGTTTCGATTGGGCCTTGGTGCCCGTCACGAAACTTGTGGGTATGGTCGAGGATTTTCAGTCCTACCAACGTATCTATGAACAAAATCAGGAATTGCGCCGCGAATTGCAGCAGATGAAAGCCTGGAAAGAGGCCGCGCTTCAACTGGAACAGGAGAACGCGCAACTTCTGAACCTGAACAATGTCAGGCTGGATGCGCAACTGTCCTATGTAACCGGCGTCGTGTTGACCGATAGCGGGTCGCCGTTCCGGCAATCGGTGCTTCTGAACATCGGGGCGCGCGACGGGATAATTGACGGTTGGGCCACCACGGACGGTCTGGGCTTGGCGGGCCGTATCTCGGGTGTCGGTCAGAAAACAAGCCGTGTCATTCTTCTGACTGACAGCAACAGCCGTGTGCCGATCATGGTTCAACCTTCGGGACAGACGGCCTTGCTGGTGGGCGACAACTCGGCCGCGCCACCGATTGATTTCCTTGAAGCGCCGGAAAAAGTGCGCCCGGGCGACCGTGTTGTCTCGTCAGGTGACGGAGGGGTTTTCCCGGCGGGGCTTTTGGTGGGGCACGTCGCCATGGGCACTGACCGTCGTTTGCGTGTCCGTCTTTCCGCCGATTATGAGCGGTTGGAGTTTCTGCGGGTTCTACGCAGTCACCCCGGCGAAAAAGTGGATGATGACGGGGCTTTGATCGTCTCGACGCCTGCGCTTCCCCCGCTGCCAGAAACGATCATTGATGACCTGGAACCCGACGCGCAATCCGATACGTCCTCGGCGGAAGGAGCCGACGGATGACGGACCACCTTACCCTCATGCGTTGGCTGTTCTCGATGGCACTTGCCGCTATCGCGGCGGTTGTGCTGTTCGCCCGTCTTTTGCCGATCGACCTTACGCCGGGGCGCTTTCCCGGCCCAGACATCCTGTTGGCTTTCACCTTCGCATGGGTGCTGCGCCGTCCGGATTATGTGCCGGTCCTTCTGGTCGCGATCCTGTTTTTTCTGATGGACATGTTACTGTTGCGTGTGCCTGGCGTTTGGCCTTTGATGGTTGTTGCAGGGTCCGAGTTCCTGAGGCGCCGCGAATCCGGTCTGCGCGAACAGCCATTCCTTGTCGAATGGGGGCTGGTCGCGATGACGCTGTTCGCCATGCTGATCGGGCAGCGAGTCTTGTTGGCGGTGTTCTTTGTTGATCAGGTGCCACTTGGCCGAGAACTGATGCAGTTGATTTCGACGACGGGGGCCTATCCGCTGGTGGTCTTTGTATCGGTCTTTCTGCTGGGCGTTGAAAAACTGCAACCCGGTGATGATGCAATTACAAGGCAAACGTCATGAAACGATCGCCAATTGATACCGAGAAAAGCGCGCGCGGCATCACCCGTCGAGGTCTTTTTCTTGGCGGATTGCAAGTATCTTTCGCTGCCTTGCTGGTGGGTCGAATGCGGTTCATGCAGGTCGATCAGACCGAAGAATATCGCACACTTGCAGAAGAAAACCGCATCAAGTTTCAACTGATCCCGCCCGCCCGTGGCATGATCCATGACCGGAATGGAAAGCTGATCGCGGGCAACGAGCAGAACTATCGCATCGTCCTGGTGCGCGAAGACGCCGGTGATCCTGCCAAGGTTTTGAAACGGTTGCGCAAGATCGTCTGGATCGAGGATGAAGAGATTGCACGTATCCTGTCCGAGATGAAGCGGCGCAGTTCATTTGTGCCGGTCACGGTGGCGGATCGTGTGGCCTGGGAAGATGTTGCCGAAGTTGCGATCAATGCGCCCGTGTTGCCAGGAATCACGCCCGAGGTCGGATTGTCGCGTATTTATCCCCGAGCCTCCGATTTCGCACATGTGGTCGGCTATGTCGGTCCGGTGTCCGACTATGATCTTGGCAAACTGGAAGACCCGGACCCGCTTCTGCAAATTCCGCGTTTTCAGATAGGCAAAAGCGGGGTTGAGGCGAAGCTGGAACTGTCTCTGCGCGGCTCAGCCGGCACGCGCGAAGTCGAGGTCAACGCAGTCGGGCGTGAAATGCGCGAACTCGGCCGGGAAGATGGGCAGGCGGGCGACAATATCCAGTTAACCATCGATGCGGATCTTCAAGCCTATGTTCAGGCGCGGATGGCAGGTGAGAGCGCGGCGGCGGTGGTCATGGACACGCAAACCGGCGATATATTGGCCATCGGATCGACCCCGTCCTTTGACCCAAATAAATTCGTCCGGGGCATTTCGGGACCGGATTACAAGGCGCTGCTGGACGACCCTTACCGCCCGCTCGCGGCAAAACCGGCACAAGGCACCTATCCGCCGGGATCGACATTCAAAATGATGACGGCATTGGCCGCGCTGGAAGAAGGCGTGATAGGGGTCGATGAAATCGTAAAATGTATCGGGTATATTGAAGTTCGCAATCGACGGTTTCATTGCTGGAAACGGGCTGGGCACGGCAAGGTCGATTTGGTGAAAGGCCTGCGTGAAAGCTGCGACGTCTACTACTATGAGATCGCGCAACGGGTGGGGATTGACAAGATCGCCGCGATGGCCCGACGTTTCGGTCTGGGCGAGCAGCCTGATCTGCCACTGTCCGCAGTCGCGGATGGTTTGATTCCGGACAAGGCATGGAAAAGAGAAGCCCGCGGCGCCGAATGGGTGATAGGCGACAGCCTGAATGCGGGGATCGGACAAGGCTTCGTGTTGACATCGCCGCTGCAACTGGCCGTGATGACGGCGCGGGTTGCGACTGGTCAAGCCATTTCCGCACGGCTGGTGCGCGCGATCAACGGGGTGGAGCAGCCGATCCTGAACGATGGACCGCTGGGCATCGGACAAGCCAATCTGGAGATCGTCCGGCAAGGGATGTACGAGGTTGTGAATGCCAAACGTGGCACGGCTGGGCGCTCCAGGATCGTAGCCGAAGGTCTTCGCATGTCCGGCAAGACCGGCACCAGCCAAGTGCGTAATATCACCAAAGCAGAACGCGCGCGCGGTGTGACCCGCAACGAAGACTTGCCGTGGAACCGGCGCGACCACGCGCTGTTTGTCTGCTATGCGCCGGCAGAAGCACCGCGATACGCGGTATCTGTGGTGGTGGAGCATGGCGGTGGCGGATCAACGGTCGCCGCCCCGATCGCGCGCGATATTCTGCTGCAAACCATTTACGAGGGCGAACCGCCGATTGAAGCCTATCCCTCCAGCCAACGTGGCACCATTCGATCGCGTCAGCGCGAGATAGAAGAATTGCTGAGCCGCCCCCCTGCCGAACGCTTTGCTGATCGGAACGATCAGGCATGAGTTATCTGGAGTATAACGTAAAATACGTGCCAACCGGTTTGCGGAAGGTGCTTTACATCAACTGGTTTCTCGTCCTGCTTCTGACAGCAGCGGCCTGCGTGGGATTCCTGATGCTCTATTCCGTGGCCGGGGGCAGCATGGAGCCGTGGGCTTCGGCACAGATGAAACGGTTCGCCCTTGGTATGTCGCTGATGTTTGCCGTCGCGATGGTGCCGATCTGGTTTTGGCGCAACATGGCAGGGCTGGGATATATCATATCGCTGGTCCTGTTGGTCCTTGTCGAGTTTGTCGGCTCGACCGGTATGGGGGCGCAGCGTTGGATAGATTTGGGATTCATTCGATTGCAGCCATCCGAGTTGTCGAAAATCACCATGGTGATGATCCTTGCCGCCTATTACGACTGGCTTGATATCAAGAAGGTCTCGCGCCCGTTCTGGGTGCTGTTGCCGATCATCCTGATCCTGTTGCCGACCGCGTTGGTTCTGAAGCAACCGGACCTTGGCACGTCGATCCTTTTGCTTGTGGGCGGCGGTGCGATCATGTTTCTGGCCGGTGTCAGCCTGTGGTATTTCGGCGTGGTGATGGCGGCGGGAATTGGGCTGGTGACAACTGTGTTCATGTCACGCGGCACGGATTGGCAGTTGTTGAAGGACTATCAATACCGCCGCATTGATACCTTTCTGGACCCGTCAACCGACCCGCTGGGGGCGGGGTATCACATCACCCAGTCGAAGATCGCGCTGGGGTCGGGGGGGTGGACTGGTCGGGGCTTCATGCAAGGCACGCAATCACGGTTGAACTTCCTGCCGGAAAAGCAGACAGATTTCATCTTTACCACCCTCGCAGAAGAGCTGGGCTTCATCGGCGGCGTATCCCTGCTGGCGCTCTATGTTCTGATCCTGGCATTTTGTATCGCCGCGGCTCTGCAAAACAAGGATCGGTTCAGTTCGCTTTTGATATTGGGCGTGGCGGTCACGTTCTTTCTGTTCTTTGCGGTGAACATGTCGATGGTGATGGGGCTGGCACCTGTTGTGGGTGTGCCGTTGCCGCTGGTCAGCTATGGTGGTTCGGCGATGCTGGTTCTGCTGGTGGGCTTTGGACTGGTTCAAAGCGCACATGTCCACAGGGCGAGGCAGAAACGGTGAGCATCAATGTCCTCTACGCCGGCAATCCCAAACTTTGGCCGGTCTATGACTTCGAACTGAGCAAAGCGCTGGATGAGCATGGTATCTCCGCCCACTTGTCGCGCGACATCACCCCTGAGGATGTGGATTATATCGTCCATGCCCCGAACGGTCCGGTGCAGGATTTCCGATCTTTCACGCGCACTAAAGCCGTGCTTGGCCTGTGGGCGGGCGTTGAAAAGGTGGTGGGCAACCCGACTTTGACGCAACCCTATACCCGGATGGTCGATGACGGGTTAACCGAAGGGATGACCGAGTGGGTCACGGGCCATGTGCTGCGCCACCATCTTGGGATGGATCAGTATATTCACAGAACCGACCCAATCTGGTATCAGCCCGCCCCACCTTTGGCGCGTGATAGGACGATCGCTGTTCTGGGCCTTGGGGCCTTGGGGGCGGCTGTCGCGCAGTCGCTGCGGGCGCTGAACTTCAATGTCTGCGGCTGGAGCCGAAACCAGAAAGACATCGCTGGCATTGACTGCCACAGCGGGGACGACGGGTTGCGCGACGTGCTGTCCCGTGCCGAAATCGTTGTCCTTCTGCTGCCCAGGACATCGGCCACCAAGAACATCTTGAATGCCGAGCGTCTGGGTTGGTTGCCGACGGGCGCCGTGATCATAAATCCGGGGCGGGGGCCGTTGATCGACGATCAGGCATTGTTGGCCGCGCTGGACAGCGGGCAGGTTGGTCATGCCACCCTTGATGTGTTCCGGGTTGAACCCTTGCCCGATGATGATCCCTATTGGGCGCATCCCAAGGTGACGGTCACACCGCATATCGCGGCAGATACCCGCCCGACCTCAGCGGCGCGGGTCATTGCGGAAAACATCCGACGGGGCGAGGCAGGTGAGCCGCTGTTGCACGTGGTTGATCGGGGTGCCGGGTATTGATTGGGTCTGTCGCCTAGATGTCCATCCAGATCGTCACCGGTCCGTCGTTCACCAGCGAGACTTTCATATCCGCCCCGAAGCGTCCCTGCTCGGTCGAAATCCCAAGCTGGCGCAGGGCATCCGCGAAGTGATCATACAGCCGTTCCCCTTCGGCGGGGATCGCGGCGGTGGAAAAGCCCGGACGGTTGCCACGCGATGTGTCAGCGGCCAGCGTGAACTGGCTGACCACCAACGCGCCACCTCCGGTATCAAGCAACGAGCGATTCATCTTACCCGCATCATCCTTGAAAATGCGCAGTTTCGCGATCTTGGCGGCCAGCGCATCGGCATTGGCGTCGCTGTCGCCCTCCATCGCGCAAACAAGGATGAGCAGACCCGGCCCGGTCTGTCCAATCTGTTCGTCATCGACATGGACGGCGGCTTGGCTGACGCGTTGGATCAAGGTTCTCATGCTTGGTTTTCCTCTCCATGCCGGCGCACCCATTCATCCAGCGGCGCGCGCGTGGTGCGAAAATCGTTCGCGGGGTGCGTTTCATCGGCATAGCCGAAGGATATCCCGCACAGGATGATGCGATCTTCCGCCAGACCGAACCAGTTGCGCAGAAAAGGCGCATAGGCTGCGACGGCGGCTTGCGGAATCGAGGCGATGCCAAGCGATGTGGCCGCCAGTGTGAAGCCCGTGATGAATCCGCCGCAGTCCAGAAAGGCATAGGAGCCAAGCTCGGCCGGGGCGGTCAGCAAGGCAAAGCAGGGCGCGCCGAACAGTCGGAAGTTTTCCATCATCTGTTGGGCCGATGCCGCCCGATCGCCCCGCGCCACGCCAACGCTTTCATAAAGCTGCAAGCCGCAGGTCTTGCGCCGGGACTGATGCACACCGGTAAAGGCGCTGGGCCAAGGAATGTCGGGGGTTTGGGCGGCAGTCATCGCGTGGCTATAAAGTGCAGTGCGCAGACGATCTGTTTCAGCGCCCAGTGTGACATCGACCTGCCATGGCTGCGCGTTGCACCAGCTTGGCACTTTTTGCGCGGCGGTCAGGATTTGGGTGATCGTCTCGTCACGCACCGGATCGGACCGAAATGCGCGGCAGGAATGTCGGGTGCCAAGAAGCGCCGTAAAATCTTCATATTGCATTGTGGGGTCCTATTGGCTTTGGGCCGATAGATAACCGATTGTTGCCGCCACAATCAGCCCCAAAATTACAGCGAAAGTGATCTTCCACGCGGAGTAGGGCCGTTCACCTTGCACGCGCCCGTTTTGCCCATTCACCACGAACCGATAGGTCTTGCCGCGATACTTGTAGGCGGCGAGCCAGACCGGCAGCAGAATGTGTTTGAAAGTCACGTCTGACATCTTTGTATCCATGGAGGTGACGCGCTGGCGGTCCCCTCCAATGTCGAATTTCACATCCCGCAGGATGATCCGGTTCATATAATCGCGGGCTTCGGAAAAGCCCTGCTCCAGATCGACGGTGTAGCCCTCGGCCTGAAACCCGGCCAGATATTCGGGTCGGTAAGGTTCAAGCCGCGACAGGTCCCATGGTTCCAGCGCATCGGTGTATTTTTTCGGCAATCCGCGTGACGCCAGCACAATAACATCATCGAAGAACCGCGCGACCCGCCCGGACACCGGGCGCCACCTGACGGTTTGCGAGCGCTGCTGACGTCGTTTGCCATTGATCGACACCGTTCGAACGCGGTCATGCACCGTGCCGCGTTGACCGCTATAGGTCGTGCGCGTGTCGGCGTCATAGGTCCAATAGGGGACATAGATCCCGGACATGCGGCGCCCCTTTCGAGCGTATTCACGCAGGCCGTTGGGTGCAAACCACAACCGCCCCAGCCATTTGGTCATCGCCTTATGCGCATCGCGTTCCTTGATCTCAAACGGGGCAAGACCCTTGGGCTTAATCCGCCGATGCGCGCCTGTGTCGGTGACAATCGGCGTGGCGCAGAATGGGCATTCCGAGGCGTGAGTCTTTCCGTCGAACTCGATCAACGCTGCACAGTTCGGACAGGTCAAGACGCGTGTGACCTCGATCTCTGATTCAGGCAGTTGTTCGGACAGCGCACGTTTCAGATCCAGTTCGCGAATGACCGCGACGGCTTGCGGACGATCATCAATCGCCTGTTCAGCACCACAGTAATCGCAGGTCAGCAAGTTGCGTTCTGGATCGAAGCGCAGATCTGCCCCGCATTGATTGCAGGGGAAGCGATATTCTTCCAATGGCGCTTGGGGGTCTTCTGTGTCTTCGCGCGGATTGGCCATCCGGGTCAGCCTCGTATCTCAGGCAGTGGAAAGGGTCGGGCGGCACTAGGGTCGCCCAAAGCGATCAAGCGCCCGGAGCGGGGGGTGGCAGAACGGTGAACAACTGGGCCAGCTCTGAAACGTCTTCAGCCCGTTTCCAACCATCCTGACCGGGGGTCCAGACATGGGTGTCGCGTGTCAGACCACCGGAAGCAGACATGCGGCCCAATGCAGCCTTGGAAAATGGCCCCTTGGTTTCGCCATTTTCCGCAACATGCCAGACACGCTCGACCGGTGGCGGTGGAGGCGCTTGAGGGGCGGTTGCCGCGGGAGCAGCCCCCCAAGGACCGGCCTGTGCCATCTGTCCAGCCATCGCCATACCCATTCCCACACCTAGCCCCGCGCCCATGCCGCCGCCGCTGGGGTTCTGCGCGGCGGCAGTCATGGCTTCGGCGGCGGAATACTGTGTGAACGCGCCCAGATCGCCAGCCACACCCATCGAGGTGCGCTTGTCCAAGGCGGCCTCGACCGCTGGGGGAAGAGAGATGTTTTCGATGTAGAATTCTGGGATGATCAGGCCATATTCGGCGATGATCCCCGAAATTTCGGCGGCGATAAGTTTACCCAGATCAGCCGTGTTTGCGGCCATGTCCAGCACTGGGATGCCCGAACCCGCAATCACGCGGCTGAAGGCTTGCACGATGATGTTGCGGATCTGAAAGCTGATCTCGTCCATCGTGAATTCGCCGTCTGTGCCCACGATTTCAACCAGAAACTTCGCCGGGTCCGAGACGCGAACACTGTAGGTGCCGAAGGCACGGATGCGCGTCGGCCCGAATTCTGGGTCACGCAACATGATCGGGTTCTTCGTGCCCCATTTCAGGTCGTTGAATCTGGTCGTGTTGACGAAATAGACCTCGGACTTGAAGGGCGATTTGAACCCGTGGTCCCAGTTGTTGATCGTGGTCAGGATCGGCATGTTGTTGGTTTCCAACATGTAAAGTCCCGGTGTGAACACGTCGGCCAACTGGCCTTCATGGACAAATACGGCGGCTTGCCCTTCGCGCACCGTCAGTTTCGCACCATATTTGATCTCGTGGTCTTCACGTTCGAACCGCCAGACCATGGTGTCGCGGGTGTCATCCACCCAATGAATAACGTCGATAAATTCGCCGGTCAGAAAATCAAGAATTCCCATTGTTACGCTCCCTCCCTGGGGTGTCGGTCATACTGCGCCGCCGGTCAATTCGGCGGCAATTTGTTTGATGATTGGGCGAGCCTCGTCCGCCGTCATGTTCGGTCGCAACCGATCATCATAAAGCATACGAAGCAGGTTTTCGTCATGCGTGGTCAGAAGACCGAATTCCTCGTCATCATTGAAGATCGACGGGCGGGCCATCGGGCTGTCATTGGATAGACCCAACCCTTGAGCAACTTCTTCATGGATGCAGGAGGTTCGCATCAGATCCGGGTGTTCGCTGCGGATCACGGCTACCGCTTGCTCGAACTGGCCATTATTGGCCGGGTCACGCCCAAAAACGAGACAATAGGTATCACGCGGCATGTCGATCACCGCACGTTGGCTAAGCGCACTGATCCCGGGAACAACCCGGCGCAGTTCCGGCCCGAAGGCTTTGCGCTCATCCTCGTTCAGAATATAGACGTGAAAATTTCCATCTCCATTGGTCATGCTGATCGGGTGGCCGGTGATCCGGGCCAGTCTGCGCACGTATCTGGACAGAGTGGCCCGATCTTGTGCCTTTTGCTCGTCCGGTGTGGACAATCCAAACTGTAGAGACACCCGCACCGGTTTTTCCCACCGCGTCAGGCGCGATGCATTTTCACGTGCGATCAGGCGTCCGCCGGCTGACGAATATTCCTGAAAGAACGCGATACGCTCGAAATTACGCGCAAGCATGGCCGCGCTGAACGGCACATCAGCGCCGCCCCCGTCGGTGCGCAACAGGCCCTGCGTCAACAAGCTGCGTTGAACGCTGGTGTAATAGGCGGCCAATGCCTTGCTTTCCGCACTGGGCACCACGGGGATCGAGATTGCCCTTGGTTTCGGTGTGGGCGATGTGGGCAGGCCCGCCCCGCTGGGACCGGCCATCTGACATCCCGACAGCGCCAGCATCACTGCCAACGCTCCGGTTGCCTTCGTCAAAGCGTTTCGCCGCATTCCGTCCCTTTCGCAGTCCGTTTATCCGCCTGGCACCGAGCTGGCCATGTTATGCGCAGATGCCGTGCCACGCGACGTGGCTGCGGCAAGCGTTTCTTTCAACTCGGCTTCCATTTTTATCAACTCTTCCTCGGCGGCGGCGCGTTTCGCCTTGCCCTCATCTGCAATCGCCAGACTTTCTTCGATTGTGGCGATCAGTGTCGCATTGGCGGATTTCACGGCTTCAATGTCAAAGACGCCGCGCTCCATTTCCTTGCGCACCATGCGGTTGGCCTCTTGCAGGTTCTCGGCATTTGCGGTCAGTAGTTCATTGGTCAGGTCGGTGGCGGATTTCACGGCCTTCGCAGCTTCGGCGGACCGTTGGATGGTCACTGCCTGCGCCAACTGGGTTTCCCACAGCGGCACGGTGTTCACCAAGGTCGAGTTAATCTTCGTCACCAGAGACTTGTCGTTTTCCTGCACCAAACGGATCGAGGGCAGCGACTGCATCGTCACCTGACGGGTCAGTTTCAGATCATGCACTCGACGTTCCAGATCATCCCGCGCGGCGCGCAGGTCGCGCAATTCCTGCGCTTTGATCACGCCCTGATCTTCTGGCGCACCTGCCACTTCGGCTTCTTTGGCGGGGATGATGGTATCATCAAGTTCGGCCAGCTTGGCCTCGCCCGCCGAAATATAGAGCGCCAGCTCGTCATAAAACTCCAGCGTCTTTTCATAGAGCTTGTCGAGTGATTTGATATCTTTCAAAAGTGTATGTTCGTGACCCAGAAGATTGTCGGTGATCTTGTCGATCTGTCCCTGAACATCTTCATAGCGCGCCATGAATTTCGCGGCGGGTGCCATGCGGCCCAGCAGTTTCTCCCACCAACTGCGTTCGCGACGCATGTCCATCTCGCTGATCGAAAAGCCGCGGATCGTAGTGACGATGTTGCGCAGGCTGTCGCCGGCTGGCCCCACATCCTTGTTGCGCACGCCGGCCAGCATGTCCTGACTGATGACCTGCAACTCGGCCTGAGCAGCCGACCCAAACTCGATAATCGACTGAGTGTTTTCCATGTCGATCTCGGCCATGCGCTTTTCAATCTCGGCGCTGACTTTCTTGTTGGCCTTTTCCAACGGCACAAGCGCGCTTGAGGGTTCGGGCAGCACGACCGCCGTCACGTCTTCAATGTCCTTCAAGGCTGCTTCGGCCTTCTGGCGGGTTGTATCGGTCATTTGAAAATCCTCACAAGTTACTCGGTTCGCACGCCTTCGCGCGCCAGTCTTTCGCGCAGAACCTCGATTTCGACATCAAGGTCGGTGCGGTTGTCATTCAGGAATTGTCGGGTGCGGGCGGCGAAATTGGCTTCCAGATCGTCCAGCAGGGTTTCATAATCCGCGCGCGCCGTGCCACCGGGGTCGCGCATGTAGATGTCAACAAACTTGGCTGTCGCGTCACGTGCACCCAACAAGTATACACCCAGGTATTTACGTGCAGCGGTCAGGTCGCGGGGGTCGTCTTCGACCGTGCGAAACATATCACGGGCGGTTGTGATGAACCGGTCTACGCGCCCCTCAAGCCGACGATCCTTGGTGCGGTCGATGGTATCTTTCATGACGCGCAGATGTTTCTCGGCCTCGTTGACGGCTCGGGCAACACGGTCGGTCTGAAACTCATCCACATCTTCCATGCCTTTGTCGCGCAGTGGATCCAACCCGAACGAAAACATGTGCAGACCGACGCCCAGAAGTCCAAGCGCCGCCGCGATGATCGGCATGCCATCCACCGAGCCTGCCAGAAACAAGCCGATCCCAGTCATCGCCGAGCCGAACAGCTTGCGCGGAATGGCCGGGCGACGCGCGATCTTGCGAGCGTCATATTCTTCCTGGGCCAGGATGCCTTCGCGCGTCAGCCAGGCGGCGGCGATCAAGGCTCCGAACGCCAACAATCGCAAGATCAGGTCGCCGGGATCGCGGAAGAACGCCAGAAAAGCCAGCGGTATGGGGGCAAGAAACAACAGGTTGACCCGTCCGCCTGCGCGCGAGCGGGTTTTGCCATGATAAGGCGACCGTTCGGCAGGTCCGACATCAGGTCGTGTGTCAGAGTTCCGATCTGATGATTTCGGGCTGAACTCTCCGCCAAAACGCTGTGACATCACGCGCCCCCTGTGATGGAGACATAGAGGATCAACGCGACAAGCACGAAAAAAGCGGTCTTTTGTAGTCCGGTTTCAGACAATCGGGTCCCTTTCCTGGTCACCGTTTCAAAGCCAATATAGGGTCGTATGCTCTCTATCGCTATGGGTTTGTTGACGGAATGCCGTCAGGCCGCCGAAGGGTCTGGTTGGGCTGCCGAAGGTTGGTGTTCGATCAAGCGGTCCCTGTTCCCTTGGTGTGCGACGATGCTCACTTTATATGGGTGCGCTAACATGACAACGGGGAAACGCGCCAATCGTTCCCCGGACATGTAACCGCTTGCGGTCAGCCCTCTAACGGGGCGGATTGAGCGCGCCACTTGCGCAAGGCGCGTCCCATCACCCGATCCCACAACGGCGGGATCAAGGCGATCGTCGCCATCATCGGCAGGGAATAGGGCAACATTGGTGCTTGTTTCGCATCGGGCAGGGTCAACGCAGGATAAGGCCGCATCGGATGGGCGTGGTGGTCTGAATGGCGCGGTGCATTCAACATCATGTGGGACGAAAACCAGTGCGGTGCGTTCCAGCTGTGACCCACGTCCACGGGCACATAATCGCCGTCTGCGCGCTTGTCGCGCAACAGCCCGTAATGCTGGACGTAGTCTGACAACAGTAACTGCATCTGAGCGTGAAGACTCAGCAGAAGATAGGCCAGAAAACCGCCAATTCCACCTATCCACAAGGCGATGCCCATCGTCAGGATAGCCCCCGCGACATAGATGTAATAGGGGTTCATTTCCCGCCGGTGGCTGCGTGCAAGGTCTTGCTTTTCCATCTCATATCCCGCGACGAATGATCCAACCCAGGCGCGCGGCGCAAAGTCATAGAAACTCTCGCCTTCTTCGGCGGTGTTGGGGTCGTCGGGCGTTGCCACCCATCGGTGGTGCACTTTGGGATGGGCTGAACTGTGGTGGCCGAACAGAAGCGTGATATAGACCCATTTGCCAAGCGTGCGCAGTTTCCAGTTGCTGCGATGGATCAACTCGTGCGCATTCGCGTTGGAAACCTGCCCGAAAAACAGCCCAGTGGCCAGAAACGTGCAGGCGGTCGCCACAAGGCTGTGCTGCATCCCACCACCAAGTGAATAGACAACAAGACCCAACAAACCAAAATGGCAAAGCGCAAGCAGGGCCGACAGAAGATCGGCGTCATCGGCTGTTTCATCTTCGTCCAGTGCGGGCGAGATACGCGCGATGATCGCGTCCAGCGCATAGGCCAGCAATGTCATATAGGTCAGGGCCGCAACGGCAAACCAGCCCCCGAAAAGTGCTGCCAGCGCGATCAGCACGACGGGCGTAAGGCTGGCAACCGCGAAAACTCTCATTGGATGTGTTAAAAAACCTGCCATGGGTTCTCCGCTTGCGGCCTCAGGTGAGGACTTGCGCGAAATATCGTGGAAACGGCCAGGATACGCAATCCGCCACATCTATGTCGCTTTTGAATGGCGTCGGTTTGGGCGCGCTGTTTATTGTGGGGCCAGGACATGATTGGGGATCGCAATGGCGCTGGACGGTAAAAAAGGCATCTGGAAATCGGGCAAAGGCAAAGGGCCCCGCAGGCCCAAAGGCCGCCAGATTGATCCTGTGGCGCTGGAGGAGGTTCAGGCACTGTTGGGCGACCGCCCGCGGCGCCGCGATCTTCTGATCGAATTTCTGCACGTGATACAGGATGTCCAAGGCCACCTGTCTGCCGCCCACCTGCGCGCGCTTGCCCACGAATTGAAGATCGGCCAAGCCGAGGCTTACGAGGTCGCAAGCTTCTATGCCCATTTCGATGTGGTGCGTGAGGGTGAAACGCCTCCGCCAGCACTGACCATTCGTGTCTGTGACAGCCTGTCCTGCGAGTTGGCAGGTGCCGAAGCGTTGCAAAGGGCGCTGGAAGACGGATTGGACGCAGATCAGGTGCGCGTGGTGCGGGCACCCTGCATGGGGCGCTGCGATACAGCACCGGTGTTGGAGCTGGGCCATAACCACATCGACCACGCCACGCCCGAAAAGGTTCACGCCGCCATCGCCGCCGGAGACACACACGCCAAACTGCCTGCCTATGAAGACCTCGCGGCTTATCGCGCCGCTGGAGGTTATGCCAAGCTGGAAGACCTGCGCGCCCATGGCGATTGGGAAGCGGTTCAGGAAGATGTTCTGGACGCTGGCCTGCGCGGGCTTGGCGGGGCCGGGTTTCCGTCGGGCAAGAAGTGGGGCTTTGTGCGCGCCAATGCCGGCCCCCGCTATCTGGCGGTGAATGGCGACGAAGGCGAGCCGGGCACGTTCAAGGACCGTTACTATCTGGAACGCACTCCGCATCTGATGCTGGAAGGCATGTTGATCGCCGCTTGGGCGGTCGAGGCTGAAACCTGCTTCATCTACATGCGTGACGAATACCCGGCGGTGTTGGAAGTTCTGCGCCGCGAGATCGCTGCGCTGGAAACCGCAGGGCTGGTTGCGCCGGGCTATATCGACCTGCGCCGGGGTGCTGGCGCATACATCTGCGGCGAAGAAAGCGCGATGATCGAATCGATCGAAGGCAAGCGCGGCCTGCCGCGTCATCGCCCGCCATTCGTGGCGCAGGTGGGGATATTCGACCGCCCAACACTGGTACATAACGTGGAAACCCTGCATTGGGTGGCCCGCATTCTGCGCGAGGGTGGGGACATTCTGACCGCAGAGGAAAAGAACGGGCGTTCAGGTCTGCGCAGCTATTCTGTTTCGGGTCGTGTCGCCAATCCGGGTGTATATTTGCTACCCGCTGGATCGACGATCCGTGATGTCATTGACGCCTGCGGCGGTATGGCCGGCGGGCATCGTTTCAAAGCCTATCAACCGGGCGGTCCGTCTTCGGGCCTGTTGCCCGCATCGATGGACGATATCCCGCTGGATTTCGACACACTCCAACCACATGATACGTTTATCGGCTCGGCGGCGGTTGTGGTCCTGTCGGATCAGGACAGCGCGCGCGATGCTGCGCTGAACATGCTGCGGTTCTTCGAAGATGAAAGCTGCGGTCAATGCACGCCGTGCCGGTCGGGCTGCGAAAAAGCGGTGAAGCTGATGCAGGCCGACCGCTGGGATCAGGATTTGCTGACCGAGCTTTGTACTGTGATGCAGGATGCCTCGATCTGCGGGTTGGGGCAGGCGGCACCGAATCCCATTTTGCTGACCATGAAGCACTTTCCCGACGAAATTTGACGCGCCTTCGGCGGCAGTGTTCTTCCCACGTCACACTTGATCCGTGTGACCGTGCCGCGCATCCGTATGCACATGGTAAGTCTTCTGCAAACACCCGATCTTAACGGCCTTCGTTCAAGGATGACGACATGAGCAACCTGCCGATCCTGCTGGGCCTGTGTTTTTCCCTGGCATATTTCCCCCTGACCTCGTCCGCGCCGTCTTGGCCGCGGTCGGCCATCAAGACCATACCGCTGTTGGCTTTCGCGCTGGCGGCCTATCTTGCAGATATGGGGCCATACCTTGTGGCAGGGCTGTTTCTGTCCGCGTTGGGGGATCTTGGCTTGTCGCGTGACGGAAACGGGCCGTTTCTTTATGGATTGTCCGCGTTTGCCTTGGCGCATCTGGCTTATATTCTGCATTTTCTGGGGGTCTCGGGTGCGCCGTTGTGGGATGCGTTCTGGACGGCTCCTGTTGTTGCAATCGCCCTTGTCGCCCTGATGGTGTCGACCGAGGTGTGGCTGGCAAGCCATACCGGACATTTGCAATGGCCCGTCCGCATCTATGTCGTAATTATCGGTGCCATGGGGCTGGCCGCGCTGACATTGCCGTTCGGGTGGACCGTGGTTGGCGCGGGATTGTTTATTGTCTCGGACGTAATCCTTGCAATCAATCTGTTTCGGATGTCCGACACACATCACCATCGGCTTAAGGCCGGATACGCAGTCTGGGCGTTCTATATCGCAGGGCAGGCGTTGATCCTTTGGGGTGGGTTACAAGGCTGACCGCCACGCTGCCCCCTTCCATCCGTCCCCCATGTGGCTTAGGTGGAGAGTAAGCGATCAAGAGGGCGCACATGGCTTTTTTCTCGAAACTCAAGGAACGTCTGTTCAAATCGTCATCCAAGCTGGAAGAAGGGCTTGAGGCGATTGTCGAGGATGGTGGCGAAGAAGAACTGGTCGAAGCTCCAGTGGATGCCGGTAAGGCCGACAGGTCAGCACCGCTTGTGCCCCCGTCGGAAGCGTCGGATGTAGCGCCTGAGCCCGAGCCTGAATTTGATCAAGCCGCGGCGGATGCGGAATATGAAACTCTCATGGCCGAAATGGCAGACGTGACGCCCGAACAGGCGGCGGCTGCGGAGGCTTTGGAGCCTTGGGTTGAGCCTGATGAGGGGATCGCCGGATCGCTGAATGAGCAGCTCAATGAAGTTGAGGACGTGATCGAAACCTTGGCAGAACCGGCCAATGAAGCGATGGTTGAAGAGGCCCTTGAAGCGCCGGAAGAGGTCGCGGAGGCTTCACCCGAACCCGAACCCGAACCCGAACCCGAACCCGAACCCGAACCCGAACCCGAGTCAACTGCACCTGCCGCTCCCGCACCGCTGGATGTTGCCGCCGAGGTGGCACCAGATCCCGCCGCAAGACCCGGCCTTTTGGGTCGCATGTTCGGACGACGAGAGGCCAAGACCGTCGTGCGCCGGATCGTCGATGACGACATGTTGGAAAGCCTTGAAGATCTGATGATCACTTCGGATATGGGCGTCGACACGGCGATGCGTGTGACGGCCAACATCTCTGAAAGCTATTTCGGAAAGAAATTGTCAGTGGATGAAATAAAATCTGTTCTGGCCGCCGAAGTCACCCGCATCATGGAACCCGTCGCTGTGCCCATGCCGCTCTATTCCAAACGGCCGCAGGTTGTGCTGATCGTGGGCGTGAATGGTGCGGGCAAAACCACGACGATCGGCAAACTGGCAAGCCAGTTCACGGCTGCGGGGAAGAAGGTCGTGATCGCGGCGGGCGATACGTTCCGCGCCGCGGCGGTCGAACAATTGCAGGTCTGGGGGGACCGCGCCGGTGTCCCCGTCCTGACCGCGCCCGAAGGCTCGGACCCCGCCTCACTTGCGTATGATGCCATGACCAAGGCCGAGGCGGACGGTGCCGATCTGCTGATGATCGACACTGCCGGACGATTGCAAAACCGTGCCGATCTGATGGAAGAACTGGCCAAGATCGTGCGTGTTATCAAGAAAAAGGACGACACTGCACCGCACAATACCATTCTGGTACTGGATGCGACCACGGGGCAGAATGCCTTGTCGCAGGTCGGGACGTTTCAGAAACTTGCCGATGTGTCCGGGTTGGTGATGACGAAGCTCGATGGCACCGCAAAGGGCGGCGTTCTGGTCGCATTGGCCGACAAGTTCGCATTGCCCATACACGCGATCGGAGTAGGCGAGCAGATCGACGACCTGGCTCCTTTCGATCCCGAAGAATTCGCCCGTGCCCTGATCGGCATCACCGAATAGGCACGTGTAATGAGTGAGCGGGAATGAGCGACTGGCTGCTATCGCTGGAAGGCACCGAGGCTGGTCAACAGGTCGCGTTGATGCTCGCCTTGCTTGCCGCTTTTCTTCACGCGCTCTTCGGGGCGTTGCAGAAGGGGCGTCATGATCCGTGGCTGTCACGCGGTGCGATTGATTTTTCATACGGTGTGATCGCGGCACCTTTCGCCTTGTTTGTCGTGCCATGGCCCGAACCGCATATGTGGCCGATCTTTGCCGTCGCGTTCGTAATCCATGTCACCTACAAGATCGCACAAAGCTATACTTATGTGCTGGGGTCCTACACGGTCGTTTATCCGGTGGTGCGCGGCACTGGCCCCTTGTTTACTGTGATCGGGGCCGGGCTGTTGTTTGGCGAACATTTCACCACCGTGCAGTGGCTTGGGGTGGCGACCTTGGTTGCGGGTATATTCGCGCTGGCGGCCTATAACTTGCGGCATTGGCCGTTGGGACGCGCACAGTTGAAGCCGGCGCTCGCCATGGCGGTTGTGACTGGCTTGTTCGTTGCGGCCTATACGACGTTTGACGCCTATGGAATCCGTGCCACAGCCAACCCCTTCACCTTCCTTGCGTGGTTTTTCTTCATCGACGGGTTCTTCATGCCCGTCATTGCCGGTCTGCGCTGGAGGAACATGTCAAACCGCCCGTCGCTTGGCCCCTTGATGAGGCGGGGTTTGCTTGGGGCGTTTGTTGCCTATTTCAGCTTCGGGTCAATCATGCTGGCCACCCGGCTGGACAGTGTCGGTGAAGCAGCCGTGTTGCGCGAAACCTCGACCGTTTTTGCGGCGCTGATCGGCTGGCTTGTGCTGAAAGAACGGGTCGGTCCGCGTCGTGTCGCGATGATGGCTTTGATCGCCGCAGGCGCCGTGATAGTCGAGATGGGCGGATAAGGAGGCACTATGACCGAGAAGCAGGTAAACCCGACCCTGAGGGCAGCGTTGGAATATGGACCAATCATTTTGTTCTTCGTGGCCTACACGTTTCTGAAAGATCGTAGCTTCATGGTCGGCGGCACCGAATATTCGGGTTTTGTCGCGGTAACGGCGATGTTCATCCCGGTGCTTGCTCTGGCGACCTTGGCAATGTGGAAGCTTACCGGACACCTGTCAAAAATGCAGATCGTGACGCTTGTGCTGGTGATAGGCTTCGGCGGCATGTCGATCTGGTTCAACGATGAACGCTTCTTCAAAATGAAACCGACGATGATCTATCTGCTGTTTGCGGGTATTCTGGGCTTCGGCCTGCTGCGCGGCACCAGTTATCTTGAGGCCGTGATGGACCGCGCGCTACCATTGGAGCGCGCAGGCTGGATGATCCTGACCAAGCGGTTGGCCCTGTTTTTTCTGGCGCTTGCCATCGCGAACGAAGTGATCTGGCGCAGCATGTCCACCGACGCTTGGGTGAATTTCAAAACCTTCGGCCTGCCGTTGGCGATGTTTGCGTTTTTCATGACGCAGGCCGGACTGTTCAAGCGTTACGGGACAGACGAGGACGCCAGTGAAAGCTGACGCCCGCTTGGCGTGCCGCCCTATCGTTTGAACAAAACGTCCTGCGCTTTCTTGTCGGTTTGCAGATTTCCACGTTGGTCTGACGCCACGGCGCGACCGCGTTGCACCGCTGGGCGTGCGCCCACCTCGTCCAGCCAGCGGGCAAGGTTGGGTTTGTCGTCCAGCGTCTGGTCCTGCCCTTCCCACAACGACGCCCAGCCCCAACAGGCCATGTCGGCAATCGAATAGAAGTCACCGGCCAGAAAGCGATTGTCGGCAAGTTGCCGGTCCATCACGCCGTAAAGCCGTGCGGTCTCGGTGCGATAGCGGTCCTTGGCATAGGGCAGGTCGTTGGGCGGATCCATGGACGGCGCGTATTTCAGAAAGTGATGCGCCTGTCCGGCCATCGGCCCCAAACCGCCCATTTGCCACATCAGCCATTGATCCACCGCAATCCTTTCACGCTCGGTCGTGCCGTAAAACGTGTCAGTCTTGCGGGCAAGGTATTGCAGGATCGCCCCGCTTTCAAAAATCGAAATCGGCGCACCGTCCGGCCCGTCGGGGTCAATGATGGCGGGCATCCGGTTGTTGGGCGCGATTTTCAGAAAGTCCGGCTTGAACTGATCACCCGCGCCGATATTCACCAGGTTTACTTCGTAAGGCAGCGCCATTTCCTCCAGCGCGATGGATATTTTCCATCCGTTCGGAGTGGGCCAGTAATATAGCTCGATGGGTTTGGGCATGTCGTCTCTCCTTCGTTACGGGCAGGATGACAGGCTTTGGTCGATTGGCAAGACAGCAACGGGTCTGCGGCTTCAGGAACGGGCAAGCGGGTGGCGGCTGTGCACTTGACGCAATTCACAAGGGGCGCTAGGGCTAACGCGTGGCGATTTGTTTACCGGATTGCGGGCCACGTAAAATATTCTGCTAAAGAGGTCAGGGACCTTGCGGGCGACATGCCCAGCAAATTCACCCCCGGCGCTCGTGATGCGGTGGGGGTTTTTTTGTGCGAAAGGAACGCGCGATGACAGAGGCGAAATCGGACTGGTCGAAACGGACGAAGGCGGTGCATGGTGGCACCCGTCGCAGCCAGTATAATGAAGTCAGTGAAGCGATCTTTCTGACGCAAGGCTTCGTTTACGACAGTGCCGAACAGGCCGAGGCACGCTTTATCGAAAGCAGCCGGGACGAGTTTATCTATGCCCGCTATGGCAACCCGACCGTCGCCATGTTCGAAGATCGGATTGCGGCGCTCGAAGGCGCCGAGGACGCGTTTGCGACCGCCTCGGGCATGGCCGCTGTCAACGGGGCGTTGATGTCGGTTCTGAAAGCCGGGGACCATGTGGTTGCCGGGCGGGCGCTGTTCGGTTCGTGCCTCTATGTTCTCGAAGACATTCTTGCGCGGTTCGGGGTCGAGGTGACGCTGGTCGATGGCACCGACCTTGAAGCTTGGCGCGCTGCTATGCGCCCCGACACAGCAGTCTGTTTCTTCGAAAGCGTGTCCAATCCGGCGCTTGAGGTGATCGACATCAAAGGCGTTGCCCAGATCGCCCATGAGGTTGGCGCGCTGGTTGTCGTGGACAACGTCTTTGCTACTCCGGTGTTTAGTCGGGCAATTGAGCAAGGTGCCGATGTCGTTGTCTATTCCACCACCAAACACGTGGACGGGCAAGGGCGGTGCCTTGGTGGCGTCGTGCTGGGCACACAGGACTATATCCGCAAAACGCTTGAACCCTACCTGAAGCACACTGGCGGCGCGATGAGCCCGTTCAATGCGTGGGTCATGCTGAAAGGGTTGGAGACGATGGAACTGCGCGTGAAGGCGCAAGCCGCGTCAGCGTTTGAGATCGCAAGCGCCTTGGAAGGTCATGAAAAACTGGCCCGTGTTGTTCATCCGTTGCTGGACAGCCACCCGGACAAAGCTTTGGCTGAGCGTCAGATGATCGGCGGGGCGGGCACCGTTCTGGCCCTGGAACTGGCGGGGGGAAAAGAAGCTGCTTTTCGTTTTCTGAATGCGCTTGAGATTGTCTTGATTTCAAACAACCTTGGCGACGCGAAATCCATTGTGACCCACCCAGCGACCACCACGCATCAACGCCTTCCAGATGAACAGAAAGCACTGTTGGGCATCACGCCGGGCCTTTTGCGTCTGTCCATCGGTCTTGAAGACGCGCAGGATTTGATCGCGGACCTGATGGCCGCCCTAAACGCCGCCTGAATGGTCGCATCCTGAGCATCGTGTTTGGAGAATCCTTGTCACACACTTATGTTATGAGGGTGCGACAGGATCGGAGGGTCCGATATGAACCAGATGAAGCGCAAAGGGGGTATCGCCCCTGACGCAGCCGCAGCGCGTGATGCGCTTGACGTGTTGCGCGACTGGGCTGCAAAGGCCGACCCGGTCGAGGTCGCAAAGCTGGACCCGGCGATAGCCCGCCTTTTACCGGGTGCTGAATTGCCGAATTATCCTGACCTCAACCGCGACTATCCGGCCGATTTCACGCCTGACGCGGCTTACAGGGCGACGATGCCCGACCTGCAAAACGGCCCTGCCAGTCTTATTCAAGGTGCCAAGCGGCATATTCAGCACGTGGGCATCTCGAATTTCCGACTACCGATCCGCTATCACACCCGCGACGGCGCAGACGTGACGCTTGAGACCTCGGTGACAGGGACCGTCAGTCTTGAGGCGGGCAAGAAGGGCATCAACATGTCGCGCATCATGCGCAGTTTCTATGCCCATGCGGAAAAGACCTTCAGCTTCGACGTGATCGAAGCCGCATTGGATGATTACAAAACGGATCTGGAAAGCCTGGACGCGCGCATTGAGATGCGCTTTTCCTACCCAGCGCGGGTCGAAAGCTTGCGGTCTGGCCTTTCCGGTTATCAATATTACGACATTGCGCTGGAATTGGTCGAACATCGCGACCAGCGACGCAAATTCATGCATCTGGACTATGTTTACTCCTCAACCTGTCCCTGTTCGCTGGAACTGTCCGAACACGCGCGGCAGATGAGGGGGCAGTTGGCAACGCCACACTCGCAACGGTCGGTCGCGCGGATTTCAATCGAGAAGATCCATCAGCCGCATCACACGCTGTGGTTCGAGGATCTGATCGATATCTGCCGCAACGCGGTGCCAACCGAAACGCAGGTGATGGTCAAACGAGAGGACGAACAGGCTTTTGCCGAGATGAATGCAGCAAATCCGATCTTTGTCGAGGACGCCGCGCGCCTGTTCTGCGAACACTTGCAGAAAGATGCACGTATCGGAGATTTCCGCGTTGTCGCCAGCCATCAGGAAAGCCTTCACAGCCATGATGCGGTGTCGATCCTGACCGAAGGTGAGACGTTTGAAGCCGAAAGCCTTGATCCAAAACTATTCTCGACCCTGTTTCACGTTGGCTAGGATTGCGCATGTCATGGCAGCATTGCGGTTTTCGCAATGGTAAAGTCAATCATGCTGACCTAAACTAGATGCAGGGAGGAAACCACAAGTGATAAAACGAGGTTTCCAATGGCAACTTATAGCACAGACATCAAATTCGACCGTCATCCGGTGCGTGCCCGCATCGCGTCGTTCTTCGCGTCGATTGGCCAAGCCATCATTATTGCAAGCGAAAGCCGTTCGCGTATGGACCAAATCAAAGCACTTGAAGCTCGCAGCGACGACGAATTGGCCGAGATGGGCTTGAAGCGCGAAAACATTGTGCAGCATGTTTTCCGCGATTTGTGTTACATCTGATCAGACACATCTGCGCATCTTTGATGCGTGTGATTTGATCTGATCCTTGACAGTCAACATGGCTGAGGCCAACCCTGCGCCCATGTTCGATCTGCGACCTGTCGTATATGTCACCGGCCTTTTGGTTGCCGCCCTGGGAGTCACCATGGTGATTCCGATGGGCGTCGATCTGTTTTACGGCAGCCCTGACTGGGCAGTCTTTCTTGAAAGCGCAGTTATCACGACGCTGATTGGTGGATCAATGTCGCTGGCGACAGCCAACGGCGTTGGCAAGGGGCTGTCGATCCAGCAAACCTTTCTGCTAACCACCGGTGTCTGGATTGCATTGCCCGTCTTTGGCGCGATCCCTTTCGTTCTATCCGATCTTGGCGTGCGACCGGTGGACGCGTTTTTCGAGGCGATGTCGGGTCTGACAACCACAGGGGCAACCGTGTTGTCGGGGCTTGATGACATGCCGAAGGGGCTGTTGTTCTGGCGGGCACTCTTGCAGTGGTATGGTGGCATCGGTATCATCATTGTTGCCATGGTTTTCCTGCCTGAATTACGGGTGGGTGGGATGCAGATTTTCCGATCCGAGGCCTTTGACACGATGGGTAAGGTGCTGCCCCGCGCCGCCCAGATCGCCGGGCGCATCAGCCAGATATATTTGCTTCTGACAGTTGCTTGTGCCGTCCTGTATGTGGCAGTCGGTTTGCCGCCGTTTGAAGCAATCTATCATGCAATGACGACGCTATCGACCGGTGGATTCTCGTCAACTGACAAATCGTTCGGCGCCTTTCAGGGTGTTCCGGAATATGTCGCAGCGGTCTTCATGATCTTGGCCAGCCTGCCTTTTGTTCGCTATATCCAACTGCTCAGCGGCACGGCACGGCCGATTCTGCATGACACTCAGATCCGAGCCTATCTTATCATCATTCTGACCATCACATTGATGATGACGGTGTATCGGCTCATCGCGAACGGCGACTATCTGGAGCATGGCTTTCGTGAAGGTGTCTTCAACGTTACCTCGATCATAAGTGGCACCGGCTATTCCAGTGTTGACTATCAGCTTTGGGGAACGTTCCCGGTGGTTGTGTTTTTCTTTCTTGGTCTGATCGGCGGGTGCGCTGGGTCGACCGCCTGTTCGATCAAAGTGTTCCGTTACCAGCTGCTTTTTGCCTCGATCAAGGCGCAAATCCGATCAATCCATTCGCCTCATGGCCTGTTCACACCGCGCTATGCCGGGCGTCGCGTGGATGACGAAGTGCTGTCCTCGGTCATGGGTTTTTTTGTGTTTTTCGTTGTCACGCTGGGGATTGTTGCCGTGCTGCTGGGCATGACCGGACTTGATTTCACAACATCAGTTTCTGGCGCGGCTACCGCCGTCGCGAATATCGGCCCTGGCCTTGGCGAGATTATTGGACCGGCAGGGAACTTCGGCAGTTTGAACGATACCGCAAAGTGGATATTGGCCATCACGATGCTGATCGGCAGGCTGGAGCTTTTGGCCGTCTATGTCTTGTTCACCGTGAAATTCTGGCGCGGGTAAGTCTGCCCGCGCAAACACAGCGGGCAAACTTGGTGACAGTTCAGAAACGATCGCCTATTTCCAGCAGCTGACCAGAACGGTCATGCCGACTGCCTGTGCGTTCAGATCCGCCGGATCCAAGGATGCACCCGCATCGGTGGCGTCCGGTGTGACCCCGTTTTCAGCAAGGAAAGACGTGACGGATGCGGCATCCAGCGCAAAGCTGACACCTTCGGGAAGCGTGCGATTTGCGAATGACTGGCTGGGCAGGAGCATTCCCATCACAGCGCCACCGGCGTCCAGCACCGGCCCGCCGGCATCCCCAGGAAGCGCCGCAAGGGTCAGGCGGTTCAACTCGGTTTCGCCGTTCAAACCGGTCAACTCGGACAGGCTGCCATAGGTCAGGCTGGGCGCGCTCAGCCGCCCTTCATAGCTGTATCCGGCGACCGCAACATCGGATTTCAGGCGCGGATCAACCGTCAGGAAAGCCGCATAGGCCAGAGGGGCCAGTGGATTCTGTGGCGTTAGAAGCGCCAGACCGCGAGTTTCGTCCAGAGCCGCGACATCGGCAACGTAGTCTTCGTTTACAGTGACACGGCCACACCCTCTGACGGCTTCTGCCGTGGTCAGGATTGTTCCCTTGGCATCGACATAAAAACCTGAACGCGACATCTCGGGCGTGCGGATTTCAAGACCGGACAGAAGGTCGAGGCTTTGGGTTGCAGCATCCAGCCCCGCATTGTCTGGTAATGCCTGTGGGCCAAGCGAGGCAAAGCTGGACTTCATGTCCTGCAAGACCTTGTTGCGACGTTTTTCGTCGCCCACTGGCCAGATCAAGGTGAAGCCTTTGACCGTTCCATCCACCAATTGTGCTTGCGTGTAAGATGTGATTTTACCATCCGTGCCCTCAATCGTGAACGAGCTCTTCTTGCGCTCGCGTGGGCCTTCGACCGGCACGATCTCAAGCGATTGCAGGATATCGTAAAGGCCATATAGCGTGTCCTGATCGCCGGTCTGGCTGATCAGCACCACACGCACACCGCTGTCGCCCTTTGTGTCAAAATGCACAAACGGTGCCTCATAGCGTGCAAACTCGACCATCGCGCTTGGAATGGCGACTGATATCCCGGCCTGAATGTCCTCGTAAGGACGAATGCCCAAGGACGCGATGACAGACTGAAAACTTGCCAGAAGTTCTTCGCGCTGGCGGGTGGTCAGAACGCCCGTTGGATCATAGCCACGATCAGTCTGCCAAGCCGCCATGGACCGACGCGTGCCGGCACCAAACGCCCCGTCGATGGCCGAAGTATAATACCCTTCCCATTGCAGTGCGACCTGCAATGCCTTTCGGCCGTCGCGATCCAGAAGCCTTTCGCTGCCCAAGGCCTCGCGCCGGGTCTCGTCCTGTGGCGGTTCAGGCTCGGTCAGGGTCGGGGATGTGTCAGGTTGAGCCACGGACGCAATCTGATCACCCTGTTCAGGTGCTTGGCTTGATTCCGTTGCAATCTTGGCGGCATCAGAAGCTTCAAGCGGGTCAGTGTTCAGTGTATTGGCCCCGACCGGCCAGAACTGTTGCCGCAACTTGCTGGAAAAGGTGATGAAGCTGTCACGCGGGATCAGCCCGGCGTTCTTCAAGGACCGCATCTGAATATTTGCTGCGTCTTCGGTATAGGGGCCAAGAATGACGCCATACCAGTTGCCGCCAATGCGGAATCCGTTCACGCCGTCAAGCCGCGCGGCATAGCTGCGCACCCGCTCTTCAGCTTCGCCGAGGGTCGGTTGCGCCTCGATCTGGATCCAGAACAGGTTTTCAGTCTGAACCCCTGATGCCGACGATGAATTTTGCTGGGCTATCGCTGGCAGGCTGATCAGGCTGGCCGCAACTCCGGTGAAAAGGGCAGCAGCAATACGTTTGGTCATGGATCCTCGTGGCCTTCGCGGCATGGCTTGAAAAGTCTTCGGGCAGATAAGCATCCCCCCTGGGCATGGTCAATAACTGGGTCGCAATATGACAGTTTCGTGCGGTGGGTCCAGCGTGTTCATCAATATTTACGCGAAACGCCAGCGCTTGTAGCCTGACCGGTTCAAAAGCGGCGCTTTCACGCGTTGACCCTTCGGGGGGCACGCCGTATTGAGGGCTGATATTCCGGGAACGACCATACGGGCAGGGCCATGGGCAATAACGAAACGCGTCCAAAAAGCTTTCAAGAGATCATCCTGCGGCTTCAGATCTACTGGGCCGAACAGGGCTGTGCGATCTTGCAACCTTACGACATGGAAGTTGGCGCGGGCACCTTCCATCCGGCCACCACGTTGCGTTCGCTTGGTTCTCAACCGTGGGCGGCGGCCTATGTGCAACCATCGCGACGCCCGACTGATGGGCGCTATGGTGAAAACCCGAACCGATTGCAGCATTACTATCAATATCAGGTGCTGATCAAACCCAGCCCGCCCAATCTGCAAGACCTCTATCTTGGGTCACTGCAAGCCATCGGCATCGACATGGATCTGCATGACATCCGATTTGTCGAAGACGACTGGGAAAGTCCCACGCTTGGGGCCTGGGGTCTTGGGTGGGAAGTCTGGTGCGACGGTATGGAAGTCAGTCAGTTCACGTATTTCCAGCAAGTTGGCGGCTATGACTGCCACCCTGTTTCAGGCGAACTGACCTATGGGCTTGAGCGTCTGGCGATGTACATCCTTGGCGTGGATCACGTGATGGACATGCCGTTCAACGATCCCGGTGCGCCAATCCCGCTGACCTATGGCGACGTCTTCAAGCAGACGGAAGAAGAATACGCCCGCTGGAATTTTGACGTGGCCAACACGGATGTGCTGCTGAAACAGTTCGAAGAGGCCGAGGCAGAGTGCAACGCCATCCT
Source organism: Aliiroseovarius sediminilitoris (assembly GCF_900109955.1). Classification (NCBI taxonomy): domain Bacteria; kingdom Pseudomonadati; phylum Pseudomonadota; class Alphaproteobacteria; order Rhodobacterales; family Paracoccaceae; genus Aliiroseovarius; species Aliiroseovarius sediminilitoris. Next base: position 2,722,370 of record NZ_FOJB01000001.1, on the reverse strand, counting down.
TGATCAGGCACATGTGGATCCCAAGACAGGCAAGCGTATCGTCATGGCGCATCCCGCTTATGACCAATGCATCAAGGCCAGTCATTTGTTCAACCTGATGGATGCACGTGGCGTGATTTCGGTCACGGAACGTCAGGCTTATATCGGGCGAGTGCGTGCGCTCGCAAAACTCTGTGCGGATGCCTTTGTGCAGACCCGTGCAGGTGGCTGGACGAAAGAGGACGCGGCGTGAGCGGCAAGATCATTGGAATATTTATTGTGATAACAGCACTTATCGCAGGTGCGGCACTCTATTGGTTGCAGCTCTACGCGTATTACGACGACGTATCATTGAACACCGAACTGCGTATGACGAATGTTGTAACGGGCGAACCCGAGGTCGTGCTTTACGAAAACTTTCAGGGGATTGACGCCGACAGTTCTCCGCTTCGGTTCCGCGGGTGTTTCACTACGACCATGAGCCTTGCGATGCTGACCGAGACCTTCAAGACATATGAGCAGGCAACGCCCCTGACCGCACCCGGCTGGTTCGACTGCTTTGACGCCAGCCAGATAGGCGCCGCCTTGGAGGCCGGAGAAGCCATCGCCTTTTTGGGCGAACGCGACATTCAGGACGGGGTGGACCGTGTGGTCGCAATCTTCCCTGATGGCCGGGGTTATGCCTGGCATCAGCTGAACGAAAAATACAGCGAGTGAACGATATGCCCGACCTGCTGATTGAACTCTTTTCCGAAGAAATCCCGGCGCGGATGCAAAAACGCGCTGCGGAGGATCTGAAAAAGCTCGTGACCGATGGTCTGGTCGAGGCCGGGTTGACCTATGCGGGTGCCGCCGCGTTGTCGACGCCGCGCCGCCTGACACTTGCCGTCGAAGGGCTGCTGGACAAATCGCCGGACACGCGCGAGGAGCGTAAGGGGCCCAAGGTGGGCGCACCAGACAAGGCAATCGATGGGTTCTTGCGCGGCGCAGGTTTGACCCGCGAACAGCTTGAAGAACGCGACACGCCCAAAGGCCCGGTCTACTTCGCATTGATCGAACAGAAAGGCCGCCCCGCTGCCGATATCGTCGCCGAGGTGCTGGAGGCCGCAATCCGCAACTTCCCCTGGCCCAAAGCCATGCGCTGGGGCGCGGGCAGCCTGCGTTGGGTGCGCCCGCTACATTCGATCCTGTGCATCCTGTCGGATGAGGCGGGGGCAAGTGTGGTGCCTTTGGATGTCGACGGGATCAAAGCGGGCGACATGACCGAAGGGCATCGTTTCATGGCACCCGGACCTTTCGCCGTGGTCAGTTTTGCGGATTACGAGGCGAAGTTGAAAGCCACCAAGGTGATCCTGTCGTCCGACGAGCGCGCCGATCATATCTGGGCCGAAGCGCAGAATGCGGCGTTTGCCCAAGGGTTGGAGATCGTCGAGGATCGGGGCCTGCTGGCCGAGGTTGCGGGGCTGGTCGAATGGCCCGTCGTGTTGATGGGCGATATTGCGGATGAATTCATCCCGTTGCCGCCGGAGGTTTTGCAGACATCCATGCGCGAGCATCAGAAATTCTTTTCGGTGAAAAACCCGAAATCGGGCCTGATCGAGAAATTCGTGACCGTCGCTAACCGCGAAACAGCGGATCATGGGGCGACCATATTGGCGGGCAACCAGAAGGTGCTGTCCGCCCGTCTGGCCGATGCCAAGTTTTTCTGGGAGAACGATCTGCGTGTGGCCGAAACCGGTGGTGCGCCGTGGCTGGACAGCCTGTCGAACGTCACCTTCCACAACAAGCTGGGCACGCAAGGCGAGCGGATCGAACGAATTGCGCAGTTGGCCCGCGCGATTGCTCCATCCGTTGACGCTGATCCTGACCTGGCCGCAAAAGCCGGGCGCTGGGCCAAGGCCGATCTGTCATCCGAGATGGTCTATGAATTTCCAGAGCTTCAGGGCCTGATGGGCAAATACTATGCCGCGCCCGCAGGCTACCCGGTCGAGGTCGCGAATGCGGCGATGGAACATTATTCCCCGCTTGGACCGTCAGATGATGTGCCGTCTGCCCCGGTTTCCGTGGCTGTGGCGTTGGCCGATAAGCTGGATACTCTGACGGGCTTCTGGGCGATTGATGAAAAGCCCACCGGCTCGAAAGACCCGTTTGCACTGCGCCGCGCGGCGCTGGGGGTGATCCGGTTGGTGTTGGAGAATGATCTGCGTATCGCGCTGGACCAGCTTTTCGATGCCCAATTGCTGCGTCACGAGATTGAATTGAATGAAAACGGGTCCGTGCGCGAAGCTTTGCTGCGCGATCTGGACAAAGAGATCGCGGACCATGGCGTGTTCGGCGCAGCCATCCGCACAGTCTTGGACCATTTCGACGGCGATTTGTCCAAGCATCTTGAGAAGGTGAAAGAAAGCCTGCCCGATACTTCGCGCGACCTGCTCGGTTTCTTCCATGATCGTCTGAAAGTCTACCTCCGCGACAAAGGCGTGCGCCACGACGTGATCGACGCCTGCCTTGCGATGCCAAACAATGACGACCTGACGCTGCTGGTCAAACGCGCCGCGGCACTGACCGCCTTTCTGTCCACCGAGGACGGTGAGAACCTGCTGCAAGGGGTCAAACGCTCCAGCAACATTCTGGCGCAGGCGGAAGATAAGGACGGTGTTGAATATTCCTATGGCGCTGATGTGAAATTCGCAGAAGCGGACGAGGAAAAGGCGTTGTTTGCCGCGCTGGACACAGCGGAAGCCGCGATCAAACCAGCGATGGAGGCCGAGGATTTCGCCGCCGCCATGCAGGCGATGGCCAGTCTGCGCGCGCCCATCGATACGTTTTTTGAAGCGGTTCAAATCAATACCGACAATCAGGTGGTGCGCCGCAACCGTCTGAACCTGTTATCACGTATTCGAATGATCTGTGCGGGCGTCGCAGACCTGTCCCGTATCGAAGGCTGACGTGTTTCTTCCGGTTGCCCCCGCATATTTGTGGCAACCGGGCTGACCCGGTCAGATACGGTCCCATTTTGTCGCGTGTATTGCATATAACGTAGCACTTGTTTGACGCGCCGCGCGCGCTATGGTGGCGTATGACATCCGTGCTGCGGTGCAGAAAAAGTGAGAGCCATGACCTTCACAGAGATCACGCCGACAGCGGCGATTGAGAACGCACGCCATGGCGGGCGGGCGAAATGCCTGCAACGCCTGATCCGGCTGGATATGCCTGTACCACTTACCGTCGCCCTGAGTTTCGACGCCGTTCACGGTATATCCGCAGGCGACATGCCTGATCTTGGCGCGATGCTTGCACTTTTTGGCTCTGACCCACTGGTTTCGGTGCGACCGTCATCCGAAGACCCAGATTGGGGTGGCCCGGGGGCTATACTGAACATCGGCATGAATGACGCGGTTCATGCCAGGCTGACAAAGTCGCATGGGGAAACCGCGGCCAACGCGCTTTATTTGCGGTTCATCCAGTCCTATGCTGTTCATGTCGGGCGTCTGGATCCTGACGAATTCGAAACCTTTTCGACGCCATCCCCAGACGCTTTGCGCGCGGCGCTAGAGCTTTACGAGGAAGAAACCGAGAGCTATTTCCCGCAGGATCCGAAAGAACAATTGGCTGAAATCCTACGCTCGATGGCGCGCGCGTGGGAGGGTACGACGGCGCGGCTACTGCGGCAGGCCAAGGGGGCGCCGGCGGATGCAGGGCTGGGACTTGTGGTGCAGAAAATGGCCTTGGGTGTCGGGCAAAATACTTGTGGGTCAGGTGTCATTCAGTTCGTCAACGGACAGACCGGCCGCAGAGAAATTCGCGGGCGCTATCTGTGTAAGAGCCAGGGTCGGGACGCGTTGACCGACGCCGAAGACCGCGACGTCATGTATCTGACAAAAGATCGTCGCGGGCGTTCAATCGAAGAGGTTTTACCGGAAAACTTCGCCAATCTGCTGAAATACGGCGAGCTGTGCCGGACGCGTTTGCGCGAAGAGATGGAGATTGAGTTTACCATCGACAATGAGGAACTGTTCATCCTCGACGCCGTGCGGGTGCAGCGCAGTGAACGTGCCAACGTGCGCATTGCCGTATCACTGGCCAATGACGGGATCATCAGCCGGGAAGAGGCTGTCTTGCGTATTCCCCCCCGTGCGCTCAGCGAATTGCTGCACAGCCAGTTTGACCCAAGCGACAAGCGTGACCGTTTTGCCCAGGGGATTGCCGCCAGTCCGGGGGCCGCAACAGGCAAGATCGTCTTCAACGCCCGCGCAGCGCAGGCCATGGCGGCCCAAGGTGAAAACTGCGTCCTCGTGCGCAGCGAAACCAGCCCGGAAGATATACGTGGTATGCACGCGGCCAAAGGCATTCTAACGGTCCGGGGCGGTATTACCAGCCATGCGGCAGTGATCGCGCGTGGTCTGGGCCTGCCTTGTGTGGTCGGTGCGCAAGACCTGTCGCTGGACAAGAAGCAGCGTAAACTGATCGCCAAGGATGGACGCGAATTTGTCGAAGGCGACGTGATCAGCATTGATGGTGCGCTTGGCTTTGCCTATGCGGGCGCGGTGAACATGTTGCCGCCCGAACTGGGCGAGGGGTTCCAGACCCTGATGGCTTGGGCGGATGAGTTTCGCGATATAGGCGTGCGGGCGAACGCTGACACACCGCCTGATGCGCGCAATGCCCGCATGTTTGCCGCCGAAGGCATTGGCCTGTGCCGGACCGAGCATATGTTCATCGACGATGACCGCCTTCTGGCGATGCGCGAAATGATCTTTGCCGATCACGCCAATGATCGCCGGACTGCGCTTGACCGTCTGCTGCCGATGCAGCGCGACGATTTCACCGAGCTGTTCGAGATTATGCAAGGTCTGCCGGTTTGCATCCGCCTGTTCGACCCGCCGCTGCACGAGTTTTTGCCGCATGGGCGCGAAGGTCTGCGGGAACTGGCCGAGGCGCTCGACCTGCCCTTGCGCGACGTTGAACGGCGGGTGGATGGCCTGCGCGAATTCAACCCGATGCTGGGCATGCGCGGCGTGCGCCTGGGCATCACTGTGCCGGAAATCTATGACATGCAGGCCCGCGCGATATTTGAAGCAACGGTCGCGGCCTCCAAACTTGGCGATCCCGTGGTGCCCGAGGTGATGATCCCGCTTGTATCAGCCAAGCGCGAGGTTGAGATGGTAAAGGCTCGGGTCGACGCCGTGGCCGCCGAAGTGCGCATCGAAACCGGATCGGATTTCACCTATCGGTTGGGTGTGATGGTGGAAACGCCGCGTGCCGCCCTGCGCGCGGGCGAAATTGCGCAACATGCCGCCTTCATGTCTTTCGGGACCAATGACCTGACCCAGATGACCTATGGCCTGTCGCGCGATGACGCAGGTCGCTTCATGGGCGAATATGTGGCCCAGGGTGTCTATGAAGAAGACCCGTTTCACATGCTAGACGCTGACGGGGTCGGCGAGCTGTTGCAGATGGGTGCAACACGCGGGCGGGATGCGAACCATGATCTGACTTTGTCGATCTGTGGCGAACATGGCGGCAACCCAGAATCGATCCGATTCTGTCGCGATGCCGGCTTTGACTATGTATCGTGTTCCCCCTTTCGAGTGCCCATCGCCCGATTGGCCGCCGCTCACCTTGCGCTGGAGGGTTGGGCAGAGGAATATAGGCTAATAGACTGAAAATATGACAATAGTCATTGGAAGAGGGCATTCAGATCGGCGACTTTCACCGTCGCTCTCACACTGTGACAACCTGCCTGACTGGACCAAAGCCGCTTTTTTTTGTACCCAGACGGCCAGACATCAAACGTTTTCCGGTGTGGGGGGATAACGAATGTTTCAGCTTCTTCAGAAGGTGGCTGCGGGGCTTTGCTTTGCTCTGGCGCCGCTGGCAATGCCAGTATCCGCAGTCGCACAAAGTGCCGCCAACCCGTTTGGCGCGTTGTTGCTGCGTGATCGCACCGCGGTTGAGACAATGGCTGAGGACCGGATAGCAGCTCTCGGCATCCTGCCGTCCCCTCGCAAGGTCAGCGCGCCAAATGAAGTGCTGGCGACGAAATATTCGCCCAAATGGTTGGCGACGCTTCCCAAGCCACGTCAGGACGAAGAATCGCGCTGCCTGACCGAAGCGCTGTATTTCGAAGCGCGCGGGGAAACGATCAAGGGTCAGTTCGCAGTTGCCGAAGTTATCATGAATCGGGTCGATAATCCTCGGTATCCAAATTCAGTTTGCGGTGTGATTAATCAGGGCACGGGTCGAAAATATGCCTGTCAGTTCACATTCACCTGTGACGGTCGACCCGAAGTGATCAACGAACCCGCCATGTTTGCGCGGTTGGGCAAGGTTGCGCGCGCGATGATAGATGGTATTGATCGCCCTTTGACGGGTGGAGCGACACATTATCACACCAGCGCCGTCGCGCCTGCGTGGGCCAGCCGATTGACACGCACGGCGAAAATCGGCGTGCATCGGTTCTATCGATAAGGTACTTTCATGTGACGCGCCCAGGGGCGTCTGTGTCGTTTTGCGCTGGCAATCAGACCTCTAAAAAGGGCAATGTGACCGCATCTTTGATGAGGGTCACAATGACAGACGAAACCGCAGCCGCCTTTGGATCATTGGACCTTCGCGCCGCGTCACAGCCGGACCAGACCCCCACGCCCGACCGCATTTCCGTGCGCGATCATCAGGTCGAGGTCGAAATCGGGGCTTTTCAATCCGAACGCGACACGACGCAACGGCTTAGCTTCAGCGTTGTGGTCGAGGTTGCTCCAAGCCAAGGCGCGCAGACCGATGATGTCGATGATATCCTGTCCTATGATACAATCACCGAAGCGATCACGGCTGAGCTTGCTGCGGAACGTCTGAACCTGCTTGAAACCTTGGCAGAGCGAATAGCAGAGCGCATTTTGGCAGAACCGCAGCCGCTGCGCGTCTTTGTGCGGATCGAGAAGCTGGATCGTGGCCCCGGCAAGTTAGGGGTCGAAATCATGCGCACCCGCGAAACCGTGGCGTCACAGCGCGACACCCATGCGGCCCCGGACTTGCGGGTGATATTGCTGGAAAACGAAGCGTTTGCCGACCCGGATTTGCCGCTGTTTCTGGATCGCCTCGGCGCGGACTCGCGCGCCTTTGTTTTGTGCGTCGGCCCTGCTGTCACCCGTGTTCCGCAGGTTGCTGACGGTGACGCGCAAAGACACATTGATCTGTTGGAGATCGAACAAAACGCCTGGCGCCTGACCGCCATCGACAAGCGGTGCGTCGTGGTCGGAACGCGGACCGAACTGGATTGGGGCATGAAAAACAACCAGATCAGCGTTTGGGCACCCTCTAAACTCGTGCTGGACGCTGTGGACGGCCCGCGCGATTTCACCCCCCCTCGCCTTGCCCAATGGTTCGCCAGATTGATGGGGGCAGAAACGGTCGTGACGGTTGGTCCGGCCCACAGCGCTCTGGCCGATTTGCCATGACCGCGCGCCTGCAACCCATCGCGCGGTCAGGCGTGCCTTTCGCGGGTCATTCGCTTGCCGGGTCCGCCGACCTGTGGTTCGATGAAGTGTTGTTGCGCGACCGCAATGTCCCGGCAACTCGGAAATCTTTGGCAGAGTGCACAGCGCAGGAGCAAACCCGGCTGTCGCAACGTCGTGCGCCAATATGCGGTCTGCCGATGGACCGCCCCAGGATAATGGGTGTCTTGAACGTCACACCTGACAGCTTTTCTGATGGCGGCGATCACGCCAGCCTGGACGCCGCTGTCACCCGTGCCCGCCAGATGGCAGAAGAGGCCGATATTCTGGACATCGGCGGTGAAAGCACCCGACCCGGCGCAGAGGAGGTGTCGGTGGCCGAAGAAATCCGCCGCACATCGAAGGTCATCGCAGCGATACGCAACGCCGGGATCACCACTCCGATTTCCATCGACACCCGAAAAGCGCGTGTGGCCGAGGCCGCGTTGGACGCAGGCGCCAATATGGTCAATGACGTGGCCGCGTTTACCTTCGACCCAGAGCTTGCCGATCTGGTGGCCGAGCGTGACGTGCCGGTCTGCCTGATGCACGCGCAGGGGCGGCCGGATACCATGCAGCACAACCCACGATATGATGACGTGTTGTTTGACGTGATGGATTTCCTGGAGGATCGTATCGCCTTTGCGACTGGTCGTGGTATTGCGCGTGAGCGGATAGTGACCGACCCCGGTATCGGGTTTGGTAAGACTCTGGAACACAATGTGACTTTGCTCAGAAACCTGTCACTGTTACACGATCTGGGTCTGCCAATCCTTCTGGGCGTGTCGCGCAAGCGGTTCATTGGGACAATCGGACAGGCCGCCGAGGCGAAAGAGCGATTGGCTGGGTCGCTGGCTGTTGTGTTGCATGGCGTGCAGAATGGGGCACAGATCCTAAGGGTCCACGACACGTATGAGACCCGGCAGGCCATTCGCCTGCAACAGGCAATGATGAAAAGAGAGAGCTAGGCAGTGGTTGATAGACTTTTCGGAACAGACGGCGTGCGGGGTCTGGCAAACAGCTGGCCAATGACCGCAGAGATGGCTCTGAAGCTGGGCGCTGCCGCTGGCCGCCATTTTCGCCGTGATGGGTCGAATGGCCACCGTGTGGTAATCGGCAAGGATACGCGCTTGTCAGGTTATATGCTGGAAAACGCATTGACCGCTGGTCTGACCTCGACCGGTATGAATGTGCTGTTGCTGGGTCCGGTTCCGACCCCAGCCGTGGGGCGGCTGACACACTCGATGCGGGCGGATCTTGGGATCATGATCTCGGCGTCGCACAACCCCTATCATGACAATGGTATCAAGTTCTTCGGCCCCGATGGGTTCAAACTGTCGGACGAGGACGAGGCCGAGATCGAAAGTCTTGTGCACCACGGTGTCGACCCCGTTCAGAACCAAAACATCGGGCGGGCCAAGCGGATCGACGAAGGGCGGATGCGCTATACCGAATACCTGAAAACGACCTTCCCCGAAAACAAGCGGTTGAACGGGATCAAGGTCGTGATTGATTGTGCCAATGGGGCCGCCTATCGCACTGCGCCGGAAACCCTTTGGGAACTGGGGGCCGAGATTGTGCCGGTGGGCGTTGCGCCCGATGGCACCAATATCAACAAGGGGTGCGGGTCCACCGACACAGCTCTGGCGGCCAGGACAGTCGTGGAAACCGGCGCCGATCTGGGCATCTGTCTTGATGGCGACGCCGACCGCATCATGATTATCGACGAAAAAGGGCAGGTTGCCGATGGCGATCAGGTCATGGGTCTGTTCGCAAGCCATTGGGCGAGTGAAGGACGCCTGAAAGGTGGCAAGCTGGTTGCGACCGTGATGTCCAATCTTGGACTGGAGCGGTTCATGTCAGCGCAAGGGCTGGAACTGTTGCGCACCAGGGTCGGCGACCGCCATGTTGTGGAAGCAATGCGCGCCGGGGGCTACAACCTTGGCGGCGAACAGTCGGGTCATATCGTCATGACCGATTTCGCAACGACGGGTGATGGTCTGCTGGCGGGTATCCAGTTTCTGGCCTGCATGATCGAAACCGGCAAACCTGCGTCCGAACTGTGCAGGGTGTTCGATACCGTGCCGCAGCTTCTGAAAAACGTCCGCTACTCTGCCGGGCAAACGCCGCTTGAGGCTGACAGCGTGAAAGCCGTCATCTCGGATGCCGAGACGAAATTGAACGGGCAAGGGCGTCTGTTGATCCGCAAGTCGGGAACCGAGCCGTTGATCCGTGTCATGGCAGAATGCGAGGATGATGCACTGCTTGCCGAAGTCGTCGACGGCATCGTGGCCGAGGTCGAAACCGCCGCCTCAAGCGGCTGATCGTCCAGATCCCTTAAGCATCCTCGTCAGGCTGACCCACTGACTGATGGCCAGACCTGTCAGGATCAGCGCGAGCGCGATGAAGAAACGTAAGGGCAGCGCCTCGGACAAGACCCAGGCACCGAAGACCATCGACCAGACGGGCACCTGATAATTCACCAGTGTCATGAACACCGATCCGGCGCTGCGAATGATCGACACCCTCAGCAACGTCGCCAGCGCGGTTGGGACCAGTCCCAACGCAATGATTGCCAATCCGGATCGCGAGCCGGACCAGCCGGGCACGCCTTCTGTCGCCAACATGACTGGCAAAAGAACGAGCGACCCCACCACCAGTGTCAGCGCGGCCAAGGTGACTGGATCGACCGGCGGGCAGCGCCGCGTGAAGATGGACGCAACCGAATAACACAGGGCTGCACCGATGCAGGCCAGTTGGGCCAGCGGCTCAGCCCCTTGTCCAAGCTGCGTAAGACCGGGACCAATCAGCACCAAAGCACCGCAGAAGCCCAATGATACGCCGATGAACTTTCGCGTGTTCAATGGTTCGTCCGAAAAGAAATGGGCGAGCGGCAGCACCATCAAAGGGATCGCCGCCATAGACAAGCCAGCGAAGGCAGATGGCACGAATTGTTGCCCCCAACTCAGCAGAACGAAGGGCAGGGCAGTTGACAGAAGACCGATCCATACAATGTAGTTCCAAAGCGTGCGATCCCAGCGCGGGATGCCCCGCCCGGTGATCACCATCACCGCCAATAGTGCGACCGCGCCCAAGGTTGTGCGGGCGGCTGCCACAGTCACGGGACCATAGCCTTCCAATGCGATGGACACGACCATGAAGGTCGCGCCCCATATCAGGCCAAGCGCCATGACGCCGCCCCAGTCGCGGTGGGTGGGATTGTCTGTCATGCTTCCCACTTAACTCGTGAATTTCATGATGTCATCCGTTGAAATTGCATAGTAGTAAGTTATCGCTTACGGTAAGTAATGACTTACCAGGAATCACTTGCCGCACTGGCGGACCCGACGCGGCGCCGAATTTTCGAGGCGATCGTGGACGCGCCGCGACCTGTAGGAGAGCTGGCGCAAGACATGCCCGTCAGCCGCCCCGCCGTGTCGCAACATTTGAAAGTGCTGTCCGACGCCGGTCTTGTCATGTGTCGCGTCGAAGGTGCGCGCCGGATCTACGCGGTTCGCCCTCAAGGGCTTGCGCAGTTGCGGGCGTGGTTGGACAGGCACTGGGACAACGTCATGGATGGTTTTGCTGAAGAAATTAACGGAAGGGACGGCTTAGATGACTGATCCAATAGTGAAAAAAGTGAATGTCGCCTGTGATCCTGATCGCGCCTTCGATGTGTTTGTAAACCGCACTACGTCGTGGTGGCCACTGGGTGGTCATGCGGTCTCCGCTGGTCAGGGTAAGGCAGCACTAGCCGTCACCATCGAACCGCGCGTTGGCGGAGCGGTCTATGAAACTATGTTCGACGGCGCCCGAACAGATTGGGGCAAAGTGCTGGTGTTTGAGGCCGGTCGCAAGCTCTCTATGACCTGGCACCCCGGCAATAACGCAGATGCACCGACCCGCGTTGATGTGGAATTCGAAGGGCTGGGTGACGGCACGACACGGGTGACGCTGACCCATTCCGGTTGGGAGGTTTGGGGAGAAGATGCCGACACCCGTCGCGGCAGTTATGATGGCGGTTGGGACAACGTGTTCGGCATCTGCTATGCAGCGGCTTTCGCGGATTGAGAGACGAAAAAGGGCGGCCGCGCGGGCCACCCTTCCAAGGACTGTCGTCGATCTTAGTTCTTTTCCTGATCGACCAGTTTACCGGCCGAGATCCAAGGCATCATGTCGCGCAGCTTCTTGCCGACGACCTCGATCTGGTGCTCGTCATTGGCCCGGCGCGACGCTTTGATGGTCGGCTGCCCCACGGCGTTTTCCAGCATGAAGTCACGCACGAATTTGCCCGACTGGATGTCTGCCAGCGTTTCCTTCATCGCCTTCTTGGTCTGCTCATAGGGCAGAATGCGCGGGCCGGTGACATACTGGCCATATTCTGCGGTGTTTGAGATCGAGTAATCCATGTTCGCAATCCCGCCTTCATAGATCAGGTCCACGATAAGCTTGGTTTCGTGCAGACACTCGAAATATGCCATCTCGGGCGCATAGCCCGCTTCGACCAGCGTTTCAAAGCCGCAACGGATCAGTTCGACGATGCCACCGCACAGAACGGCCTGCTCACCGAACAGATCGGTTTCGCATTCCTCGCGGAAGTTGGTTTCAATGATGCCCGAGCGTCCGCCGCCGATGGCCGAGCAGTAGGACAAGCCGATTTCCAGCGCCTTGCCGGTCGCATCGGTGTTCACGGCCACAAGGCAGGGCACGCCGCCGCCTTTCTGGTATTCGCCGCGCACGGTGTGACCCGGACCTTTGGGGGCCATCATGATGACGTCCACGCCTTCTTTCGGCTCGATCAGTCCGAAATGCACATTCAGACCGTGGGCGAATGCAATTGCGGCACCGGGCTTGATGTTGTCATGCACGTATTTCTTGTAGGTCTCGGCCTGCAATTCGTCGGGCATGGTGAACATGATCAGGTCGCACCAGGCCGCCGCTTCGGCAATGCCCATGACCTCAAGCCCTTCGGACTGGGCTTTTTTGGCGGATTTGGAGCCTTCGCGCAGGGCGACGACAACGTTTTTTGCACCCGAGTCGCGCAGGTTCAGCGCGTGCGCGTGACCTTGGCTGCCATAGCCCAGAATGGCGACTTTCTTGTCTTTGATCAGGTTGATGTCGCAATCGCGATCATAATAAACGCGCATATCAAGCGCTCCTTGCATGAGTTTCGTTCTGACGGGCATCATAGGGGCGTTGTTCACGGTGGCGAGATGGGCGACGACAGTATTTTCGCCCAAATTGGTCATTTCAATTCGCCAATCTTGATGATACTGAGAAAATCATGCTCGATGACACCGATAGGCGCATCCTTAGACAAATGCAGGCCGACCCAGCGATGGCCTTACCGGACTTGGCTGATCTGACCGGCGTGTCCTCCGCGCGGCTTGCGCGCCGGATCGAACGGTTGCGCGACCAGAATATCCTGCGTGGCCCGCGTGCCGTCATCAACTGGCGCGCCTTGGGCTACACGGTCGAAGTCAGCCTGCGCATCACGCTGGACAAAACACAGGTGCGAGCATTTGACGAGTTCATCGAAGCCGCGCGTGACATTCGCGAAGTCATCGAGATTCAGACCTTTCTAGGCCGCGTTGATGTCCGTCTGTCCGTCATCGCCCGCGATATGGCCCATTATCAGGCGATCTATCGCGACCAATTGCTGGCGCTGCCGCACATCGCCGACATCGAGGCACTGATGCATGTGGCGCGGATCAAATCGGACGAGGCATTGCCGCTGTGATTGAGTTGGACGATATCGACCGGGCGCTTCTACGCGCCTTGTCCGAGGACGCAACGCAGTCGGCCGGCGCGTTGGGGCGAGTTGTCGGGCTTAGCCAACCGGCGACATGGCGGCGCATCAAACGCCTGACCGACCACGGTGTGATTGCCGGGCGGCGTTTGGACTTGGACCGGGAGGCGCTGGGCTTTGGCGTCGCTGTCTTTCTGGGCATCAAGCTGGCCACCAAGGGGCGCGTCAGTCTGGAAGATTTCGAACGTGCGGTGTCGGCCATCCCCGAAGTTCAGACGGTTGAGCATGTGTTGGGAATGTATGATTACCGCCTGCGCGTGGTGGCCCGCGACATTGCTGATTTCGAACGGGTGCTGAGGCGCCGGATCATGACGCTTCCCGGTGTTGGGGATGTTGAAGCCAATGTCCTTCTGTCCGAAGAACGCCGGATGGGGCCGATTTGACGCCTTCCAAACCGGACCGATTTGGGTCACGGTGAACCCAACCTGGAACCCTTGAACGGAGTCTGCCATGAAAGCCCTTTTGCCTGATATTGACCCGGATGGAATGCTGGAATTTTCGGTGGTGTTCACCGACCGATCGCTGAATCATATGTCCAAAGCCTTTCAGGGCGTGATGAACGATATCTCGGCCACGTTGAAAGAGGTCTACAACGCGGACGCCGTGGCAGTCGTGCCCGGCGGCGGCACCTACGCGATGGAAGCCGTCGCGCGCCAGTTTGCCACCGGCAAACGTGTGTTGGTCATCCGCAACGGGTTCTTTTCCTTCCGGTGGAGCCAGATATTCGAGATGGGGTCGATCCCGTCAGACGAAACGGTGATGAAGGCCCGCCGCGTTGGCAATGCGCCTGACGCCCCATTTGCACCCGCCCCGATTGACGAGGTGGTGGCCCGCATCACGGACGAACGTCCCGATGTTGTCTTCGCCCCGCATGTGGAAACGGCCAGCGGAATGATCCTGCCGGATGATTATTTGAAAGCCGTGGCTGATGCTGTGCATTCGGTGGGCGGCATCTTCGTGCTGGACTGTATCGCGTCTGGCTGTGCGTGGGTTGATATGAAGGCAACCGGGGTGGATGTGCTGATCTCGGCCCCACAAAAAGGGTGGTCGGCGCAGCCCTCTGCCGGGCTGGTTATGATGAACAAAGCCGCCCGTGATCTGGCGAAAGCGGCGATCTCGACCTCGTTCGCGGTCGATCTGGGCAAATGGCTGTCCATCATGGAAGCGTATGAGGGCGGCGGTCACGCTTATCACGCGACCATGCCAACAGATGCGTTGCGCGCCTTCCGCGACACGATGTTGGAAACCAAGGCCTACGGGTTCGACAAGCTGCGGGAGGCTCAATGGGAACAAGGTCGCCGGGTGCGCGAACTGCTGGCGTCCAAGGGCGTGAAATCCGTGGCAGCGGATGGGTTTACCGCGCCGGGGGTCGTTGTGGCCTATACCGCAGACCCGGATATCAAAGCGGGCAAGCCGTTTGCCGCTGAAGGCGTTCAAATCGCTGCCGGTGTGCCGTTAATGTGTGACGAAGGCGACGACTATTCCAGCTTCCGTCTCGGGCTGTTTGGCCTCGACAAGCTGTATGACGTGGACGCAAGTGTGGCCCGGCTGGACGCCGTTCTGTCAAAAGTGCTGTGACAGGCAGGCGCGCGGATGTCGCCCGCGCGCTTTCAGTGATGTCTGGCGGTCAGGCTTTGCCGCCAGCCATCAGGACCAGCAAGATGTAGATTACCGGAACCGTCGCGACCGCGACCAGCCCGACACCTGTCAGGCCCATGGTCAGAAACGCAAGGACAAGCACGAGCACGATGCCACCAAAAATGCCGAATGTAATCTTCTCGGCGCGGGCATCGGCGGCTTTCTGTTCCGGGGTTTGTTCGTTTGTCATGGCTGTGTCTCCTGTTCGCTGTTTGGTTGGGGTATCATTCACTTGTGAACAGAACGGAATGCGACAATCCGGCATTGCGGCGGCATGACGCAGACAGGTTATTTTGGTCCCAACCCGGCCCGCATCACGCGTTTGCGCATCGGGGTCACGTCATGCACCGCTTTCAGCCCGATCAGACGAATTGCCTGCATGACCCCGTCGCCCGACCGGGTGACACGGTTGAACAGGTCAATCACCCGCGCCCGCCGCGCTATGTCACTGGCGCGGATCTTGGCATAGGCTTGCATCATCGGCGCATCGCCAAGCGTGTGGGGGGATTTCACGGCCAAGTCCAGCAATGCGATCACGTCATTCAGCGACGTGTTCAGCCCTTGCGCGCCAATCGGCGGCAAGGCGTGCGCGGCCTCTGCCACCACGGCCACGCGGCCTGACGTCAGTTGATCCGCCGTTTGTGTGATGATCGGCCAGACCGAGCGATTGCCTTGAAGATGCATCCGCCCAAGCAGGCCGGTCGAGCGGGTGAACATCACATCCTCGAACCGGGCAACCGGCATGTTCATCAGTTCCACCGCGCGCGGACCCTTGTTCATCCAGACGATAGCGGATGCATTCTGTCCGTCGATGTCGGGCAGCGGCACGATGGTAAACGGACCACCTTCATTGTAAATCTCGGTCGAGATGTTCCGGTGCGGTAAGTCATGCGTCACCGTGAATGCCAGAGATTTCTGGCCATAGCGGGTGGTGGAGATGGAAATTCCAGCCGCTTCGCGCAAGGGCGAGAATTTGCCATCCGCCGCAACCCCCATTCGTGCCCGCACGATGTCGCCATTGGTCAGCGTCACGATAATCTGGCCCGTGCGCTGCACGAGCGAACGAAATCCCGTGCCATAGAGGGATTTGATGCGCGGCTGGTCTTGCAGATAGCTCCAGATTTCCCGCCGCACGACCCAGTTCATCAGGTTCCAGCCAAAGGGCTCGTTGCCCATGTCATCGGATTGGAAGACCCGACGCTCGCGGGTTTCGGGGGGCCAACCGACTGTGTCGATCACCGCCAATTGATCCAAGGGTTTTGCGTGGGTTTTCAAAATGGGCCACAGCCCAATTCGATCGAACAACTGTCGTGCGGGCTGCAAAAACGCGGTGGAGCGCAGGTCTGATTTGTCCTCATCCGCCGTGATGACCGGTGTGAACGGGTCCGCCATGACGACGCTGAACCCGGCCTCGGCAAAGGCGGCAGCGGTGACTTGTCCGGCGATGCCACCACCCGAGATGAAGATATCAGCGCTGTGGTCCGTCATGGATCATTCCTTCGTGTCAGGGCAGGCGGCATCAACAAGCTGGTGCAGGAATGTGGTCAGATTGTCGGTGTGGTGGTGTATGTGATCGGCTGGCGCGGGGTCCGGTGCAACATGGACCGTACGCATGCCCAAAGCGTGGGGCACGGCCAGATTGCGCGGATCGTCTTCGAACATCGCTGCAACCTCGGGCATCAACCCATCGCGGGCAAACACCGCGTCAAAGGCCGCCCAGTCGGGTTTGGGGTGAAAATCTGCGTGTTCCACGCCATACACCGCATCAAACAACCCCGCCAATCCCCGCGCGGCCAGCACCCGTTCGGCATAGGGTGCCGAGCCGTTTGTATAGACGATCTTGCGACCGGGCAGCGACCGAATGTGCTGCGCCAAGGCCGGATCGACCTCAAGATGCTCCATCGAGATGTCGTGTACATCATGCAGGTAGGGGGCAGGATCGACCCCGTGTTCACGCATCAGCCCGGCCAGCGTGGTGCCATAGGTTTTCCAATAGTATTGGCGAAGCTGGTCAGCCTTGTCCCGGTCCACGCGCAATTCCTGCATCACCCAATTGGTCATGCGGATTTCGATCTGATCGAACAGCCGCGCATGGGGTGGATACAGCGTATTGTCCAGATCAAAGACCCAGGCGCTGACATGAGAAAAGCGATCTTTCACCATGGCGTGACGCTATCCTTCTTGGCAGGCCAAGGGAAGGGGACGGGATGAAGTTCGGGCGGGCTGCGACAGTATGTTTGCCGGTTCATGTTTGCTTTGACCAGTCGTGCGTGGTTAGGTAACGCGATAAAATGCCCGAAGCATGAACGAGGACGACGTGGCAGAAACCAAACAGGGACAGAAAGACGCATACGAGCTGATCCTCGAAGCGATAGATACGGGTACGTACAAACCGGGTGACAGGCTGGTCGAGAGCGAACTGGCCGACAGATTCGGCGTATCACGCACACCCATCCGCGAAGCTCTGCAACGGCTTGAGACGCAGTCGCTTCTGACGCGGGATGGGCGCAGCCTGATCGTTGCATCGCTGAGCCATAATCAACTGGCCGAACTTTACGTGGTGCGCTCGGCGCTTGAAGGTTTGGCCGCGTCACTGGCGGCCCAACACGCCACGCCGGAAGAGATCAGCGTGCTGCGTGAAATGGTCGAGGACGACCGCAAGCGCCTGTCTGATCCGGCGGCCCTGTCGCGATCTAACCGCCGTTTTCACAAGCAACTGCATCTGGCATCACACAACCGCTATCTGGTGCAGCAGTTGGATCTTGTGCACCGTACGATGGCCTTGCTGGCAACCACGTCGCTGGCTGCTGAAGGGCGAAGCGAAAAAGCAATTGCCGAACATGACGCGATTGTCACCGCGATCGAGGCGCGGGACCAAGTGGCGGCGCACACTGCGCTCAAGACCCATATCTCAAAAGCGTTCGAAACGCGGATCAAGCTGGATTCATTGGCGGGGGAATAATCCCCTCGGCATCAGGTTCATCAAACTTACCATGCTGGGTTTTATCCCAGTAAAAAGGTTTGGTCATGATCTCGGTAAAGCCTTTCATCGCGGCCAGCGACGCGAGCGGATAATAGAAATGCAAGGTCGGCACCCAGAACCGCAGCCATCGCAGCTTGTCGTTGCTGACCGCCTGGATGCCAACGGTAATGGTCAATAGCTCGGTTGCCATAAAAACCGTGCCCAGGAGGATCAGAAGCTCACTGGGCATCACCCCGCGCAACGGGTGGGGCAGACCAAGGGGGAACGCCCAGAACGTCCACAGGATCGGGGCCAGAAGGAACTGTGAGAGGCTGCCAAGAAACAGGATTTGAAACCCAAGGAATTTCCACCAACCCAGATCATGCAGAAGTTTGCGGGGCTGACGCATATGAACGCCATAGGTCATGGCATAACCTTTGATCCAGCGCGAGCGTTGTTTGATCCACGGCCAGACGCGGCAATTGGCTTCTTCTTCGGTGACGGTGTCAATCAACTCGGTCCGATAACCATGCCGCGCCAACCGGATCCCCAGATCGGCGTCTTCGGTGACATTATGGGCATCCCAACGCCCGAGCTCCTCCAATGCGTCGCGGCGAAAGAAAAGGGTCGTGCCACCCAGCGGGATAGCGAATCCCGCACGTTCCACTCCGGGCAGCACAATTCTCCACCAAGTGGCATATTCGACGGTGAAACAGCGGCTTAACCAGTTTGTGCGCGCGTTGTAGAAATCCAGCTTGCCTTGCAGACAAGCCACCTCGGCCCCGCGTTGGGCGAACCTGCGCACGACTTTGTGAATTTGGTCAGGGTCTGGTGCGTCCTCGGCGTCATAGACGCCAATCACCGAACCTCGGCAAAAATCCAGCGCAAAATTCATCGCGCGTGGTTTGGTTTTCACCACCCCACGCGGCACCACGATCTGCCGCATCCAACGTGGTAGATTAGCCTGCGCGAGGGTCTCTTGCGTCAAAGTATCATCTTCTTCGACCACCAGACACACATCCAATAATTCTTTGGGATAGGACAGCCGCGCCAAGCGTTTCACCAAACGCCCCGCGATCTCGCGTTCCTTGTAAAGCGGGACGAGAATGGAAACGGTTGGCAGTTTCAGAAACCCGTGTTTCGGAGCGGATTGTTGGGGGTTCAACGGCGTGGGCGCCCCCCGGCGCCAATACTGAATGGCCGCAATGCCTTTGAGCGCCGAATTCAGAAGCAAGGTCAAAACCGCCCAGATCACCAGCGTTAGAAAACCCGCGAAGGACGAGACAACGAAGATGGCGCACAAACAGATCACAAGTGCGGCCGCAAATCGAGCGACAGTTCCCGCCTGCCAACCGCGACAGCTTTCCGAATCGGAGACGCGGGTTTCGGCGTGGAGTGCCAGCGATCTGTGCCGCATCGCAATCAGCGCGGCCTGAATGTCGCCTTCGGGGGCGACGGCCAGAAAACAGCGCCCCCATTCGGCGGGAAACGTGCGAGATAGCGTGCGGAATTCATCCGGGCGAGAGCAAATGATGACGGTTGCCCCGCCGACCGATTTCCATGGTACGATCCCGTTCCTGATGCAGAATGCGGCACCCAATTGGTCAATCAGACGAACATCTGGCGGCTCGCGTTGCAAATCTGCAATCTGGCACCGATATTGCAGGGCCAATCCAGCATAAAGATCGGCCTCACGCACCCAGCCTTGGGTCAGAAGGATATCACCAAACCGCGCATCCTCGCGGGCCTGTAGCGATACCGCCATGGCGAGGTTTTCAGGGCTTACAGCACCCATCTCCACAAGGATTTGTCCAAGTGGTTTACGCGTTCGCCGACGTGGTATGACAGAGGTCGTTGCCTGCGGCGAGGACCGGGCGTCGGTTTGAACAAGGCGCAGGTTGGCGGTTGGCATCTTCGTGCTCTTTGGATTGTCAGACCAAGAGAGCATGTCGAACCTTTGGTTAACGACGAGTTAACCAAAGGTCTATCTTGCAGATTTGTGTGAAATTAGAAGCGGTTTAGGCCCGTGCGTCCATGGCTTGGGCGAAGCGTTCAAACAGATAATAGCTGTCCATCGGACCCGGGCTGGCTTCGGGATGGTACTGCACCGAGAATACCGGGCGGTTTTCCATGCGCAATCCACAGTTTGATCCGTCAAACAACGACACGTGAGTTTCAACCACGCCGTCTGGCAGGCTGGCTGTGTCCACCGCGAACCCGTGGTTCATCGAAGTGATTTCGACCTTGCCCGTATCTTTGTCTTTCACCGGGTGGTTTGCACCATGGTGGCCGTGGTTCATCTTGATCGTCCGCGCGCCAAGCGCCAGCGCCAGCATTTGATGCCCGAGGCAGATGCCAAAGACAGGAATGTCTGTGGTGTCCAGGATCGTCTTGATCATCGGGACCGCATATTCACCCGTTGCGGCAGGATCTCCGGGCCCATTGGACAGAAACACTCCGTCGGGGTTCAGGGCCAGCACCTGGTCGGCCGTAGCGGTGGCGGGCAGAACGGTGACATCGCACCCGGCCGAGGCAAGGCACCGCAGAATGTTGCGTTTTGCGCCATAATCCAACGCGACGACCTTGTGGCGCGGGGTGTCCTGCTTGGGATAGCCGTCGGGCCAGGCCCACCGCATCTGGTCCCATTTGTAGCTCTGCGCACAGGTGACGTCCTTGGCCAGGTCCAACCCCTCCAGCCCAGAAAACGCGCGGGCTTCGGCGACCAGCGCCTCGATGTCGAAATTACCCTCTGGGTCATGGGCAATGGCCACATGCGGCGCGCCCTGATGGCGGATCGCGCGGGTCAGACGCCGTGTGTCCACGCCACCAACCCCAATTCGGCCACGTCTTGCCAGCCAGTCAACCAGCCGTTCTGTGGAACGCCAGTTAGATGGCTCGGTCGGATCCCATTTGACCACCATCCCCGCAGCGACCGGTTCGCCTGTCTCGTCATCCTCGGGGTTCACACCGACATTGCCGATATGCGGAAAGGTGAAGGTCACGACCTGGCCGGCGTAAGACGGGTCGGTCATAATCTCTTGATACCCCGTCATAGCGGTGTTGAAACACAGCTCGGCGGTGGTGGTGCCGGTTGCCCCGAACCCATGGCCATAGAATATGGTCCCATCGGCAAGGGCCAGGCAGGCGGTGGGTTTTGCAGATGCTTGGACTTGGGCGGTGGCAGCGGACATGTGGCGACTCCCGATCGACAAATTGGCGCGAAACTAGAGGTGCTGGCCCGTCGGGTCAAGAGGCAGTGGAAATAGCTGGCAATTTTACATCTTGTTATTTATCAACATCTTAGAAGATTGCCCTTCCGGTTGAATGCCCCTGCTCTTTTCGATAAGTTGCGAGCTTCGTAAAGGTCACTGTAGATGGATGGACCCATGGACATGCGCAGCCAGGTGAATGACGCCCTGAAGACGGCGATGAAAAACAAGGATGCGGCGCGGTTGTCGACGCTTCGCTTGATCAGCGCTGCGATCAAGGATCGCGATATTGCCATGCGTGGCACCGGAGACGAGGCTGAGGTTACGGACGCGGATGTTTTGGCAATTCTTGGCAAAATGGTAAAGCAACGTCAGGAAAGCGCGCGCGCCTACGAAGAAGGCGGACGGTTGGAGCTTGCTGAGAAAGAGCGCTCGGAAATCGTTGTGATCGAAGAGTTTCTGCCGAAACAATTGTCCGACGAAGAAACCGAGGCCGCTGTTGCCGAGGCCATTTCCGAGGTGGGTGCGGACAGCATTCGGGACATGGGCAAAGTCATGGGCGCCTTGAAAGCCAGATTTACCGGGCAGATGGATTTCGGAAAAGTTGGGCCCATGGTGAAAGAGAAGTTGGGGTAAACTTGACCCTTGCCAACTTGGGCAGGACTTTTCGCACCGATCAGGTATACTGTGTGTATCCGCCGTGCGAGACACCTAAGCCATGCTGACAATTGAACGAGCCAGATTTCCTCAGGATGCGCAAATCGTTGCGACCCTGTTCCTTGGGTATATCGCATTCCTTTTTGATCGATCGCCCGAAGAGCGGGAAAATATCCAGAAAAAATATGACCCGGATAAGATCGATGATCTGGTGACAGGATTTTCGCAGATACACGCCCGTCCGCATGGTGATCTGCTTCTGGCATATCACGGCGAAAAACCCGTTGGCTGTGGAATGATGCGCATGCTGGAGGATGGAATTGCGGAGATCCAGCGAGTTTTCGTGACCGATGAGGCGCGTGGGCTTGGGGCAGGGAAGGCGCTGACCTTGGCGCTGATGGATCAGGCCCGGAAAGACGGCCATTCAAGCGTCCGTCTTGATACCGGTCGGGCGTTGGTCGAAGCATCGGGCCTATACGAGAAACTGGGCTTCAAGGAATGCGCCCCCTATCATCAGGAAACACCTTATCTGGATCATTTGATCAGGTATTACGAGCGTCCGCTTTAGGCCGCCCTCGCACGGCTTTTGCCCGGTTAACCAATAGATTTGGCGCGCAACAACACCTCAGCAAGCTCGTCGTACAGTCGTGGCCGCTCTTTCTCGGACAGGAATGCGCCAATCTCGACTTCGCGATTGTTTCCTTTCAGCGTCACATAATTCGGGACGGGTCCGCCTTTCTTGTGCATCTCGACCGTGACCCAATAGGTATTTGCCTCCCAGTGTTGGATTTTTTGCCCCGGACCGTGGCGGGTCAGGGTCATGTGGTCAGACCAGATCAACAGTTTTTCAAGTATTTCGCCGTCCTTGTAGCTTTTCTCGATAAAGAACCACAGCGCGCCCATGGCGCCCAAAGCAAACGGCAGTAGCCACCACAGCGTCGTAGAGCCCAACAGCGCCAGAAGTGGGATCAGTATCAATGAAAAGCCCAGCCCCATGATCCAGACAAAGCCGCGACGCGGCAGGGACCGGAACGGCCATAGATGCAGCTCTGCTTTTGGGGCGCCGGGTGCGTCTGTTGGCATCCACTCGTAAGGCATCAGGACGGGCTTTCCTGCGGTTCAAGAACATCTATGAAGAACCGGAGCAGGCCGATGACGCAAGAGAAAAAGCTGAAACGGACGCAAGTGGCGTTGTCGTAACCCGGTGCACCGCTCGCCCAGACGTGATTGGCACAACGCGCGACGGTGGGGCACACTGGCCCTTATCTTGCGAGGAAGGGTATGATGCGATTTCTTTGGATTGGTCTGCTGTGTGCTGCCACCCCCGTCTTTGCGGATGATGCCCAGATTGTGGGCGCGACTGTAACACCCGCTGACGTTGGGTGGACCGTATCGGTGACGATTGCCCATGAAGAAACCGGATGGGATGACTACGCCGATGAATGGCGGATCGAAAATTGGGTGGGTGATACGTTGGGCACACGCGTCTTGCAGCACCCTCATGTCAACGAACAGCCTTTCACCCGAAGCCTGAAAGAGGTCACACTGCCGCAAGGAACCGAAGCCATCTGGATCCGGGCGCGAACCAGTGTCGACGGGTGGGGGGATGAACGATTTGAACTGACACTTCCCGTGGTCGAGTAGCCAGACGTCATACAGATATCAAAAGAAAAGGCCCGGACATCGACCGGGCCTTTTTTGCGATTGTCAGGTCCGCTCAGTGCGAGTGACCTTTGTCCCAGTCTTCCTGTTTGGGCAGGATCTCAAAGGTATGCTCGGGTGGCGGGCTGGGCAGGGTCCATTCCAGCGTATCCGCATATTCGTTCCAATAGTTGTTTTCGGTCACGCGTTTGCCTTTGAACAGCGTGTAGAACACGATGCCAATGAAGAACACGAAGGACGCGAAGGACAGAAACGCACCATAAGAGCTGATCTTGTTCCAGTAAGCGAACGCTTCCGGGTAGTCGATGTAACGACGGGGCATGCCTTGGCGGCCCAGGAAGTGTTGCGGGAAGAAGGTCAGGTTCACGCCGATGAAGAAGGTCCAGAAGTGGATCTTGCCAGCCAACTCAGGATACTGACGACCGCACATTTTGCCGATCCAGTAGTAGATGCCTGCAAAGATACACATCACGGCACCGATCGACATCACGTAGTGGAAGTGCGCCACAACATAATAGGTGTCGTGATACACCCGGTCCACGCCAGCCTGTGACAGCACAACGCCGGTTACGCCACCAACGGTGAACAGGAACAAGAAGCCCATTGCAAAAAGCATGGGTGTCTTGAACTCGATCGAACCGCCCCAAAGCGTCGCGATCCAAGAGAAGATCTTGATCCCGGTCGGCACTGCGATGACCATCGTTGCCAGCATGAAGTAAGATTGCTGGGTCAGTGACATGCCAACCGTGTACATATGGTGCGCCCACACCACGAAGCCGATAAAGCCAATGGCAATCAGTGCCCAGACCATCGGCATATAGCCAAAGATCGGTTTGCGGGCAAACGTAGCAATCACGTGGCTGATCAGACCGAAGCCGGGCAGGATCACGATATACACTTCGGGGTGGCCGAAGAACCACAGGATGTGCTGATACAGCACCGGATCGCCACCGCCCGACGGATCAAAGAATGTCCCGCCGAAGTTGCGATCAATCAGCAGCATGGTGATCGCGCCCGCCAGAACCGGCAGCGACAGCAGGATCAGCCAAGCAGTCACGAAGATGGACCAAGCAAACAGGGGCACCTTGAACAGGGTCATGCCGGGGGCACGCATATTCAGGAACGTGGTGATGATATTGATTGCACCAAGGATCGACGAGGCACCGGAAACGTGCACAGCGAAGATTGCAAGGTCCATGGAATAGCCGCCTTCCGAGGTCGACAAAGGCGGATACAGAACCCAGCCAACGCCCGACCCAAGCTGGTCATTGCCACCCGGCGCCAGCATGGAGGCCACGCCAAGCGCCACACCCGTAGCGTAAAGCCAGAACGACAGGTTGTTCATGCGCGGGAAGGACATGTCCGGAGCGCCGATTTGAAGCGGCATGAAATAGTTGCCAAACCCGCCGAACAGGGCGGGGATGACCACAAAGAACATCATCAAGACACCGTGATAGGTTATCAATACGTTCCAAAGGTGGCCATTTGGCGTGCATTCGGCCGATGCGTCAGCGATGAAGCGCGCACCTTCAAGGCACATATACTGAACACCGGGGTTCATCAGCTCAAGCCGCATGTAAACGGTGAAGGAGACGGAAATGAAGCCCGTCAAACCGGCCAGAAACAGATACAGAATCCCGATATCTTTGTGGTTGGTCGACATGAACCATCGGGTAAAGAACCCGCGATCATCGTGGTGGTCATGGTCGTGAATGGTTGCGTCCGCCATGTATCCCTCCCTTTAGGGTTAACGTGACCGGGGCAAGGAGCAACCTCACCCGGCTTTTTAACGTGTGTAATATGAGGCGCGGAAGCGGGCAATGTCGCAATGGCCGCAATCGACAAAAAAATTCACCCCGCACCGGTATTTACCGGGCGGGGCGCTTCGTTTCAGCAGAAAACCGGCGTTATCGCCGACGCGTCTTAGTTGGTTGCGGTCGAATCGCTTTCGGTCGCTTCATCTTCAGACGCTTCGTCTTCGGCGGCTTCACCATCATCCGACATTTCAGAAGAGAAGGTCGCCAAGAAGGCAACGATGTCTTCCGGTTTGCCCCATTTGAACGTCATTTTCGACTTGGCGGCGGAATCACCGGTATATTCTTTCAGGAACCCTTTGGGATCCTTGATGTATTCCACCAGCGTTTCTTCGGTCCAAACCAGACCGGCTTCGCCAGCAGCAACGATCGAATCGCCGTATTTGAAATCCTCGTAGGCACCAGCTTGCCGACCGACAACGCCGTAGAGGTTCGGGCCGGTCTTGCCACCTTTGAACAGTGCTTCGCCGTTCTCGTCAGCAATAGTGTGACAGGATTTGCATTTTTTGAAGTCTTTTTCGCCTGCGGCAACATCACCTTCTGCGAAGGCTGTGCCCGAAAGCGCAAGAATCATGGCGGCGGAAGAGAGAATCGTCTTCATTTTGGTCCTCTTGATAGATTATTTTACGCGTTATGCGTCTTTCTCGTGCGGACCCTGCAGTCATAACAACCCAATTGAAAGACGGCGTGCTGTCGCAGGGAGTTTAGGGATCCACACAGTCTAGTTTTCGCCGACAGGGCCGAAGACCGTATCAAAACATCTGCGCAAGGCATTGTCCACATCGACCATCGTAACAGGCAAACCAAGATCAACCAAGCTGGTCACGCCATGTTCGGAAATGCCGCATGGCACAATGCCCGAGAAATGTTCCAGATCCGGTTCGACATTGATTGATATGCCATGGAAGCTGACCCATTTTCGAAGACGCACCCCGATTGCGGCGATCTTGTCTTCTGGCGACCGCCCCAAGGCTGTTTTGGGCTTGTCGTTGCGAACCACCCAAACCCCAACACGACCTTCGCGCCTCTCTCCGGTGACGTTGAACTCGGCAAGCGTGCTGATAACCCATTCTTCAAGCGCGTTGACGAACGCACGAACATCGCGCCCACGCTTGCCCACATCCAGCATCACATAGGCGACGCGCTGGCCTGGCCCGTGATAGGTGTATTGCCCGCCACGCTTTGACGCGTGGACCGGAAACCGGTCAGGTGCTACAAGATCCTTCCGGTCGGCAGAAGTTCCCGCTGTGTAAAGCGGCGGGTGCTCCAGAAGCCAGATCATCTCGCCTGCTTCGCCGCGTGTCATGGCATCGACATGCGCTTCCATACGCGCAACTGCGGCGTCGTAATCGACCAGTGTGTCGGCGGTCTCCCACGTGACCGGGGGCATATCAGGCAAGGCTTTCATAAGCTTCATTTGGCACCGCCTTGAGGCTTTGTCAAAAAGCATCCTTAATTATTTCCGGCACGCGTTTTTGGACTTCACATCCCAAGACCCCTTCGCTATGAAGCGCGTCACCTAGCCTGGGCTTGCGGTCGTGGCGGAATTGGTAGACGCGCAGCGTTGAGGTCGCTGTGAGGTAACACTCGTGTGGGTTCGAGTCCCACCGACCGCACCATCCTTGCAGATATTCACCCAATGACAGTCACTATGTTGGTCGGACCGGGTGCCGAGCGCTTGCCCGCTGTTCCGACGCAAGGCTATGGTCACGCCATGATTGATCCAGCCGACAAAGCCTTCCTGACCGACCTGTTCAATGCGGCGATCAGGGCAGCTGACGCAAAGAAGGTCTTGCAGGGTTATCTACCTGCCAAGCCGAAGGGCAAAACCGTGGTCATTGGCGCGGGCAAGGGGGCTGCGCAATTGGCGGCGGCCTTTGAAGAACTATGGGGTGAGCCGGTCGAGGGGGTCGTCGTCACACGCTACGGCTATGGGGCACCATGTCAAAACATCCGGGTAATGGAAGCCGCGCATCCCGTGCCGGATGCGGCAGGGCTTGCGGCCGCGGACGCCCTGATCGAGGCGGTCAGCGGGCTGTGCGAGGACGATCTTGTCATTGCGTTGATCACCGGTGGAGGGTCCGCGCTTCTGCCTGCGCCGCCCGGTGGCCTGACGCTGGATGACGAACAGCTATTGAACGAGGTGTTGCTGGCCTCCGGGGCTCCGATCTCAGTGATGAATGCGATCCGCAAGCATGTATCGCGGATCAAGGGCGGGCGTCTGGCGATGGCCGCGTTCCCTGCCAACGTGCTTAGCCTGATCGTGTCGGATGTGCCCGGCGATGCCCCGTCGCAGGTGGCATCCGGCCCAACGGTGCCTGACGAGGCTGATCAGGCACAGGCGCTCGCGGCAATCTCGGCGTGGAATATTGATGTGCCGCCACATATCGTGGAGTACATACGGACCAATCCGGCACCCGCGCCGTCACATCCGGCATTTGCGCGCAACCGGGCAGAGGTTGTCGCGTCGGCCCGACTGAGTCTGGAAGCCGCCGCCGCACGGGCGCTGACGTTGGGCATACCTGCTGTGATCCTGTCTGACGCAATCGAAGGCGAGGCGCGCGAGGTCGCGAAGATGCACGGTGCCATGACGCACGAGGTTCTGACCCGCAATCGTCCGTTCAGCGCCCCCTGCGTCTTGTTGTCGGGTGGTGAAACGACCGTCACCTTGAACGGCGCGGGGCGCGGGGGGCGAAATACCGAGTTCCTTTTGTCTTTGGCGATCACCTGCGAGGGCCTGAAGGGGTTCACCGCCTTGGCCGCGGATACCGACGGGATCGACGGATCAGAAGATAATGCAGGGGCGTTTGCCAATGGCCAGTCTGCCGGGCGGTTGCGCGCTATGGGTCAAGATCCGTCCGCACTGTTGACCGCGAACGATGCTTGGGGGGCTTTCGATGCTTTGGGTGATCTGTTCTCGCCGGGGCCAACGGGCACCAACGTCAATGACTTCCGGGCCATTCTGATCCGATAACCTGACGGATAGGGGCGCCGCGCACAGCGCCCCAACGACCTCTATGCAGCCAGTTTTTCGATATGTGCGTCGGCGTCGGCTAAGCCATCTGCGCCGGTTGCGGAAATAAACTCGACATCAGAAATGCCCATGAAGCCCAGAATGTGTTTAAGATACGGTGTCACGAAATCATGTGGTGCCCCAACAGGTGTGCCAGCCGATGCGGTCACCACGATAACGCGCTTCCCGGTCAACAGGCCTTCGGGTGTGCCGTCTTCGCGGTAGCGAAAGGTGACACCGGCACGCGCAAGGTGATCGACCCACGCCTTCAGTGTGGACGGGATCGAAAAGTTATAGGTCGCGGCGGAAATCACGATCAGGTCCGCGGCCTGAACCTCGGCTACGATCTGATCTGAAAGAGCGAGTGCGGCGTTGTCGTTTGCGCTCCGCGCCTCGGGCGGGGTAAAGGTTGCGGCGGTCCAGGCGGCATCCAGATGCGGGATGCCCTGTGCCAGATCGCGGGTGGTCACAGTGGTGCCAGCGTGTTTGGCAACCACTTTGTCAGCCAGTGCGCGCGAGATCGAACCGTCGGTCCGGGCGGAACTGTCGATGCGAAGGATGTGTGTCATGTTGTGCTCCAGTTTTGCTTTGGAGGAAATATGTGACCTTGCAAAAACAAACGCAATCTGCGCAATTTAACAGTGTATGTTGGAAAATGCACAGAAGACTTGAATGAATCACTGGGACGAGATCAGAACCGCCTATCACGTCGCGCGGGCGGGCACGGTCAGCGGCGCAGCGGAAGCCTTGGGCATCCATCACGCGACGGTCATTCGCCATATTGACGCGCTGGAGCACCGGTTGGGCGTGAAACTGTTTCAACGCCACGCGCGCGGCTATACACCGACCGAAGCGGGGGCGGACCTTGCGCGAATTGCGCAGGTGACGGAAGACCAGTTCACCCAGCTCGAGGGGCGGTTGAAGGGTCAGGGGGATGATGTAGCGGGCGATCTGGTCATCACAGCCTTGCCCGGTTTTTCCGCGCGGTTGGCCCCGGTGTTGACGGAATTTCAATCCCGCCATCCCGGACTGCGCGTGCAGCTTTTGACCGGGCCGAGAATTTTCAAGCTTGAGTATGGCGAAGCGCATGTTGCGATCCGCGCCGGGACTGCGCCGCAGGAACCCGACAATGTGGTCCAGCCGTTCCTGGATGTAGCCTTCGGCCTGTATGCCGCCCAAAGTTACATCGACAAGCACGACCTGCCGACGGAAGAGACATTGGCCGACCATCGTTTCATCGGAACGGGTGATCTGAACTCTCGCGCGCCGTTCATGCGGTGGCTTGCGCAAAATATCCCGGCCGAGAACGTGCGGTTTCAAGTGTCCGATGACATCGCAATGCGTGAGGCGTTAATCGCCGGAGCAGGCTTGGGCTTTGCGGTGGATGGGTCGCAGGACGGTCTGGTTCGGATCATACCATCCAAAGAAGAATGGAAGTCGCGTTTGTGGCTTGTGACCCATGTCGACCTTCATCGGTCAACCAAAGTACAGGCTATTCTTGCCCATCTGAAAGCCGCCGCGCGCCAATGGGCAAAAGATGATGCGGGCCTGTCCTTGCCTTAGCCGTCATGATCGTCGCGAAGTTCGGTTTCAAGGAACCGCTCGAAGGCATCAAGGTTCACGGGTTCGAACTGTCCAAACCCCTGCATCCAGACCGATGCATCGCGCAACGCGTCGGGTTCCAGCTTGCACCACTTCACCCGCCCGCGCTTTTCCTGGCTGATCAGCCCGGCGCGGGTCAGGATCGTCAGGTGCTTCGAAATCGCTGCCAGCGACATCTCGAACGGCTCCGCCACGTCTGTGACGGCCATGTCATCTTCCAGAAGCATTGTCAAAATGGCGCGCCGGGTCGGGTCGGACAGGGCGGCAAAGGCAAGATCCAGACGAGTGCTCATGCCTTTGGGTTAAGTCTGGGCGGTTCAATCGTCAACCAAATGGTTGAATAAGCGGATTTCACACGAAAGGGGGTCTGACGTGGGCCTGTGTCGCCGCAACGAATCCCGGCCCAGATCAAAAACGATATATATCAATACTTTAAGCAATATCCTGTTCGCGCTAAACACCGTTGACTCACAACGTTCCAGCCCTTAGCACATGCAGCAACCGTTACCGGAGGCATTTCCTTGTCCAACGAACCCGATCGCGAGCGTTTGCGACAGCTCGAGACGCGCCTGAAAGAGGCGAAGGGTGAGGAGAAGCAAAAAAAGACCGGAGACGAGGCCTACAATCAGGCGTCCTTCGCCTGGCAGATGGTCATAGAGCTTACCGTCGGTCTGTTGATCGGCTTTGGCATCGGATACGGGTTGGATGCACTGTTTGGCACGAAACCCATCTTCATGGTGCTGTTCATAATGTTGGGTTTCGCCGCAGGCATGAAGGTTATGCTGTCCACGGCTGCCCAAATGCAGAAGAAAGCGGAAGATGCGCAGAACGCGCAGACCACCGCGGAAGAAGAGGGTAACGGACGTGGCTGATCAAAGCGCAAAACAGGGTGGCGGCCCGATCATCAAGATCGCATTCTTTGTTGTTCTGGCTCTGGTGCTTCTGTCTGGCTTGCTTTTCGCGCCGGAACAACCTGGTCTGGCCATTCATCCGATGGAACAGTTCGAGATCAAACCGCTGTTTGGCGGTGATCATCTTGGGACATTTACCCCGACCAACCAAACGCTTTGGTTGTTTCTGGCAATCGTCGGCGTCGTGCTGCTGCTGGTCGTCGGATCGCGTGGTCGTGCGATTGTGCCGACACGTGGGCAGTCGGTGGCCGAACTGGCATACGGCTTTGTTTACAAAATGGTCGAGGACGTCGCGGGCAAGGATGCCGTCAAGTATTTTCCTGGCGTCATGACCCTGTTCATGTTCATCGTTTTCGCCAACGTCCTTGGTCTGATCCCGACCAGCCTCACAACTACCAGCCATATCGCTGTCACGGGGGTGCTGGCCCTGATCGTGTTTGTTTTCGTAACCGGGCTTGGCTTTGTGAAGCACGGCGTTGGCTTTCTTGGGTTGTTCTGGGTGTCGGCCGCACCGTTGCCGCTGCGCCCGGTATTGGCGATCATCGAGATCATTTCCTACTTCGTGCGCCCCGTCAGCCACTCCATTCGTTTGGCCGGCAACATGATGGCTGGCCACGCAGTGATCAAGGTTTTCGCCGGCTTCGCCGCAGCCCTTGGGCTGTTCGGCTTCCTGCCGATCCTCGCAATTGCAGCGTTCTTCGCTCTCGAAGTACTCGTGGCCTTTATTCAGGCTTACGTCTTCGCGATCCTGACCTGCGTATATCTGAAAGACGCACTGCATCCGTCGCACTGAGATAAGACGGTTGCAGCCCGCTCATCCAACCAATTCAAGCATTCCAACGTAAGGAGAAATCACAATGGAAGGCAATATCGCTCAAATGGGTCAATTCATCGGTGCAGGTCTGGCAGCTATCGGTTCGGGTGCCGCCGCTATCGGTGTGGGCCACGTTGCTGGTAACTTCCTGGCTGGTGCCCTGCGCAACCCGTCGGCAGCTGCCGCACAAACGGCGACCCTGTTCATCGGCATCGCATTTGCAGAAGCTCTGGGCATCTTCTCGTTCCTGGTCGCACTTCTGCTGATGTTTGCTGTCTAAGACCTGAACCTTCCTTACGAAGGGGTGGATCATCCTTGATCCGCCCCATCTAATCCGGTTCCAGGAGATAAGACATGGCAATTACTACGCAACAGACCGCGGCAGCCACAGAAGGTGGTGCAGAAGCCGCAGGCATGCCGCAGCTGGATTTCTCGACCTTCGGGAACCAGATTTTCTGGCTCGTTGTCACGCTGGTGGTGATCTATTTGGTCCTGACCAAAGTTGCATTACCTCGGATCGAGGCTGTGTTGGCGGAGCGTCGGGGCACGATCACAAGTGACCTGACAGCGGCCGAAGATCTGAAGCAGAAGGCCGTCGAGGCCGAAGAAGCCTATAACAAAGCCCTTGCCGACGCCCGTGCAGAAGCAAACAAGATTGTTGCAGAAGCCCGCGCCGACATTCAGGGCGAAGTCGATGCAGCCGCCTCCAAGGCAGATGCAGAGATTGCGGCCAAGGCTGCCGAAAGCGAAGCCGCCATCGCGGAAATTCGCGCCGGTGCGGTTGACAGCGTAAAAGCGGTGGCCAAAGACGCGGCGAAAGAAATCTTGGCATCAATGGGCTACAAGGCGGACGCCAAATCAATCACCGCTGCGGTAACTTCGCGGATGAAAGGGTAAAGACATGAAGACATTTACTCTTGCGCCACTGTTTTTGGTAATCGCAGCACCGGCTTTTGCCGCAGAAAAAACGGGTTGGGCTGATCTGGCAAACACCGATACTGTGGTCGTGCTGGCTTTCCTGCTGTTCGTTACCTTCCTGGGATATATGGGCGTTCACAAAATGCTTGGTTCCCAGTTGGACAACCGCGCCGAAGGCATCAAGTCCGAACTTGAAGAGGCACGTGCGTTGCGTGAAGAGGCGCAGACCATTCTGGCGTCTTATGAACGCAAGCAGAAAGAAGTAGCCAAACAGGCTGAACGCATTGTCGCCCATGCGAAAGAAGAAGCAGCCAACGCCGCGACAGCTGCGAAGGAGGACCTGAAAGCCTCGATCGCACGTCGTCTTGCGGCTGCGGAAGACCAAATCGTTTCGGCGCAATCCGCCGCAGTGAAAGAGGTCCGCGATACTGCGGCTCAGGTCGCAGTGGCTGCCGCGCGCGATGTGATCGCCACGCAGATGACAGCAACCGAGGGCAACAGCCTGATCGACGATGCGATCAAGACGGTTGAAGCCAAGCTGCACTAAGCCTCAGATCAATCGACATTCAAGGAACCCGGCCATTCAGGCCGGGTTTTTTGTTGGATCCGGAGGCGTGTGCCGCGACTCTATGTGCGTTCCTTTTCGTAGGTCAGACGCTGGCGCGCGACCTCTTCGTTCCGGTCAGCGCGGCGCAGATCGGCATAGGCTTGCGTCACGAAATCCATATGCGCTTCTACAGCCGCCCGCGCACGGACTGGGTCACGTGCCTGCAACCCGTCATTGATGGCCCGGTGCTGTTCTAACAGGTCAAGGCGTGTGTTGGTGATCTGGATCACCACCTGACGGCTGTAAAACACCCCTTGCTTCAAAAGGTCATACATCGCCCGCATCATGTGAACCATCAGCACGTTGTGGCTGGCTTCAATGATTGCCATGTGAAAATCGCTGTCCAGATCGGCACCTTGCCCCTCGGCTGCGTCTTCCATCTTGTGAAACAGTTCCGCGATCACCTTCAGATCGGTGTCGGAAGCAAATCTGGCGGCACGCTCGGCAGCCAGGCCTTCCATATCCCGGCGAAACGCGATGTAGTCATAAACCGCCTCGTCGTGACGCGAGAACAGCTGAGTCAACGCGGGTGGAAAGGAACTGTCCAGGCTTTCACTGACGTATATGCCAGCGCCTGCCCGGCGGGACAGAAGACCCTTTTCCTCAAGATCAGCAATCGCATCGCGCAAAGAGGGTCGAGACACGCCCATACGATCAGAGAGGTCCCGCTCAGACGGCAGGCGTTCGCCGGGCCGCAGAATGCCACGCAATATCAACAGTTCAATCTGCTCAACCACTGATTGTGACAGCTTGCCTGCCGCTATTTTCTGAAAAGGCATTCTGTGTCCTGTGCGCGAATTGGTCATATTATATGACCACACTCACAGCGTTGTCTCAATGAAAAAAGCCGGACAGATGCCCGGCTTTCTTAGGATTTCGACTCGCGGGTCAGTTGCGGATCGGACGAATGATAATCTCGACCCGACGGTTTTGCTGACGGCCATAGGCATCCAGGTTCGATGCAACCGGACGGTCTTCGCCATATCCGATAGTGACGACGCGAGAGGTCGGAACACCGTTCGATGTCAAAACAGCTGCTACTGAAGCAGCCCGGCGGCGCGACAGGGACATGTTGTAATCGGCATGCCCAACATTGTCGGTGTGACCCACGACTTCGATCACCGAGTTCGGATATTGGCGAAGGTTGTCCGCGACGGCGCGCAGATCGGATTGCAGCGCATAGCTGACATCGGCGCTATCTGTCGCGAACAGGATGTCCTGCGGAAGTGTGACGATCAATTCGTTGCCGGTATTCACGATCTTCACCTGATCATTGTCGATCGACTGGCGCAAGTCGCCCGCCTGTTTGTCAAGCTGCTGACCGATTGCACCCCCGACGATGCCACCGATGACGGCACCCACAGCGGCCTTGCCCAGTTTGCCGTCGCCTTTGCGGGTAGCCCCCAGAAGGCCACCGGCGATGGCACCGATTGCCGCACCGTTTTGTGTGCGCGGACCGAGATTGCTGGTGGGGCTTTGGGTTGGCGACGTACAGGCGGTCGTGGCCAGCGCGCCAACAATGGCGAGCGTTAAGATTGAACGTTTTACGTGCATACTGCATTCCTCGGGTTTGTTATTCTCGTTTGTCTTACATGAACGACTATTGATATCGAATAACAAGCCCGATTTTTGACAAAACCGGGCGGAAATCAGGCGCTTGCGACATCCTCGGTCTGGGCGCTTTCCCAGGCAAGCAGCGCTCGTTTCACCGGCAAGCCCCAGTGATAACCGCCCAACGCTCCGGATTTGCGCAATGCCCTGTGACAGGGGATCAGCCAACTGACCGGGTTGCGCCCAACGGCGGTGCCAACCGCACGCACCGCGCGTGGCGAGCCGATTGTTTCGGCGATCTGTGAATAGGTCGTCACGTGGCCCGATGGGATGGACAACAATGCCTCCCACACCTTGATCTGAAACGGGGCACCGATCAAATGCAGGGGCGTCATGCCGCGCTGATTAAATGCCTGATCGACCCATGGTGCCAAGGTCTCGGGGTCTTCGCGGAAAATCGCATTGGGCCAGCGGGATTTTAGATCAGCCATCGCCACTTGCGGACCGGTTTCAGACGCAAAACCCAGACCGCAAATACCCCTGTCCGTCCCCATGACCAAAGCCGGACCAAAAGGGCTGTCAAACCATCCCCAATTGATCGTCAAGCCATCACCGCCCGCAGCATAGGCGCCGGGGCTCATCGCTTCCCACCGCAGAAACAGGTCGTGCAGCCGTCCCTGCCCGGACAGCCCGACAGAATGCGAGGTTTGCAACGTCGAAAACCGGTCCTGCAACAAGGTCTTGGCATGGCCCAGCGTCAGAAACTGCTGATACCGCTTTGGCGAAACCCCGACCCAGCGCGAGAACACGCGCTGAAAATGGGCGGGGGACATATCCATCTTGGCGGCCAATGTTTCCAGCGACAAGGGCTCTCCGTCGGTTGCGTCGATATGCTCGATCGCGCGGCGGATCACGTTGTAATGATAGCTGTCTTCCTGGCGTGTCATGGCGGCCTCTTTTGTTCTGTCGTCCCAGATTGGCGCGGATCGCCCTAACAAAGCGACCCGGAAATTGCGCATCCGCTCGAAATCACCGGGCATCCGCCTTGTCGGATTGTTCAGAAACGGGCATAGCATCTGCATGGTAAAGCAACTGGGATATCACCAGATCCGTGCGATCTTTGACCGCTTTCACGCGACAGAGCCAGAGCCGAAAGGCGAGCTTGAGCATGTGAATGCCTATACGCTGGTTGTGGCTGTGGCACTGTCGGCGCAGGCCACCGATGTTGGCGTCAACAAGGCGACACGTGCGCTGTTCCAAATCGCGGATACGCCGGAAAAGATGCTTGCGCTTGGTGAAGAGGGTCTGATTGAACACATCAAGACCATCGGCCTGTATCGGCAGAAGGCCAAGAACGTCATCAAGCTCAGCCGCATTCTGGTCGAGGATTATGGCGGTGTCGTTCCAAATTCCCGCGCGGCGCTTCAATCGCTTCCCGGGGTCGGGCGCAAGACGGCCAATGTGGTTCTGAATATGTGGTGGGGTGTGCCCGCGCAGGCGGTTGATACACACATCTTTCGTGTCGGAAATCGCACCGGGATCGCGGTCGGAAAAGACGTGAACGCGGTCGAACGTGCGATCGAAGACAACATCCCCGCAGATTACCAACAACACGCCCATCATTGGCTTATCCTGCACGGGCGTTACACCTGCAAAGCGCGCAAGCCAATGTGTGGAAACTGCATTATCCGGGATCTCTGCCCCTACGAGGACAAGAATATATGACGAAAAAGTATAAGGTGGTCGGCATCGGCAATGCCGTTGTGGACGTGTTGACCGTGGCGGATGACAGCTTTCTGGAGATGATGGGGATCGAAAAAGGCATCATGCAGCTGGTCGAACGCGATCGGGCCGAGGTGCTGTATGGTTCGATGAAGGAACGCAAGCAGGCGGCGGGTGGATCGGTTGCCAATACGCTGGCCGGGATTGGGAAGCTGGGCTTGCCAACCGGTTTTGTGGGTCGTGTGCACGATGATGCGCTGGGTCACTTCTATGCCGACGCGATGGAGATGGACGGCACGCGTTTCATCAACCCGCCGGTGCCGGGCGGAGAACTGCCGACATCGCGATCCATGATCTTTGTCTCGCCTGATGGCGAGCGGTCGATGAACACCTATCTGGGCATCTCGGCCGAATTGGGGTCCGAGGATGTCGACCCGGACGTTGCAGCAGATTCCGAGATTGTTTTTCTGGAGGGATACCTGTTCGACAAGGACAAGGGAAAAGACGCGTTCATCGCAATGGCGCAGGCGTGTCGGACCGCAGGCGGTCTTGCCGGGATCGCCATTTCCGATCCTTTCTGTGTCGAACGTCATCGGGACGACTTCCTGTCGCTGATCGAAAACGATCTGGATTATGTCATCGGCAATGAAGAGGAGATTAGATCCCTGTTCCAAACCGATGATATGGAAGACGCGATCGCCAAAACCGCCGCGATTTGCCCGATGGTGGTGTGCACCCGTTCGGGCGATGGTGTTGCGATTCTGGCAAATGGCGAACGCGTGGATGTAGCTGTCGAACGCATTGTGCCTGTTGATGCAACAGGGGCTGGCGACGGATTCGCGGCGGGTTTCCTCTATGGTCTTGCGATCGGTGCCGATATGCGCACATGCGGTGAAATGGGCTGCGTAATAGCAGGTGAAGTGATCCGACATATCGGACCACGCGCCGACCGCAACCTTCTGGCGCTGTTGCGCGACAAAGGGCTGGTCTGACCCGAATAGGACGGCGGTGCGGAATCAATCGCCAAGTTTGGCGTGCACCTCGTTCAGATCAATCTCGCCGACAGGCATCTTGTTGGCCGGGTTTTCAAAGTCGTATTTGAACAGCTCGAAATCGTGCTTGTAGATTTCATAGACCAGATGCATCGACAGATCGTCAAAGTAATCCTCGACGGGGTGGGCCCGTTTCGGGCCGTGGCCTTCACTTTCATTGAAGCGGGGAATGTCGGACAGAATCACTGGATGCGGTGTTTCAATTGTATCAAGCACTTGCTGCATCCCGTCATTGAACTGTTCGGTCCAGACGATGTTGTCATAGCGTCCGCCATTGGCAATGAAGGTTGCCACATGTCCAGACATCGCCGACCAGTGAATATCCGGGTCCATCGGACGCCGCCACCGGATCGTATCGCGGGCAAACAACAGGAACCGCCGGAAACTCTTCACCTGGTCAAATTCAAAACCGCTATCGGGATCGCCAACTTCGATCCCGTATTTCTGGATCAGAAGCGGCACGAGATTTCCGCGATACCGGCGGCCGTTGCGCTGAATACCACAAATCTTGTCAAAGAAGCTGGACAGAATCCGGGTATAGGGATTGCGAACACAGGTGAACGCATAGCTTGAATGCGCCAACACATTGTCTTCGATCAGTTTTTGTGACGCATCCTGCGCCCATTTGTGCAGCCCGCCGGTGCTGTCATGGATGTCGCCGTCGAAGAACTTGCCGTGATCCGAATAATACATGATCTGGCCGATGGTCGAGCAGGCGCATTTGGGCACGACCCGATACACAACGCTTTCGCTTTCGGTCATCCAGGTGCCGGGAAATCCCATAAACTCAATACCTCCGAGGTCCTTTCAACGACCGATTGCGCAAACCATAGCTATACCGCCCAGAAAAAAGCAAAGAAACACTGTTTATTCAACGGTCTTTCACGCTATCAATGGCCGCAGTCTTCGTGCCTACAAGGATTTTGTGACGTCACCATGGCCAAAATTGCCTTCATTCTGCTGTGCCACAAGGATCCTGACGCAATCATAAATCAGGCAACGCGACTGACGGCGGTTGGTGATTGTATGTCGATTCATTTCGATGCGAGCGCCAATCCCGAGCATTATCAGAAAATTCGCGACGCGCTGGCAGACAACCCGAACGTTACTTTTGCGCGAAAACGCGTCAGATGCGGCTGGGGCGAATGGTCCTTGGTGCAGGCCACCCTGAATGCAGTCGAGGCGGCGCTGGACGATTTTCCGCGTGCCACACATTTCTATATGGTGTCCGGCGATTGCATGGCCATCAAGTCCGCAGAGTACACGCATAAGTTCCTTGATTCCTCTGACGTCGATTACATCGAAAGTTTCGACTATTTCGAAAGCGATTGGATCAAGACCGGCATGAAAGAAGAACGGCTGATCTATCGCCACTTCTTTAACGAACGGACCCAGAAGCGCCGGTTCTATACCAGCTTCAACCTGCAAAAAAAGCTCGGGTTGACGCGAGAGATTCCACATGATGTTCAGGTGATGATCGGCAGCCAGTGGTGGTGTCTCAGGCGGCGCACGGTTGAATGGATCGTAGAATTCGCCCGCAAGCGCAAGGATGTCATGCGGTTCTTCCGCACCACATGGATCCCCGACGAGACCTTTTTCCAGACCTTGGTCCGGCATCTCGTGCCCGAAGGGGAAATTCGCTCGCGCACCCCGACGTTTCTGATGTTCACCGACTATGGTATGCCCGTCACGTTTTATGATGACCACTATGATCTGCTTCTCAGTCAGGATTTTTTGTTTGCGCGGAAGATCAGCCCGGAGGCACGTGAGTTGAAGCGCCGTTTGGGAGATTTGTATGCTGCCAAAGGTGTCACGTTCCAGATCTCGAACGAGGGGCGCAGCCTGTTCAAGTTCCTGACGGGCCGTGGTCGGATCGGGCAAAGGTTTGCTCCGCGATTCTGGGAGGCTGAAAGCAGTCTTGGACGGGATCGCGAACTGCTGATCATCGTGTCCAAGAAATGGCATGTCGGCAAACGGCTCTTGCAAAAGGTCGCCGAGGTGACGGGGCTTCCCGCCATCGAATATCTGTTTGATGAAGAAAGCTGCCCGATGCCTGATCTTGGGGGGATCGAAACGCGGATGGGCAAGCGCACGCGGCACCGCCGGGCGCTGATGCGGATGCTATTCGACTACCATGACACCAATCGCTTGGTCGTTTGCATGGACCCGAACAACCTTGATTTGTTGCAGGACTTCTTCTCTGACAGATCAACGACCCGGCTGTTGGAGGTCCATTGCGATTTCACGGATGATTATCTGCTGGGCCACGCGAAACGGGTGGGGCTGGCGGGTGACAACACACCGCGGGACGCAATCGACCGATTGTTGCCGACGATCCGATCCGATGTTGCTTTTGAAAGTGAACAGATCCGCGATGCTGGCTTTTCCGAGTTGTATCGGATCAGCGAAACCGCCAGCGTGGAAGAAAATACCGTGCCGCTGTCGCGCTTCCTATCAATTTCGGAGGATCATGCCAAAGAGATTGCAGGGCGGAGCCATCTGTTCGCCGATTGACGATCCCTTCCGGATAAACGACAGGAGACCACCATGCCCTACACCTATGACGAACAGAACATTTTTGCGAAGATACTGCGCGGAGAAATCCCAAATGATACGGTCTATGAGGATGACTATGCGCTGGCATTTCGGGACATCCAGCCGCAAGCGCCCGTCCACGTTCTGGTGATCCCCAAAGGGCCATATGTGAACCACGACCATTTTGCCAACGCCGCAACAGATGCCGAGATCGCCGGCTATACCCGTGCCATCGGCAAGATATGTGAAGCTTTGCGGATTGCGCCTGGTGACAATGGGCGAGGCTATCGAACCATTGCCAATTCCGGCGAGGATGGCGTGCAGGAGGTGCCCCATTTTCACACGCATATTCTGGCTGGGCGCATGTTGGGCCGGATGTTGAAACGCGCCGATGACTGATCGGTTCTGCCTTGCAGCGCGTGGCGGTGCTGGTATCATGCGACGAAACGCAAGAACGAGGTGTCTGTGATGACCCAGTCTCCACCCGAAACCAAAATTGTGGACAGTTATAAAGTCGCCTGTGATGGGGGCGAAGGTGCGCTTGGCCACCCGCGCGTTTACCTGCAAATTCCAAGGGAACATGGCTGGGTGGAATGTCCTTATTGCGACGCAAAATTCGTTCACAAGGATCATGCGGGCACGGCGGCATAAACGTCGCCAACCGGTCAGATAAGACGGGCCGCGGGCAGACGCCACGCGGCCTTTTGCGTCTCGGCGCGCATGAAGAAAAGGGAGGGGCCGATGAGCTTCGGTAAAGGTTGTCATCTGCATCTGGTCGACGGGTCGGCCTTTATTTTCCGTGCCTATCACGCGCTGCCACCTTTGACGCGCAAGTCCGACGGATTGCCCATCGGGGCTGTTGCCGGGTTTTGCAACATGCTGTTCAAATTCATCGAAGATAATGCGGGCCCGGATGCGCCAACCCATGTGGCCGTGATCTTCGACTATTCAGGCAAGAGCTTTCGGAACGACATGTATCCGCTCTACAAGGCCAACCGACCACCGGCGCCAGAAGATCTTGTGCCGCAGTTTCCGCTGACCCGCGATGCCACCCGCGCATTCAACATTGCCTGCATCGAAAAAGAGGGATTCGAGGCCGATGATATCATCGCTACCCTTGCAAAACGTGCCAACGACGCGGGCGCGCGCGTGACCATCCTGTCGTCTGACAAGGATCTGATGCAGCTGGTCGGTGGTGGGATCGAGATGCTCGACCCGATGAAGAACAAACGCATCGGAGTTGAGGGGGTCGAAGAGAAGTTCGGCGTTGGCCCGGACCGTGTCGTGGATGTGCAGGCGCTTGCGGGCGACAGCGTGGACAACGTGCCGGGCGCGCCGGGCATCGGGATCAAGACGGCCGCCCTACTGATCAACGAATTTGGCGATCTGGAAACGCTTCTGGAACGCGCGGGCGAGATCAAGCAACCCAAACGCCGACAGACCTTGCTCGATAATGCCGAGCAGATTCGCCTGAGCCGCGAGTTGGTGAAGCTGGACGAAGACATGGAGATGGACCTTCCTTTCGAGGAATTGGAGTTGAAAGAACCCGACCCCGAAACGCTGTTGCAATTCCTAGCCGAAATGGAGTTTCGCACGCTGACCAATCGCGTCGCAAAGAAGTTTGAGGTGGATCCGCCAGAGATCAAGATTGTCGAACCGGAGGCCGACGCAAGTGGTCCCGAAATGCCCGATATCAATCCCGAGAGTTATGAATGGGTGAAAGACGCGACCACTTTGACGGCTTGGATCGACCGCATTATTGGGCGTGGATATGTGGCCTTTGACACTGAGACCACCGGTTTGGACGAGATGCGCGCGGAACTGGTCGGCATCTCGCTTGCGGTCGAACCGGGCGAGGCGTGTTATATTCCCCTGATCCACAAAACCAGCCAGACGGATGATCTGTTCGGCAGCGATGATCTGGCTGATGGGCAGATGCCGCTGGACGAGGTGTTGGCCCTTCTGAAACCTGTGCTTGAGGATCCCGCGATCCTGAAAATCGGGCAAAACATGAAATACGATGCAAAGATATTGGCGCGCTATGGAGTCGATATTGCACCGATTGATGACACGATGCTGATGTCTTATGCGCAAAATGCCGGGCTGCACAATCACGGCATGGACACGCTGTCTGACCGGTACCTTGGGCACACGCCGATTTCCATCAAATCACTGCTTGGCAGCGGCAAATCGGCGATCACCTTTGACCGTGTGCCAGTCGAGGATGCGGTGAAATATGCCGCCGAGGATGCCGATATCACACTGCGGCTTTGGCACTATCTGAAACCGCGTCTGCACAGCGCCAAAGTGACCCGTGTCTATGAGCGGCTGGAACGTCCACTTGTGCCGGTGCTTGCGCAGATGGAAATGGCAGGCATCAAGGTTGACCGCGATGTGTTGTCGCGCATGTCGAACGCCTTCGCTCAGAAAATGTCCGGGTTCGAGGCAGAGCTTTACGAAATTGCGGGCAAGGATTTCAACGTGCAAAGCCCGGCGCAGGTTGGGGAAATCCTGTTTGACCAGATGGGGTTGGAGGGCGGCAAGCGCACAAAATCGGGACAGTGGTCAACACCGGCTGATGTTCTGGCCGATCTGGCCACCGAACACGACTTTGCCGCCCGCGTTCTGGATTACCGCCAGCTTCAAAAGCTGAAATCGACCTATACCGATGCGTTGCAAGACCACATCCACCCGGAAACGGGTCGCGTGCATACATCGTACTCGATTGCCGGGGCTAACACGGGGCGTCTGGCCTCGACCGACCCGAATCTGCAAAATATCCCCGTGCGCTCCGAGGAAGGCCGTCGCATCCGCGAAGCCTTCGTCGCGCCAGAAGGCACCAAGTTGATCAGCCTCGACTACAGCCAGATCGAGCTGCGCATTCTGGCTCATGTGGCCAATATAGATGCGTTGAAGCAAGCCTTCCGCGACGGGCAGGATATCCACGCGATGACCGCATCCGAGATGTTCGACGTGCCGATGGAGGAGATGACACCCGACATTCGCCGTCAAGCCAAAGCGATCA
Organism: Aliiroseovarius sediminilitoris; assembly: GCF_900109955.1. Taxonomy (NCBI): domain Bacteria; kingdom Pseudomonadati; phylum Pseudomonadota; class Alphaproteobacteria; order Rhodobacterales; family Paracoccaceae; genus Aliiroseovarius; species Aliiroseovarius sediminilitoris. Next base: position 2,679,397 of record NZ_FOJB01000001.1, on the reverse strand, counting down.
ATTTCGGTGTGATCTATGGCATCTCGGGCTTTGGTCTGGCCCGCAACTTGCGTATTCCGCGATCAGAGGCACAGGGCTTCATTGACCGCTACTTCGAACGGTTCCCCGGTATTCGCCAATATATGGAAGACACGGTTGCCTTTGCGAAGGAACACAAGAGGGTCGAAACCCTGTTCGGTCGTCAGATACACACGCCCGAGATCGACGCCAAAGGCCCCCATGCGGGCTTTGCCAAACGCGCGGCGATCAACGCACCCATTCAAGGCACGGCTGCCGATATCATTCGCCGCGCGATGATCCGTATGCCTGATGCCATTGCCAAACTGCCCGCCAAGATGCTGTTGCAGGTTCACGACGAACTGATCTTCGAGGTTGAAGATGGCGCCGTGGATGAGGTGATCGAGGTCGTGCGCGACGTTATGGAAGGTGCGGCCGAACCGGCGGTGAAACTCGATCTGCCACTGACCGTTGACGCAGGCATCGGTATGAACTGGGCCGAGGCACACTGACCGCTTATCCCCTTGGGTCAATGCCTTGTTCAGCCAGTTGCGCGTAAAGCGCAGGCAAGCTTTTGTCGCGCTCTTCCCGGAACCGTTCCCCGGTTGAGAACCCCTCGATCCGGTCGATGCGGAACATGCGGAAATCTTCGCGCAGTTCGCACCAGCTGACAACGCACCATCCGTTTTTCCATAGCCACAAAGCCAGGGGGCGGATATCACGCGTGGTCTTGCGCGCCTCTTCATCGGCATATGTCAGGGCAAGGCGCAGACGACCGTCGATGGCGGCTTCGATCTGATCAATGAAATGCCTGTCGCGATCAGATGGCATCAGGTTTGGACCGGCGTGGATTTCGACCCGGTCGGCCTGCGCACCAAGACTGTCGGGCAACACGGACCGTACCTTGACCAAGGCTTCCGTTGCCGCACGTGCCATGGAGGCGCCGCCCATCCGTTCGATCAGGCGGGTGCCTGCGATGACTGCCATCACCTCGTCGCGGGTGAACATCAGGGGCGGGATGTCATACCCCGCCCGCATTACATATCCGACGCCGGCCTCGCCTTCGATCGGAACGCCTGATCCGATCAGGTCCGCGATGTCGCGATAGATCGTCCGCTCGCTGACTTCCAGCGTGTCAGACAGATCACGCGCGGTGGTCAGCCGACCGCCCCGAAGATGTTGGATGATCTGAAACAGGCGGTCGGCACGGCGCATGGCCTATCCTTTCGGTTCGAACAATCCAATCGAGTTGCCGTCAGGATCGGTGGCATATTGGAAACGGCCCGGCGGTATTTCGATGACAGGGCCAGTCATGGTTCCACCAGCAGCTTCGCACCGTTTGGCACAGGTTTCCAGCTTGTCAGGTGTCGCGATATGCACGGTGGGGCCATTTCCATTGGTGGCAGGCTTTCCGGCATAAAGATGACCGCCCACGCCTGTCATGTCACTGGAAAAATTGGCCATGGGGGTGGGGCCGGTCTCGTCAATTGCCATCTTCCACTGGAAAACCTCGGAATAGAATGCGACGGCCTTGTCAAGGTTCGTGACTGGGATTTCTGCCCAGACGACAATGGGTTGGGTGTCCATGATATGCTCCTTCATATGTTGTTGGTGAAGCCTGTATCGCACACCCCTCCTGACAACGTGCTGTCAGGAGGTTGGGCCTTGGTCAATCTCCGCCTCGATTGATCTGACGGGGTGGGCTGGAAATTGCGTGGCCGCCCTAATCGTCGTTCGCTGAGCTTGACCAGAGACGCAGGTGCTATAGGCTTCGGAGGTCTGATCAGAGGGCTGACATGCGCCGAATATTTCTTACTGCCGTAATCCTGACGTCAATCACTTTGGCGGGGTGTCAGACCACCAAAACACAATCTCCCAGTGGCAATGTTACATTCTGCGATCGCGTGATCGGCTGGGAGCCGATTGCCGGCGAAAATGGTGCCGAACGGGCGGTAACGCGTGCAGAGGTTTGTTCGAAACCAGCCGATGCTGGCGTTTGGATGGAGGTCGGGCAAGTGCATTCGAAACTGAGCGGTCGCAGCTTTTGGCTTTGGATGCCAAAAGAAGATCGCCATCTGACTGTCTCGTCCACCGATGGGACACCGATGCTGTCCGGATGGTCGCTCCAGGCCCGTCCGTTTGGATGGGCGCACGAGGTTGTGGCCGTGCCAGATCCGGGCAAGATCAACGCAGGTGCCTTGCCTGCCGGGGCCTGCCCGCGAAAAGCGGTCGGGAAAAAGCCAGAAAAGCGTTACTGTATTGCCAGCAATTAGGCGTTTCGTGGATGGTTCAGGCTTGAAGCGCGGCGAACCGTGTCAGGTGTCGCCGCGCGGATCCAGCAGACGTTTCATCACATCATCCGATGTAATCCGACCGACCGGCTTGCCGCGTTCGGTGACGGACAACTCCGCCTGACCATCCAAAGCCGTCATAACCTTGCCCACACGGTCCCGTACATCGACGCTGACGGTGGCAGCGCAGGTTTCGTCGGTCATGACATCCCGGGCAGTCAGAACGCCCAGCGGGTTCATGTGGGCGACGAAATCGGCCACATAGTCGTCAGCGGGGTGCGTAAAGATATCGCGCGGCGTGCCACATTGCACGATACGCCCACCTTCCATGATCGCAATCCGGTCGCCCAGTTTGAACGCCTCGTCCAGATCGTGACTGACAAAGATGATCGTACGTTTCAGGGTTTGCTGCAATTCCAACAACTCGTCCTGAAGCCGGGTGCGGATCAGGGGGTCAAGGGCCGAAAACGGCTCGTCCATCAACAGGATTGGAGCCTCGGTGACAAAAGCGCGCGCCAGGCCAACACGTTGCTGCATCCCGCCGGACAAATCGCCAACCTTGCGGTCGGCCCAATCGGACAGGCCCACAAGTTCCAACTGTGCGTCCACCCTGTCTTTTCGGTCGGCGGCGGAAACGCCGTCAAGCTCTAGCCCCAGCCCGACATTCTGACGCACGGTCCGCCATGGCAGCAGGCCAAACTGCTGAAACACCATCGCGACACGGCGGGCACGGATGCGACGCAGCGTGTTCTTGTCGGCATGGGTCACATCGACCAAGACGTTGCCGTCGCACACATGTGCGGCACCACGCACCACGGGGTTCAGCCCGTTCACCGCGCGCAGAAGGGTTGATTTTCCTGACCCGGACAACCCCATCAGCACAAGAATTTCTCCTTCCTGCACGGTCAGCGAGCAATTGTGAACGCCCAGAACCTGGCCTGTGGCCTCCTGAATTTCAGAGCGGCTCAAACCCTGGTCCATCAGAGGCAGGGCTTTGTCAGGCGATTGGCCGAACACGATCGAGACGTTGTCGAATTTGACGGCAACTCCCGCAGTGTCTGTGGGGGGCGAAATCTGGGTCATCTTAACGCTCCACTCGCAAAACGCGATCAAGCATGATCGCCACAACCACAATGATGAACCCGCTTTCAAACCCGAGCGCGGTGTTCACCTGGTTCAACGCCCGCACGACCGGCACGCCCAGACCGTCGGCCCCAACAAGGGCGGCGATAACGACCATGGACAGTGATAACATGATGGTCTGGTTCAGACCGGCCATGATCTGAGGCAGCGCATAGGGCAGCTCCACTTTCCACAAGATTTGCCGGGGCGTGGCACCAAAGGCCTGCGCGGCCTCCAGCAAGGCGGGGGGTGTGGAACTGACACCCAGATGGGTCAGACGGATGGGTGCGGGCAGCACAAAGATTACGGTTGCGATCAGGCCGGGCACCATGCCGATGCCGAAAAACACGATGGCCGGGATCAGGTAAACAAAGGTTGGCAGCGTTTGCATCAGGTCCAACACCGGACGCATGGCGCGAAACAGCCGTGGGCGATGGGCCGCCGCGATGCCGATGGGCGTGCCGACCGCCATGCAGACCACGCAGGCCGACAGAACCAGTGTCAGGCTTTCGGTCGTTTCCTCCCAATAGCCCTGGTTCAGGATGAACAGGAACCCGAAGAACACCAGCGCGCAGGTTTTCCAGTTGCGTTGCAGAAGCCACGTGATGGCTACGAAAACCGCCGTCACCAAAAGGGGATGTGGGGTTTGAAGCACCCACAGGATGGCGTCGATCAGCAATTCCATCAGCCAGCTGAGCCAGTCAAAAAACGGCTCCCCCGTGTCCTGAAGCCAGTCAAACAGCCGTTTGGCGGTCTTCCCGACGGGTATCTTTGTCTCGGTCAGCCAGTCCATGCTCTGCCTTACTTACAGAAAGATCAAAGAAACGCGCCGGAGAAATCCCCGGCGCGTCCTTGGTTCAGGTTCGGATCACAGACCCAATGCGCCTTTGACGGCGGCAACGCTGTCGCCACCATCGACGGTGGTCACGCCATCCAGCCATGCCATGAAGGCGTCGGGATTGGCTTTCAGCCACGCGCTGGCGGCATCCGCAGGATCTTCGCCGTCATTCAGAATTGCGCCCATGATCTCGTTTTCCATGGCCAGAGTGAATTCCAGGTTTTGCAACAGCTTGCCGACATTCGGGCACTCTTCAACATAGCCCTTGCGGGTGTTGGTCATCACCTGTGCGCCACCCAAATTGGGTCCGAAAAAGTCGTCACCACCGGTCAGATAGCCCATGTCGAAATTGGCGTTCATCGGATGCGGTTCCCAGCCAAGGAATACAATCGGATCGCCTTTTTTGTCTGCACGTGCCACTTGCGCCAGCATCCCTTGTTCCGAGCTTTCGACGACTTCAAAGCCCTCAAGGCCAAAGGCATTGTCGTCGATCATCGACTGGATCAGACGGTTGCCATCGTTGCCCGGCTCGATACCATAAATCTTGCCTTCCAGCGCCTCGCTGTTGGCGGCGATATCGGCGAAATCCTTGATGCCCATATCCATGGCCGCCTTGTTCACGGCCAAAGTGTATTTCGCGCCATCAAGGTTCATGCGCACGGAGTCCACGGTGCCAGCTTCGCGATAGGGCGCGATGTCGGCTTCCATTGTGGGCATCCAGTTGCCAAGAAATACGTCAATGTCGCCTTCGGCCATCGACGTGTAGGTGACGGGCACCGACAACACCTTGATATCAGTATCATAACCCAGCGCGTCCAACACGACGGTGGTGGCTGCCGTGGTGGCGGTGATGTCGGTCCAGCCGACGTCCGATAACACGACTTCGTTGCAGCCTTCTTGCGCAACGGCGGCGGTGGCCACGGCGGAGAGTGCAATGGCTGATAGAGTTGTTCTGAGGTTCATTTATTCGCTCCCTGTGTATTTGTGTAGTTTCTTATTGACCGACGGTTCAGGCATCCCGAACCACTCGTGCCAACCCTAGCGCAGTGGGTGCACGGGTGAAACCAGCTTCATTGGTCACAGACGCTGCTTATTATTGATTGACGAGTCAATCAAAAAAACGCAAACCTGCCCAGATACCAATATTGGAGGGGGCATGCCGAAGCTTGGAATGGAGCCGATCCGGCGCGGTGCGTTGGTGCAAGCCACGATTCACGAGATCGGGCGCGCGGGCAGTCTGGATGTCACCGTGACGCAGATTGCCAAGCGGGCGGGCGTGTCCAGCGCCTTGGCGCATCACTATTTTGGTGGGAAGGACCAGATTTTTCTGGCCGCGATGCGTCATATCCTGTCGGTCTATGGCGCGCAGGTGCGGGCAGCCTTGTTTGGCGCCATTTCGCCGCGCGATCGGGTCGAGGCAATCATCCGGGCGAATTTCGAAGCTGGCAACTTCCGTCCGGAAGTCATCTCGGCCTGGTTGAACTTCTATGTCATGTCCCAAAGCAATGATGGTGCGCGACGCCTGTTGCGTGTGTATCAACATCGCCTGCACTCAAACCTTGTCGATGGCCTGCGCCCACTTGTCGGCGACGACGCGCATGACGTGGCTGACACCCTCGCGTCGATGATTGACGGTCTCTATATCCGCCACGCCCTGCGTGAAGACACGCCAAGCGGCGTCCGCGCCTGCGACCGGGTTCTGGCCTGTCTTGATGTCATACTGGAGACTTACGCATGACCAAACCGAACATCCTGATTATTATGGTGGACCAACTGAACGGCACGCTGTTTCCGGATGGCCCGGCGGATTGGCTGCACGCTCCGCACTTGAAGAAACTCGCGGCGCAGTCGGTTCGGTTTCAGAACGCCTATACCGCCAGTCCGCTTTGCGCGCCGGGTCGCGCCAGTTTCATGTCGGGCCTGCTACCTCGCCGCACCAGGGTTTATGACAACGCAGCCGAGTTCGCGTCGGACATTCCAACTTATGCGCACCATTTGCGCCGCGCCGGCTATCAAACCGCGCTCTCGGGCAAGATGCACTTTGTTGGCCCCGATCAGATGCACGGGTTCGAGGAACGTCTGACCACCGACATATACCCCGCCGATTTCGGGTGGACGCCGGACTATCGAAAACCCGGCGAACGAATTGACTGGTGGTATCACAATATGGGGTCTGTGACAGGCTCCGGGGTCGCCGAGATTTCAAACCAAATGGAGTATGACGACGAGGTTGCCTATAACGCCTGCGCCAAACTCTATGATCTGGCGCGTGGGCATGATGCGCGCCCATGGTGCCTGACCGTCAGCTTTACCCATCCGCACGATCCGTATGTGGCGCGTCGCAAATACTGGGATCTCTATGAGGATTGCGAGCATCTTTTACCCGAGGTGCCGGCGATGGATTACGAAAAGCACGACCCCCATGCGCAGCGGATATTTGACGCCAATGATTGGCGAAGTTTTGACATCACCGATGACGATATCCGCCGCTCGCGCCGCGCCTATTTCGCCAATATCTCGTATCTGGACGACAAGGTGGGCGAGATGCTGGACGTGATGGAGCGCACAAGGCAAGAAGCCATCATCCTGTTCGTGTCAGACCATGGCGACATGCTGGGCGAGCGCGGGTTGTGGTTCAAGATGAACTTCTATGAAGGCTCTGCGCGGGTTCCCCTCATGATCACCGCCCCCGGATTGAAGCCGGGACGGATCGAGGCGGCCGTATCGACGCTGGATGTAACCCCGACGCTGGCCGATCTGGCGGGCATTTCGCTGGATGACGTGAAACCCTGGGTCGATGGCGAGACACTTGTTCCCTTGGCCAAAGGAGAGGTGCGCGAAAGCCCTGTTGCAATGGAATACGCGGCGGAAGCCTCTTATGCGCCACTTGTCTCTTTGCGATATGGACCATGGAAATACACCCGTTGTGCGCTGGACCCTGATCAGCTTTTCAACATCGAGGCCGATCCGCATGAATTGACCAATCTGGCAGATGACCCGGCGCATCTGGGCACGCTGAACAGTCTGCGTGCGAAGTCAGAAGCGCGTTGGGATCTCGCGGCCTATGACGCCGAGGTGCGCGAAAGCCAGGCCCGGCGCTGGGTGGTGTATGAAGCCCTGCGCAACGGCGCCTATTTCCCATGGGATTACCAACCACTGCAAAAAGCGTCCGAACGCTACATGCGCAATCACATGAATCTGGACACTCTGGAAGAAGGTCAGCGGTTCCCGCGTGGGGAATAAGCGACCCATAATCGGCGGAACGAATATGCAAGCAGAATACATCATCGTGGGTGCAGGCAGTGCGGGCTGTGCGATGGCCTATCGACTGGCCGAGGCGGGCAAGCGGGTTCTTGTTATTGAGCACGGCGGATCAGATGCGGGGCCATTCATCCAGATGCCCGCCGCGCTGAGCTATCCGATGAATATGGGCCTGTATGACTGGGGGTTCAAAACCGAACCCGAGCCGCATTTGGGTGGCCGCACCTTGGTGACGCCACGCGGCAAGGTGATCGGCGGATCCAGTTCGATCAACGGCATGGTCTATGTGCGGGGGCATGCCAAGGATTTCGACCATTGGGCGGCGATAGGTGCGGATGGCTGGTCCTATGCGGATGTGTTGCCGTATTTCAAACGGATGGAGCACTGGCATGACGGGGGCCATGGCGGGGATGCAGGCTGGCGCGGTAAAGACGGGCCGCTGCACGTCACCCGTGGCCCCCGCGCCAATCCGCTGTTCCATGCCTTTGTCGAAGCCGGGAAGCAGGCCGGGTATCCGGTGACGGGCGACTACAACGGGCAGCAGCAGGAAGGCTTTGGCCCGATGGAACAAACCGTCTGGCGCGGACGGCGCTGGTCGGCGGCGAACGCCTATCTTCGCCCCGCACTGAAACGGTACAATTGCGAGCTGATCCGGGCCTTCGTCCGAAAGGTCGTGATCAAGGATGGCCGCGCCATCGGGGTCGAGGTTGATCGTGGCGGCAAGATCGAAATCATCCACGCTGAAGCCGAGGTGATCATCGCCGCAAGCTCGATCAACTCTCCCAAACTTCTGATGCTGTCTGGTGTCGGCCCGGCGGCGCAACTGGCCGAACACGGGATTGAAGTGGTCGCCGATCGCGCGGGCGTCGGTCAGAACCTGCAAGACCATCTTGAAGTCTATGTGCAATACGCGGCGCAGAAACCGATCACGCTCTATCGCTATTGGAACCTGGTCTGGAAAGGCATTCTGGGCGCGCAATGGCTGTTCACGAAAACGGGGCTGGGCGCGTCAAACCAGTTTGAAAGTGCCGCGTTCATCCGGTCGCGCGCCGGTGTCGAATATCCTGATATCCAGTATCATTTCTTGCCCATGGCTGTGCGCTATGACGGCACCGCGGCTGCCGAAGGGCACGGCTTTCAAGCCCATACCGGCCCCATGCGATCACCGTCACGTGGGGAAATCACGCTGAAATCGGCGGACCCGAACGAAGCCCCGCGCATCTTCTTCAACTACATGTCCACAGACCAGGATTGGGAAGACTTCCGCACCTGTGTTCGCCTGACTCGTGAAATCTTTGCCCAGGACGCATTCAAGGATCATGTGAAGCATGAAATCCAACCCGGCAACGCTCTGCAAACCGACGACGAGATAGACGGCTTTATCCGTGAACATGCGGAAAGCGCCTATCATCCCTGCGGCACATGCCGGATCGGGCGGGCCGACGATCCAGGTGCGGTGGTCGATCCCGAATTGCGGGTGATAGGGGTGGATGGATTGCGTGTCGCCGACAGTTCGGTCTTCCCGCGTATCACCAACGGAAACCTGAATGCACCTTCAATCATGGTAGGGGAAAAGGCAGCGGACCATATTCTGGCGCGCCGACTTCCTGCGTCAAACGACGCACCCTGGATACATCCGGACTGGCAAAATTCGCAACGGTAACAACCACTGGTTTGATCCCGGTCAATGCGGCGGGTGGTCAACGCGCGCAATCTTGCGACGGACCAAGAGAAAAAGGAGAAGTCGCGAATGTCTCACACCCCCCATGAACTGCACGAAGAGTTCCCGGAACTGGTCGATCGAATGACCGAGATGAAGCAGTCGGACGCCCATTTCGCCAAACTGGCAGATGAATATCACGAGTTGAATCGTGCGGTGCACCGCGCGGAAACCAATGTGGAACCTACAGATCAGTTCAACGAAGAGGAAATGCGCAAGAAACGCGCGGTCTTGAAAGACCAGATTTACCGGATACTGACGGCGGCTTAGGTCAGGTTGTTCGGTCGCGATCCGGGTCGTCGCCTCTGGTTTCCGATGCGGTTGGCTCAGTAGAGAGCTTCGATCCACTTATGCATCTTTGCAACCGCATCTTTGTTCCAAATAGATGTGTGACCTGCATTTGGATAGGTGATAAACACTTTGTTTGGGCTGGGCGACAGTTTGAAAAGCGTTCGGCCCATCGAGACTGGAATCGTTTTGTCGCTGCCGCCGTGCAAGATGAGCAAAGGTGCATCGGTCTGTTTGATCGTGCGTTTTGACGGCCACAGATCGGACCTTGCGCTGAACAGGGGAAGCATCGCGGGATTCTTGTAGGCGACCAGATCGACAAGTGAAGTGTAAGGTGCTTGCAGGACAATACCGAGCGGCGGTCGTTTACGCCCGACCGCGCTGGTAGCTATTTCCAGCCCGACGCCCGTGCCAAGGCTCTCGCCCCAAATGATTGTGGGGCTGTTGCCGACCAGCGTTGGCAATGCGTCGTATAGTTGATTGGCGCGTTGCTGTATGAGCTGGCGGCTTGGAAGGCCCTTGCTGCCATTCATGCCGGGGTAGGCCATCGCGACAACTCCGTAACCTCTGTCAAGAAACCACGGGAACTTCCAGCGTCGTACGTGCAGATTCCCACCCGATCCTGGCAGGTAGAACACAGTCGGTTTGCCGGGTTGGGGTTGGCCGACCCACAAGACCAGCCCCTGGAAGCGTTTTTCGACCAATCTTTTATCGACCGATTTGGGGTCCGCACGTGCTGGATCGAACTGATAAAACACCCGGCGTTCCAGCAGCGTTTGCGCGGATTGTGCGGTTGCCGGGGTGCCGGGCAGTGAGACAAGGGTGAACACTGCCAGAAGAACCGTTAACAGGAAATTATTCATCGTTTGATCTCGTATGGAAGTGTGCCACGTGAATATGGATCGACTTGCAGCTTGCGTTCAAGGGGAGGAACGGATCGCTGGTGGCAATACTGGCGTTCACAGATGCGGCAGGAGACGCCAATGGGCTCGAACGCCGCGTCATTCGTGACATCCAGATCGTCAGCATAAACCAAGGCGCCCGCATGTTTCACTTCGCAGCCCAGCCCGATTGCATAGCGTCGCACCGGGGCGTCAAAACTGCCCCCCGATTTCGAAACGTTCCGCGACAGGCAGAAATATCTGACCCCATCGGGTGTCTGCGCGAGCTGACGCAAAAAACGTCCTGGTGTTTCAAAGGCTTGGTGGACGTTCCACAAAGGGCAGGCGCCGCCGAAACGGGCGAACTGAAGGCGCGTGGCCGAGTGTCGCTTGGTGATGGTGCCAGCCTGATCGACCCGGACGAAGAAGAAGGGAACTCCCTTTGCGCCGGGGCGCTGAAGGGTAGAGAGACGGTGGGCCACTTGTTCGATCGACGCGCCAAAGCGATCTGCCAGCCGTTCAAGGTCGTGTCGCGTCTCGTGTGCTGCGGCAAGAAACTGCTCATATGGCAGACGAGCGGCTCCGGCGAAGTAGTTGGCAAGTCCGAGTTTCGCAATGGCACGGGCTTCTTCGGTCTGGAAACGGGCAAAATCCAGCGTGGCTTCCAGCAGCGCATCTTGTGTCAGCAAGGCGATTTGCATCAACAACTGGAACTCCTGCGTGGCGCGGGGCGGGCGCTTGGACAGGCGCAGAACCCGGTTTTCGGGGTCATAGCTGCGCATCGCATCCTGATCGACCCGTTGAAGCCGGATCCCTCGATCCTTCAACACGGACTCCGCCATTTCGGCAGAGTCCAACCCGCGGGCTTTTCCGGTGGTAGCGAAATGTTCCGCCGCGCGATCCACAGCGTCAATGTAATTATCGCAATAGTGAAAGAAGTCGCGGACTTCGTCCCATGGGCTCGCCTTTGACTGATGATCCACGTTACCAAGGTTTTCATCGAGTGATGCCAGTCGTTCGTGGCCCATGCGATAGGCGCGGTGCAGTTCCAGCAAGGCATGGGCAAGCGCGGGCGCGTTGGACGCCGCAAGTCTGAGATCCGCCAGCGGCGGCACGTCTGAAAACACCGGGTCCGCGAAAGCTTCGCGCATGTCACTGACCAGCCGTTCGGCGTCACCTGTGGACAACTCGGCCACGTCGAAGCCAAATTCCTGCGCCAGTGCCAACACCACTCCGGTCGATACCGGTCTGTTGTTGTTCTCCATCTGGTTCAAATAAGGCAGGCTGACACCAAGCTTTTCGGCAAAGTTTTTTTGCGTCAATCCAAGTCGGGAGCGGATTTCACGAAGTTTCACACCAGCATAGAGCTTCTGAGTGGCCATGCGCAGGGCATTCCTTTGAGGGGTTTGCAGAGTTTGCTACTGAAACCTCATACCATTTGCAAAGGCATCGCGTCAAAGGTTCAACCGCTTTTCGCGTTGTTTCACCAGCAGGATGGCACCCACCGCCAAAGCCGAGGATGAGAGCATAAGAAGCAGAAGCGGCATAGCGGTTGATCCGGGGGCCAACAGCCATCCGGCCAAGGCTGACAAGGCTGCACCGCCACCGATGTTCAACGCCCCACCAAGACCCGAAGCGCTGCCCGCGAGATCCGGCCGCACGCTCATCATGCCCGATGTCGCGTTGGGTAGGGTCATACCATTGCCGACGCCGACCCATGTCATGAAGCCGAAAAAGACATACTCGGATCCGAAGCCAAGCAGGAAAAGTATAAGCGAAAGGGTTAGGCCTGCGGCCGTGATAATGGCCCCCCAGAACACCATATTGGTCAAACCGATCCGCATTGAATGGCGCCCAGAGATATAGTTTCCGACGAGATAGCCGGCAGCAGGTGCACCGAAGAACAACCCAAGACGCGCCGGGCTCATGCCGTAAATCTCGCTGCCGACAAATGGCGCGCCGCCAAGATAGGCGAAAAACGCGCCCGACGTCAGCGCTGCCGACGCGCAGTAACCCCAGAATCGCGGTGACGTCAGCAGGGACGGATAGGCGCGGAACTGGGCGCGGAACCCACCCACTTGCGGCGTGATCGTTTCGCCCAGATCGCGCCATGTCAGAAGGATTGCTGCAACACCCGCGCCAGCTTGTAGCCAGAAGTTGGCTTTCCATCCGAACGCCTGATCCAGAACGCCGCCAATCGACGGTCCGATCATCGGAATGATCGACATCCCCATGGTAACATAGCCGATCATTGAGGCCGCCTGATCGCCGGGCACCATGTCACGGATCGCGGCGCGTGACAGGACGACACCGACAACGACAGATGCCTGTAGCATTCGAAAGCCCAGAAAGACCTGAACAGAGGGCGCATAAATGCAGCCAAGTGTCGCAAGGATATAGATCGCAAACCCCGCCATGATCACCGGGCGGCGACCAAACCGGTCAGACAGCGGTCCGACCACGACCTGCATCAGCGCGTTGACGCACAGATAAAGCGCGACCGACAATTGCACGATGCGATAATCGGTGTCGAAATACCGTGCCATGCCGGGCAGCGACGGCAGAAAGACATTCATCGACAAGGTTGCCGCTGCGGCCACGAATGTCAGCGTAAAGACATGTGGCGGTGTGGTGGGATCCAAAAAACGGGATGCGGTTTTTGACGGCATCTGTCATGGCTAGGCGCGGTCATGCAGACTGTCCATCCTGAGATCGCATAATTTGCAGTTATTCAATTTGCAATATCTACATTGCAATAAATTTGCAAATTCGCCCAATTTCTCTTTCAGGATGGGCGGTTAAGCGTTACTTTGCCTCGAAATCAAGGAGTGCCGCCAGATGAAAGATATCCTTCAGGAGCTGGAAGATCGCCGCCAAACCGCCCGACTTGGGGGCGGTCAGCGTCGGATCGACAATCAACACAAAAAAGGAAAGCTGACCGCGCGTGAGCGGGTCGAGCTTCTGTTGGACGAAGACTCGTTTGAAGAATTCGACATGTTCAAGGCCCACCGCTGCACCGAATTCGGTATGGAGGCAGACAAGCCCGCAGGTGATGGGGTTATTACCGGGTGGGGCACCATCAACGGGCGTCTGGTTTACGTCTTCAGTCAGGACTTTACGGTCTTTGGCGGATCGCTGTCGGAAACACACGCAGAAAAGATCTGTAAAATCATGGATATGGCGATGCAGAACGGCGCGCCTGTCATTGGTATCAACGATTCTGGCGGTGCGCGCATTCAGGAAGGTGTGGCGTCTCTGGCCGGTTATGCCGAAGTGTTCCAGCGCAACATTATGGCCTCGGGCGTCGTGCCGCAAATCTCGGTGATTATGGGGCCATGCGCGGGTGGTGCTGTCTATTCGCCAGCCATGACAGATTTCATCTTCATGGTGAAAGACAGTTCCTACATGTTCGTGACCGGTCCAGATGTTGTAAAAACCGTGACCAATGAAGTGGTGACAGCCGAAGAGCTTGGCGGCGCATCGACACATACCAAGAAATCTTCGGTCGCGGACGGCGCGTTTGAAAATGATGTCGAGGCACTGTCCGAAATTCGCCGCCTCGTTGACTTCCTGCCCCTGAACAATCGTGACAAGGCGCCCACGCGTCCGTTTTTCGATGATCCCGCACGGGTTGATGAAAGCCTTGATACACTCGTGCCCGACAACGCCAACGCGCCTTATGATATGAAAGAACTGATCGCGAAACTTGCCGACGAAGGCGATTTCTATGAGATTCAGGAAGACTTCGCCAGGAACATCATCACCGGGTTCGTGCGGCTGGAAGGTCAGACTGTCGGCGTGGTCGCCAACCAACCGATGGTGTTGGCCGGGTGTCTGGACATTGACAGCTCACGCAAGGCAGCCCGCTTCGTGCGCTTTTGTGATGCGTTTGAAATTCCGATCCTGACGCTGGTGGACGTGCCGGGCTTCCTGCCGGGCACCAGTCAGGAATTCGGAGGCGTGATCAAACACGGCGCAAAACTGCTGTTTGCTTATGGCGAGGCGACGGTGCCGAAAGTCACGCTGATCACCCGCAAGGCCTATGGCGGGGCGTATGACGTGATGGCGTCAAAGCATCTGCGCGGCGACTTCAACTATGCCTGGCCCACCGCCGAAATCGCTGTGATGGGTGCCAAGGGTGCCACCGAAATCCTCTATCGTTCCGAACTGGGTGATGCGGATAAAATCATCAAACGCACGCAGGATTACGAAGAGCGGTTCGCCAATCCCTTCGTCGCAGCCGAGCGTGGCTTCATTGACGAAGTGATCCAGCCGCGCTCGTCTCGGATGCGCATCTGCCGGGCCTTTGCCTCCTTACGCAACAAGAAGCTACAGAACCCGTGGAAAAAACACGACAATATCCCGCTTTAAGCATGGCGCATTTCACGCGAAATCGCGGCCGATTGGGCCTTGGCAGAGTGGTGGCATGTGTCGCCGCCCTATCTTTGTCTGCACCGGTTGCGGCGGGATCCGCTGGTGCACTGTTTGAACCTGGCACGAGGATCAATGTGCCTTCAGGACAAGAGATCACGTTTCTGGATGTGATTGAAGGCGAAGAAAGTGCCGGTGGCACTGCGGTCCGGGTTCGTTTTCTCGCTCCGCGCATCGCCCGAAAAAATGGGGAAGTAGAGTTCTTGCAGGCAGAAGAAGATATGGCCGCGCTATGCCAGGATTATGTTTTGCCTCAAATGGTGAATGCCGGTGCCGCACTGCCCGCCCAAATCATCATCGTTCTGTCTGATCGCGTCGTTGAACATGGCGTGGCAGATCAAGATGCGACCCAGTTTTTTGAAGCCTACCGCCCCGAAGGCGGCATGTGTGTTTGGGAGGGGTTCTGATGGCCTTACCCTACATGACCAAACACAAGGGGTTTCCGGGGCGACTTCCGGGGTCGGACTTTCAGTTCACCATTCGCCGACCCAACAAATCCGGCGCGACCCCCCTTATCGCGCGTGAACGCTTTGCCGATCGCCGCCCCGCAGACCGCCGTGCCGATGCCGGCTTCATGGGCGCGCTGTGGGATTATTTTGGAGATCAACCGTTTGAGCGTGGAAATCTGGATGCCGGACGCTTGTCATGGTTGTTCGGGCGCGAAGTCATAGCGGCCGAAGATCCGTTTGACCCGGAAAGCTATGAAGCCCTTCTGGTGATCGACGTGAACCGTGCAACTGCCGCATTTCCGGACATTTTTGAGGATTGATCGGCATGAACCCGCCCGCCCACTCTTCGAACCGGCAGATTCCAGCCCAAAAGCTGATGATGGCTGCAAGGCGTTCTTGTAACACGGGAAAAGCGTGCCAATCTGTTCCTCAAGCGGAAAGCATATCCCCGTTTTCCGCTATGGTTTGTCGAAACCATTACCCTTCCCCTTCTTCAGCCCGGTTCTTTGCGAAAGCAACTGAACCGGGCCTCTTTTTTGCCGATTGCGCGGGTTCCGCCGGGCATGGGAGAAAATTGTGCTTTCGAAATTCTGCAAATCAAGGCAAACTGGGTGTAATAAATAATACAACCAGAGGCAGTCGAAGATGCAGATCAGCAAACTATTCGTGGGGGCCGCAGCCCTTGTCGTGCTGGCAGGATGCCAGTGGAACGATCTTCAGCGCGCCGGTGTCGGCGCGGCCACAGGTGCGGTGGTTGCGAAAGCGGCCAGCGGCAACCTTCTTACAGGCGCGGTCATCGGCGCGGGCGCGGGTGCGCTGTGCGACGATGTCGGCATGCGCATTTGTAACTGACACCAACGCCGCGTCACGCGGCATTTCATATGTTTTTCAGCCCGCCGGGACCATTTCCGGTGGGCTTTTCTATGCCACTTTGCGCGATGGTTCAGCCCGTCGTGCCCATACATGAACGGAAGGGACAGGACATGTTCAAGAAGATCCTGATTGCAAACCGGGGCGAGATCGCCTGCCGCGTGATCAAGACCGCCCGAAAGATGGGTATCCAGACGGTTGCCATCTATTCGGACGCTGACAAGAACGCGCTTCATGTAAAAATGGCGGACGAGGCGGTTCATATCGGCCCCCCACCTGCCAACCAATCTTATATCGTCATCGACAAAGTGATGAAGGCCATCAAGGACACGGGTGCCGAAGCCGTGCATCCGGGCTATGGGTTCCTCTCTGAGAACTCGAAATTCGCCGAAGCGCTGGCCGCGGCTGGTGTCGCCTTTATCGGGCCGCCCGTTGGTGCAATCGAAGCCATGGGCGACAAGATCACGTCCAAGAAAATCGCGCAGGAAGCGGATGTGTCGACAGTGCCCGGTTACATGGGGCTTATCGAAGACGCGGACGAAGCCGTGAAAATCTCGAACGAAATTGGCTATCCAGTGATGATCAAGGCCTCTGCTGGTGGCGGCGGCAAGGGCATGCGGATTGCCTGGAATGATGACGAGGCCCGCGAAGGCTTCCAGTCGTCAAAGAACGAAGCTGCCAGTTCGTTCGGGGATGATCGCATCTTCATCGAAAAATTCGTAACTCAACCGCGACACATCGAAATCCAGGTTCTTTGCGACAGCCATGGCAATGGTGTGTATCTGGGCGAGCGAGAATGCTCGATCCAGCGCCGCAACCAGAAGGTTGTTGAAGAAGCGCCTTCGCCGTTCCTTGACGAAAAAACCCGCAAAGCGATGGGCGAGCAAGCGGTCGCCTTGGCGCAGGCCGTGGACTATGCGTCCGCCGGCACCGTGGAATTCATCGTCGATGGCGACAAGAACTTCTATTTCCTTGAGATGAACACCCGTTTGCAGGTGGAACATCCCGTGACCGAGCTGATTACAGGGGTCGACCTTGTGGAGCAGATGATACGCGTAGCGGCGGGTGAGAAATTGTCGATCAGTCAGAAGGATGTCACCCTGACGGGCTGGGCGATCGAGAACCGCCTTTATGCCGAAGACCCTTACCGGGGGTTCCTGCCGTCAATAGGTCGGTTGACCCGCTACCGCCCGCCCGAAGAAACCGCAGCCGGTCCGCTGTTGGCAAATGACAAGTGGCAGGGCGACGCGCCAAGCGGAGACATCGCGGTT
This sequence comes from Aliiroseovarius sediminilitoris, assembly GCF_900109955.1. NCBI lineage: Bacteria > Pseudomonadati > Pseudomonadota > Alphaproteobacteria > Rhodobacterales > Paracoccaceae > Aliiroseovarius > Aliiroseovarius sediminilitoris. The sequence goes on along the minus strand of NZ_FOJB01000001.1, from coordinate 2,661,978 downwards.
CGCAATGATACCGGTGTGTACGAGGGTGGCGAAATCTCGATGTATTACGACCCGATGATTGCCAAACTCTGCACATGGGCCCCCACGCGGGATGAAGCGATCGAAGCGATGCGTGTTGCACTGGACAGTTTCGAGGTTGAAGGTATTGGACATAACCTGCCGTTCCTGTCAGCTGTGATGGATCACCCGATCTTCATCAAGGGCGATATGACGACAGCCTTCATCGAGGAACAATACCCCGATGGGTTTGAAGGTGTCGAACTGGCGCAGGACGTGCTGAAGCGTATCGCCGCTTCCGCTGCCGCAATGCACCGGGTTGCCGAGATACGACGCACCCGCATTACAGGCCGCATGGACAATCACGAGCGAAAAGTGGGCAAACACTGGGTCGTGACGCTGCAAGGCACTGAGTTCGCCGTCAAGATAAAGGCGGACAAGAAAGGGTCAACCGTCAAGTTTGCGGATGGATCAAAGTTGCGGGTGAAGTCGGACTGGACACCTGGCGACAGTCTGGCCGTTCTCGAGGTTGGTGGCGATCCGCTTGTTCTGAAAGTGGACAAGATCACCGCAGGGTTCCGCATGCGGTCGCGTGGGGCTGATTTGAAGGTCCATGTGCGCACCCCGCGCCAGGCCGAACTGGCCCGTCTTATGCCCGAGAAACTGCCGCCAGATACCTCGAAAATGCTGCTGTGCCCGATGCCGGGATTAATGGTGAAGGTTGGTGTGGAAGTTGGGCAGGAAATTCAAGAAGGCCAAGCGCTTTGCACCATTGAGGCCATGAAGATGGAGAACATCCTGCGCGCCGAGAAGAAAGGTGTCGTGACCAAGATCAACGCCACGGCAGGCGACAGTCTGGCGGTTGACGAAGTGATCATGGAGTTCGAATGAAGATGAGTATGGCCGCCACGATGACACGCGAAAGGCGCATTGAACCCGCGGTAGCGGTCGGCGTCAGCGTGGCGGTTTTCTTGCTGGTGCAGGCTACGGCTTACGACCTGGTTGGAGCGTTCGAATATCCGCTGGATGACGTCTATATCCATCTGGCTGTGGCAGAACAGATCGCGGCTGGCGGATATGGGGTAAACCCCGGTGAATATACGTCGGCTGCGTCTTCGCCGATTTATCCATTCTTGCTTGTGCCGTTCGTCGGAACCGCCATACACGCCTATGTTCCGTTGGTCTGGAATGTCGTTGCGTTGATCGCATGCGCGGTTCTGTGGGGGCGGATCGTTCAGAACGCAGTGCAGGATTGGCGCGTGGCACTTGCGCTGGCTATCCTCGGCCCGCTGGCGTTCAACCTTGCAGGCATTGCGCAGGTGGGCATGGAACATACCTTGCATGTGCTGGCTGGCTTGGCCGTGCTGCGAGGCTTGCAGCAACAACTTGACGATGACCGACTGCATTGGCTTCTGGTTGCAGGTATGGTGTTGGGTCCGCTTGTTCGGTTTGAGGGTCTGGCCATAACAGGCGGTGCGGCCCTTGCGTTGGTGATGATGGGACGGTGGAAGACCGGTCTGTCGCTATTTGCCGTCGCATTGGCATTGGTTGCCGGTTTTATGGCCTTCCTGACCTCGCTTGGCCTTGAACCTTTACCGAATTCGGTCATGGCAAAATTGGCGGGTGGTGGACAAGACAGCCGCTTCAGCCTGCTTGATCTGCCGATGAAACTGGCAACCCAGTTGCTGTTGTCAGACAAGGCCATCGTGATGTTGTTCGCGGTGGTGATCGCCACGGTGGCCATTCCGCGCGTAGATCGCAAGGCGCGCGCGATTTTGGCAGGAGCGGTTTTCGCAGGAACGGGGCATTTATTGCTGGGGCAGTTCGGCTGGTTCAACCGGTACGAGCTTTATGCGCTGAGCTTCGTGTTCGGCATGGTCATGCTGGGCTTGTTCCAGGCAGAAAACATGAAATCAGCGCGCGCGCTGTTGATCGTCGGCTTCGCTTACCTGGCGCTTTCTTATGGGGTGTGGCTGGTCCAGAATGGCAAATACGGCGCGTTGGGCATCTATTCTCAGCAACGCAACATGAGCACTTTCGTGAAAGAAGTATATCAAAAGCCCGTTGCAGTGAACGATTTGGGATATGTCGCTTGGAACAACCCGAATTACGTGCTGGATTTATGGGGACTGGCTTCATACCGCGCGCTATCCACCCGGCTGGACAACCCGTATGACGGTTGGGCGGACGAGATCGTAAAAGACGCGGGCGTCGAGCTTGCAATCATTTATGACCACTGGATTGACGACGGGATCGGGGACGATTGGGTCAAGGTGGGAACGCTCGTTTATACCGGCGCGCGCGCCTTCCTTGGGGGGCAGATCGTCAGCTTCTATGCCACCACCCCTGCCGCTGCACCCGAGTTGCGAAAACAGATTGCAGACTTCGCCCCGCGCGTCGTCGGCGCCGCTGAACTGCGGGTCGAGGATGTGCCATGACGGGCGGTTCAACAAAAGCAGTAAGCCCGCAGATGTGCGGCGACCAGATATGACGAAAAGGATGACGTGATGAGCGATACAGCCAAGTGGAAGGAACTGGCCGAGAAAGAACTTCGCGGTCGCGCGCTGGATGACCTGACGTGGAACACGTTGGAAGGCATCGAGGTCAAGCCGCTTTACACCGCCGAGGACACGCAAGGGTTGGGCCATATGGGCACTCTGCCGGGTTTCGGTCCGTTCACCCGCGGCGTGAAAGCGACCATGTATGCGGGCCGTCCCTGGACGATCCGGCAATATGCCGGCTTTTCAACCGCTGAGGAATCGAACGCCTTCTATCGCCGCAACCTTGCGGCAGGTCAGCAGGGTGTCTCGGTCGCCTTCGATCTGGCCACGCATCGGGGATATGACAGCGACCACCCGCGCGTGGTGGGCGATGTGGGCAAGGCCGGTGTTGCGATTGACAGTGTCGAGGATATGAAGATCCTGTTTGACGGCATTCCGCTGGACTCGGTCTCGGTCTCGATGACGATGAACGGCGCGGTGATCCCGATCCTCGCCAATTTCATTGTGGCGGGGGAAGAGCAGGGGCACGACAAGGCGCTGCTGTCTGGCACCATTCAAAACGACATTTTGAAAGAATTCATGGTGCGCAACACCTATATCTATCCGCCGGAACCGTCGATGCGGATCATATCGGACATCATCGAATACACATCGAACGAGATGCCAAAATTCAACTCGATCTCGATATCCGGCTATCACATGCAGGAAGCGGGCGCGAACCTGGTGCAGGAGTTGGCGTATACGCTGGCCGATGGTCGCGAATACGTGCGCGCGGCGATCGAGGCCGGCATGGACGTGGACAAGTTCGCGGGGCGTCTGAGCTTCTTCTTCGCCATCGGCATGAACTTCTTCATGGAAGCCGCCAAACTGCGCGCCGCCCGCACCCTGTGGCACCGCGTGATGACTGACTTCAACGCCAAATCCGAACGCTCGAAAATGCTGCGCACGCACTGCCAGACCTCGGGTGTCAGCTTGCAGGAACAAGACCCCTATAACAACGTGATCCGCACGGCGTATGAGGCGATGTCGGCAGCCCTTGGCGGCACGCAGTCGCTGCACACAAACGCGCTGGACGAAGCTATCGCGCTGCCCACCGATTTTTCCGCTCGGATCGCACGAAATACGCAGATCATCTTGCAGGAAGAAACCGGTATCACCAATGTCGTCGATCCTTTGGCCGGATCTTACTATGTCGAGGCGCTGACCGACGAGTTGATCAACAAGGCCTGGGCCTTGATGGAAGAGGTCGAAGAGATGGGGGGCATGACCAAGGCTGTCGCCAGCGGCATGCCCAAACTGCGGATCGAGGAATCTGCGGCCAAGCGCCAGGCGATGATCGACCGTGGCGAAGAAACCATCGTCGGTGTCAACAAACACCGGTTAGAAAAAGAAGACCCGATCGACATTCTGGACGTGGACAACGTGGCCGTGCGCGAAAGCCAGGTTGCACGCCTTGAAAAGATCCGCGCGACGCGGGACAGCGCGGCCTGCGAGGTTGCATTGGCCGAACTGACCCGCCGTGCAAAAGAGGGTGGCAATCTGCTTGAAGCGGCCGTCGAAGCCGCACGGGCCCGTGCAACAGTCGGAGAAATCAGCATGGCTATGGAAAAAGAATTCGGTCGTCATCGCGCCGAAGTGAAGACGCTGGCCGGTGTTTACGGTGCGGCCTACGAAGGCGACGAGGGCTTCGCCGCGATCCAGAAATCGGTCGAAGATTTCGCCGAAGCCGAAGGCAGGCGCCCGCGCATGCTGGTGGTGAAGATGGGCCAAGACGGGCATGATAGGGGCGCGAAAGTGATCGCCACCGCGTTTGCCGATATCGGTTTTGACGTGGACGTTGGCCCGCTGTTCCAGACCCCGGAAGAAGCGGCACAGGATGCCATCGACAATGATGTGCACATTGTGGGCATCAGTTCCCAGGCTGCGGGTCATAAGACCTTGGCCCCGCAATTGGTGAACGCACTGAAAGAACAGGGTGCCGAAGATATCATCGTAATCTGCGGCGGTGTCATTCCTCAGCAGGACTATGATTTTCTTTACAAAAATGGCGTGCAGGCGATCTTCGGACCGGGCACGAATATTCCCGAAGCCGCGCAGGACATCCTGAAACTGGTGCGTAAGACGCGCGACTGACCGATAAGACACTTGCAGCAGGCGGCTTTTCCCGCCAGCGTCACCCCAGACCAGAAGGAGAGAAGTTTGGCTCTGGGAGAGATTGATCACCTTGTGGTGTCCTCCGCAACGCTGACAGAAGGCGTTGCGTGCATCGAGGACCTGCTGGGGGTGCCCATGGCGGGGGGAGGAGAACACCCGCTCATGGGCACCCACAATGCGTTGTTGTCGTTGGGTCCATCCGCCTATCTGGAAGTTATCGCGATCAATCCAGACGCACCTGCGCCATCGCGCGCGCGTTGGTTTGACCTGGACTATTTCACCGGACCGGCACGTCTGACCAACTGGGCGCTTCGGGTGCCGGATCTGCACGAAGCGCTGCACAGGGCGCCCGATGGGATGGGGGACGCCATTGCGCTGGAACGGGGCGATTATGCTTGGGACATGGCGATCCCGCAGGATGGGCGGTTGCCGTTTTCGGGTTGTGCGCCGGGGCTGCTAAGCTGGAAGGGACGGCAGCCTGCACCAAATCTGCCCGACCACGGTCTGCGCCTTGCTGCGCTGGAAATCACCCACCCCGAGGCCGAGGCGCTGTCTGTCGCACTTGCTCCGCTGATTGCAGATGGCCGAATTTCTGTCCACACGGGCACGCCGGGCTTGACGGCTTGGTTGGACACCGCGAATGGGTTGGTCAAACTGCCATGATACGCGCCGCGACCCAGGCGGATATTCCAGCCATTCTTGACCTGTGGAACCTCGCAATCCGTGAGACACTGATCACCTTTAACACTGTTGAAAAGTCACCAGACGATGTGGCGGATGCCATTCGCGACTACGATGCGTTTTTGGTTGCCGAGCATGACGGGCAGGTGATTGGTTTTGCGGCGCTGTTTCCCTTCCGCGCGGGCGCGGGCTATGCCCATACCAAAGAGCATTCCATCATGATATCACCAAACGCACGAGGGCAGGGATCTGGCCGCGCTTTGATGGCCGCGCTGGAAACTGCCGCGCGTGACTTGGGTGTTCATTCCATGATCGCCGGCGTTTCGGCCTCAAACCCTGATGGCAAACCGTTTCACGCGGCCATCGGCTTTGAAACCGTCGGCCGCGTCAACGAAGCAGGACGCAAGTTTGACCAGTGGCACGACCTCGTCCTGATGCAAAAGAAGCTCTAGGCTGGTTCAGCCGTTGCTTTTTCGGCCTCTCGGACTGGGTTGCCGGCCATCAGCAACACGGTTGCCCCTATCGCCGCAGACAGCGCCGAGGCGACAAGAACACCGAGCCTGACATCGTTCATAAGGGTCTGGTCAGCAAAGCTGAGGCTGCCAATAAACAGTGACATGGTGAACCCGATACCAGCCAGCGCAGACACGCCATAGATATGTATCCACCCCACACCATGCGGCAGACGCGCCAACCCGAATTTAACGGTCAAGAAGGTCAAGCCCAGCACGCCTATCTGTTTGCCAACGACAAGCCCGGCGACGATGCCAAACGGCACCGGGGCGAACAGCGCCTCTAGCGACATGCCTTTCAGGGATACGCCCGCATTGGCGAAGGCGAAAATTGGCACGATCATGAACAGAACATAGGGTGCCAATGCGTGCTCCAGGCTATGCAGGGGGGATTTACCCCAGCGATCCTTGATCGGTATGAAGAAAGCGGTGGCCACGCCTGCAAGTGTTGCGTGAACACCTGATTTCAGAACCAGAACCCACAGGACAACGCCCAGAATCAGGATCGGCGCGATTCGGTGGATTTGACGCATGTTCAACCACCACATCAGAGCAAGTGGCGCCAGCGCATAAATGAGGTATTCGACCTTCAACTCGGCAGTATAGAACAATGCAATGACGATGATCGCGCCCAGGTCGTCCAAAATAGCGAGCGTCAGAAGAAAGACTTTCAGCGCCGCAGGCGCACGCGCCCCGATAAGCGCAAGTATGCCCAACGCAAACGCGATATCAGTCGCCGCTGGAATGGCCCACCCGCCAAGCGTTTCTGGGTTTGACCAGTTGATCGCCGCATAGATGACGGCGGGCACGGCCATCCCGCCCACAGCCGCCATACCCGGCAAAATGACATCTCGGGGATTGCGCAGTTTGCCTTCCAGTATCTCGTGCTTCAGCTCAAGACCGATCAACAGGAAAAATACCGCCATCAGACCATCGTTGATCCACAGGATAAGCGGCTTGGACAGGCCTTGATCATTGATCAGGATAGAGAATTTCGCCCCCAAGATGTCGTTGACCTGCCCCGCGATGGGCGAGTTGGCGGCAATCATCGCAGCAATTGCTGACAGCATCAGCAGCACGCCCCCCGATGCGTCATGGCGAAAGAAGCGGTCAAACATCCTTAGGAGCATTCACGTATCCCTACAATTTTGGTCATATTTGGTGACAAATGGTGCCTTTGGGTGAAAAATCAAGATGAAAAAGTTGGTAAAACGGCAAGCGATCCAGTGCTTTGCCGTAGAAAACATTCAGTTAGCTACGCGCTTTCTGCTCGTTTTCGGGTGCCGGACTGTGTAACAAATGCCGCATGTCTATTTGGTCTCGAATAACTGATGCGTTGTCTGCCCTCGCCAAGGGGGAAAGCCTGTCTGACGTGTTCGCCAATTTGCGCACCCCCCCCGAACGCTCGGCGGGGTTTGCGATCGCGGTGATCGCGCTGGGCGCAAAGATGGCGAAAGCCGATGGTCTGGTGACGCGGGACGAGGTGTCCGCCTTCCGCGAAGTCTTTGACATCCCGCAAAGCGAAGAAAAGAATGCGGCGCGACTGTTCAATCTGGCGCGCACGGATGTGGCGGGGTTCGAGCTTTATGCGCAGAAGGTGGCAGCGATGTTCGGGCCGGACGATCCGGCGCTTTGTGATCTGATGGAGGGACTGTTTCACATCGCGATCGCAGACGGGGAATATCACCCGGCCGAGGACGATTTCCTGCAGCACGTGTCTGACATTTTCGGCATCTCGCCACGCAAGTTCAAGGCCCTGCGCTCGCGGTTGGTGCCCGATGCCGACCCTGATCCTTACGACGTTCTGGGGGTCACGCCGGACATGACACTGGACGAGATCCGCAAGGTCTGGCGCAACGAGGTCCGCGAAAGCCATCCAGACAAGATGTTCGCGCGCGGGGTGCCGGAAGAGGCCGTGAAACTGGCAGAAAAGCGATTGATCGCGGTCAACCGGGCCTGGGAAGAGATCAGCAAGGCGCGCGACTGATGCGGATTGCGACCTACAACGTCGAGTGGTTCAATTCGCTGTTTGACGATGAAGGTCGACCGCTGATCGACGAACAATGGTCGGGGCGACGCGATGTTACACGACGCGCGCAGTTGAAGGCGGCGGGCATCGTGTTCAAGGTGCTCGATGCAGATGCCGTGATGGTGATCGAAGCCCCGGATCAGAACAGGCGACGTGACACAAGGATTGCCCTTGAAGGCTTCGCCGAAATGTTCGATCTGCGCGCCCGCAAAGCATTGATCGGTTTCGCCAACGACACTCAACAGGAAATCGCACTGCTTTATGATCCGGACGTGTTTTCGGCCCGCCACGATCCGCAAGGGGATGTGGGTGGGATCATCGCGCCGCGGTTTGACTCGACGTTCCAGCTTGATCTCGACACGGATGCATCGCCCGAACCCATCGTGTTCTCGAAACCACCGCTTGAGGTGGAACTGACACATCGCGAAAGTGGAACGCCAATGCGTCTGATCGGGGTGCATGTCAAATCCAAGGCACCGCATGGGGCGCAAGGGCCCAGTGACGTGATGCGTCTGGCAATCGAAAATCGCCGCAAGCAAATGGCGCAATGTATCTGGATACGTCAACGGGTCGACGAGCATTTGCAGGCCGGTGATCCATTGATCGTATTGGGTGATTTCAATGACGGTCCCGGGCTGGATGATTATGAAAAGCTGTTTGGTCGATCCGGTGTCGAAATCGTCATGGGCGAGGAAGACGCGATCTGCATGTATGACCCCCATGCGCGCATGATCCTGACCCACAAATCGGGCGCGCGCCCCGCGACGTCCCGGTTCTATATCGCCAAGGAACGGCGGTATCTTCAGGCGCTGTTGGATTACATCATGGTGTCACCTGATCTGGCTGCAAAGTCTCCGCATTGGCGGATATGGCATCCTTTCGACGATCCCGAATGCTACGGCGCGCCTGAACTGCGCGAGGCGTTGTTGACAGCGTCCGATCATTTTCCGGTGTCGATTGACTTCGATCTGTAGCCTTCACATTGCCCTGATCGCGCCTACATGCAGTGGATGAAACAGATTGCAAAAACCACCGTGCTGACCTTGATCGCCATCGCCGGTCTGACCATTCCGACCATGGCTGCGGAGAAGGATAGCCCTTCGATCGAAAACCCTGAGCTGTCAGAAGGCGCAGAGCTTCTGAACCGGGGTTTTCAGTTGCTTCTGGAAGGATTGGCCAAAGAAGTCGAGCCGATGGCTGACAAGTGGGCCGAAGGTTGGGCTGAATTGGTCGAGCGGTTCGGTGACTTGAATGCCTATTACCCTCCTGAAACCCTTCCAAACGGGGACATCATCATCCGGCGGCGCACCCCACCGGAAGTCGAGGCGACGCCGCCCAGTGAAACCGAACTTTGACAGCGGGGTTTTGGGCGGCGTATCAGCGTCGGAATTTGACGATGCCTTCTGCCTGAAGCGCATCGGATAACGCAGTAAAGCGGGCTTGGGCGACCTCGCCAAACAGGTCTTTGCCGCTGTGGTCCAGCGTCAGGATAAGTTGCCGCTTCTTCGGAAACCATTTTAGAGATGCAAGTTTGGTCGGGTCTTTCATGGTCAACATTGCCCCGAAGCGCATTGCTTTGCCCAGAACTTCGGCGCGGTTGATATTCTTCTCGGTCAAGATCCCGAACAACGGCTCGAACCGCGATCCTTCGCGCGCATTTTTGTAACGGTGCAGAAGCGCCAGCCCCAGAAATACGCGTTCCTGATGGGTTAACCCGCCAAGGTTTGCGCGGGTCGCGTTGTCAAAACAAACCTCGTGGCGATAATCCGGGTGGGCGCGCCAGCTGACATCATGCAGCAGGCAGGCGGCCTTTATCACCCGCAATTCGCTGGTCTTGGCGGTTTTGAACAGAGGTTGTAAAAACGCGAATAGTCGTTTGCCAAAGCCAGGAATGCGGGCGTCTTTCTGTTCGGCGGCATAACAGGCTTCGATCAGCGGATCGCGACGACGCAGCCGCTCGGGCATCTGTTGATACAGCAACCCTTCGCGGATGCCGAATGAACTGACAGCGATCTCTTTCGGGCGAAACTCGCGGATCAGGCGTTTCAACACCTGTGCTGCGATGGGCACCAGCGCCATCCGGGCGGCAGATGTGCCGGTGCGCTGTCGCACCGCGTCAAGGTCAACCTCGTCGATCCATTTCAGGGTGGTGGCAAGGGATTTCGGCGTCATGCGGTATTCATGCAGCACCGTCAGGGGATAGCCGCGCCGCTCCATATCCAGCCGCGCGATGGCCCGCCATGAACCGCCCACCAGAAACAGGCGTTTGTGATCGGTGCCCATATCTTCGGCAAGCTGTTGCACCACGCGCGCAATCTCGGCCTTCAGACCTTTCTTGCCACCCGGAACACTGGTCAGCTTCAAGGGTCCCAGCGGCGAGGTGACACGCTTGCCAACTTGCCCGTCCGAAATGCTGGCCAGCTCCAGCGACGAGCCACCGATATCGCACATCAGCCCATTGGCGTCCGGCCAGCCCAGCAGCACACCCTGGGCGGAAAAGCGGGCTTCTTCTTCTCCGTCTATGACATAAATGTTCAATCCGGTCTCACGCAGGACCTCAGCACAGAAATCCGGCCCATCGCTGGCTTCGCGCACCGCTGCGGTGGCAACGGCGGACAAGGGTGGCATTTTCATCCCGTCAGCCAGTTTTTGAAAGCGTTTAATGGCCGCAAGCGCGCGCGCGCGACCCTCAGGGTGAAGCCGACCGGTCTCTGACAGTCCGGTGCCCAAACCGCACAGGATTTTTTCGTTGAAGAAATAGGCCGGACTGCGAGCGGCCCCGTCGAACACAACCAGACGGACCGAGTTCGAACCAATATCCACTACGCCAACACGGCGCAGTGCCCGCACGGATGGGTCATCAAACAGCGGACGTCCAAATGGCCCCCAATCGTCACTGGTCTCGCCGCGTCCGTCCATCGATTGTCCCCCGTTTGGTGGTGGTAAGTTAGCCGGGTGCCCGCTGGTGATCAATCTTCCGAATGGGTCAGTTCCGGAACGTCCGACGCCCCAGCCGAGCCACGCCCCGAAAGTGACGGGTTTTCCATGAAGAAGCGGTGGCAATTGAACGGTCGTTCGATCGTGCTCAGATCCGCGCGATGGAAACTGCCATCGGGCTGCATGACCCAACTTTGAGCGACATCGGCCAGATTGGCGGCCATGATCTGGCTCACGATCTGAGCCTTGACGGTGGCGTTTTCGATTTCGATCAAGGTTTCCACGCGGCGGATCAGGTTGCGCCCCATCCAGTCTGCGGACGACATGTAAACCCGCGCCTTTTTCGACGGCAGCCCGTGCCCATTGCCAAAACAGACGATGCGCGAATGTTCAAGAAAGCGCCCGACGATGGATTTCACCCGGATGTTTTCCGACAACCCCTTGATGCCCGGTCGCAACCCGCAGATGCCCCTGACCACCAAGCTGATTTCAACCCCGGCTTGCGACGCGGCATAAAGCGCGTCGATCACGTCCGGTTCGACCAGAGAGTTCATTTTTGCCCAGATCTCGGCCGGTTTGCCTTCCTTGGCATATGCCGCTTCGGCCTCAATGCGTTTGATCAAAGTCGATTTCAGGTCCAGCGGAGAAATGGCAAGATTTTCCAGCGATTGCGGCTCTGCATATCCAGACAGATAATTGAACACCCGCGTCGCATCGCGCCCAAGAGCGGGGTCACATGTGAACAGGCTGAGGTCGGTATAGATGCGCGCAGTAATGGGATGATAGTTGCCGGTGCCATAATGCGTATATGTCACCAGTTCATCCCCTTCGCGCCGCACGACGGTCGAGATCTTGGCGTGGGTTTTGTAATTGATGAACCCGTAAACGACATGTGCACCTGCGCGTTCCAGCCGTCGTGACTGTCGGATGTTTGCAGCTTCGTCAAACCGCGCCTTCAACTCGACAAGGGCGGTGACGGATTTCCCATCTTCAGCTGCTTCGCAAAGCGCCGACACAATCGGGCTGTCATGCGAGGTGCGATACAGCGTCTGTTTGATCGCAACCACGTTCGGATCAACTGCCGCCTGATGCAAAAAGCGGACCACCATGTCGAAGGTCTCATAGGGATGGTGCAGCAGCATGTCTTTTTGCCGAATGGCGGCAAACATGTCGCCATCATGATCTTGCACACGTTCCGGCACACGTGGCGAGAAACTGGGCCACAACAAGTCGGGCAGGTCTTTCAGGACAAGCTGGCCAAGATCGGCCATGCCGATCATACCATCCACCTCGACAATCTCGTCGCTCGTCACCTTCAACTCTCGCATGATCATTGACAGCAGCCCGGATGGCGCATCCTTGGTAATTTTCATGCGCACAACTTCGCCCCGACGGCGCCGTTTCAGGGCGGTTTCGAACTCGCGCACCAAATCTTCGGCTTCGTCCTCAACTTCAAGATCGCTGTCGCGGAGGATGCGAAACGCGCAATTCCCTTTTTCGACGTAGCCGGGGAACAGCAGGTCCAGATGCACAAGCAGCAGGTCTTCCAGCGGCAGGAAACGGTATTGTCCGTCTTCGGCGGGCAGGGGCACGAATCGGTCGATCTGCTGCGGGATAGGTAGCAGCGCTTTCAGCTTTTGCTTGTCAGATTTGCGTTCAAGTTGCAGGGCCAGCGTATAGCCGGTGTTCGGAATGAACGGAAACGGGTGCGCCGGGTCGATGGCCAGCGGCGACAGAACCGGAAACACCTGGCTAAGGAAAATTTTATCCAGATAATCGCGATCGGCCTGTGTCAGGTTGTCGCGGCGGCAGATGATGATGCCTTGGCTCTGCATCTCACCCGCCAATTGCTCAAACGCCTCTTGCTGGCGGGCCATAAGCGCACGGGCGTCGGTGTCGATCAGCTTTAGCTGTTCAGTCGGGCTGAGGCCGTCGGCGGCAGGGGTCGTCACACCTTCACGAACCAGTTCGCGCAGACCCGCGACGCGAACGGTATAGAACTCATCAAGATTGGCCGCCGAAATTGACAGAAAGCGCAGCCGTTCCAACAGCGGGACACGGGGATTCTCCGCTTCTTCCAGCACCCGCCAATTGAAGCCGAGCCAACTGAGTTCGCGGTTAAAGAACCGACGTGGCCCCTCATAGTCCTCTGGCGGCAATTCCAGCGGGGCAGGAAACCCCGAGGCAAGAAAATCTGCAAGTGGAATCAGCGGTGTGTTGGTCTTGTTCATGACCACACTCTAACACGCCTGCATGTGACGGGAAGATGACGTTATGTCCCTGATCCCATTTCATCCTGCAAAAACCGGGCGGCCAGATTGCGGGTCAGCGGGCGACCCTCGGACAAGGCAGCATGATCCAGTTGTTCAACCAACGCCGCCGCCGCTGCAAGCGATCGGTCCATGCGAGGCAGAAGATAGTCGATCAGATTGGCCGGAACGGCAATTTGGCGATCGTCGAACAGCTTGACCAGCACGGCTGACAGCAGCATGTCGTCGGGTGCGTTCAGCGTGGCGATCGTCGTGCCTTCCATCCGGCTTTTCAGGTCGGGCAGGTCGATGCCCCAACGCGACGGAGCCGCAATACCTGTGATCAACAGTGATCCGCCCTCGGCCAGAACCAGATTATGCAAATGAAAAAGGGCCGCTTCCGCGTTGGTGTCGCCCGCGACCTGATCGGCATCTTCAACGGCGACCGAGTGCCCTGCCAGGGTCTGAATGTCGGTATCAATCAGGTTGGTCGACGGGATGATCCGGGCCTGCACCATCCCCGCCCACACATGCGTCAGGTGCGTTTTTCCGGTTCCGGCGGCGCCGACCAGCACCAGCTTCCGGTCTGGCCAATCTTGCCAAGTCTCAACCGCCGCCATTGCGTTCGTGTTGGACGGCGTGACAAGAAAATCATCCAATCCCTGCGCCGCATGAGCGGGCAGGTCGAATGTCAGTTGCTCAGCCATTATTCAGCGTCGCTTTCGTCGCCTGCCTCTTGCGTCGACAACCCTTTGTACAACAGCCCATCCTGGTATTTCCCGATGAAGAACCGTGCAACAACCCCCATAGAGGCAGCCACCGGAACAGCCACCAGCATTCCCACGAATCCGAACAGTGAGCCAAAGACAGACAACGCCAACAAGAGCCAGACCGGATGCAGCCCGACCGAGCTGCCTACCAGTTTCGGGGTCAGGATGTTGCCCTCAAAAAACTGGCCAAGCACGAAAATTCCTGCGACTGCCCCAAGTTGCCACCAATCCCCCCAGAACTGGAACAGCCCCAGCCCAATGGCCAAAGTGCCGCCGACGATGGCACCGACATAGGGGATGAACGTGATCAGTCCGGCGATGAAGCCGACGACCATGCCAAATTGCAACCCGATAACCATCAAAGCAACGGCGTAATATGTGCCAAGGACCAGGCAAACGGTCCCTTGGCCGCGAATGAAGCTGGCCAATGTGCGGTCGATATCGCTTGCGATCTGGCGGACTGCCGGCCGGTGGTCAAGCGGTAGAAGGCCGTCGATCTTGGCCACCATCCGGTCCCAATCCAGCAGCAGATAGAAGGCGACGACGGGCGTCACGATCAGCAGGACCACGACGTTGATCACACCCATGGCAGAGCTTACAATCGTGCCCACAAGCTCTCCGCCACGTTCCTTGATGGCTTGGCCGAGACTGGCCAGAGATTGGCGCAAGGTCGAACTTTCGTCCATCAGCGATGGTATGTTCTCGGTCAGAAAGACCTCGAGCTGCTTTAGTAATGCAGGCGCTGCATCCGCCAGGGCTATGGCTTGCGAAACCAAAGTCGGCACCACCATCAGGAATGCGATGACAAAGCACAAGATTGCAAAGAACGAGATGATCACGGTAGCGGCGACACGTGACAGCCCCGCAGCCTCCAGCCGATCCGCAACCGGGTCAAGGAAATAGGCGATAGCGCCGCCCAAAATGAACGGCATGATCACATCACCCAGATACCATAGGGCAAACGCCAGCACGGCGATGGTGATAGACCAGAATTTTACCTGCGTTTGAACGGGTAACGCCATTTCGGCTCCTTTTGATGCTGCTCTCTATGTCGCCCAGCTTGGAGGGCAATTCAAGTGCAGGTCTTGGATGGCTGCAATCAGCCAGCGGACAAGTTCGCTCTTGCTCCGGTTGCGTATTGGGTGAATTATTGGCTGCATTGATGGTGTCCGGCATATCAAAGGAGTTCCCAATGCGCGTTGTTCTTGCGATCAGCCTTGCAAGTGTTTTGCTGTCGGCTTGTACGGGTAATGAATATGAACCTCGCGAACCGGGGATCACCTTTTCTGGCGAAACCCGGGCAGGCGTCACCTATAAAGATGGCGATATATCCCCGGATCAGGACACCAAGATAACGATTAGTGTCGGGGGGTCGATCTAGCGGACCTTCGATGCCGTTCCGGGCCACCGTCACCCCACGTGAAAACCAGCCCGCAAACCATTGTATGATTGCCCCGCCCGCGTTGATGTCATAGACCGCATGGGACGTTTTCGTGATTGAACAGAGGTCCCCATGCGCCTGTCTCGCTATTTTCTGCCCGTTCTGAAGGAAACCCCTTCCGAGGCGCAAATCGTTTCGCACCGCTACATGCTGCGTGCTGGTATGATCAAACAGCAATCTGCCGGTATCTATTCCTGGTTGCCGCTGGGCTTCAAAGTCTTGCGCAAGATAGAAAACATTGTGCACGAGGAGCAAATCCGCGCGGGCCACATCCCGATGTTGATGCCGACCATTCAGTCCGCAGACCTGTGGCGCGAAAGTGGACGCTATGACGGCTATGGCGAGGAAATGCTGCGGATGCAGGATCGACATGGGCGCGACATGCTGTTTTCGCCCACGGCAGAAGAGATGATCACAGATATCTTCCGTGCGCATGTGAACTCCTACAAAGACCTGCCACTGACCATGTATCAAATACAGTGGAAGTTCCGCGATGAGATCCGCCCACGCTTCGGCGTTATGCGTGGCCGCGAGTTCTACATGAAAGACGGCTATAACTTCGACCTGACGAAAGAGGATGCGCTACACGCCTATAACCGCCATTTGGTCAGCTATCTGCGCACCTATGAGCGGATGGGCCTGCAAGCCATCCCAATGCGCGCCGATAGCGGTCCGATCGGGGGCGACTATACGCACGAATTCCTTGTGTTGGCCGACACGGGCGAAAGCGAGGTGTTCTATGACAGTGAAGTCACTGACCTGACCTTTGGCGACCGCGACATCGACTATGACAATGTGGCGCAATGTCAGGGCGTTATGGACGAATTCACGTCGCGCTATGCCCGCACAGACGAAACCCATGACGCCGCCGAGTTCGATAAGGTGCCCGAAGATCGCCGTCGCGTCGCACGCGGGATCGAAGTGGGGCAGATCTTCTATTTCGGCACCACCTATTCCGACAAACTGGGCGCGACAGTTGTCGACAAGGATCAAAACCAGGTGCCGGTTCACATGGGTTCGCATGGCATTGGTGTCAGCCGCCTGTTGGGCGCGATCATCGAGGCCAGCCATGACGACAAGGGCATCATCTGGCCCGAAGGTGTGACGCCGTTCCACTGCGGGATCGTCAACCTGAAGCAAGGCGACGACGAAGCCGACGCGGCCTGCGAAGCGTTGTATAAGCAACTGTCCAATGCCGGACTGGAACCGCTTTATGACGACCGCAATGAACGCGCAGGCGGTAAGTTTGCGACGATGGACCTGATTGGCTTGCCCTGGCGCATCACCGTGGGACCGCGGGGACTGAAGAATGGTGTGGTCGAACTGACCTGCCGCCGCACAGGCGCAAGCGAAGACCTGACGCCGGACGCGGCTGTGGCGAAGGTGATCAAGATTTTTGAACCGCACCACGTGCGCGGTCTCTGATCCAATCGGATCTCTGCAAGAAACGGCGTGCCACGTTGGTGTGCCGTTTTTTGAAGGCGCTGTGGCGGCGCGACTTGACCTGACCCCTTGGCTTTGGAAGGCTGAGGATAAATAACAAACGAGCAGGTGATGCAATGATCCGGACTTTGGCAATGATAGGCGGCTTCGCGGGTGCCGTGGTGATGAGCCAGTTTCCCGAGTTCACACAGCAATACATGCAGCGTCTTGCGGGCGCACGGACCGAGTTGAAGATCGTGACTGCTGGGTTCGAATTGACGGCACAGGCCGCCGGATATACCCGTGACGAAGCCCTTCGGAATATGGGGGGCACCAGCTTTCAGGACAATTTGCGCGACCAGATGAAACGCAACTTCACGCGCTATGAGCGTTTGGATTCCGCCTACACCGCGCTCAAAGGCACCGAACCCCTGGCGCGATTGGCGAAGGTCTGGCACTTCCGCGACACTGATTTGGCCAAACGCACGTGGGAAGATTTCCGCCCTGCCATCCCTGTAACCGCCGATGGCTTGCTTTGTGCCGGTATCGGCTTTGTCGGGGGATGGCTTCTGGTGTCGTTGATCCTTGGCGCATTCATGCGCCCGTTTCGACGCAGTGCCTGACCCTTCGCCGGACGGGCTATCTGGCTGGTCAGAATCGCAGGTTCAGGCCAACCTTGACGCTATGGAACAAAGGTGTCGCAAGCGTGTTGTTGCCCAACCCATCTGATAGCGTATCTTTTCCATAGTTCATGTATTCATACTCACCCGTGATCGACAGGCGCTTGGTCAGCGGCTGCTCGATCCCGACGCCCAGAATGTATCCATTCGTGGCGTAGGTTTCGTTGATGGCAATCGGTCCCGATGATCCCGTTCCCATAACGCTGTAATCGAACTCGGCGCGAGATAAGCCAACCGTGCCATAGACGACGGAGTTCAGAACCGGCCAGACATAACCCGCCTTCAGGCGAACCGACAGCGCGTGGTTCATGGATGTTGTCCCGCTATAGCCGTTGGCGTTGAACGCATCCTCGATCATCCCACCTTCGACGGCCAGTTCGGGGCCGAACACCCAGCGGTCCAACTGCCAGCGATAGCCTGCGCGCAGACTGCCGACCCAACCGCTGTTTTCGTATTTTCCAAGGTTGAAGCTGTTGCCCGATCCCTGCGTGACGCCAATGCGATCCCCACCGCTGAAATTATAGCCCAGCGTGCCCCCGACATATACGCCTTCCCAGAACGGACTTTGGTCAGTTGCGAAATTCTGGACCGGCGCTTCAACGACCGGGTCTGACAGATTTCCGGCAGAGGCCGTGTGGGACGCCAGCACCAGGGAAAGACAGGCGAAGGATTTGGAAAAATAAGAACTGCGACACATGATAATCCACCAGCAAATAGCACAAAGACAGTTGTTCTTTAGCCACAAAACTTGGGGTATGAAACAAAATTTTGTGACATATCTAGTGTGGCGAGGTGGCAATGTCTGCTTTGCAAATTTGTGGTTCATCTATCACGGGAACCGCTGGTGCATCATACATCCGTGGCCGCTTGTACTTTGCCGATAATGAAAAGGACGCGTTGGTGGGGCGTCGGTCACGCGGTATGTTGCAGATGTTCTATTTCGGCCCTGTTGTCACTCGGTTCACGTGGCCCATCTTCCGGCCCGGTTTCGCCTCGGCCTTGCCATAGAGATGCAGTGAAGCGTTTCGCTCACCGGCAATTTCTGGAACCCGGTCCATGTCGTCACCGATCAGGTTCTCCATCACCACATCCGCATAGCGACTGCCGTCCCCCAAGGGCCAACCGACAACGGCACGAATATGCTGCTCGAACTGATCCACGCTGCATCCCTGCTGAGTCCAGTGGCCGGAATTGTGAACGCGCGGGGCGACCTCGTTGACGATAAGGCCTTGATGGGTAACGAAAATCTCAACACCCATGACGCCGACGTAATCCAGCGCGTTCAGGATGTTCGCGGCCAGCAACACCGCGTCGGTGCGTTGAGCACTTGTCAGTCGCGCGGGCACCGTCGTCGTGGCAAGGATCCCATCCTTGTGCACGTTTTCTCCGGGGTCAAAGCAGGCAACCTTACCATCGGCGCTGCGGGCCGCGATGACACTGACTTCATGGCTGAACTCTACAAAACCTTCCAGAACCGAAGGCGCGCCCTGTATATCGGAAAAGGCTTGGTCCGCCTGATCGTCGGACATGATGCGGGATTGTCCTTTTCCGTCATATCCAAAGCGTCGTGTTTTCAGGATCGACGGAGTTCCGACCAGTTCAATTGCTTTCTTCAGGTCGTTAACCGTCTCGACCTTTTCATATGGGGCTACGCGCAATCCAAGACCGGACAGGAAGTCCTTTTCGGTCAGTCGATCCTGACTGATGCGCAGCGATTCGCGGCCCGGACGAATGGTGCGGTGCTGCTCCAGCACATCCAGCGCAGTGGTCGGGATGTTCTCGAACTCGTAGGTGATAACGTCGACAGATGCGGCGAACGCCTCAAGCGCGGCGGTGTCGTCGTATTCGGCGGTGGTCAGGCGGTCTGCAACCTGCCCGGCGGGCGGGTTCGCACCCGGTTCAAAGATATGGGTCTTGAAGCCAAGACGAGAGGCCGCGACCGACAACATCCGTCCCAGTTGGCCACCGCCAAGAATTCCAATTGTGGACCCAATGGGCAGGGGCTTAGTCATCTTGTGGCTCTTCCGGGATCGACGCAGACAGCGCGGCGCGCCACGCATCAAGACGCTGTGCAAGGGCCGGGTCCGACAGCGCAAGGATACCAGCTGCCATCAGCCCAGCATTTGCAGCACCAGCCGCGCCTATGGCCATTGTTGCGACCGGAAAACCCTTCGGCATCTGCACGATGGAATACAAGCTGTCTACACCAGACAAGGCGCGAGTTTGGATAGGCACCCCAACAACAGGCACACGCGTTTTCGACGCCATCATGCCGGGCAGATGCGCTGCCCCACCGGCCCCTGCGATGATGACATGAAGGCCTCGATCGGCCGCGGTCTTGCCATAGTCCCAAAGTCGATCCGGGGTGCGGTGCGCCGAGACAATCTTTGCCTCATACGCAACGCCGAGTTCATCGAGAATGGTGGCGGCTTCTTTCATCGTGGGCCAGTCCGATTGGCTGCCCATAATGATCCCGACTTTCACATCTGTCATAGTGACCTCGTGTCTTGGAAGCCCGCTTTATAAGGGGAAGGGCGCGCGATGCAATCAGGCAATGATGTCCGGTGTCAGTTTGTCCTCGATCCGGGCGATCTTGTCCTTCAACGCCAGCTTCTGCTTCTTCAGCCGCCGCAGTTGTAACTGATCGGCCATGCCACGTTCTTCCAATGCGTGAATGGCGTCGTCCAGATCCCGGTGCTCGGCGCGAAAGACTTCAAGCTCCACACGAAGCACATCTTCGGTCTTCATCTCTTTTGCGTTGCTCATCTATGCAGATCGTTCTTTCTGGGGCGCGTGCAGCGGCAGTTTAACGTCAAGCGGGGACCAAGGCCAAGGAAAAGCCGCCTCTTGCAACCCTTTGGCCGAGCCCCCATATTTTTCGCAGGGTCGCCTGCGTGGGGCCCGCAAACGTGTCGCTTATTCAAGGACGTGTCGATGACAAAGATGAACTTGGGAACTCATCCCTTTCTGCTGGGCTTTGAACAGCTTGAGCGTATGGTCGAACAGGCTGCGAAATCGGGTAAGGACGGCTATCCCCCTTTCAATATTGAACAGGTCAGTGACCGGGCCTATCGCATCACGCTTGCGGTGGCGGGGTTCGCGGATGACGATCTGTCGATCACGGTTGAGAATGCAAAACTGGTGATCCGGGGTGCGCAACGCGACGATGGTCAGGAGCGTGTGTTTTTGCACCGTGGCATCGCTGGTCGCCAGTTCATGAAAAGTTTCGTGTTGGCCGATGGCGTGGATGTCAGAGGCGCGCGCACGGAAAACGGGCTGCTGCATATCGATCTTGAACGCGCCGAGCCTGAGCGTCTTGTGCAGACGATTAAGATCAAGAAGGGGTGAACTGATGAATTACAAACTGCCATTTGGCCAATCCGAGATTGGCAACATCGTCTATGTCAAAGCTGTCGCGATTGCCGATTTGCCCGATGCCATTCAGGACGAAGCACGCGCGCAAGCCGATGGGGCTGACACGCTCTATGCCGTGCACCGCGAAGACGGAGAGCAACTGGCCTTGGTCGTTGATCGCGATCTAGCCTATGCGTTGGCCCGCCAGAATGATTTTTCGCCGGTCTCGATTCACTGATCCAAGCCGGGCACATGAACCAATGAAAAACCCGGGGACATGCCCCGGGTTTTTGCGTTCTTATTGGTGGGTTTATCCCCGGATCAGACCCATGTTTTCCAGTTTGAGCAGAACCTGGTGGGCGCAGTTGTCCACGTCGACATTTTCCGTCTCGACGCTCAACTCGGGGTTCTGTGGCACGTCATACGGGTCCGAGATGCCGGTGAACTCCTTGATCTTGCCTTCCCGCGCGAGCTTATACAGCCCCTTGCGGTCACGGCGTTCGCATTCTTCGATCGAGGTCGCGACATGCACTTCGACAAACGCGCCAAACTGTTCGACATCCTCGCGCACTGCACGCCGCGTCGTGGCATAGGGTGCGATGGGCGCACAGATGGCGATGCCGCCGTTTTTCGTGATCTCGGACGCGACATAGCCGATGCGACGGATGTTCAGGTCGCGGTGCTCTTTCGAAAAGCCCAACTCGCTTGACAGGTTCTTACGCACGATGTCGCCGTCCAGAAGCGTGACGGGGCGCCCGCCCATCTCCATCAGCTTGACCATCAAGGCGTTCGCGATGGTCGATTTTCCCGAGCCTGAGAAGCCGGTGAAGAACACGGTGAAGCCCTGTTCGGCGCGCGGCGGCTTGGTTTTGCGCAATTCCTCGACCACGGCGGGGAAACTGAACCATTCCGGGATTTCCAGACCTTCCGACAGGCGACGACGCAACTCGGTGCCCGAGATGTTCAGGATCGTCACATCATCCTTGTCAGTGATTTCATCCGCTGGTTCATATTGGGCGCGGTCCTGCACATAGACCATATGTTTGAAGTCGACCATTTCGATGCCCATTTCTTCCTGATGCACGCGGAACAGGTCTTGGGCATCATAAGGGCCATAGAAATCGTCACCTGCGGCGTTCTTTCCGGGGCCTGCGTGGTCACGGCCGACGATGAAATGGGTGCAGCCGTGGTTCTTGCGGATCAGCCCGTGCCAAACGGCTTCGCGGGGACCGGCCATACGCATGGCAAGGTTCAGAAGGCTCATCGTCGTTGTCGCGCCGGGGTATTGATCCAGCACGGCCTCGTAGCACCGCACACGGGTGAAGTGGTCGATATCACCTGGTTTGGTCATGCCCACAACCGGGTGAATCAGCAGGTTGGCTTGCGCTTCTTTCGCGGCGCGGAAGGTCAGTTCCTGATGCGCGCGGTGCAGCGGGTTGCGGGTCTGAAACGCCACGATACGACGCCAGCCCAGTTTGCGAAAATAAGCCCGCAGCTCGTTCGGCGTGTCGCGACGGCCACGGAAATCATAGTGGATCGGCTGTTGGATGCCGACAATCGGCCCACCCAGATAGACCTTGCCTGCCACGTTGTGCAGATAGTTCACCGCCGGGTGCGTGTCGTCATCGGCGCCAAACACCTTCTCGGCCTCGCGGGATTTGTTCGGCTCCCACCGGTCGGTAACGGTCATCGTGGCCAGAATAACGCCCTCTTGATCGCGCAGCGCGATGTCTTGGCCCAGTTCGATCGTCTGGGCAAAGTCTTCGGATACGTCCAGCGTGATCGGCATTGGCCACAGCGTGCCATCGGCCAGGCGCATATTTTCAACGACGCCGTTGTAATCGTCTTCGGTCAGAAATCCTTTCAGCGGGTTGAACCCGCCGTTCATCAATAGCTCCAGATCACAGGTCTGGCGTGGCGACAGATCGTGGCTGATCAGATTGCCAGCTTCGACTTTCAGCTTCTGCGCGCTTTCATACGAAACATAAAGCTCGGGGATGGGCGATAGGTTGTTCTGCATTGGATGTGTCCTGTGTTTTATGGGCGAGAGGCCGCTTGCAGAACCGGTCAGTTCGGCGTGCAGCGCGTCGTATTCAGCGAATTTACGAGCAAGGAACTGATCTCGAAGCCGCACCATCTCGGCCGCACCTTGTGCAGTGATGGCATAGGCGAAGCGTTGGCGTTTGTCCGGCCCGGTGCGTTCACCGATCTGGATCAATCTGCGGCCTACCGCGGACCGCAGCAGGGCGTTCAGACGACCGAGAGAGATACCAATTGCCGCCGCCGTCGCGCGCTGCGACGCCTCTGGCGCCAGATCAAGCTGGCGCAGAAGGCGGAAGATCTGATCTTCCTCGGCGGAGTTGGTTTTTGTCAGGTGCGACGTCATGGCCTGCGACTCAAAGAGTGTTCACGCGTGAACGCATTGCATGGTTTGCAGCAAAGGCAAAGCGGAAACTCGTGAATGCACGTGATATCGCCGACCGTGGCCCATGGGCAACGGCCGCTGCGCAGGATCGTAAACGATCAGGGGAATGGAATTGGCGATCCCGCAATTCGCACCAATGCCGGGCGGGTGTCGAACAAGACCAGATGGGTCAGTTCCGGGCGCGAACGCGAGGAATACATCAATGCTTGCGCACCATCTGCGCGGGCGTGATCTGAAAATGCCCATGTCGGCGCAGGATGACCGGCGGCCCGTTTGTCTTGCCAAACCGCCGAGGCTGCTGACTGCCCGCGAATGTCCGCAACACGGTCAAGTGTGACGTCAAGCGGCACAATGTGGCGCGGTGCGTCATCGGGAGTCAGATAGCGTTCGATCGCGACGCCGCATCCTTCAACAGAAAGGGAGGTATAGATGGCCCATTAACCAGAATGGTGAAAGCGCCCTTCGGGGGCCTGCGCCGGCAATGTCGCATCCTGATCAGTGAAGACCAGACGATAGGCATTGCCGGTGTAGGGTATCATTCTTGTTCGGCAAGAAAGTGTTCGGCCTCAAGCGCGGCCATGCAGCCCATACCGGCGGAGGTCACAGCCTGACGATATTTATAATCTGTCAGATCGCCTGCTGCAAAAACGCCGGGGATCGAGGTCGCGGTCGAATCCGGTTTCGTCACCACATAGCCACCCATATGGGTTTCCAGGACGTCCTTCACCAACTCGTTCGCGGGCGCGTGGCCGATGGCGATGAAGACGCCCTTGGCCGGGATTTCTGTGATCTCGCCCGTTTTGACGTGTTTGACCCGCACCCCGGTGACGCCCAGCGGGTTTTCATCGCCCACGACCTCTTCCAACGTGTGATCCCACAGGGGCACGATCTTTTCGTTCTTCATAAGGCGATTGATCAGGATTTTCTCGGCGCGCAGCTCGTCGCGGCGGTGAACCAGCGTCACTTTGGACGCGAAGTTGGTCAGGAACAGCGCTTCCTCAACAGCGGTGTTGCCGCCGCCGATCACGACAATCTCCTGTCCGCGATAGAAAAAACCATCACATGTGGCGCAAGCCGACACGCCGAAGCCTTTGAATTTCTCTTCGCTGTCCAGTCCCAACCATTTGGCACGCGCGCCGGTAGCCAGAATAACCGCATCAGCCTTGTAGATCGTGCCGCTGTCACCGGTGGCTGTGAAGGGGCGTTCTGACAGGTCCAGATCGGTGATCAAGTCGCCAATGACCTCGGTGCCCACCGCTTTGGCGTGCGCTTCCATATTGACCATCAGATCGGGCCCCTGGATTTCGGTTTCGCCCGGCCAGTTCTCGACCTCGGTGGTCGTGGTTAACTGACCACCGGGTTCCATGCCCTGCACAAGGATTGGTTCCAGCATCGCGCGGGACGCGTAAACGGCAGCGGTATAGCCAGCCGGGCCGGAGCCAATGATAAGGACTTTTGTGTTACGTGTTTCGGACATGCGGATTTCCTTGAGCCTTCTGGGTTTCCAACGCATATAAGGCGACCGGCGGCTGGTGGAAAGCCCGTGCGCGCTTTGGAAGGAAAGACAACGCGGCGTATCATTGTCTGTTCACGCAGAAATTATGTTGCGCATGCGCGAAAGATTGTTGCGCATTCAGACGTTGGCGAGTAATCTCTGCGCAATTTCCAACGAAAACTCTGGTTCTGCCGGGATCAGTGGACCCACCCGAGAAGGTTCATCAATGACCGTAAGCAAACTTGATCCGATTGATCGCATGATTCTTGCCGAGCTTCAGGCAGATGGTCGCATGACGAATGTCGAACTGGCCAAGCGGGTGGGCATTTCTGCCCCCCCCTGTTTGCGGCGGGTCAGAACGCTGGAAGAACAGGGGCTTATCCGTGGCTATCACGCCGATGTTGATGCACGCGCGCTTGGTTTCGAAGTGCAGGTGTTCGCCATGGTCGGCCTTGTCAGTCAGGCCGAGGCAGATTTGTCTGCGTTCGAAAACCAGTGCCGGGGTTGGTCGCTGGTTCGCGAATGTCATATGCTGAATGGCGAAGTGGATTTCGTTCTGAAATGCGTGGCACCGGATTTGTCCACGTTTCAGACCTTCCTGACCGAAGAGTTGACAGCGGCCGACAACGTGGCGTCGGTCAAAACCTCGTTGGTCATTCGTGGGGCGAAGGACGAGCCCGGTGTGCCATTTGATGTGCTGGAAGCCCGACTGGGTGCGGCACCCTGATGCCCAACGGTTTCTAAAGACGAATGGCCGAGATCAGGCGGCCATAGTCCGATTCATTCTTATGGCAACTGCGCCGGTAGGAATAGAAACGGTCCGGGTCGGAATACGTGCAGTGGCCGACCCATTCAGCATGACCAACCCCGGCTTCGCGCAGCAGGTGAAGGCCAAAGCCCGGCAGATCGAACAGCGCGCGATCCCCCTCGCCGCCTGCGAAAAAGCGGCCATAGTCAGGGTTTTCGATCATGAAATCGTCAAAGAACTCCGGCCCGACCTCATAAGCGCGTTGACTGATCGTCGGCCCGATGATGGCCGTGATGCCACCACGCGTGGCCCCCAGCGCGGTCATTGCGTCGATCGTAGCCTCAAGCACTCCGCCAAGCGCGCCTTTCCAACCGGCATGGGCCGCGCCGATGACACCGGCATTGCGGTCCGCAAAAAGCACCGGTTGGCAATCAGCGGTCAGGATCGTCAAGACAAGACCCGGCGTGGCCGTGACAAGCGCATCGGCTTTTGGTTTGGCGCCGTTGACCGGTTCATGCAGTGTGACCACATCGGGCGAATGAACCTGATGAACGCCGCACAGATTGTTGGGCTCGACGCCCATCGCGCCAGCCACACGTTCCCGGTTGATCATCACCAGTTCGGACTGATCCTGACTTCCTATCCCGCAATTCAATCCGGCATAAACGCCCGACGATGCCCCGCCCCGGCGCGTGAAAAAGCCGTGTTTCAGGGGTGCCAAGGCGTTTGAAGTGATGATTTCAAGGGTCATGCCAGGTCAGCTTGGTTGGGTGTTCGGATCAGGCCGGGCAGGTCAGGCGCATCTGCGCGAGTCAGTCCGAGCACTTTGAAGAGCGTCCCCATTTCATCCGGGTGCGTCAAGCGTCGGTGCGCTTTGACATGCGCGTCCAACGCGTCACCGGTCAGTTTGCTGGCCAATGCCTCTGCCCGTTGGGTAATGCCCAGCCGCTCCAGAAAGATGCCTTGCGGGGTCAGAAGATGTGGTGAAAGTGGGGTCGCTGATCGCACCAATGCTTCGAAATCCACATGTGCGGTCAGATCCGCCTCGCCGGGGCAGAGCAGCGGGTCGACATGGTCGTGTGCCGCGATGGCTTGCAATGTGTCGCCGACCGAGCGCCAATCGCCATAGTCGATGATCAGGGCCGCACCGCCGTGTCTTTCAATCCGGCTGGCGATCTGCGCCATGATGGCGGGGACAGACGGGCAAAGCTCGACCAGATCGCCATCGCGTGTGTCGTCCAGCCGAAACGTTAGATCGCGAACGGGCAGGCGAGTTGTCAAGCCAAACACCAGCTTGTCTTCCCCAAGACCAACCTGACGTTCGCGCCATCCTGTGCCGTCCTTCTGGAACTGGCGAATGGGCAGGGCGTCAAAAAATTCATTGGCAACACAAAAGAGCGGTGCCTCGGGCAAGGTGTCGGCAGTGTCGTGATGAATGATCGCACGGGGCGCCAGCGTCTTGGCTTGCGCTGCTTTCTGGGCCGCAGACGCCTCGACCAGATGAACCTCGGCTGCGGCGAGAAAGCCCGGCACATTTTTGGTAGCGCGCAGAATGTCTTCCATCAGGGTGCCGCGCCCCGGCCCAAGCTCGACCAGTGCGAAGGGGGCAGGGGCACCTTGATCAAGCCAAGCCTGCGCCAGTGCTAGCCCCAGAAGTTCCCCGAACATCTGGCTGATTTCGGGTGCGGTGATGAAATCGCCACTTGCGCCAAATGGATCACGGGTCGTGTAATATCCGTAGTCCGGATGCAGCAGGCATTCTGACATGAAATCCGCAACCGAAATTGGCCCGGAGGCTTCAATGCGACGCCACAATATCCGGGCAAGTCGGGTCATCAGGGCGTGGGCACCACGTTGCGACGGGCCGCCCAGATCAATGTGGCCACGCCAATCACGATCATTGGCAGCGTCAAGGTCTGCCCCATGGTTAGCCCCCACTCTCCAAGGCGAATGACATGGCCCCATGGATTGTCTGGTGTGATGAATTGCGCATCCGCTTGCCGGAAAATCTCGACAAAGAAGCGCGACAGACCGTAGCCAAGAAAGAACAGCCCGGTCAGCATGCCCGGGCGCTTCAGCCACCCGCGTCGGAATGCCAGAGTCAGAAGGATCGCGGCCAGCAAAAGCCCCTCAAGGATGGCTTCGTAAAGCTGACTGGGGTGGCGCGCGCAGGCGCCAAGTGCGGCGTCCCAACCCGGGCAACTTTGCGCCGCATCGCCAGGGAATATGACGCCCCAAGGCGCGGTGGTTGGGCGGCCCCAAAGCTCGGCATTGATGAAATTGGTGATCCGGACCAGTCCGATGCCAATCGGGGCAGCGATGGCCATCAGATCCGCCAGCTTGGCCACGGCGATCCCGTGTTTGCGGGCATATAGCCAAGTGATTGTGATAATGCCAAGAAACCCGCCATGGAAGGACATGCCGCCAGTCCAGATCTTCGGAATATCCAGCGGGTTTTGCAGGAAATATGCCGGGTCATAAAACAGCACATAGCCCAGACGCCCGCCTACCACGATGCCGACAATTGCCCAGGTGGCGAGGTCTTCCAACTGAGTTCGCGTCATCGGCACGTCGCCACGCCACAGTGCCGGCTTTGAAATCGCCCGCGCAATGATCCACCAGCCTACGGCGATACCGACCAGATAACCCAGCGCATACCAGCGCAGTGCGAAGGTGAAACTGCCAATCTCGACCGAGAAAATGTCGGGTGAAATGGCGGGGAAGGAGATTGCTAAAAACATGTCACATTCCTGACCCTGACAGGGGAGGTAAGTCAACCTTGTCTCTGCCTCGGATATCCCCATATATGAGGCAACAAGCGAGGAGATGCCGATGCAGACACGCAACAAAATCCTGGACGATATGTCCCAGTTGATGACCAATGCCATGGGGGTCGCCCAAGGCGCCAAGGACGAAGCGGAAACCGCGATGAAAAGCTGGATGGACCGCTGGCTGGCAGATCGCGATTTCGTGACTCGTGAAGAATTTGATGCTGTGCGCTCCATGGCTCAGAAAGCACGCGAGGAAAATGAGGCGTTAAAGTCACGTCTGGACGCGCTTGAGAAGAAAAAAACAAAAAGCTGATCGCGGCGGTGGGTCCCGGCGGTCTGTCGAAGGCTCACATTGCGGTTTCTATTTTAGAATAGGCGGCTTGTTGGGGTCCGATCCGGGCGCAACCGGGGCCAAACGCTTTTGCGGTTTGGGTTTAGGCAGGTCGAACCGGATACCCAGTGCCGCCAGTTTGCCCGCCACCTGATCGTGGTTGGCAAAGAAGCCCACATCCATTTCACCCGCCTCAAGCCCCGAAAATGTCAGAGCTTCGTTTGCCGCTCCTGCCAACGCGTGCTCGGCACCGGGGACGACATCCACGAAGCCAAGCAGATGCCCTTTCCGGCCATCGGCATAGGTTACGCCCACCAAACAAGCATGGCTTGCCAGCCCACCTGCACTGGACAGCTTGACGCCCAGCGCCGAGATCAGGGTGTCGGGTGCCGTTGGCGCGCTGACTTCGGCGATGCGCGCCTCTATTTGCTTCGGCCCGGTTTTCAGCGCGTTGGCCAGCCAAGACATCGCGTCTGACGGGATCAGAATCGAAGATGGCGCGACCCCCAGATTGAGTCCCAGACCGACATTTTGCCCGGCCAACATGCTGGCAACCAACCGACCCGGAAGTGCGGCATAGGGGGCGGGGGCACCGACAAACTCGGCCAAACGATCCTCGCGATCGAACACGAGCGCGAAATTTGCACCATCAAGCTCGAACAGGTCAGGCGAAATCTCGTCGCTGTCCGGTTCCTCGGTCAGCAGCAAGAACAGTTCGCCATCTGCCAGACGCTCATAAAACCGAAGCCGTGCTGCGTCGTCTTCCAGATTGGCTTGCATTGCAGCATGGGCGGCATCAAGGCGGGTCGTCTCGGTCATCATGCGTCCTTTACGCTTGGGTATAAAAGCACCTCTGCCAGTCGGGATTGCAGAACCGGCAAAAGTTCGGCTTCGAACCAAGGGTTTTTCTTCAGCCATCCCGTATTGCGCCATGACGGATGAGGCAAGGGAAACAGCCGCGGCGCATGATCGCGCCAGGCTTTGACGGTGTCCGTCACTCCTTTCCTCCGGCCAAGATGCCGCGCTTGCGCATAGCCCCCGACCAGAAGCGTCACGGATGTTTCAGCAAGAGTGCTGTCCACGCGATCCGCCCATGTCTTTGCGCAGATCCGGGGCGGCGGCAGGTCCGAGCCCTTTGCATCGTAGCCCGGAAAGCAAAACGCCATGGGGGTGATGGCGATGCGAGCTTGATCATAGAACGTGTCTCGGTCCACCCCCATCCAACTGCGCAGGCGATCCCCCGACGGATCGTCGAAGGGCAGGCCAGACTTGTGCACACGCAGCCCCGGCGCTTGCCCGATGATGCGGACCCGTGCGCCAGGCTGAAACCAGACCACCGGTCGGGGGGAATGGCCTGTCTGAGTGGCAGCAAAACGGTCGGCACATAAACGGCAGGCCCTGATGTCATCTGTCAAGCTGGGCATTGCCTCAAGCTAGGCGCTCCGGACAGGGGGTGCAACATTTCGACATTTGTCGAGATAAGGCTTGCTATTGGTTATCATTTCCATATTTCTAGAAATATGAAACACGAATCTCTTGAACCGCTCCAAGTCGATATTGCGGCCTCGCAATTTGCCGCGCTCGGGTCTGAACACCGCCTGTCCGTTTTGCGCATCCTGGTGCGCGCGGGGCCTGAGGGGCTGCCGATTGGCGCCCTGGGGGAACGCTGTGGGATCACGGGGTCGACCCTGACCCACCACATGAAAATCCTTGCAGCAGCCGGGTTGGTAAAGCAGAAGAAGCAAGGTCGCAGCATTATTTGCGCGGCAGCCGAATATGAAGTGATGCGCGCGCTGTCCGACTATCTTTTGTCGGAATGCTGTGCCGATTGCCCAGACAAGTAGGGCCAGGATCATGGCTGACACAACGCATTCCCGAACGACCTCGAAGCATTGGACCATCGACAAGGCCTGGATTGCCATCCTGCTCATTCCAACTCTTCTCGTGCTGTTTGCACCGACAGAATTGTGGTCCACGATCACTTTCGCGCTGACAGCGCTGACGAACACGGCGCCGTTTATCCTGTTTGCGATCCTTTCTGTAGCTTACCTGAAGGCAACGGGGGCAGAGAACCTTTTGGCAAGTGCGTTCGAAGGTCGCGAGGCGCGTATGATCGTGGTGGCGGCATTCGCAGGAGGTTTGTCACCTTTCTGTTCCTGCGAAGTGATCCCTTTCATCGCGGCCCTGCTCGCGATCGGCGCACCCTTGGGCGCGGTCATGGCGTTCTGGCTGTCTTCGCCATTGATGGACCCGGCAATGTTTGCCATCACAACCGGCACACTGGGCACCGAGTTCGCCGTGGCAAAATCAATCGCGGCGGTGTCGATCGGGTTGTTCGGCGGGTTTACCGTCAAGGCCCTGGCGAAGTCGGCGTTGTTTACAGACCCGTTGAAAAACACGCCCGCACCGGCATGCTGTTCATCGTCAGGTTGTGGCACTGGATCCGGCGCAGAGATCTACTCCGGTGCAGTCAATTGGCGCTTCTGGAGCGAGGGCGCGCGACGTTCGACATTTCAGAAAACGGCAATCGAAAATGCGCTGTTCCTGACAAAATGGTTGCTTCTGGCCTATTTGATCGAAGCTCTGATGCTGCGCTACGTGCCCGCCGAACTTGTCGCGCAAGTGCTGGGCGGGACAGGCTTTGGGCCGATCTTGCTGGCTGCACTTGTCGGTGCGCCGGCCTATCTGAACGGATATGCAGCGGTGCCCATGGTGGCGGCCCTGTTGGAACAGGGTATGTCAGACGGTGCGGCTATGTCCTTCGTAATAGCGGGTGGGGTCAGCAGCATTCCCGCCGCCATGGCGGTCTGGGCGTTGGTCAAACCTCGCGTATTCGCGGCCTATCTTGGACTGGCCATGATCGGCGCGGTTGCTGCGGGACTCATCTGGGGGATGGCTGCCTGAACCATATGTGAAACAGATATTGCTCTCGACCATTGTCGTTTGACCCCAGTTGAAGTATTTCCTGAACTGAACGAACACAAAGGTCGCGCCCCAGCCTTTCATCGCCGGGACGCGACCTGTTTGTAAAACCGGAACTAGACGGGGCATCTTATGTATCGCGTATGGAATTTTATCACGACCTACTCGATCCTGCTGATCAGCGGCGCTGTGGTTGCGCTGATCTGGGCCAATATTGATCCGAGTTCTTATCATTATGTTGTTGATTACCCATTGTGGTTCAACAGCACGATCGGAGTTGATATCGGTTATTGGGAATACGCCTATGGCGAAGCAGCGATTGAATTTGAATATGGCGATGTCGAGCGTGTGGTGACATTCCACTATCTTATCAACGACATCCTGATGGCACTGTTCTTCGCCATCGCCGGGAAAGAGGTCTGGGAAGCCGTTAT
This sequence comes from Aliiroseovarius sediminilitoris, assembly GCF_900109955.1. Lineage (NCBI taxonomy): Bacteria > Pseudomonadati > Pseudomonadota > Alphaproteobacteria > Rhodobacterales > Paracoccaceae > Aliiroseovarius > Aliiroseovarius sediminilitoris. The sequence goes on along the minus strand of NZ_FOJB01000001.1, from coordinate 2,630,125 downwards.
TCTTGAAAACGGATCCCTGCGCGGCAAAAAGGCAGCGACGCCGCTGGTTGCAACAGCCGGTGGTATGCTGGGTCCGATTGCCATCTATCTGGGAATTGCATATTTTCTGGGTTCGACGACCTTTGACGCGGTCGCGCGTGGTTGGGCCATTCCAACCGCAACCGATATTGCCTTCAGTTATTTGATCGGGCGCATGGTTTTCGGGGCAGGTCATCCAGCGGTGCGATTCCTGTTGCTTCTGGCCATTGCCGATGATGCCGCCGGACTGATCATTCTGGCGATTTTCTATCCCTCTGGCGAACTGGCTCCGGTGTGGCTGTTGCTCTCGGTGGTCGCGTCTGCCGGAGCGTTCTTTTTGTTTAATTGGCTCCCGCGGCGCATGGATCGTGGTGATCAGTTGCGCCCACGCTCGACCTGGATGCGCAAGAACCTGAAATGGTATCCCTATGCCATTGCGGGCTGTCTGAGCTGGTTTGGCTTTGCGCAATCGGGCATTCATCCGGCGCTGGGCCTTTTGCCGGTCATTCCGGCCATTCCGCACGCCGATCGCGCGTTCGGCATCTTTGCCGAGGCTGAAAGATACCTCCACGACATCCTGAACGACATGGAGCACGGGCTGGCCATTCCGGTGGACATCGTGCTGTTCTTCTTTGGCCTCTTAAATGCCGGGGTGGAATTCAGTGCGATCTCCGAGGCAACATGGCTGGTTTTGGCTGGCCTGATCATCGGGAAACCCGTTGGTATCTTCATCATGGGGTGGCTTGCGGCTTATCCCATGCGGCTTGGGTTGCCAGCGGGGATGCGCGCGGTCGATCTGATCGTGATTGGCTTCGTAGCGGCAATCGGCTTTACCGTATCATTGTTCGTGGCCTCAGTCGCTTTCTCGACCGGACCGGTGCAGGATGCTGCGAAGATGGGTGCATTGTTCAGCTTTGGGGCGGTTTTCCTGTCGTTCGCCGCGGGAAAGATCCTCAAGGTGCAGAAACAAGAGGGGTAAGGCCTCTCGCTCCGGCCCCATCGGGCCGGAGACACCCGCCCCGTGACCATTCGAAGACCATCTACCCGCATTCCCCCGCTAATCCTTGATGTGCGATGGTGGTCTTCGACATAATGATGCCCAAGTGAGCAATTATAGCGCATCATTAAGAAAGCTTGTGTACAAGCGTTAGGCGAAAGCAGTGCCGGGGCACCCAATGCTCGAGTTCGATAATGTCAGCAAGTCGTTCTGGACAGGACAACAACGCAAAGTCATCCTGGACGATGTGTCCTTCCGGGTTGAGCTGGGGAATTCTTTGGGCATTCTTGCACCCAACGGGACGGGCAAGACCACACTCATCAATATGATGGCAGGGCTTGAAAAACCGGATGAGGGCGAGATCCGGCGCGGTTGCCGGATTTCCTTCCCTCTCGGGTTCATGGGCGGTGTGGTTGGCAAGTTGTCCGCCAAGGAAAACGCGCGCTACATTGCGAAGATTTATGGCCTTGACCCGGATTACATCGAGGCATTCACGCGCTGGCTTTGCGAACTTGACGAATACTATGATTTCCCTGTGGCGACCTATAGCGCCGGGATGCGCTCGCGGTTCTCCTTTGCGCTGCTATTGGCGTTGGAGTTCGATATCTACCTGATCGATGAAGGGATGCCGCAAAGCACCGATGCCCAGTTTAACCGCAAGGCCGGCGATGTGCTGCGGGAAAGGCTGGTCAAATCAACGGTAATCATCGTATCGCACCAGGCGCAGACACTTGAAAAATTCTGTCAGTCAGCGGCGGTTCTGCGAGATGGGCAGTTGTACATGTTTGAAACTTTGGAAGAAGCGAAACGGCTTTATGACTACCAAACCCAAGGCTAAGAAATTTCGCATCAGCCGAACGACGCGCGCGCCGCAATCCGACCCTGCGCATGTAGACAAAGATGTCTTTGCCCAGCGGGTGCAGGCCGCTGCGGGTCAGGCCAAGGCGGCGGCGAGCGGGTCCGGCAACTCCTCCGCGCAACCGCGCGAGCCAAACCCGATGGAGCAGATGGCGCAATCGCCCACGGAAGACGGCTTTCCGAAAGAAGGGTTTGTGTCCAACGAAAATTCAACCAAGGCAGCACCGAGCGATGAAGCGCCCAACGATGATGCGGTAGCGGCAATCGAAGCGATCCGGAAAGAGGGGCTGACCGGTCGCCAGCTCAGGATGGCGCGCCGCGTTGCCCAAAAACATGGTGTTGAGATCGAAAGCGATTTCGATGCGGTCTATCGGCTTCGCCAGGCGGGCATAGATCCTTTCAAGCGGTCCAACATGCTGGAACTGGTCGGGGCCGATGGAGGTGGAAAATTCGGCGGTCGGGCGTCCAACAACCTGCCGCAAACCCGGCCCATGCCGCACCTTCCGGCGAACCACGTCTATGACGACGCCGATCGCGCCAGATCCATTCGCGAAATCCAGATCGATATTGCCCGCCGGCGTCGCCGAAAGCTTCGTCTGCTGTTTGTTCGCCTGGCGTTTTTTGTGTTCCTGCCGACCATCATCGCGGGAATCTATTATTACAACTATGCGACGCCAATGTATGCGACGAAGACAGAGTTTGTCATACAAAAGGCGGATGGCGCGGGCGGCAGTGGACTGGGCAGTCTGTTTGCCGGATCGGGATTGGCAACCTCGCAGGACAGTATCACTGTTCAGAGTTATCTGACCTCGCGTGATGCGATGCTCAGACTGGACGGCGATATTGGTTACAAATCTGTGTTTGCGGATACGCGCATTGACCCGATCCAGCGCCTTGACCCCGATGCTACCAATGAACAGGCCTATAAGCTTTACAAGAAAAACGTAAAGATTGGCTTCGACCCAACCGAAGGCATCGTCAAGATGGAGGTTGTTGCGCCCACGCCTGAACAGAGCGCGCAGTTTTCCGAAGTGTTGATATCTTACGCAGAAGAGCGCGTCGATGACATGACGCAGCGACTGCGCGAGGATCAAATGGAAGGCGCGGTTTCAAGCTATGAAAAAGCAGAGCGTGACATGCTGGAAGCCCAGGCCGAAGTCCTGCGCCTACAGGAAGAAATGGGCGTTTTCGATGCGACGTCAGATGCCTCGGCCCTGATGACACAGATCACCGGATTTGAAAGCCAGTTGCAGGAAAAACGACTGACTCTGCAACAGCTTCTGGATAACACACGCCCCAACAGAGCTCGGGTTGACGGGCTGCGCGGCGATATCGGGCGACTGGAAGCCTTGATCTCGGAGTTGCGTGGCAGACTAACTGAAACGGGTGGTGAGAACGGATCCTTGGCTTCTGTCAGCGGACGGTTGCGGATCGCACAGATCAATCTGGAAACGCGCACCGCTTTGATGCAGCAATCATTGCAGCAGTTAGAAACTGCCCGTATCGAGGTGAACAAGCAAACTCGCTATCTGGAATTGGGCGTGCGCCCGGTTGCACCGGACGAGCCGACATATCCGAGATCCTTTGAAAATACGATCCTCGCGTTTCTGATTTTTGCAGGCCTGTATCTGATGGCGTCGATCACAGCGTCGATCCTGCGGGAACAGGTGTCGTCCTGATATGGGGGATGTCGTCGTCAGGGACGTGCATGTGGGCAATTTTCGCCCACTGACCATTATTGCAGGCCCGTGCCAGTTGGAAGGGCGCGATGATGCGCTTCGGATCGCCGAACACATGGCACGGGTCTGCCGCGATTGTGGGATTGGCTATATCTTCAAGGGATCGTTTGACAAGGCAAACCGTACCTCCCTTTCCGGCGTGCGGGGGCCGGGAATGGCTGACGGGCTCGCGGTGCTTGCGGCGGTCAAGAATGAACTGGATGTGCCGGTCCTGACGGATGTGCATCTGCCCGATCAGTGTGTTGAGGTGGCGGAGGTCGTCGATGCCATTCAAATCCCCGCCTTCTTGTGCCGTCAAACAGATCTTCTGGTTGCTGCCGCGCAGACCGGGAAGCCAATCAACGTCAAGAAAGGTCAGTTTCTGGCACCATGGGATATGGAACACGTGGTCGACAAGATCGTCAATTCAGGCAACATGCAGGTGATGTTGACAGAGCGCGGCACCTCTTTCGGATACAACACTCTCGTCACCGATATGCGCAGCCTGCCGCAGATGGCGGCGCTGGGCCATCCAGTTATCATGGATGCCACCCACGCGGTCCAGATGCCTGGCGGGCAGGGGGCCGCATCCGGTGGTCAGCGCGAATTTGCGCCGGTGCTCGCCCGCGCGGCGGTATCATTGGGGATTGCCGGGGTGTTCATCGAGACCCACCCAGACCCGGACACCGCGCCGTCGGACGGACCGAACATGATCCCGCTTGACCAGATGGCGCGGCTTATTGCGGATCTGGCCGCCTTTGACGGTCTTGCAAAAGATCGACCGCTGAGGGGCGTTTAATGCGCATTTGTCCAAGCGGCTTCCGCGAATATGATGCCCGCTGGCGATATCCTGAGGATATCGATCTGGATGGAATGACCGCCGTCGGAATGGGGCTTGGCACGCAAATGGCGCGCCGAAACGTCGGGCGCAAGATTATTGTCGGCCACGACCACCGAAGCTATTCGCCCGCCATGAAACAAGCGCTGAGTGATGGTCTTGTCCAGACCGGAGCGCAAGTATGTGACATTGGCATGTGTTTGTCCCCTATGGCCTATTTCGCGCAATTCCATCTGGATGTGGACGCAGCCGTCATGGTGACTGCCAGCCACAACCCAAATGGCTGGACCGGTATCAAGGTCGGGTTTGACCGCCCCTGCACCCATGGCGGGGACGAGATGGCGGAATTGAGAGATATCATCCTTGGTCGAGATTTTGTCGCGAATGACGGAGGGAAGATCACGCCGGTTTCCGGTGTAAGCGACGCCTATCTTGACGACTTGGTTGCAAATGACACGATCACGCGCCCCCTGCGCGTGGTTTGCGCAACCGGAAATGGAACTGCCGGTGCCTTTGCGCCGACGCTGTTGCGCCGTTTGGGCGTTGATGTGGTCGAACGACATTGTCGGTTGGATCATAGGTTTCCCCACTACAACCCGAACCCGGAAGCGTTGGAAATGCTCGACGATATGGGGAAGGCCGTCAGGGAAAGCCGTTCGGATTTCGGCATTGGATTGGACGGTGACGGAGACCGGATCGGCATTGTCGATGAGACGGGAGAAGCGGTTTTCGCGGACAAGCTGGGGCTTTTGCTTGCGCGCGATCTAGCGGTCGCACACCCGGATGCGCATTTTCTTGTGGATGTCAAATCCACCGGTTTGTTCGCCATCGACACTGTTCTGTCATCATGTGGCGCGACGGTTGAATACTGCAAAACAGGCCACAGCCATGTGAAGCAAAAACTCCGATCTTCAGGCGCGCTGGCTGCATTTGAAAAATCTGGTCACATCTATTTCGGACCGCCCGTCGGGCGCGGCTATGATTGCGCTTTGCGTGCGGTGGTCGCGCTGTGTCGTTTGATGGACCATCAACCCGGCTCGTGCCTTTCAGACATAGTCGCCGGACTGCCTTCCAGTTGGTGCTCTCCCACCCTGTCACCTGCATGTCCCGATGATCAGAAATACACAGTCGTTGAACGGCTAACGGCCGTCTTTCGGCAGATGCAGCTCCGCGGTGATACGATAGCAGGCCAGAAGATCGTGGACATACTGACCGCCAACGGCGCGCGCGTTCAACTTGAAAGCGGTTCTTGGGCGTTGGTTCGGGCCTCCTCGAACACGCCAAACCTGGTGGTGGTTTGCGAAAGTTTCACAAGCAAAGCGCACCTTCATACCGTGTTCACCGATTTTGACAGGATCCTGCGGCAAGAGCCTGTGATCGGGGTATATGACCAGGCCTTTGCGGCGCTGACACAACCCTAACCCACAAGTTGGTCGGCCTGTCAGATGGGCGCGGCCACCGTTTGTCTCAAGGTCAAATGTCTGATCCCGATTCTGGTATTGATCGGTCATTTTAGGGTTGCGCCCTGCTTTGCCTTTGGCTAGGAAAGCGCGCACTGCTGGGGTGTAGCCAAGTGGTAAGGCAACTGTTTTTGGTACAGTGTACCGTAGGTTCGAATCCTACCACCCCAGCCAACACTCATAACAATTTCAAAACAGTACGGTTTCTCGGATTTTTGTCCGTGTATTCCGGGGCCTTTCGGGGTGTCCGGATATCCCAGACCCGGAACATGCCGTAAATCGGTGGGATTCTGCCAATAGTCTGGAAACGGCATTTGCTCGGTCGACGGTTGGGTGTGTTTGATGCTGTCGGGATCGCGCGGCACTGGTCCAAACAAAACCCGTGCATTTTACAGGGTGCGGAACGTTTCTCTTTGCTCATCCCAAAGCGCAGGGATAGCGTGGCGCAGCAACTATTCAGTCGTCAGGCCAGTTGGTTGAGAACCGGCAAATACATCACGCACAACATCCGGCGCCAGGAAGGCCAGATCGACCAGCTTGTAAACCCGGGGTTTTGATACGCCTTCGGATGCAGCAATCTCGGCATAGGTTTTCCCTGCGCGGATCAAGTCAAAGTAGTGATGTGCCTTTCCGAGTTTGCAGGCCACCTGCTGCGTCTGGCCGCCTTTGGACCGGTTCTGACCTTGCTGGCGGCACTGTCCCTGCGCAAGCAGGCGCGCTGAACATGCGGCGGCTGACAAACATCTTCTGGCTTGCGGGCAAGGAGCTGAAAAGCGTGCTGGGCGATCCGGTGATGGTGATGCTGATCCTTTGGTCCTTTGTTATCGCCGTCATGCTGGAGGCAAGCGGCGCCGGCGACGCGGTTTACAACGCCGCGATCGCCATTCTGGACGAGGATAATTCCGGCCTGACACGGCAGTTGACCGATGCCCTTGGGCCGCCATGGTTCCAGCCGCCGGTGATAATTGCACCCGACCGGATGGCCGCGGAAATGGATGCCGGACGGATCATGTTCGTGCTCAGCTTTCCGCCGGGGTTCGCGGCCGACGTGATCGCGGGTCTTGCGCCTGCCGCACAGCTTGACGTCGATGCGACGGCGGTCAGCCAGGCGCAGCTTGGCGCCGACTATATCGCCAATATCCTGACCTCTGAAACCCGCGTGTCTCTGACGGGCAGCCCCGATGCACCCGAACCCGCCTTGCGGCTGGAACTGCGCCGTGCGTTCAACCCGAATGGCAATCCGGTTTGGTTCAAGTCGATGTCACCCCTGCTCAATCAGCTATCGTTGCTGACCATTGCACTGACCGGCGCGGCGATGCTGCGCGAGCGCGAACAAGGCACCATCGAGCATCTGATGGTGATGCCGCTGACGCCGTTCGAAATCGCGCTTTCCAAGGTGTTTGCCAATGTCGTCGTTCTGGCCGCCTTCACGCTGTCGCTGTTCTTCGTGGTGCAAGAGCTGTTGCAGGTGCCGGTGGCCGGATCGGTGCCCCTGCTGCTCGCCGGAACGGCGGTCTATCTGGCGGCGGCGGCGGCAATCGGCATGTTCCCGGGCACGATGGCGCGCAGCATGGCGCAATTCGCGCTGTTGGTCATCATGGTGATCATACCCATAATCATGCTGTCCGGCGGTATGGGGGCAATTGAAAGCCAACCCGATGTCGTGCAACGCCTGACCATGGCACTGCCGTCGCGCCATTTCCTGGCTTTCGCCAAGGCGGTGGTGTTTCGCGGAGCCGGAGCCAGCACGGTCTGGCTGGAGCTGTCGCTGATGGCAGGACTGGGTCTCGCGTTTTTCGTGGCAAGCCTTGCCCTGTTCCGACCTTCCATGAGCTTGTCCGGATGATATCGGGCGTTGGTTGGATGGAACTGCTTGCAAACGCCCGCCACATCACCTTGCTGGGCTCGCGGTCAGCCAAGCAATTGCCCTACCGCAAACCAACTTGCCGGGTATGGCAAACCTCCGCAGCGCCGCCTTTATGTGATCCTCCGACATGCGCCTGTCGCAGCGTGTCACCATCTCGGTGGACAAACACGGCGGTTAGTCCAAATTCCTTGGCCCAGATCTCGCTCTTCTGCTGCCCTGAAACCATGAGGGCCGTGGCCCACGCGTCTGCTTCCATGCAGGTTTTCGCAAGAACGGTCACCGATGCAGGCGCCCCCGTCAGAGGGCCGCTGCGGGCCGGGTCCATCGTATGTGAGAATCGTTTCCTACCTGCTTCGATCCAATGACGGTAATCGCCTGATGTGGCGACAGCAGCATCGGTCAACTCGATGATCGACAATGGTGTCCGCGTTTCATAGTCGGGGCGCTCAATGGCAACGGTCCATGCTTGGCCATCTGGCCGTTCACCAGAAGCGCGCATTTCACCGTCGAGGCCTACAAGGGCATTGGTGATTTCGAAACGGCCTAGCACGGCGATCATGCGGTCAACGGCATAGCCTTTGGCGATACCTGACAGGTCCAGCGTGAGCGGGGCCAATTTACGGGCTTTCATCGTATCGGGATCAAGCAAAAGAACCTCGTGGGTCGGGGAGCGCGCCTTGCCGAGAGTGGTGCGTATCGCCTTGGGGTTTGCCTTTTGTGGTCCGAACCCCCAGGCAGTGACGACATCGCCCATACCGATATCGAAAGCACCATTCGAAAGCCGCCCGATCTCCAGCCCTTTTGCCAGAACCTCCATCAGTTCAGGTGGCACGGAAACCCATGTTCCGACCGGCGCGCCATTCAGACGCATCAGATCGCTTTCGGGTTTCCATGTGGACATCTGGCGGTCAACCAGGTCCACGCTTTCGGTGAATGCAGCGCGGATTGGTTCCAGGTCAGCGCCTGCGGGGGTATGGAACAGCGCAGACCAACGGGTGCCCATCGTCGGGCCGTTCAGGGCATGACGCACAAGATCAGTAGGTATCTTCGTCATAACGTCCCTCTGCTTTCAAAGTTGCAGGCGTCAATCCAGCGGGTGCCAGGATATCGGTCAGTGCATCGGTGACGCCAGCGGCCATGTCACGCCCACCACAAACCAAAACCTGCGCTCCGTCGCTGATCAGCTTGGCAATCCGTTCAGCATCGCTGCGCAGAGCATCCTGCACGTAAGCGCGGGCGCTGGTCCGCGAAAAGGCACTGGTGACTGAGGTAAGCCGCCCGTCTTTCTGCCAGTCCTCCATTTCGCGCTCGTAGAAAAGATCGCTGTCGGGATGCCTTGCGCCAAAATAGAGATGCATGGGACGGCCCGCACTGTTGCTGCGTGCAAACCCTGCCAGCGGGCCGATACCGGTTCCCGCACCGATCAGGATCACGGGCTTGCGCCCTCGAACGGGTTGGAAGTCAGGGTTGCGGCGGATGAACCCTTGCACGCTGTCGCCAACGGCCAGGTCCATAAGCTGACCTGAACAAAGCCCACCAGGATGGCGGCTGACGCAGATCTCTACAAATCCGTCGCTGCGTCCGGAAGCCAGAGAATAGAACCGTGGCACATGCGACCCCTCGGGAACGATGCCCAACAAGTCACCTGATAAGAACCGGCCGAAGGCTCGCCCGGCAACTCGCGTCCAAAATCCAACCTTGGGAATGGCAAAGCGCAGGATCGTGGCGGGGGTTTGCATCTCGGCCCCGTAGTCGCGGCGCGAGATCAGGGTCAGCGCATGACTGCGCGGGATCGCCGGATTGTGTGACAGTTCCAATGGCTGACCAAGTGAGCGGCCCAGATCACGGCCCCAGCGGGCGAACTCCTGTGGCGACTGGCGGTCGACCGTTGCCAGCGGCAACAATTGCTTCCAGCCTTTTTCCTCGGCCAAACGGGTTACATCGGCAGCATAGGCGCAGAACTCGGGGAACTTGCTGTCGCCGAACCCCAGCACAACCAGCTGCATGTCGGGGGCGCCTGGCAAGGCCGCCAGCCGATCAAGGAAACCTTTGGCCGAGGCAGGGGCTGTGCCCTCGCCATAAGTGGCGGCCAGCACGATCACCCGGTCGGCGCGGCTATAGCGATCTGGCGTAAACCTCGACATCGGTGCCGCGTGAACCTTATGGCCTGCTTGCATCAATGCATCATGCAAGGTCGCGGCAAAGCCCCATGTGCTGCCCCCTTCGCTGCCGACCAGCAGGATTGTGTCTGCCTGTCCGGCCGCAACATTACCTTTGATCGGGGGTCGTGCCCGGCGAGCCTGCACCCAGAGGACCACGCCAGTTGCGGCCATGAACGGCGCACCAAGCGCCATTAGTCCCAGGATCATCCCCAGCCAGGCCATGCCTTGTCCCGTGTGCAGCATATAGATCGTCTCGTTGAAGCGTTGCCACGCGCCTGTATCGGCCCAGACCAAAACCGCCCCTGTTCCCTGATCGATATAGCCCTCGCCCATGTTGGTCTTGAGCATGAACACATCAGTAGGGTCATCGGGGTAGGGAAAGGTCAGTTCGCGCAAGCTGTCCACCGGTGTGTCGCGCAGCAGTGCCATCATGCCGGGCGCGGCACCGGTCTGTTCACTGACCTTGGAGGGAAACGCCGGGGCGCTGCCCTGTGGGAGCAAATCAAAGGTGCTGGCGGTCATGAACAGCGCGGTGGCTGAAGACAGGAGAAGCCCGGCGACAGTGACCCGCGCCACTTCGACATGCAACCGTCCCATCAGTGGGCCACGCAGGCGTGAGACAAAACGTCGCCAGCCCCCTGTCCGCCGCGCTGTTAGCATCAGGCCCGAGATCGACAGCACCAGAAGCGATGCCGCCCCCGCCGCCGCGGTCAGCCGTCCTGCGTCATCCAGAAACAGCGAACGGTGCAGGTTGGTTATCCAGCGTTGAAACGCGGATGGCTCGTAATCGGCCAGACCTGCACCTGTCGCAGGGTCGATCAACACCGATCCGGGGCGACCTTCTTCGAAATAAAAGGCAGTAATCCGCCCGGACGGCGCGCGGCGGATTTGCTCAACCCCCGGAAAGGTCGCGGCTACGCGTTCGGCCAATGTGGCCACACTTAAGGCAGGCTCGGACTGTGCGGGGGCTTGCACGGCCTCCAGCGCCGGAAGAACCGACAGGACGGCACCGCTGAGGGTCATGACGACGATCAGCAGAGCCGCAATCAGGCCAGGGAATTTGTGCAGCGCGCGCAGCATGGCAAGGCTCCTTCGTGGTGGCTTACATGTCGTAGGTGAAATCGCGGATGTACCGCCGCCCGGTAACCGGTTGTCCCGCGCCTTCAGTGGTCAGTGGCACGACCACTTCGGACGGGCTGTCGCGCATGTCCTCGACCGAGGCGTCGATATGCAATTCATATCCTGCGTCAAACAGCGCATCGGCCAGATCAAGCGTGATCTTCAACTGCCGCCCGGCGCCGACACTGGCCCCGGTGATGCCGTTGATCTCGGCCGGATTGCCTGCGGTGGCGCGATACCAATCGCTGAGATGTTCGTAATATTTTGCCTTACCACCAGCCATCCAGAGGCTACCCATATAGGTGCCCTGCGCATCGGTGACATAAAGCGCGAGATACGCGCCATCGCCGCCATATTGGTTCATGTTGGCGGTCAATGTGACGGGTTTGGCAATCGCCAGCGCCGGAGAGGTCAGGGCGGTGGTCAGCGCAAGGGCGGATAACAGGGTTCTCATGGGAAATCTCCTATTTGATTTGTTTCAGGTTCTGTTTGCTGGACACGGCTGATGCCAGCCTGACGGGACCGGAAAATTTGCTTCAGCCTGACGTCAGGTTCCGTCGGTCAAGAAAAAAGCCCCGCTGCACTGGAGGTGACAGCGGGGCCAGTCTGCAAAACCAACGGGACAAGTGGTCTGCAGGGTATCGCCTTGCGGTCAGGCGATGTCGTTAGGAGCTGGAGCACGTTTGCGACCGGTGATCATAGCGCGAAGAAGGTTTTCGTGGTGACGGCGCGACGCAAGAATGACGCCTGCAATATGCAGCAAAGCAAGCACCAGCGTCAGATTGGCCAGCACCTCATGCACCTCTTCAAGTGCTTCGCCGCCACCTCCCCGGCCTGTGTCATCATCGGCAAAAGCCGGTGTAACAACTTGGGACAGATCGGGCAGGTAAGCCATGCGCTCCGGTTCGACCATCAGCCAGCCGGTGAAGGCAGTGGCCGACAGAGTGACGAGGAGCGCAAGAACCATGACCGCTCCGGCGGGGTTGTGGCCGACATACCGCGCCTCGCGGCCGCGTAGCATGTCGCGCAGGTAACGCGTTACGGTCCCCGGTCCGCGCACGAACTGTGAAAACCTGGCGTATCGAGAGCCGATCAGCCCCCAGACCAGCCGCAGGCCGATCAGACTGGCAGCGGCATAACCGGCCCAGATGTGCCAGCCCTCGCTTTCATCACCGGTCAGCCAGGCGATTGCAAAAGCAAGGACCAGCGACCAGTGAAAAAGTCGCACCAGAGGATCCCAAACGCGGATCATTGTTCAACGACCGGTGGTGCGCCGGGGGTAAACAATCCATTGTCCGGCGGCGCCACGGTCCCGCTTGGGGCAGCGTTCTTGCCTCGGCCACGATAATCGTCACCATCGTCGTCATACTCCCACTCGACCACATCCAGTGTGGCGGGATCGAGCTTGACTTCAATGTTGCGACCCTGTGCATCGCGGCCCTTGACTTCATAGCAGCCGTCATCGGTCTTGATCCGGCGCACTGTCCATCCTTGGGCCTCCGCCATTGCCTGCACCGCCTCACGTGGTTGCCAGTCGGTCATTGGCACCCGACAATCATCATCGGCAAGAGCGACACCTGCCGCTCCAACACCAACCAAAAGCGTCGTTGCCATAAGATATTTTTTCATTGTTCCATCTCCTGAAACTCGTGATCATGAGGCTTTTTCTCTCACCGACCTGACGCCCACCTGAAGCGCGCGGGTATTGTGCTTCAGGTGCATGTCAGCTTTGCCAGTGATAGAAGAGGTACAAACGGAACAGGAATCAGATATGCGTGTGCTGCTGATCGAAGACGATACGGTGCTTGGAGCCGCGGTACGCGACCAGATTGCCGCTGACGGGCATTCCATAGACTGGGCCACGCGGCTGGACAGGGGGGGTGAATATCTGGATGTCGCGGCCTATGACCTGATCCTTCTTGACCTGATGCTACCAGATGGGCGTGGGCAGCCGTTCCTGCGCGCACTTCGCAAACGGGGCGACGTGACGCCGGTGATTATCCTGACGGCGCTTGACCAGATAAGCGACCGTATCGAGGGGCTGAACGCCGGTGCCGACGATTACATGGTCAAACCCTTCGATCTGTCCGAGCTGTCCGCGCGCGTCGGTGCCGTGGCGCGACGGTATGCTGGCAACCCGAACCCGCTGGTCACTCTGGGCGATCTGGAGATCGATCTTGCCGCGCACTCGGTTCACCGAGCTGGCAAACCTGTGTCGCTGACGGCACGTGAATGGGTACTGTTCGAAGCTTTCGTGCAACGTCCGCAGCAGCTTTTGTCCAAGGCACAGTTGGAGGAGCGCCTCTATTCTTTTGAATCTGATATCGAGAGCAACACGATTGAGGTGCATGTCAGCCGGTTGCGCAAGAAATTGGGGCGGGAGCGGATCGAAACCGTGCGCGGACTCGGCTACCGCTTGGGTGCTGCGTGAGGTGGCCCGGTTCCCTGCAAGAACGGCTGGCCTTGACGCTTGGTGTCGGACTGACGGCGCTTTGGCTGGGCACAGCATGGGCGACCGCGACCCTGTTGCGCCACGAAATGAACGAGGTGTTCGATTCCAAGCTGGAGGAAACCGCGCAGAGTATCCTGCCGTTGGTTGCCTTGGATATCATCAGCCGTGAAGAAGAAGGAATAACCCAGCGCATAGCTACCCTGCATGAACACGATGAGTTCTTTACCTACATCGTGCGCGACAATCAGGGGCGTGTTCTGATACGGTCGCACGCGGCTGAGGACGCGGATTTTCCGGCGTTCGAGGCGATGGGGTTCCGACAGACGGCCACGCACCGACTATATTACGATGCAGCGCTTCAGGGCACCATCACCATCGCCGTCGCCGAACCACTTAGCCATCGCGCCGACGTTGCACGCGAAACGCTGATGGGGTTGGCACTGCCGCTGATCGTGGTCGTCCCGCTCGGCCTGATCGGGGCTCTGCTGATGGTTCGCCACAGCCTGCGCCCGGTGCGCCGTTTCGGCGACACCGTCGCCAGCCGTGGCGCGCGGGACCTGTCGGCTGTGGGCGATGGCGACCTGCCTGCCGAAATCATTCCGGTGGCCGAGGCCGTCAACCAGCTTCTCGACCGCTTGCGCCGCGCGTTGGAGGCCGAGCGCAGCTTTACCGCCAACGCAGCGCATGAACTGCGCACTCCAGTGGCGGCGGCACTCGCGCAGACCCAAAGGCTGATGGCCGAAACCACCGATGCCGATGCAGCCGGGCGGGCGGCAGAGATCGAGGTTGCGCTCAAGCGACTGACCCGCCTTTCCGAGAAACTCATGCAACTGGCGCGCGCCGAGGGAGGTCGCTTGCGACGTGATGCGGTGTCGGACCTGCGACCCGTTTTGAGTATGGTGCTTGCGGACTTCGATAAGGCCGCAGGTCCGGAGCGCATTCAAAGCTCACTTCCGAATGACCCCGTGTTGTCGGATCTTGATCCCGACGCCTTCGCGATTGTCGTGCGAAACCTGATCGAGAACGCGCTGCGTCACGGAATTGATGGCAGCCCTGTTCAGATCACTCTGACGAGTGACACTCTTAGTGTGATCAACGACGGCCCGCCACTTGCCGCCGAAACCCTGGCGGGGCTGACTGGGCGTTTCGAACGTGGGCAAACTGTGTCAGGCGGTAGTGGGCTGGGCCTGTCCATCGTGCAGGCGATTGTCGATGGGGCGCAGGCAACGCTGGAACTGCACTCCCCGGTACAGGGTCGGACGGACGGATTCGAGGCGGTGTTTCAATTCCCTGGCCGCGCGCTGACAGGTTTAGCATCGCCCGAAACGCGGTGGTAGGAATATCGATTGACGTGCATCAACGCCAAAGCGCTTTCGGCTTTGTAGACTTTGTAGATGGATATACTTGCAGATCATGACCATGCGCTTGTCAAAGAAGCTGCCCAAAGTCTGACACAAGCCGAGACAACGCTTCGCGGAAGTCGTTCATCCAAAAACGCACTGAAGCGGGCATTGGCGCACTCGCAGCGAGTTCACGCTTTGTCCCGCGACTTGTAAACTCGCGGTTTCAGAATTGCTGCGGCCTGCCTGAACGACTGCAATTTCCGCCGCAATGCAAAGCAACATATTTTGCCGACGCGGCACAAAACCTGCTGCGAGCGCACGCAGCAGGTTTTCGGCGCTTCCGCTGTGGGCTCAACTCAGCCAATCGCCGCGTTTTACATAAAGGAACGCATGCCAAGCCAAAGCGGTCGTTGGTTTCGTTGCTGCAATTGTATAATTCATCCCGTTGCCGACCGTATTTATCGACGGCAACGGGCTGAGAATTGGTCTTCTCGCTAGTACCCGATTGCGTCGAGCACCTGATTGATCATGCCCAGTATCTTTTGCGCATGTGCCTTGTCGTCGAGCAGGAGCTTGCAATTCCCTTCATCCTCTTCTGTTTCCAGATCCTTGTCGATCTCGACAAGCTCTTGAGCCCACATGTCTCGTTTGTCATGCCATTTTTCAAGCTCAACCACATCCTCTTTCATCATTGGCCCCTGTATCCGGGCTTCGCCTGTTTTGAAGTTAATTCGGACCTGATCGGGGTGGGGCAGGGGGCAGGCAAATGTGTGATGCCCAAGGCTTCTCTGCGTTGTAATTCTTCATTCCAACAGACGTTTTAGGCAATCGCTGTCTGAGCCCACTCATCCGACATTTGCTTGTTTTCGCGTTCCGTTGACCCCAAGAGTTCCGCGAACAAACGCTGAGACCGGTGTTGACCCGTGACTGCATTGACAGCCAGGGCACGCATCACTGCCTGCGCCATTGGAACTGTCACATTCCGGTCTCCGTCGCGCACTGTGAAGTCGCGGTAAGCCTCGTCGAGTATTATACCTTTGAGGCGTTCCTCGTTGAGCATAGGTTGCTTGTTTTTCGACCCACGTGGCCGCCCCTTGGAATTGCCGGATTGCATCTGCAATCATCTGCACAGGTTTTACTGTCGGATGCAGGGCCGGTTCTTCCATGCGATTACCGTGACGGCTGTTGACGCCGCGATATTCCCAGACATTCGTGCGGTATCGCCCATGTTGACCAAGTTCAAAATTGTTTATGTGCGCCGAAGTGCCTTTCTTGAACACGAAGATTAGCTCATGTCGCAAGCGGTAGAACGTCCCCATCCCCAGATCATTCAGATCCCGGTCGCTGAGTTCGGAAAGCTCGCGATACGGCCTGTGATAGACCCTGCGCCTTGCAAGCACGTCCAGCATTTTGTTTCGCGATTGATGAAAAAATGTGCGGCCAGCTTCCAAAACGAACTCTGGTCCACTCTTTGAGCGTGCGATTGTCATGCTACCACCTCGTCTATTGCTGTTTCTGCGATGCAGTACCTATGCTGCACTGCAGAAGCAGGCGTGAACTTGAGCGCTAACAACTTATCAATTCGGCACAGGACCCGTGCCAGGTTGGAACAGGCGGTTGAAGTGACATGAACATTCCCGCGCAGATGTCGATTATTGCGACCGTTGTCGAGCAGGGAAGCACTTCGGCCGCGGCGCGTTCTATGGGACAGACCCCGTCAGCGGTCAGCAAGCAAGTTGGTTTGCTCGAGGATCATGTCCACGACCGCCTGCTTAACCGATCCAGAGCGGGTGCTTCTCCGACCCGGGAAGGCCAGGAATTCTATCAAAAATGCAGAGCTATGGCCGAGAAATACAAAGAGGCCGAAGCTCTTATAATGAAATTGGATGGCATTCCGCGCGGTAGGTTCAGAATCGCGTCCTCTACGGCATTCGGAAAATCGCAACTGATCCCCGCGCTTCCGAAATTCAAGGAAGAACACCCCGAAGTCGACGTGTCACCGGACCTGACCGACAGTGAGGTTGATTTTCAGGGCGAAGGATTCGATGTCGCAATGTTTGCTAAAAAACGAAACCTTGCACCAAAGCCCCGTGCCTTCATCGACTTTCTGGTCTGTGAGTTTCGAAACTCCAACGAACAACCGGCCAACGGCATCGCACCACGCCCTCAGGCAACCGCAGTCCCATGACCAAAGACCTTACCATAGTCGTCGTGGAAGAGGACCGCGACCGCGCCATTGCCATCGTCGACGCGCTTAAGGATGCTTGCGGGTGCGACGTGTTCGTCATCAACAATTCCAGCAGTCTGGCCCGCAAGATCGCCGCCCATTTGCCGGACATCGTGCTGATCGATGTCGACAATCCCACGCGTGACATGATGGAAGAACTGACACTGGCATCTGGCCCGTTGGAACGCCCTGTCGCCATGTTCGTGTCCGGCGCGGCGGGCGGTCTGGCGCAGGCAGCAATCGAGGCTGGCGTCTCGGCCTATGTGGTCGACGGCCTTTCGCCGGGGCGGATAAAGCCGGTCATAGACACCGCGATTGCGCGCTTTACGATGATACGTCAAATGCGCAGCGAACTGGCCGAGACACGGCTGGCACTGGAAGAACGCAAGGTGATTGACCGCGCCAAAGGTCTGTTGATGAAAGCCAAGGGTCTGGACGAGGGCGCGGCATATGCTTTGCTGCGAAAGACGGCGATGGACCAGGGGCGGCGTGTTGCGGATGTCGCCGAGGCATTGGTAACGGCATCGGGGCTTTTGGGATGAAGACCGTTTCGATACCAGTTGCCTATATGCCGTTGGTGGATGCGGCCCCGCTGATCATCGCGCAGGAAATGGGCTTTGCCGAGGCTGAGGGGATCTCGCTTGACCTGATCGCCGCCCCATCTTGGTCTTCGGTTCGCGACATGTTGGCCTTTGGCAGCGTGGATGCGGCGCATATGCTGTCACCACTTCCGGTCGCGATGGCGATGGGGTTCGGTGGGGTCGCAACAGCTTTGTCGGCCGTATCGGTCCTGTCGGTAAACGGCAACGTCATCGGTGTGGGCAAGCCGCTTGAAGACCGGTTGCGAAGCGCAGGATATGGGTTCGATTTCGCTGATCCAGTTCGTGCCGCTGACGCGCTGGCGCAGGTTAGTCACGGACCCATCGTGTTTGGTGTGCCATTTCCGTTCTCGATGCACGTGGAATTGTTACGGTACTGGAGCCGCGCTTCGGCGCTTGGATCAGAAGGCATCGTGATCCGCACCGTGCCTCCGCCCCTGATGGCAAATGCGCTGGCCGCCGGGGACGTGGATGCATACTGCGTCGGTGAGCCATGGGGATCCGTTGCGGTTGAACAGGGCGCTGGCGCATTGCTATTGCCGGGAAGGTCGATCTGGAGCTTTGCACCGGAAAAGGTTTTGGCTGTCCGCACACATTGGGCCGAGACAGAACCAGACTTGTTGGGGCGTCTCATGCGAGCGGTATGGAAAGCGGGCCGCTGGCTGGCCAACCCGGAAACACACGCCACGGCCAGCGAGCTTCTGTCACGCAAGGCCTTTCTTGATGTCCCATCTGAATTGATCGACCGTGCGTTGTCGGGCCATTTGACGGTGTCGGGGCGCGGTGAGCAACGCCACGTAGAAAGATTTCTTGAGTTCCATTCAGGTGCCGCCAGTTTCCCATGGCGCAGTCAGGCAAAGTGGATTGCGGAACAGTTGCACAAATCGCATGGCAGCGGCACCCCTTTTGATAAGGACAAGATCGCAAAGGTATTCCGCTCGGATCTGCACCGGAAACACCTGCGCACAACGGGATGTGACATGCCGGGCGCGTCCGAGAAGGTCGAAGGCGCGATTCGTCACGCCATGCCGGTCGCCTCTGCGGGTGGGGGGCTTACTCTGCTGCCGAACGAATTCTTCGATGGCCACATATTTGACCCTGCTGATCGTTAAGTGACCAAATTTTGTGCAGGACGTCGTGTGCATCCTGTTTTTCGGCACTCGTCCACTCGGTCATCTTGCGTTCACGCTGCAATGCAGCAATAGTCAGATTGCATCCACAACGGGGTGGATCGCAACGAATTTACTCCCAATGACAGGGACGTTCTGAGCAAGGTCGCTCGCTTTCCGCCGATGGTTCGGTGGTCAGTGATCGGCCTTTTTTTGTTTTTCGCCCGGTCTTCAACTGGATGGATCGGGTGCTTCGAAAGGATCAAACATGAGACCTCTCCTCCTTGGCCTTGCAGCCACAACTGCGATGATCAGCCCAGCCTTGGCCGAGTTGCTGGACGTTGAAAAGGATGAACTGACCATTGGTTTCATCAAGCTGACGGATATGGCGCCGCTCGCCGTGGCATATGAACAAGGGTATTTCCTTGATGAAGGCTTGTTTGTGACGCTAGAGGCTCAGGCCAATTGGAAAGTCCTGCTGGACGGCGTGATCGACGGGCAGTTGGACGGTGCGCATATGCTTGCGGGTCAGCCACTGGCCGCCACCATCGGATATGGGACCGAAGCCCACATCGTGACGCCGTTTTCGATGGACCTGAACGGTAATGGCATCACGGTATCTAACGATGTGTGGGACATGATGCGCCCGCATATCCCCTCGCTAGAGGATGGCCGTCCGCAGCATCCGATCTCGGCCAAGGCGCTGGTTCCCGTCATCGAAGAATTCAACACCAAGGGCGAGCCATTCAACATGGGGATGGTCTTTCCTGTCTCGACCCACAATTACGAGCTGCGTTACTGGCTGGCTGCGGGCGGTATCAATCCCGGCTACTACAGCCCCGATAACATCTCGGGCCAGATCAACGCCGATGTGCTGCTCTCCGTGACCCCGCCGCCGCAAATGCCCGCCACGATGGAGGCCGGAACGATCCACGGCTACTCCGTGGGCGAGCCGTGGAATCAGCAGGCGGTGTTCAAGGGCATCGGGGTGCCGGTCATCACCGACTACCAGCTTTGGAAAAACAACCCGGAAAAGGTGTTTGGCCTGACCGACGAGTTTGTCACCGAAAACCCCAATACCACCAAAGCAGTAGTGCGTGCGCTGATCCGCGCGGCCATGTGGCTGGACGAAAATGACAACGCCAATCGTCCCGAAGCCGTCGAAATCCTGAGCCGACCAGAGTATGTGGGGGCCGATTACGACGTGATCGCGAACTCCATGACCGGGTTCTTCGAATTTGAAAAAGGCGACAAGCGAGACATCCCCGATTTCAACGTCTTCTTCCGCCACAATGCGACCTATCCTTATTACTCCGATGCCGTCTGGTACCTGACGCAGATGCGCCGCTGGGGTCAGATTGCTGATCCGCAAACCGACGCGTGGTTCAAGGACGTCGCGGCCAGCGTTTATCGTCCCGACATCTATCTGGAAGCCGCGCGTTCACTTGTGGATGACGGTCTGGCAAACGAGGCGGATTTCCCTTGGGACAGCGACGGCTTCAAAGCGCCGACCCCCGCAGCGGATATCATTGACGGCATTCCCTTCGATGGTCGCACGCCAAATGCCTACCTCGAAAGCTTGCCGATCGGCTTGAAGGGCGCTCAGACGGTCATCGGCGACCGGGTTGAGGGCTAAGCCACATTCGCGTGGGTGGCCGCCCACCCACGCCTTTCCAATTCCGCAGGAGACAATTCGATGAGCATCGCAGACCCGAATTTCAACGCTGAAACCGCGCGTGAAGCCCGACGCGAACGTCGCTTTACCCGGATCAACACCGCCGACAAGTGGTTTCAGGTTATCGGCCTTGCTTGGCTGACCCCGATCCTGAAAGCCATCGCCGGCGACAACCCCAAAGCCCAGATAAGTGAAATCTGGCGTCTTCTGGGCGTGCCTTTGCTGGCTATTGCGGGGTTTTTGATGCTTTGGTCTGCGCTGGCCCCGACCGTGCAAACCTCGCTTGGGGCGATCCCCGGCCCGGCACAGGTCTGGACCGAGGCAGTCAACCTGCACGAAGACGCGCAGTCCAAGGCTGTTTCGCGCACTAAATTCGATGCGCAGGTCGCAACGCTGAACGAGCGCCGCATCGCTCAGGGGAAAGAGCCGGTCGAACGCGCCTATACAGGTGCGCCAAGCTATTACAGCCAGATCTGGACCTCGATCAAAACGGTATTCTTCGGCTTCCTGATTGCCAGCGCCGTGGCCATTCCGCTGGGTATCGCCGCTGGTCTGTCACCCATCGCAAACGCTGCCCTGAACCCTATCATCCAGATCTTCAAGCCGGTCTCGCCGCTGGCATGGTTGCCGATCGTGACCATGGTGGTGTCCGCCGTCTATACGACCTCGGATGGCATGTTCGCGAAAAGCTTCCTGACCTCGGCGATTACAGTGACGTTGTGTTCGCTTTGGCCGACGCTGATCAACACCGCACTTGGCGTGGCCAGCATCGACAAGGATTTGGTCAATGTCTCGAAAGTGTTGAAGATGAACACGTGGACCAAGATCACCAAACTTGTCCTGCCATCTGCCCTTCCACTGATCTTTACCGGCCTTCGGCTAAGCCTTGGCGTCGGCTGGATGGTCCTGATTGCCGCTGAAATGCTGGCGCAAAACCCTGGCCTTGGAAAGTTCGTCTGGGACGAGTTTCAGAACGGGTCGTCCAGTTCGCTGGCCAAGATCATGGTTGCGGTTCTGACCATCGGCATCATCGGCTTCCTGCTGGATCGCGTGATGTTTGCCCTGCAATCGCTCTTTACCTTCACGAACAACCGGTGAGCACCATGAGCATTCTGAAACTCGTAAACGTCTCGCAAAGCTTCGGTGCCGGCACACATGCCACCCATGTGCTCAAGAACATCGACCTGGATGTGCAAGAAGGGGAATTCCTTGTCCTCTTGGGCTTTTCCGGCTCTGGCAAAACGACCCTCATCAACTTGATGGCGGGGCTGGAACAGCCGACCAAGGGCAAGGTGACGTTCAAAGGCAAACCCGTCACCGGTCCCGGCCCAGAACGCGGGGTGGTTTTTCAAAGCTATTCCCTGATGCCGTGGCTGACTGTGAACGGCAATGTTGGGCTGGCGGTCGACACAGTGTTTCCCGGGTTGGATAAAGCAGAACGGGCCGAGAAAGTCGCGCATTACGTGAACATGGTTGGTCTTGGCCACGCCGCCACGCGCCGCCCGGCGGAACTGTCGGGTGGGATGCGCCAACGGGTCAACGTGGCCCGTGCATTGGCGATGAACCCCGAAATGTTGCTGCTGGACGAACCATTGTCGGCGCTTGATGCCCTGACCCGCGCCAATCTGGCGGACGAGATTGAACACATCTGGGACGCTGACAAGAAAACCTGCGTGCTGATCACCAATGATGTGGACGAGGCGATCATCCTTGCCGACCGGATCATCGCCCTAAACCCCGATGGCACCTTGGGGCAAGAGTTCACAGTGACCATTCCCCGCCCGCGTGACCGGATGGAGATGAACACCAACGACGCCTTCAAAAGCCTGCGCGCGGACGTGACCAAATACCTGATGGATGTGGGGATCGAGGCCAAAGTCGAAGGCACGCGCCGGTTGCCCGATGTGACCCCGATCCACGGTTTGCCGACAGTCGTCGCCGAGGCTCAGAAAGGGACAATCCAGAACCGCTATTTGAAGTTCAGCCAACTGCACAAGGTCTATCCGACGCCAAAAGGCCCGCTGACCGTGGTCGAAGATTTCGAGCTTAACATCAACCGCGGCGAGTTCATTTCCCTGATTGGTCATTCGGGTTGCGGCAAATCCACAGTGCTGACCATGGCTGCGGGGCTGAACGAGATTTCCAAGGGTGCCATCGTGCTGGACGGCACCCACGTGGAAGGTGCCGACCCCGAACGGGCGGTCGTCTTCCAATCGCCCAACCTTTTCCCGTGGTTGACCGCGAAAGAGAACGTGGCGATCGGGGTGGACAAAGTGTATCCCCGCGCCTCTCAGGCTGAACGCCAGGATGTGGTGGAATACTATCTTGAACGGGTCGGGCTTGGTGATGCGATGGACAAGGCGGCATGCGACATGTCCAACGGCATGCAGCAACGCGTCGGCATAGCCCGCGCTTTCGCATTGTCACCCAAACTGCTTTTGCTCGATGAACCGTTCGGGATGCTCGACAGCCTTACACGGTGGGAATTGCAGGAAGTGCTGATGGAGGTCTGGTCGCGCACCCAAGTCACCGCGATCTGCGTCACCCATGATGTGGACGAAGCGATCCTTTTGGCCGATCGCGTGGTGATGATGACCAACGGGCCGCAAGCGACCATTGGCAAGATCGTCGATGTGGACCTTCCGCGTCCACGCACCCGAAAGGCGCTGCTGGAGCATCAGGATTACTACAAGTATCGCCAACAAGTGCTCGATTTCCTTGAGGAATATGAACACGGCGCAAACCCCAAACCAAAATCAAAAACCCCCGAAACTATTGCGGCGGAGTGATCCCATGAAACAGAAGCTAGTCATCATCGGCGCCGGTATGGCATCCGGCCGTGTCATTGAACATCTGGTGGACGACGCGCCGGACACGTTCGATATTACCCTGTTCAACGCCGAACCGCGCGGCAACTATAATCGCATCATGCTGAGCCCTGTGTTGTCGGGCGAAAAGGCCTATGCCGATATTGTCACCCATGACGACGATTGGTATGCGGCGCATGGTGTGACCTGCCGCTTCGGTGAACATGTTACCGCCATCGATCCCGAATTGAAGGTGGTCGCAGGCCAGAATGGTCACGTTCCCTATGACAAGTTGATCATCGCGACAGGATCCGCGCCGTTCATCATTCCGGTGCCCGGCAAGGACCTGCCCGGTGTGATCACCTACCGCGATCTCGATGATACCAACGCCATGATCGACGCCTCTGCCAAGGGCGGCAAGGCCGTAGTCATCGGTGGCGGACTTTTGGGTCTTGAAGCCGCGGCCGGTCTGGCCGAGCGTGGCATGGATGTCACCGTTGTGCACCTGATGGGTCACCTGATGGAACGGCAACTGGACGAGGCGGCGGGCTATCTGCTGCGCAAGGATCTGGAGCGTCGCGGCATCACCGTGCGCACCCAGGCATCGACCAAAGCGATCATCGGCGATGGTCGCGTCGAGGCGGTGCTGCTGGAGGGCGACGAAACTCTGCCCGCCGATCTGGTGGTTATGGCCGTGGGCATCCGCCCCGAAACGCGTCTTGCCACCGACGCCGGCCTTTCTGTCGCGCGCGGTGTTGAAGTAAACGCACAGATGCAAACCTCGGATCCGGATATCTATGCCGTGGGCGAGTGCCTGGAGTTCGACGGGCATCTCTTCGGGCTGGTCGCGCCGCTCTATGATCAAGCCAAGGTGCTGGCTGGCACGCTGTTGGACAAAGCTGCGGCCTTCGTGGTCAAGGACACCGCGACCAAGCTGAAAGTCACCGGCTGCGATCTGTTCAGTGCGGGCGACTTTGCCGAGGGCGAGGGGCGCGAGGACATCGTGCTTCGCGACCCGTCGCGTGGCATCTACAAACGTCTGGTAATAGAGGACGACCGTCTGGTCGGCGCGGTGATGTATGGCGACACCGTCGACGGCAACTGGTTCTTCCAGCTTATCAAAGACGGCACCGAGATCGAGGACATGCGTGAGACGCTGATATTCGGTCCGGCCTTTCAAGGGGGCGATTCTGCGGACCCTCTCTCAGCCGTTGCAGCATTGCCGCGTGATGCGGAGATTTGCGGCTGCAACGGCATATGCAAAGGCACTATTGTTGACGCCATTGCGCAAGGTGCCACCGATCTGGGTGCGGTGAAAGCCCAGACCAAGGCCAGCGCCTCTTGCGGGACGTGCACGGGGCTGGTCGAACAACTATTGCAGGTCATGCTGGGTGATGAGTTTCAGATACCGACAGCGCAACCGATCTGCGGCTGTTGTGATTTGACGCATGAAGATGTGCGCCGGCTGATCAAAAGTCAGGAACTGAAAAGTCAGGAAGCCGTGTGGCAGGAACTGGGCTGGAAAACACGCAACGGTTGCCATGTCTGCCGCCCCGCAGTGAATTTCTACCTGCTCGCTGATTGGCCGCTGGAATACCGCGACGACCCGCAAAGCCGGTTCGTCAACGAACGCAAGCACGCCAATATCCAGAAAGACGGCACCTTCAGCGTCGTGCCGCGCATGTGGGGCGGGATCACCAATCCGGCCGAGCTGCGCGCCATCGCGGATGCAGCCGACAAGTATGATGTTCCAACCGTCAAAGTAACCGGCGGCCAGCGCATTGACCTGTTGGGCGTGAAGGGCGAAGACCTGCCCTTCATCTGGGCCGATCTGAACAAGGCGGGGCTGGTGTCCGGTCACGCCTATTCCAAGGGCCTGCGCACGGTGAAAACCTGCGTCGGCACGGATCATTGCCGCTTTGGCACGCAAGACAGCACCGGGCTGGGCATCCAGCTTGAACAGGCGCTTTGGGGGTCTTGGACACCGCATAAGGTCAAACTCGGTGTTTCGGGTTGCCCGCGCAATTGCGCCGAAGCCACCTGTAAGGACATCGGGATAATCTGCGTCGACAGCGGTTATCAGGTCAGCGTTGCCGGGGCAGCGGGAATGGACGTCAGGGAAACCGAACGCCTGTGCGACGTCGAAACCGAGCAGGAGGCCATCGACGTGACCATCGCCTTTGTTCAGCTTTATCGCGAGAACGCGAAATACCTCGACCGGGCGTATAAGTGGGTGGACAAGGTCGGGCTTGACTGGGTGCAAGACCGGATCGCCGATCCCGACGAACGCCAGCGCCTGATCGAGGCTTTCGAACTGTCGCAATCCATCTACCGCAAAGACCCTTGGGCGGAACACGCAACCCAAGCGCAGCGTTATCAACCGCTCGCAGATCTGACACTGGAGGCCGCAGAATGAACTGGATCGACATAGGCCATATCGACGACATCCCCATCCGTGGCGCGCGTAAAATCAAGACCCCCCTCGGATGTGTTGCGGTCTTTCGCACAACAGAAAACGAGGTATTCGCCGCGACCGATAGCTGCCCCCACAAGGGCGGCCCCTTGTCCGAAGGCATCGTTCACGGGCAGTCCGTGACTTGCCCGCTGCACAATTGGGTGTTCGATCTGAACACCGGGCAAGCTGCGGGCGAAGATGGCGCGATCACGACCTTCCTTGTTCTGGTGCAGGACGGGCGCGTTCTGATCGATGGTGCAAAACTTGACAGCCGGAGCGCAGCGTGATGGACGGCTCCGGCCTGCCGGTTACCCGCTCCACCTGTCCTTATTGCGGGGTTGGCTGCGGTGTGCTTTTACAACCCGATGGTCAAGGCGGGTTGAACGTGCGAGGCGATCCGGACCATCCGGCAAACTACGGGCGTCTGTGCTCGAAAGGCACCGCGTTGGGCGAAACCGTCGGGCTGGAACAGCGGCTTTTTGCCCCCCGCGTGGACGGACGTGACACAAGCTGGGATACAGCGTTGCAGCTGGTAGCAGATCGATTTTCGCAAACCATCGCCGAACACGGGCCTGACAGCACAGCCTTCTATGTCTCCGGCCAACTGCTGACCGAAGACTACTATGTCGCCAACAAGCTGATGAAAGGTTTTGTCGGCTCGGCCAATATCGACACAAACTCGCGCCTGTGCATGGCGTCTTCGGTGGCAGGTCACAAGCGGGCTTTTGGCACCGACACGGTGCCCGGCACCTACGAGGATATCGACGAGGCCGATCTGGTGGTGCTTGTCGGATCGAACCTCGCATGGTGCCATCCGGTTTTGTATCAACGGCTGCTGGCCGCGCGCAAAAAACGCGGCACGAAGGTCGTCGTGATCGACCCACGCCGCACCGCCAGTTGCGACGGGGCAGATATGCATCTGGCCCTGCAACCCGGCTCGGACGTCGCCCTGTTCAATCGTTTGCTTGTTGCTCTCTATGACGGCGGCGCGTTGGACGTGGCGTATATCGCGCGCACCGACGGGTTCGACGCCGCACTTAAGGCAGCATGGAATGACAGCTCTAAACCGACCGGCCTGTCTGAAGCCGAGATTCAGGCTTTCTGTAGCCTGTGGATGAGCACCGACAAGGTTGTGACGATCTATTCGCAGGGCGTGAACCAGTCCACATCCGGTTCGGACAAGGTCAATGCCATCCTGAATTGCCATCTTGCGACCGGTCGCATCGGCAAGCCGGGTTGCGGACCATTTTCCGTCACCGGTCAGCCAAATGCGATGGGCGGGCGTGAAGTTGGCGGGTTGGCCAACATGCTTGCCTGTCACCTCGATCTGGAAAACGCCGATCATCGCGCCGCCGTGCGCGGGTTCTGGGGGGCCAAGACGGTTCCCGATAAACCCGGCCTGAAGGCGGTCGATATGTTCCGTGGCGTCGGCGACGGACGGATCAAGGCGTTGTGGATCATCCACACCAACCCCGCCGTGTCCATGCCCGAGGCGGACGCCGTGCGCGATGCCATTGCGGCATGCCCCTTTACTGTGGTCAGTGACATCACCGACCAGACGGACACCGCACGCCTTGCCGATGTTCTATTGCCCGCCTCCGCCTGGGCCGAAAAAGACGGCACGGTCACAAATTCTGATCGCACCATCAGCCGCCAGCGAAGCGTCCTACCGGCACCCGGTCAAGCGCGCCCCGACTGGGATATCCTTGCCGAAGTCGGACGACGGATGGGGTTCGCCAAAGCTTTCGACTATGGCAGCGAGGTCGAAATCTTCAGGGAATATGCCGCTCTGTCAGGCATTGCCGGACAATTTGGCCGCGACTTCGATATCTCTGCGCTGTCCGACCTGACCGATACCGAATATGCCAATCTGACCCCGCAGCGTTGGCCGATAAGTGCAACACGCAAGGGCGGGCGGTTCTTTGCGAACGGGCAGTTCTTTCATCCCAATGGCAAAGCGCGGATGCTGCCCGTGTCTTGGAAGCCGCCAGCCGCAAAGACGACACCGCGCTTTCCCTTCCGGCTCAACACTGGACGCGTGCGCGATCAGTGGCACACGATGACACGCACCGGTCTTAGCGCGCGCCTTTCGGCCCACCTTGCCGAACCTTTCGTCGATATCCATCCAGAGGATGCGCGCAGTCTGGATATTAAACCTGCCGATCTCGTGCAGATTTCCAGCCCTACGGGAACGGCGATCCTGCGCGCGCGCATCACCGATGCGGTGCCGCTCGGACAGGTCTTTGCACCAATGCACTGGACTGGCGAAACCGCCCCCGCGGCCCGGATCGGTGCAGTTGTCGCAGCCGCTTTCGATCCAGTGTCGGGTCAGCCTGAAAGCAAGGCTGGCGTGGCGGCGGTCAGTCGGTTCAAGGCCGCGTGGTACGGCTTTGCCATCTCTCGCGACGACATGAAACTGGACACTGACTATTGGGCCGTGGCCAGAACATCGTGCGGCGTCAGGGCAGAGCTCGCCGGCAGCGCGCCAGTGCCAGATTGGGATGCCGAGACCCGGCGAATGTTCAATGCGCCCGATGCGCACCTGACCTCAATCATCGATGCGAAACGCGGCAGGGCACGCATTGCCTTGCATCAAGATGGTGCACTGATCGGCGCACTGTTCGTTTCACCGACCCCCGTGGCTGTCATGCGCGATTATCTGGCAACTCTGCCCGGTTCTGCCTCGGCAGATATCCTGTCTGGTCGCCCCCCGGCAGATGCACCCAATCCGGGACCTGTGCTGTGTTCCTGCTTCGGGATCGGGATCAATACCATTGTCAGCGCCGTCGAAACCAAGGGACTGTTATCTGTCGAAAGCATTGGTGAAGCGCTCGGGGCTGGGACAAACTGCGGATCTTGCAAGCCTGAGATTGCCGAGGTGCTGCACAAACTTCGCGCGAAGGAGGCCGCAGAATGAGTTTTTCAGGTCATGTCTGCACTCTGGAGCGGGGGCGAGGGCTGTCGCGGTCTCTCAAGCAAGATGAAGCGTTCGATGCCATGTCATAGATGCTGCGTGGGGATGCAGCGCCCGAGGCCGTGGGCGCACTGTTGATGCTGTTGCCTATGAAGGGTGAAACCGCTGAAGAAATCGCCGGTTTCGCGCGTGCGGGGCAAGCCCACCTGCCGGCGCTGCCATGGCGCTCGTCGGCACTGGCCAAGGCGCTGCGTTGCCCGGTCTACGTGGCTGATCAGCCCGATTGGCGTGACATCACGACGCCTGCAATCGTAGACCGGGATCCGGTCGTGGTGGACATCGGCAGCAATGGGACCGCGCCGGTTCCAGCCCAGCGTCAGCCGCCGTGTGCCGCGGAGGGACCGGTCGGCGCAAAGACCGGGCAGAGCTTGTTTGTTGGCGCAGGTCCGGGCGCGCGCGACCTGTTGACGTTGCGCGCAATCGAGCGCTTGCAGGAGGCCAACGTGATCTTCTACGATCAGCTGGTTGATGAAGAAGTTCTGGAACGTGCTCGCCGCGATGCCGAACGACTTTTCGTCGGCAAGCATATCGGTACATTCATGGCCACAGGATCGCATCGACGCGATGATCGTGGCCGGGGTGTGCCACAGTCGCCGCATGCTCCGGCTGAAATCCGGAGAACCGGGATTTTTCGGCCGCGCATCTGAACAAATCTGTTCGACCCAAGCCGTCGGAGATCCAGTCATCATAGCGCCCGTTGTGACCGCTGCCTGCGCCGCAGGGCACATCCTGATCCCTAGTCTGACCGAGCACGAGTTCGCAGAAACGCATGTCGTGGGAGTCAGCACCGGCAATGCTGAGTATCCATCGCGCGTCGGCAAACGCTTGTCCGGCCCCGGCACGAAAACCACCCTTCGTATGTCCGTGGGCCAAGCTGGGCGACTGGCATGTTCACTGATCGAACAGCGCACACTTCTATACAAACCGTCGACATTTGTACCAACGTCTCGAAACAGGGCGCGCGGATAATCCGGGCTACGGTCGCATCGATGACGGATTGCAAAAGAGATCACGACATCATGGGCTGCGCAGTGCTGCTCGTCACATGGCACAAAGGTGCTTACGCGACCAAACCAAAACCGTTCGCTGCGGCGCGAGGCTGTGAAATCATATCATACAACAACGCTAGGCCCGTCTGATCGGGCGTTTGTTGAAACGGCAATGTTCTGATAGGTCCGCATTCGCTGCTTCGACCAAACTATAGCGAACAGTCGGTCTGAAATCCGCTCCGCAGCGCGGTTTTGAATGACCGGATCGATGAGATATGCCGCGCTGCCGAAAATCTGTTACTGCGTGCGCAAAAGAAGATTTAGACCCTATGCGACCGCATCCACCGCAATCTCATAAGGCTGCATTGTCCCGCGCAGCCGCCGTCCAGCGTTACTCTTGCGAATGTCAGCAATCTAGAAAAGCGGCTGTTGCCGGGTGAAACGGTCAATGTCTCAGAAGCGGCGCTCGGACGAAACCGCTCGCGCGGCAATGGCGCTTGTGGCAGGTGTTGATTTCCTGCTGATCGGTCTGCGTATTTTGCGATCTTGCGATCTTGCGACCTTGTCTGACGATGGGACTTTCCCAGTCGACAGTGGAGGTTCCGATGACAGAGGAGAGAACAACATCGCTGCGTGAGCGGATGAATGAGGATATGCGCATTCGTGGCCTGGGTGACAAGTCCCAGCAGGCGCACAAGCGGTTCACCGGGATGACGCGTCGGTGGTCTTCAACGAAGGCAAATCTCATTTGCTTCTCTCCGCAAAGAACACCGTGGCCGTTATAAAACATCCATGTCCTTCAGGAGCATACGGTTCTCGTCCCGCAGCCCCGCGGCCTCGCGTTCGAGATCGGACTGGGCGGTTGGCTTCTCAGGATTGCGCCGATCCTGCTGGATCCGGCGGCTCTGTGTCGAGAAGCTGATCCCAATATCAGTTGCCACTTGTTTACGCGGCAGCCCGCTCGTCAACGCTACGCGCTCTGATTCGGCGCGGAATTCCGGGCTTGGTTTCGGTGCCATCAATGTCTCTCCCTTGTGGTAAAATACCAAGTCAAAGGAGCGGGACAGTTCCGTGACAGGTCCAGAGGGCTTGATCCCGCCAGCGCATTGCGATCGCCAATCTGATCCCTTGTATCGACCCGGTCAGCAATGACGACTTGCCCGCAAGGTCATTCATCTTCACACCCTTGTATTTCGAGGCGCTTGCGCAACTCGGTCTTCAAGACTTTGCCATAGTTGTTCTTGGGAAGGTTTGCGACCAGCACATAGTCCTTGGGTCGCTTGAACCGTGCGATCTGGGAAAGGCAAAGCGCATCCAGTTCCTGTGGGTCAACCGCTGCATTCGGGTGGGGCGCAACAAATGCCACGACGACCTCGCCCCACTCGGCATCCGGGCGACCAACGACTGCAACCTCGCGCACGTTTGGGTGGGTCAACAACACTTCCTCGACCTCGCGTGGATAGATGTTTGATCCGCCCGAAACGATCATGTCCTTGGACCGGTCCTGAAGGGTGACATACCCGTCGTCGTCCATCTGGCCCATATCGCCAGTCCACAGCCAGCCGTCACGAATTGTGTTTGCTGTGGCCTCGGTGTTTTGCCAATACCCAAGCATCACGGTCGTGCCCTTCACGACTATTTCACCGGTTTCACCACGCGGCAGTTCGCGCCCGTTGCGATCGACAATCCGAACCCGGACCACGCTTTGTGCCATCCCGACCGAGGCAAGCCGCGCTCGCCAACGGTCGTGGGTGCGGTCGGCAACGTCGGTGCGTGTCAGGGCGGTGATCGCCATTGGGCATTCACCTTGACCGTAAATCTGAACGAATTTCGGGCCGATGACATCGACCGCTTCGATGATGTCTGCCAAATACATCGGACCGCCTGCATATACGATTGTCTTTATTCCCTCGCCAGACCGACCCCTGCTTTTTGCCGCATCAACCAGTCGCCGTACCATTGTCGGTGCCGCAAACATCGAGACATTTTTGAGCTGCGGCGCAAGGTCAAGGATTTCGGCAGCATCGAAGCCGCCGCTGTCCGGCACCACATGGCGCGCACCCCGAAGTACGTGCATGAAGTTGTAAAGGCCTGCGCCATGTGACATCGGTGCAGCGTAAAGGATGGCATCCTGTGGTTCGACCGTGTCGACATCGACGAAATAGCTCAACGTCATGGCCATGAGGTTCCCGCAGGACATCATCACACCCTTGGGCTTGCCCGTTGTGCCGGATGTGTAAAACAGCCACGCAAGGTCATCAGATGACATCTCGACCGGTTCCGCCATCGGGGCCGTGGCGCGCATTGTGTCGAATTCGGGGGCATCGACCGAGATCCGGGCGGTCAGGCCAGTGACCGTTTCGGCTTTAATTTCACCGGCAACATCATCCGAGACGAACGCAGATCGCGAACCTGAATCGGCCATGATCCATGCTGCCTCTTTCGGATGCAGCTTTGCGTTGATCGGAACGGCGACCGCACCGGCGAACCAGATGCCGTAAAGGGTTTCCAGATACTCGGTGCGATTGGTCATGAAAAGTGCGACACGATCGCCCTTTTCGATACCACTCTGCTGCAACGCAACGCCGATTGCTGCGGCGGACCGCGCGAAGTCTGCATAACTGGCAACGACCTTGTCGCCCTTCATCAGTGCTGGCGCGTCAGGTGTCCGTGCTGCGGTGCGTAACAGCCATTCAGCGAAATTCATTGCTTGGTCTCCGAACAGGAACAGACCTTGCCCGAGAGGATATTCTGCTTTCGACCTCAGGCGCCGACCGAGCATCCCCTGACCGCATATCCATCCAAACGGCTTTTCTTGACCCCATGCTTGCCTCCCTTTCCGACCCACAGGATTACAATACTTCCTTCCCCCAGACGATCCCTGAAACGGCGTTATGGAGGGTTAAAAAATGGATGAACTGGCAAGCCCCGGAAAACCGGCTTGATGGACTGAACGTAACGGAACATCGGGCGACCCGCCCACCCTTTTCGATAATTCTTTTGTATTCCCAAGCACGGCCAACCGGATAGTCATTTCGAGATATTTGATCTTCAATTTCGGTCCAGACTGGAAATTTTCCGTAAAATCTGCATCCTGTCAGATAGCTGATCGGGGGGCCGCCATGCGTTATCTTGCTGCTTTAATTCTGCTTGTTGCACTTTCAAATCCAGCCAGAGCGCAGGATCGTGCATCCACGGTGCTTGTTCTGGATGCCTCTGGTTCGATGTGGGGACAAATTGACGGAACGGCCAAGATCACCATCGCACAGGATGTGCTTGATGACTTGTTGCAGACACTTCCGACGGATCAGGCCCTTGGCCTGACAGTGTATGGACATCGCCGCAAGGGCGATTGCACTGACATTGAAACACTGGTGGCACCGGGGGTTGGCACCCAAACTGCAATCTCAACTGCGGTGAACGCAGTAAAGCCCAAGGGTAAGACCCCGATGACCGACGCTGTGATCGCTGCCGCGCAATCTCTTCGTTACACAGAAGAAAAGGCGACTGTGATCCTTGTGTCGGACGGGATCGAAACCTGTAACCCGGACCCCTGCGCCGCCGCCCGCGCGCTTGAGGAGGCGGGCGTTGATTTCACCGCCCACGTGATCGGGTTTGATATCAACGACCCCGAGGCCATGGCGCAGATGCAATGTCTGGCGGAGGAGACCGGTGGTACATTCCGGTCGGCTGCCAATGCGGGCGAGCTTGGGGCGGCATTGGTCGAAATCGCGTCAGCCCCCGAGCCGGAGCCTGAACCAGTTACCATTTCGTTCCGTGCGACCTTGGGAAAAGGTGGCCCCGAGATTGATGATGGGCTGGTGTGGTCCTTTGCACCTGATGGCACGGGTGAGCAGACGACACCCACCGGTGCCACCCGGCTTGAACTGCTGCCGGGTGAATATACCGTTTCAGTTCTGCGGCTTGAGGATGAGTTGACTGCCGAGACGGTATTCAAAGTGGCCGAACAAGCCAAGACGGTTACAATTGCATTGCCTGAAATCGCTTATCGGGCGTCACTGGATGCAGTTGACACTGCCCCCATCGGATCGACGATCGAGGTCACTTGGGATGCCGAGATCGGCGACAATGACTATGTGACGATTGTCCCACCCGAAGCGAAGCCCGGCACATACCGCAATTATACCTATATCTCGAAGGGCAATCCTTTGCCCCTGACGATGCCATTGACGCCCGGGACCTATGAGCTGCGTTACATCCGAAGCGGCAGCGGTAAGCAGGACGTCACGGCAGCCCGTTCCATTGTTGTCACCGATCTGACTGTCACATTGGACGCCGCTGATGAAATTGGGGCCGGGGCGGTTCTGGAAGTCGCTTGGGATGGGCCGGGATATGAAAACGACTATATCGCGATCACCGCGCCTGATGCGGAAGACAGGACATACGAGAACTACGCCTATACCAATCGCGGCAATCCCGCCGAAGTCACAAGCCCCATCGAACCGGGAGCCTACGAGCTTCGCTATGTCGCTCAGGGCAATCCCCTGCGGGTGCTGGCCCGTCGTCCCATCACGGTTCTGCCCGTCAGCGCATCATTGACTGCCCCTGACCAAGTGGTTGCCGGGGCCGCTGTTGATGTCGAGTGGGAGGGGCCGGACAACAAGAACGACTATATCTCGGTCGCCGCGTCCGATCAGGAGCCCAACAAATACGTCAACTATGCCTATGCGAACCGCGGAAATCCGGTGTCGGTGACGATGCCACTTGATCCAGGCACCTACGAGCTGCGTTACATCGCCCATGGAAAACCCGCCAAGATCATCGCGACCCGACCAGTCACGGTCGTCGCGGCGCAGGTCACGATAGAGGCGCAGTCGGACGCTGTCGCCGGGTCGGATGTTGAAGTCACGTGGGATGGACCAGACAACAAGAACGATTACATCTCGGTTGCATCTGCCGACCAGCCACCGAACAAATACGTGGCTTATGTCTATACGCAACGGGGCAATCCAGCCGCGATCAAGATGCCGCTTGATCCGGGCACCTACCAGTTGCGTTACATCGCACATGGTAATCCGGCGAAGGTCCTTGCCGCGCGCGAGATTTCCATCGTTGCGGCTCAGGTCGCGCTCGAAGCCGTTGACACCGCTGAAGCCGGGGCCTCTATCGATGTCATTTGGCAGGGGCCGGACAACAAGAACGACTATGTCGCGGTGGCGGCACCAGACCAACCGGTCAACAAATACACGTCCTATGCCTATACCAGCCGGGGCAACCCATCGAAGATCACGCTGCCGCTTGAACCCGGAACTTATCAGTTGCGCTATATCGCCAATGGCAGCCCGCAGCGAATTCTGGCGACGCGCGACATCGGCATCGTCGCGGCCACCGCCGCTCTTGATGCCCCTGAAACGGCGGTCTCGGGAACCGAGATTGACGTTTCCTTCGTCGGGCCGGCCAATAAGAACGATTTTGTTTCAGTTGCCGCCATCGGGTCAGAGCCGGGCGAGCATCTGAATTATCAGTATGCCCAGCGCGGCAACCCGGTTCGGTTGAAAGTCCCAGTAGAAACAGGCACCTATCTGATCCGTTATATTGCCCATGGAAATCCGAAAAAGGTGCTTGCGCGCCGCATGTTGAAAGTTGTCGAGGCAAGCGAGACGGTTGTAGAGGAAGCCGTTCTTGAGGCTGCCGAAAGCGCCGCGGCGGGTGGGCAAATTGACGTGTTCTGGGTTGGGCCGGACGATGAAGGTGATCTGATCGCGATCAAGAAGATCGGGTCCGATACGGTCGAAGCCTCGGTCGCGACCGCCAGCGGCAACCCGGCAGCCTTGCAACTGCCGAACGAGCCGGGGGATTACATGCTGCACTATCTGTCCGGTCAGGGCCAAAGTTCGATCGGCAGGCGCCCTCTGTCCGTGAACTGAAGCGACACTTTTTTGCCAAGACGAAAATTTCAGAACTGTCCGTCTTGCCGGTTCACTCTGAGGTATTGGTGGTCTGATCGCTGACGGGCTTTCCGGGATGGCGTGGTGGACCGGCACGGCGGATCAGCCAGGCAGCCCCCAGCAGGTCCGGGATGCCGACCAATGCGCGTCGGAAGTTGGAATATTTTGACTGTCCGCCTTGGCGGGCCTGGTGGGATACCGATACCGTTTGCACCTCCCAGCCTTCGCGCAGCATCATGGCTGGCATGAACCGGTGGATGTGATCGAACCATGGCAGATCGAAATAGGCCTCGCGGCGGAACGCCTTCAGGCCGCACCCGGAATCACGCACGCCATCCTTCAGCAGCGCCACGCGGATTGCGTTCGCAGCCCGTGACGCCCAGCGTTTCGCCGATGTGTCCTGACGGCCAACACGTTGCCCCTGCACCAGCCCCAATGCCTCGCAATCTTCGGCCAGAAACGGGGCCAGCAAGATCGGAATCTGGTCAGGCGGATTCTGTCCGTCACCATCCAATGTCACGATGATCGCACCACGTGCGGCGCGCACGCCCCGCCGGATCGAGGCCGATTGTCCGACGCTTTGATCGTTTTGCAGCCAGGTGAACCAATCGTGGGCCGAGGCCAGCCGCATCAAGGCATGATGCGTGCCGTCGGTCGACCCATCGTCAATCACGACAACCTCGAACGCCTGATCCTTTAGGACCTGCCCGACCTGCTCTACAAGGGGGGTGATTGCGACAACTTCGTCTCGCGCCGGGATGACGACACTGATGTCCGGGGTGGGGTCGGTCATGATGAAGGCTCCGAATTGGGGGCATCGGCGGCGCGCCAGATGGCATGCGGTGCGTTGCGGAACAGGATTTGGCGATAGGGTGGCCACATGGGGCCAAGCTCGTCCGGGCGTCCGACGACGATGCCGTCCGGCTGTTTGGCCAGCCAGGCGGGCAAGTCAGCCGGGTCGATGATTTCGGTGACGGGGGATGTCAGACGACCGGCAAAATTGAACTCGGCATTATACTGGCGACCAACATAGGCGATGCCCGCCTCTTGATAGGGAGCGATGATGCTTGCGATCTTCTTCGTATCAAAAACATCGTGAATGGCGCTGACTCCGATCAGGACGTTCAGCGACAAGACCGTGCCCAGCGTCAGAGTAAGCGCGCCGGACAATCCGCCTTGATGCACCGCCATCCAGCAGACGGCCAGCATGAACAATCCCCATGCCAGCAGGTTGGTTGTCGGTTCCAA
The DNA here is from genome assembly GCF_900109955.1 of Aliiroseovarius sediminilitoris. NCBI lineage: Bacteria > Pseudomonadati > Pseudomonadota > Alphaproteobacteria > Rhodobacterales > Paracoccaceae > Aliiroseovarius > Aliiroseovarius sediminilitoris. The sequence continues at coordinate 2,593,301 of NZ_FOJB01000001.1, read as the reverse complement.
CAGTCGCGTGTCCGAGCCCAGATCAATCAGCCCCGCTCCGGCCAGGATTGCCGCCACGGCGGCCAGCAGCAAGGGCGCAGCTGCGATTGCCGGACGGATCGTTGTGCCCTGAGGCAGCAGACGTGCCACGATCAAGGCAACGGCTGGAAGGTCGGGCACAAGATAGTGCACCTGTTTGCCGCTGATCAGGCTGAACAGAAACAGTGCCGAGAGCGCCCAGATCGCAGCCAGGCTTAGTCCGGCATCACGCCAACGGGCCTTGAAGGCGGCTTTCCAGACGGCGGGCACGAAGAACCACGGGAACAGGAACAGCGGAAGCAGGGCGGTGAACCACCACCACGGTCGGGCATGGGCAAATGAACTGCTGATCCGCCCTGCGCTTTGCGTCCACAGGATCTCGTCCCGGTAGGCCGGACCGCCGGTCAGGATCGCGGGCACCAGCCAGAGCGCAACAACGCCAAGCGCCGTGGCCAGGGCGATGCCAACGCCCGACAGGGTCCACCGCCAGCTACGATCCTGCCTTGAGCGCGCCCAGAGCGGCACAAGAAGCATGGCGGGTCCAACATGAACCAGGATCACCGGCCCTTTCGCCAGCACACCCATCGCCAACGCTGTCCCAACAGCGGCCCACCAGCGGCGATCCCCGGTGTCGACCGCGTTGACCAGCGCCAAAAACCCGGCGAGTGCGGTTGTCGCCAGCAGGGCGTCGAACATGGTCAGGCCACCCGATATGGCGAAAATGATCATTGCGGCAAGAACCATGATGGCGCGCGATCCGATTGTCGCATCGTCGGGCCACAGCTTGGTAGCGAGCCGCCCTGTCAGTGATATCGCAAGCACTGCAAACAGTGGCCCGACCAGTCGCGCCGACAGTTCGGAAACACCGGTGAACATCCAGATCAGATTGATTGCCCAGAACAGAAGGGGGGGTTTGTGTGTGTAAATGTCATAATTTTTGGTCGGGACGAAGTAATTGCCGCTTTGCCACATCTCCCACGCGACGGCGACATAACGTGTCTCGTCAATCGGGGTCAGGGGGCGCAGCAAGGTTCCGGCCACCGCGACCAGAAAAAACGCAACAAGGGTCCAGAGTGCGGCGACTGTTGGTTTCATGATGACGCCATCCCGCGACGGCGTTTGATCAAGATGAGGTTGCGCACATATACAACCAGACCCGTCGCTTGCCCAAGAATGAACACAGGATCTTGCCGCCAGATGGCATAGGACAGCAGGGTCAAACCACCGGCAAGGCTAAACCACCAAAAGGCCAGAGGCACGACGCTTTCGCCCCGCCGTTCGCTGACGATCCACTGAACCAGGAACCTGGATGTAAACAGCGCCTGTCCCAAAAAGCCGATCCCGAGCCATATTGTGCTGACTGACATGAAAATCCCACCTTTGCCAACCGGCGGGCTGTGCCGGCGGCTGGCTCATCGCACGACCACCTTACCGATTGCTGACGGATGCCCTATTGTGGCGAAAAAAGTGGATGAAGACCTGAATGCGATTATTGGTTGTCGAAGATGAACAAGATCTGGCAGGCGCAGTGGCCGATCATTTGCGAGCGGTTGGCCACGCCGTCGACAGTGCCGGAACTTTGCATGATGCGCTGGCTGCGGTGCGTGCCACATCTTATGATCTGGTGCTTCTAGACCTGCACTTGCCTGATGGGGACGGGCTGTCTCTGGTGCGTGATCTGCGCGACAGGTCAGTGGGGACACCGGTCATGATTGCCACCGCGCGTGACAGGATCATGGAACGGATCGAGGGGTTGGAAGCAGGTGCCGACGATTATCTTGTCAAACCCTATGATCTGGACGAAATGGTCGCCCGTATCGCCGCCATTCTGCGTCGGGCTGACAGCAGCCGCGCAGCCCTGCGCCAATTCGGTTCGATCAGCGTCGTTCCTGCGACGAAAACCGTGCTTCGGGATGGCCAGCCGGTGGGGCTGACACCGAAGGAGTGGGAAATTCTGGACCGACTCAGCCGTCGGCCCGGCATCACCGTTGCGAAGGCCGAGTTCGAAGACGCCCTTTATGGGTTTGGCAGCGAGGTCGAAAGCAACGCGATCGAAGCCCACATCAGCCGCTTGCGTTCAAAGCTGGGGCGTGGCGCGATCGAGACTGTGCGCGGTTTCGGCTACCGGATGGGGCAGGGATGAGCGTGCGTAACAGTCTGTCGCGTCGCCTGTCGCGTTTCGTGATCCTTGGTTTTGCGGCGATCTGGCTGCTTGCGCTGGTCGCCACAGCGGTGGTTTTGCGGCACGAGCAGCAGGAGTTCGCGGACACGGTTCTTCAGGAAACCGCGCGGATATATCTTCCGGCCATCGTCACTGATTATCGGGTCGCGCAGGACACCGGTGCCACCATGCCATTCGAATTCGGGGACGATCCCAGATTCGGCGCGCGCGGAGGATCGGATAGCGACGCCGCTGCTTTGGTCTATCGTCTGCTTGACCGGTCGGGGACGGTGCTGATGATTTCATCAGGTGGGTTGGATGTTACGTTTCCAACTTACGGCGTAACGGGTTTCACAGAAACCGAAAGCCACAATTTCTATACGACATCTCCGAACGGCGAAGGCTTTCTGATGCAGGTGGGAGATCCACGGCAAGAACGATCCGAGGCTTACCTTGAGAGCCTTACGGCACTGATGATCCCGATGTTGGCGATCCTACCGTTGGCTTATCTGATGGTCGCTTGGATTGGCCAAAGGGCATTGTCACCGCTGGATCAGATGCGCGACGAGATCGAAGCGCGCAGCGACGCGCGCCTTGATCCGATTGACGCCGGTGGTCAGCCTGCCGAATTGCGTGCGATCACTGCCACTTTGAACGGGTTCATGATCCGCCTGTCACAGGCACTGGACGGTGAGCGCGCCTTTGCGACCAACGCGGCACATGAATTGCGCACGCCGGTGGCCATCGCGTTGGCGCAGGTGCAGCGGATGCGCGAGGAAACCGGGAATGACAACGCTGGCAGACTTGCAGCAATCGAAGAGGCGCTGAAGCGGATGAGCCGTCTGGTGGTGCGGCTGTTGCAGGTCGCCCGCGCCGACGCCGGGATAGGAATGTCACAAGATTCCCATGACCTTCGCAAACTGTTGGATATTGTCCTGAGTGAAAGTCAAAGGGATCCCGGCCGCAAGGAACGTCTGAGGGTCGTGCGTCCTGATCAGCCGGTGCTTTGCAAACTCGATCCCGACGCGTTTGCAATGATTGCAGGCAACCTGATTGACAACGCATTTCAACATGCCCCACCGGAGACCGTGATTGATATCGAACTGACGCAGTCTGGTGTTCTGCGGATCGTGAATGATAGCCCGGCGCTTTCACCGGCAGAGCTTGAGCGTTTGCCAGGTCGCTTTCAGCGCGGGATGAAAGGTTCGGACGGATTTGGGCTGGGCCTGTATATCGCTGATAAGATCGCGCGTCATTCGGGCGGTCGTCTGGTGCTGAGATCACCGCCCAGTCGAAAGGACAGGGGGTTTGAAGCACGCTTCATCGCGCGGTCAGAGCAGCGCTGACAGACCCATGAACGGCCCCGCGCCAACGGCAGAGCGGGTGATGAAAAATGCGTTGCCGCAAATCGGGTATGTGGGGCTTTCAGCCGATAGGGGGTCGACCAATGCAGGGCGGTAACTGAAAAAAGTTTCATCGTTCAGTATCAGTGCGGTGCAGCCGACCAATTGGCAGATGTTTGAAAACTTAGTTTCAAAACAGATATATACTCTGCTTTCAAAGCAACACATTCAAATCAATGAACTTTTCCTGTGAACCGGTATTCTGGACAATTCGGCGCATTCTTTGATCCAAGTCAATATGTCGCACCATTGTCGGGTCTAGATACGATGTACGAGCCAGCAATTCGCGAGCCAGTCTTATGTCAGCATCACATACCCGACGCGCCTTTTTGAAAGGTAAAGTTCAGGGGATTCCGCGTCAACGGCCTCCCGGAGCCGGACCTGAGGCTGAGTTCCATGACGCCTGCACCCAATGCGGCGAATGTGCGGCGGCCTGCCCCGAGGGGATCATCCTGAAAGATGCGGGCGAACGGCCGTTCCTCGACTTCAATGCCGGCGCGTGCACTTTCTGTCATGCGTGCACGGATGCCTGCGACTTTGGGGCGCTGTCGCCAGAGAACGAATGGCTGTGGCGCGGCGCGGTTGAAAGATCCTGTCTGTCGATGAACGGGGTGAACTGTCGCGCCTGCGAAGACCACTGTGACCAACGCGCCATAGGGTTCCAGATGCAGACCGGTCGCCGCGCCCAGCCGGTTCTGGACGAAGACCTGTGCAACGGCTGCGGGGGCTGTTCGATGGCGTGCCCCGTCGGAGCCATCTCGTTCAAGAAAATCAAACCGGAAACGGGCGCCCGCTCGTAATGAGTATCTGCGGCAGCCTTGGGCGCACGATACCGGTCATGACCGGTCAGGACATGTCTGCCATCGACACTACCGCAGGCGGCGAAGTGCATACCCGCTAAGACGGTCGCATTAAGACGGTCGCATTGTCGCGACCGTCGACGACACGCCAGACATTCCTGCATCCGACCAGATCACGAAAATGCACCAGATCGCCGGTGTCCCGACCATTACCCCTCCTTACCACCATTTCCAAGGTTGGACGGTGAACCCGCCGCTGCTTCGACGACCGATCATCAATAAGGAGCCGCAAAATGTCCGTGACGTCGCTCCGATGGCTTCTGACGACCAACGCCGCCGCCAAGCTTACGACGATCGGGCTCCAGTCCAGCAAGATCGGCTCCCACACGGGTCACTGTATGGCGTTTGGTTGGATCGCCGTGGCGGACGTGTTCTACCAGAACGAATTGCGGTTTGCTCGGAACTATCGGTAATAATCACCAGTGTGTCGCGCATGAATTGCCTGACAACTGGCAAGCGCGCTTGAGGCAGTGTCTGACCAGCTTGCCGTCGGGGGCAATCTGACCTTGCCAGCGGGCGCGTTGTGACTGACGTCAAAGAGGATCTGAGTGGCGATCCGTCGGGGTCATCGAAATAATCGCAGAACCAACTTGCACGCATCCGACAATGATAACGGCGCGCTGATCTCAGCGCGCCGTTCCTTTGTTCGATCACCAGATCAGTTCAGCGCCGCATCGGTAATGGCGCTGGTCCATGCGCCTTCAGGCTCCATGGTAATCACCGGGTCCGAGCCACCGGTCAACAGTGTCTCGACCGTCCGCTCATAGGCGGCGGGGTCAAGCGCGCCGTTTGACCCCGCGGTCAGCTTGGCAATCTCGCCCATCATACGAACCTGATGCTTTTCGGTCTGTGCGCCGGTTTCATCATACTCAAGCACGATCATCGCCGCGTCTTCCGGGTTCTCTTCGGCCCATTTCCAGCCTTTCATCGACGCGCGCACAAAGCGTTCCATCTTGTCGACAAAGGCTTCGTCGCTCAGGTTTTCTTCCAATACGTAAAGACCGTCTTCCAGCGTCGCGACGCCCTGATCCTCGTATTTGAAGGTGATCAGTTCGTCCGGTGTCACACCGGCGTCGATCACCTGCCAATACTCGTTATACGTCATCGTCGAAATGCAGTCGGCTTGACGTTGCAGAAGCGGGTCGACGTTGAATCCCTGTTTCAGAACCTCGACTCCGTTTTCACTGGCTCCATCTGTCGAGATACCCATTTTGGACATCCAGCTCATGAACGGGAACTCGTTGCCGAAGAACCAGACCCCAAGCGTGCGATTGGTCAGATCATCCGGGCTTTCGATGCCCACATCGCCCCAGCAGGTCAGCATCATGCCGGAAGATGCGAAGGGCTGTGCGATATTGACCAGCGGCAGACCTTTCTCGCGCGCGGCAAGGGCGGCGGGCATCCATTCAACAATGACATCAGCCCCGCCACCGGCGATTACCTGTGTGGGTGCGATATCTGGCCCGCCCGGCAGGACCGTGACGTTCAGATCTTCTTCGGCATAGAACCCCTGATCCAAGGCAACGTAATAGCCCGCGAACTGGGATTGCGTGACCCATTTAAGCTGTAAGGTCACATCATCCGCTGCCATTGCAGTGCCTGATGTGACGGCCAGGGCCATGGCCCCGATCACTGAATTGAATTTCATCTTTTTCTCCTTGTTGAACTTAGATTGTTTTTATTCTTGCTCAGCCTCTTTGGGATGGGTGCCAGAACGTCACCTTCTTTTCGAACCATGCAACCACACCATAGAAGAGCGTGCCTGCCAATGCCGCGACAACAATCTCGGCCCAGACAAGGTCAATTGACAAGCTGCCGACGCCGGTCGAGATGCGGAACCCCATGCCGCGGGTGGGCGACCCGAAATACTCGGCCACGATCGCGCCGATCAGGGCGAGCGTTGCGCCGACTTTCAGACCGTTGAAGATGAAGGGCATCGCGGCTGGGATGCGCAGTTTCCATAGGGTTCTGGAATACCCCGCGGCATAGGTTTTCATCAGGTCGCGCAGCATTGCATCGGTTTCGCGCAACCCTTGCACCGTGTTCACCAGCACCGGGAAAAACACCATCACCACGACAACAGCAGCTTTCGATTGCCAGTCAAAACCGAACCAACTGACCAGAATGGGTGCGACCCCCACGATCGGAAGGGCCGCAACGAAATTCCCGATCGGCAAAAGACCACGGGTCAGAAATGGGGAACGATCAATCAGGATCGCCACGACGAAAGCGGCGGCAGCGCCGATGAAGTATCCACGCAATGCGCCTTTCAGGACGGTTTGTGTGAAATCTTCCCACAACATGCCGGTCGATCTGGCAAATGTATCCGCGACCGCAGAAGGCGGAGGCAGAATGGCTGCCGAGACATTGAAAGTGTGGACCAGGGCTTCCCATGCGACCACGAGGGTCAGCCCGAATATGACCGGCACCACAAAGCGCACGAGCGTTGTATCCGACCATTTCGAGCGAACCATCGCGACATTTGCTGCCCAGGCGGCCAGCCAGAAGATGATGGCAATGATCAACCAGTTCATGAGCGCATCCCCATCCGCCGCAAAAGCACCTGCTGCGTGCGGTCAATAAGGGTGACAAGCACTCCGGCCAGGATGGCAGCTGCAAACAGCGCCGCCCAGATGGCCAGCGGCGTGCCGAACTGATCGCCGATCAGGATACGCGCGCCAAGTCCGCTGATCGCACCGGTTGGCAACTCGCCCACGATCGCACCGACCAAGGCGGCGGCAATGCCGATCTTGAGCGATGTGAACAGATAGGGCAGCGACGCCGGCACACGCAGTTTCAAGAACCGCTGCACGCCCGAGGCGCTGTAGGTTTTCAGCAGATCCAGTTGCTCGGCGGTTGGGGACCGCAGCCCTTTGACCATGCCGACCAGCACGGGGAAGAAACACAGATAGGACGAGATCAAGGCTTTCGGGAACCCCCGTCCCTCGATCCCCACTTGTGATGACAAGACGATGATCATCGGGGCCAGGGCGACGATGGGAATGGCTTGCGAAATGATCGCCCATGGCATTACCGACATCTCGATCACGCGGGATTGCACGATGGCAACCGCGCCTGCAATTCCGATGGTGGTACCAAGAACGAAGCCCCAGAATGTTGACTGTAGAGTGATCCAGCCGTGATAAATCAGGGACCGCTTGGACCAGGTGCGGCCCTTCAGCACCATAGCGCCGGTGGTTCTCCAAAGTTCCTGGCCAACCTGTACCGGCGTCGGAAGGCGCGGACGCTCCAGGCTGTATCCGGCCGCGATATGCTCGCGGTTCTTGACCATCAACACCCAGTTTGACATCTCGCGCCGTTCGACCGCCGACGGCGGATCAATCATGGCCCCATTCCGCTCGGCGTGATCCAGCGCGACGCGAATGTTCATGGGCGCGACCGCCAGATACCAGATGACCACAATTGCGACCAACACGGTCAGAACGGAAAGCGCGGTCTTAGTCATAGGAATGCCCCGCCCGCAGCCCTTCCCGCACCCGATGTGCCACGTCCAGAAACGCCTGTGTGTCGCGAATGTCCAGCGGGCGATCCGCCGGCAAAGGGTTTTCAATCACGTCGGATATCCGACCCGGACGGGGCGACATGACGACGATCTTGGTGGACAGATACACCGCTTCGGGGATCGAGTGTGTGACGAACGCTATTGTCTTTTCTGTCTTTGCCCACAGCTTCAAGAGCTGTTCGTTCAAGTGGTCGCGCACGATCTCGTCCAGCGCACCGAAGGGTTCGTCCATCAGCAGGATGTCCGCGTCAAATGCCAGCGCCCGCGCGATCGAGGCACGTTGTTGCATTCCGCCAGACAATTGCCACGGAAACTTCTTTTCGAACCCGTCCAGTTCGACCAGCTCCAGAACGCGCTTGATGCGGGCATTCTGATCGGCTTTGGAATAGCCCATAATCTCCAGCGGCAGACGGATATTCCGTCCAATCGTGCGCCAGGGATAAAGCCCTGCGTGCTGAAAAACATAGCCATAGGCGCGCGATTTGCGCGCCTCACGCGCGGACACCCCGTTCACGGTGATAGAACCGCCGGTAGGTTGCTCCAGATCGGCCATGCAGCGCAGGAATGTCGTCTTGCCACAGCCCGACGGGCCGATGAAGCTGACAAAATCGCCCTTGTCGATATCAAGCGACACGTCCTTCAGCGCGTGCACCGGGCCGTCATTGGTTTGAAAGGTCAGCGAGAGGTTGTCAGCGCTGATCGCTGTATCCGTCATGTATGTTCGCTTTCCTTAGATGCCGGCAGGGATGTTCATCGGATCGCGCTTGACCATCTTCGGGCTGGTCAGCTCTTTCCATTTCGACAGGGCAATATTCGCGGATGGGAAGGCAGGGCGCGGGACGAAACGGCCACGTCCCGGTTGCGGCTGGTTGTTCTGTCCCCAACCCCAGATGACTTCACCCCGGCTCAGCGTGTAACGCGACTGTGCTTGCACCTCGAATCCTTCAAAGACATTGTAATCCAGCACCGAATGGTGGTTCGACACGCTGATTGTTTTCGAGATCTTGGGATCCCAAACGACAATATCCGCATCCGCTCCTTCAACAAGCGCCCCCTTCTTGGGATAGATGTTCAGGATCTTGGCGACATTGGTCGAAGTCGCCGCGACAAACTCGTTCGGCGTCAGCCGCCCGGTTTCGACCCCGTGGGTCCACAAAACCGCCAGACGTTCCTCAAGTCCGTTCGACCCGTTCGGAATCAGACAAAAATTGTCCTTGCCCATCAACTTCTGCTCACTGGTGAAGGCTGCGTGATCCGTGGCAACAACCTGCAACGATCCAGACTGCAACCCGGCCCACAGACTTTGCTGATGCTCCTTGTTGCGGAAGGGCGGCGACATAACCCGGCGCGCCGAATGCATCCAGTCACCCTTGAAATACTCGCTTTCATCCAGTGTCAGAAACTGGATCAGCGGCTCACCATAAACGCGCATCCCCTTCTGACGCGCGCGCCGAATGGCCTCATGCGCTTGCTCGCAACTGACATGCACGATGTAAAGCGGCACGCCTGCCGCGTCCGCAATGGTGATCGCGCGATTGGCCGCTTCGCCCTCGAATTCCGGCGGGCGCGAATAGGCGTGACCTTCTGGCCCGGTGATGCCCTTGGCCAGCATCTCGGCCTGCATATCCGCCACCAAATCGCCGTTTTCGGCATGCACCATCGGCAGCGCGCCCAACTCCTTGCACCGCTTGAACGAGGCGAACATCTCGTCATCCTCGATCATCAACGCGCCCTTGTAGGCCATGAAATGCTTGAACGAGTTGACCCCCATATCGACCGCGTCTTTCATTTCGTCAAAGACGTTTTCGTTCCAACCGGTGATCGCCATGTGATAACCGATGTCGGAACATATCTGCGGTGCCGACTTGCGGTGCCATTCGTTGATCGCGTTCTTGATCGAACCGTCTTCACCGGGCAGGCAGAAATCCACCAACATCGTGGTGCCGCCAGCCGCCGCCGCCCAGGTGCCGCTTTCGAATGTTTCGGCCGCCGTCGTGCCCATGAAGGGCATTTCCAGATGCGTATGTGGGTCGATACCGCCAGGGATCACATAAGCGCCTTCGGCATCAACATACGTGTCCCCCTTCAGATCCTCACCGATCTGCTTGATGATTTCTCCTTCGATCAGAACATCGGCTTTCCATGTGCGGTCAGCGGTGCAGACTGTGCCACCCTTGATGACTTTGGTTCCCATTTTTTTCTCCCTGATGGCCAGGCGCAGTTTTCCTGCTTCTTCTGGCGAAAAATATCCCGGGGTCCGGGGCAGCGCCCCGGCTCCCCTGTCACATCACTCGACGATCTCGGCGGTTTCCAGCACCGCGTGCAGCAGCACATCCGCCCCCGCCTGCGCCCATTGTTTCGAGATGTCCTCAGCCTCGTTATGGCTCAGCCCATCCACGCAAGGGCACATGATCATCGCAGTCGGTGCCACGTCATTGATCCAGCAGGCGTCGTGACCGGCACCCGAGACGATGTCCATATGGCTATAGCCCAGATCTTTCGCGGCGCCCCGCACTGCATCCACGCATTTTTCGTCAAAGGCGGGCGGGTCGAACTGGCCCACGATCTCGCACGAGAAGTTGACGCCGATATCTTCGCACAGTTTCGGCGCACGTTCCATGACTTCGGCGACCATTGCGTTCAGCTTGTCCAGAAGATGAGTGCGCATATCGACGGTAAAGACCACCTTGCCCGGAATGATGTTCCGGCTGTTGGGATAGACGTCGATATGCCCGATTGCACCCACAGCATTTGGCTGGTTCGCCATCGCAATCTCGTGCACCAGTTCTGTCACCAGTGCCAAGCCACGCCCGGCATTCTTGCGCATCGCCATGGGGGTGGATCCGGTGTGGCTCTCTTTGCCCGTCACCGTGCATTCGATCCAGCGCAACCCCTGGCCATGAGTGACGACACCGATATCCTTGCCTTCGGCTTCCAGAATGGGACCTTGTTCGATATGAAGCTCGAACATGGCGTGCATCTTGCGCGCACCAACTTCTTCGTCACCGACCCAGCCGATGCGTTTCAACTCGTCCCCGAATTTCTTGCCTTCGGCATCTTCGCGCGCATAGGCCCAGTCTTGCGTGTGCTTGCCCGCAAACACGCCCGAGGCAAGCATCGCGGGGGCAAACCGCGTGCCTTCCTCGTTGGTCCAGTTGGTCAGGACAATCGGGTGTTTGGTCTTGACGCCCATGTCATTCAGTGTGCGGATCGCTTCCAGACCACCCAGCACACCCAGCACCCCGTCATATTTTCCGCCGGTCGGCTGCGTGTCCAAGTGCGAGCCCATATAGACGGGCAGGGCGTCCGGGTCTTCGCCGGGGCGGGTGGCAAACATGTTGCCCATCGTGTCCACTCCCATGGTGCAGCCAGCTTCTTCGCACCATCTCTGGAACAAGGTGCGGCCTTCGGCGTCTTCGTCGGTCAGGGTCTGTCGGTTGTTGCCACCCGCGACACCCGGCCCGATCTTGGCCATCTCCATCAGGCTGTCCCATAGGCGGTCAGGATCAATGCGCAAATTGCTTCCGTGGCTCATATCAGTCTCCCAATTGGATTTGCTTGCGGCGGCGCGGAGTTTGGATTCCGTCTTGACGACAGGCTGACGGATTTCTGCACGATCGGTCAATCTTTTTCTGACCGATCGTGCAGAAACACCTGTTTTTCGTGCAAAACTCGTGGCACAAGATGAAACCCTGTGCGGGTTTTGCATGGGAACAGTGAATGTGAAAAGCGACGTGAACAGGACGACTCAAGGCATACAAAGCCGCAATCGCGAAGAGGTGACAGCCCGAATATTGGTTGCCGCCGAAAAGGTTTTTGCCGAGTTTGGCTATGCTGGCGCGTCGATCAGCCGGATCGCTGCATCCGCCGGAATACCGAAATCCAATGTCGTCTACTACTTTGAAACCAAAGAGGCGCTCTATCGTCGTGTCGTGGGCGAAATCTTTGATATCTGGCGTGCGGCAGCAGACAGCATCACCGTGGATAATAATCCGATCCAGGCGCTGGGCGAATATATCGACACAAAGCTCGATCTGGCCCGCACGCGCCCCTATGGTTCGAAGGTTTGGGCAAACGAGATCATTCAACGCGCGCCCATCGTACAGGACTATCTGGAAGATGAACTGCGGTCATGGACCGAAAACCGGATTACGGTGATCGAGGCTTGGATTGAAAACGGCCAGATCCGCCCGATCAGCGCGCGCCATTTGCTCTATGCCATTTGGGCCACGACGCAACACTACGCAGACTTCACCCACCAGATCACGACGTTGAACGACGGGGTCGAACTGTCTGACGCGCAGTGGAAGGACACCAAGACCGCGGTGAAAGACCTGCTGCTGCGTGGCGTGGCCCTGCCGAACCGCGACCGGGGCTAGGAGCGAGACAAATGGCGAAAGCAGGATCCACATCCGGTCCCACCCGCATCCAGCGCGAAAAGCGGAAGACCATCTTTGAGGCCGCGCTGGACGTGTTTTCCGAAAAGGGATTGCGCGGAGCGACTTTGGATCAGATTGCCGATGCGGCCGGGATTTCAAAGCAGAACATCGTCTATTATTTCACCGGCAAAGAAGCGATTTACTCCGAACTTCTGGAAAGCCTTCTGGAAGAATGGGTCAGCCCCCTGCGCGACCTGTCTGAAGATGGCGACCCGCTGGAAGAAATCCTGATCTATGTGAGCCGGAAGATGGAAATGTCGCGCGAGATGCCGCGTGAAAGCCGCCTGTTCGCGACCGAGATCCTGCATGGCGCGCCGCGTTTGGGCAACATGCTGACCGATGACCTGAAGACGCTGGTGGATGAAAAGGCCGCCGTGATCGCCAATTGGATGGTCGAGGGGCGGTTGGCCACAATAGACCCGCATCACCTGATCTTCTCGATCTGGGCAATGACTCAGCATTACGCCGATTTCGATCTTCAGGTGCAGGCGGTGTTGGGGCCAGTGCGCAGCGACACTCGGTTCGAAGATGCCGAGGCATTCATCAAGCACATGCTCGTCAGAACGCTTCACCCTTAAGCAACATCGCAAGGGCAAGCAGGGTGGCCGCTACTCCGGCCATCAAAAGGGCAGGGGGTGTGGTGCCGTAGAACAGGAAATCCCACAGAACAACCCAGCTTGGCACCAGATAGGTATAGGCCATGACCTTGCTGGCGGGCAGGCGTTGGCTGGCATATTGGACCAGAAAGAATGTGCCGGCGGTTGTGACAACGGCAAGATAGCCGATGACCATCCAGACAGCCGGGCGAAGGGACGAAAAGTCGGTGTTCATCAGGTCGCCAGCCCCGTAGATACCGGTCACGATCAGCGACCCCAACACCGTCCCGATCGACGTTTGCAACGGTTTTACATCGCTTGCCAGTTTCCGCGCGAGCGCTGGAACCAGCGCGTGACCCAACGCGCCGACGGCGAACAGCGCCTCGCCACGCCCAAGCTCAAACCGCAATAGCGCGTTGATATCTGCACGAAAGATCACCCAGACGGCCCCGATGGCCCCAATGGTCAGGGCAATCAGCGTCCAGCGCCCCGACCGCTGCCCCGCGATCAGCAGCCCGCATCCAGCCGCCATCAAGGGTGTCAGGGTGAAGACTGCTGCCGTCGATACGGCGGTGGTGATGCGCAACGCCTCGAACATGGTGATGAAATAGACGGCCATCAGGCCGCCCATCAGCCCGAAGCGCCAAAAACCCGTGAAGACCGGGCGCAGCGGAATACGCAACACCCGTGCCAGTCCAAACAGGACCAGTGCGGCCAGCGCAAATCGCACCGTGTTCAGCGCGGCAGGCGCGATGTCCTTTGCGACGATGTGGCCAAAGCTGAACGACAACGACACCAGCGCCGAGAACGACAACATCGCCAGATGGCCCTGCCGGGCGGGGGGCAGGGCCATTCCAACCTTACTCGGCAGCGGCGGCGCTTGGGTTGTTGGGGTGGGTCGTCCAGTTGGCATAGTCTTCCTTCACAACCGTTCCCGTTCGTTCATCCATCGCACCGGGGGCGATGGTTTCCATGGTGATACAGCCCTCGACCGGGCAGACATTGACGCACAGGTTGCACGCCACGCATTCGTCGTCCTTCACGTCGAAAACACGATCCTCGGACATGCTGATCGCTTGGTGCGAAGTGTCTTCGCACGCGGCATAGCAGCGCCCACATTTGATGCAAGCCTCTTGGTCGATCCGCGCCTTGGTGACGTGGTTCAGGTTCAGATATTGCCAGTCGGTGACGTTCGGCACGGCACGGCCGACGATCTCGTCGATCGAGGTGTAACCCTTTTCGTCCATCCACTGGCTCAGGCCCGAAATCATTTCCTGCACCACCTTGAACCCGTAGGTCATCGCCGCCGTGCAGACCTGCACGTTGCCCGCGCCAAGCGCCATGAATTCGGCTGCATCGCGCCACGTGGTCACACCGCCAATGCCCGAAATCGGCAGACCGCGCGTGCCCGGGTTGCGCGCGATCTCGGCGACCATGTTCAGGGCGATGGGTTTCACCGCTGGACCGCAATAACCGCCATGGGTGCCCTTGCCGTCGATCATCGGCTCGGGTGCCATCACGTCCAGATTGACATTGGTGATCGAGTTGATCGTGTTGATCAGGCTGACCGCATCCGCGCCGCCATCCTTCGCGGCCTGCGCCGGCAAAAGGATGTTGGTGATATTGGGCGTCAGTTTCACGATGACGGGCAGGTCGGTGGCTTCCTTGCACCAGCGCGTGACCATCTCGATATACTCCGGCACCTGACCGACGGCCGACCCCATGCCGCGTTCGGCCATGCCGTGCGGGCAGCCGAAGTTCAGCTCAAACCCGTCGCAACCAGTTTCGGCAATGCGCGGGATGATGCGTTTCCATTCATCCTCTTCGCAGGGCACCATGACCGAGGCGATCAGCGCGTGATCGGGATAGTCCTTCTTGACCCGCGCCATTTCCTCTAGGTTCACCTCAAGCGGGCGATCAGTGATCAGTTCGATGTTGTTGAGGCCCAATAGGCGGCGATCAGCTCCGTGGATCGCGCCATAGCGGGGGCCGTTCACGTTGACGACGGGCGGCCCTTCGGCCCCCAGCGTCTTCCAGACCACGCCGCCCCAACCGGCTTCGAACGCGCGGCGCACGTTGTATTCCTTGTCGGTGGGCGGGGCCGAGGCCAGCCAGAACGGGTTGGGTGACGAAATTCCAAGAAAGTTCGATGTCAGGTCGGCCATTAGCTTGCTCCTGTCAGAGTGGCGTGGATGTCCATGGCCGCATCGCGACCTTCGGCAACGGCGGTGACGGTCAGATCGTCCCCGCCCGAGGCGCAATCGCCCCCGGCCCAGACCTTCGCCAGGTTGGTTTTCTGCGCATCATCGACGGCGATCTTTCCGCCGTCCAGCGCCAGCAGGTCGGGTGTTTCGCCCAGCTTTTGGCCGATTGCCTTGAAAAGTTGGTCGGCGGGCAGGGTGAAGGTCTCGTCCAATGTCTCCAACTTGCCATCGCGCGTTTCGGTATAGGCGAGGGTCACGGCACTCAGCGATCCGTTCCCCTCGATCCCTACCGGGGTCGCATTGCAGATCAGCCTCACGCCTTTTTGCCGGGCCAAGTCCTGTTCGAACTTTGACGCTGCCATGGCCTCTTGGCCGCGTCGATAGACGATGGTGACGTCCTCGGCGCCCAGCAGCTTGGCTTGCACGCCTGCATCAATCGCGGTCATGCCGCCGCCGATGACGACGACACGTCGGCCAACGGGCAGGGCGGCAAGATCGTCAGCCTGACGCAGATCGGCGATGAAATCGACTGCTGCCGAGACATTGTCCTTATCCTCGCCCTCAAGCCGCAGCGCGTTGACGGCGGTCAGACCCATGCCCAGGAACACGGCGTCAAAATCACTTTGCAAACCGTCCAGGGTAATGGATTGGCCCAAAGCCTGGTCATAGCGGATGTCGATCCCGCCAATGGCCAAGAGCCAATCCAGTTCCTTCTGTGCGAAATCATTGGTGGATTTATAGGCGGCGATGCCGAATTCGTTCAGACCGCCACCTTTGGCGCGGGCTTCAAAGACCACGACATTGTGCCCCAGCATTGCCAAGCGGTGTGCACAGGCAAGACCAGCGGGACCAGCGCCCACAACGGCGATTTGCTTACCAGTTTCAGGCGCACGCACGAACGGGTGCACGCCTTTGGCCATCAACGTGTCGGTGGCATAGCGTTGCAGACGGCCGATTTCGACGGGCTTGCCTTCGGCGATCTCGCGCACGCAAACCTCTTCGCACAGTGTCTCGGTCGGGCAGACCCGTGCACACATCCCGCCCAGAATGTTCTGGTTCAGGATCGTCTTGGCCGCCGCTTCGGGCGTGCCGGTTGCGATCTGGCGGATGAAAAGCGGGATATCGATGGAGGTCGGACAGGCCGTCATGCAGGGCGCATCATGGCAAAAATAGCACCGATCCGCGGCCACAAGAGCCTCGTGTTCGTCATAAGCTGGATGGAGGTCCGAAAAATTGGCTTGCACTTCGGCTGGCGCCAATCGGGCCGGAGAAACTCCGTTCTCTCTGTTGGTTTGGGGCATTTTCTGATTCCCATTCTTGTTTTGATCTTTCCATGAAGGCATATATTCAATAATTTTACCAGATGGTAAAAAATATATAGCGCGACTTTCGATCAAGCCTCAGCGGGTCTTGCAAATCCTGTTGTCCATCACCCCGAGCGTCGCCCCTCTGCATCCGTTGACAATGGATGGCTGCCACGCTGTGCCGTTCTGCGACCGTTCCAAGCCGTCGCGCGAAGCTCTGGCGCGGTTCGGCATGTCCCGGCTTGACCGGATCGAGCCCGAACACCGCTCGCCGACGGCCTTTCGCGATGCGGTCAGGACAACCAACTTAAATCCTGGTTGCTTAACACGCTATTATATGGTCATTATTACATGACCGGCGGTCATTTAAGTGTTGGCAAGACGGACGGCGATAACAACAGAAACTGCGATTAGGGGGCTGATCGTTGCAAATCACAGTGAATGGCGTTGTGCATGACGTGGATGTCGAAGACGACATGCCGCTGCTGTGGGTGTTGCGTGACGAAATCGGCCTGAACGGGCCGAAATATGGCTGCGGTGTTGCGGCCTGCGGGGCCTGCACCGTGCATGTGGACGGAGTTGCCGTTCGATCATGCCAGACGCTTGTTTCAGATGTGGACGGTCCCGTGACGACGATAGAAGGGCTGGGAACGCCCGATCACATGCATGCTGTTCAAGCGGCGTGGTTGGAACATCAGGTCGCGCAATGCGGTTATTGCCAGGGCGGTCAGATGATGCAAGCCGCCGAGTTGCTGTCCTATATATCCGACCCGTCTGATACAGATATTGATGAAGCAATGTCCGGCAACCTGTGTCGGTGCGGCACTTATCCCCGCATCCGTGCTGCCGTAAAAACGGCTGCCAAGAAATTGCAGGGCGCTTGATCTTGGGACGTGTCGGAACCATCGCCCGCCGCACATTCGTTGTCGGATCCGTCGCCATTCTGGGCGGTGTCGCGTTCGGCTATTATCAATACAAACGACCAGCGAAGAACCCGTTGCTGGACAGGCTGGCAGATGGTGAGGCTGCGCTGACGCCTTATGTTTTGATCAACGCCGAAGGTATCACGCTGATCACACCGCGCGCAGATATGGGGCAGGGAAGCTACTCGGTTCAGGCGGCGTTGATCGCCGAAGAGCTGGATGTCGAACTTGACCAGATCAGGGTCGACCCCGGCCCGCCCTCGAAAGCCTATTACAATACCGCGCTGGCGAATGACGCGGTCCCGTTTCCAAGCACCGATCAAAGCATGGCCGCCAATGCGATGCGCGGGACCGTTGATGCGATCATGAAATTCATGGGAATGCAGTTGACAGGTGGGTCAACCACTGTGCCCGATGGATACGAGAAGCTGCGCGTGGCCGGAGCGGTCGCCCGCGAAACGCTCAAGGCTGCGGCAGCCCAACAAAGCAGGTTGGCCGTTTCACAGTTGAAAACGGAACGCGGAGCGGTGGTGTTGCCCGATGGCGAACGCATTCCGTATCGGGCGCTGGCCGCAGCAGCTGCCCAGATTGATCCTGTCACTGATGTCACCTTGCGCCCATCGACCCAGTGGCGCCTCGTGGGTAAACCCATGCAGCGGGTTGATATGGTGAGGAAATCCACTGGCAGCCAAAGCTACGGGATTGACCTGCGGATGGAGGGGATGGTCCATGCGGCCATCCGTCTGAACCCGCGCAAAGGGGGCGAGGTCGTCAGTTATGACGCCACGACCGCTGAAACCATGCGCGGCGTTGAACATGTTATACCAGTAACCGGTGGTGTCGGCGTGATCGCGGACAATACCTGGCGGGCTTTTCAGGCGGTGGATGCCATCGATATCGAGTGGGGTCCGGCCCCATACCCCGCCGCGCAGGACGAACACTGGCAGGCGTTGGCCGATACACTGGACACGGCCAATCCTGATGGTCAGCCCCGCGACGATGGTGATATGGATGCCGTCACCGCCACGATCCAGGCCGAATATCGCGCGCCCTATCTGGCCCATGCCCCGCTGGAGCCATTGAACGCCACGGTGCTGGTGACAGCTGCCCGCGTGGATGTCTGGACCGGGAACCAGATCCCGCGAATGTCACAGGCCAGCGTGGCCAAGATGACGGGCGTTTCGGTTGAAGATGTGCATGTGCATATCCTGATGATGGGCGGCAGTTTTGGACACCGTCTGGAAGACGAAGTGGTGAAGCGCTGCACCGAACTGGCGATGGCACTTCCGGGCACGCCGGTCAAGCTGACCTATAAGCGGGAAGAGGATACGGCGCAGGATTACACCCGCCCGATTGCATTGATGCGCGGGCGTGGCGCTGTTGAAGACGGCAAAGTTGCTGCGATGGAAATCCGGGTTGCCAGCCCCTCTGTGCTGGATAGCCAGATGGGCGAACGGCAAGGGCTGGGCTTGCCCGGTCCTGACAGCACGATCACGCAGGCCTTGTGGGACCAGCCCTATGCCATTCCGCATTACCGTATAACAGGCTATCGCGCGCCAAAATTGGCGCCGGTCAGTTCGTGGCGGTCCGTTGGCGCGTCGCAGAATGCGTTTTTTCACGAGAACTTTTTGAACGCTTTGATCCATTCTGCGGGCGCTGACCCGGTCGAGGAGCGCCTGCGCTTGATGACGGACCTACCGTCGCGCAAGGTATTGGAAGCCGTGGCCGAAATGTCGGACTGGGGCGGATCGTCTGGTGCAAACAAGGCGCGTGGCGTGGCGTTCAGCTTGTCCTTTGGCACACCCGTCGCCGAGGTGATCGAGATCAGCAACACGGAAAACGGCATCACACTGGACAAGGTTTGGGTCGCTGCCGAGGTGGGGCGTGTCGTCGATCCGACAAACTTTGAGAACCTCGTTCAAGGCGGCGTAGTCTGGGGGCTGGGTCATGCGATCAATAGCCAGATCACCTATGCCGATGGCGGGGCCGAGCAGGAAAACTTTTTCGATTTCGAAGGATTGCGCAACTATCAAGCGCCCGAGATTTTCGTGCGAGGATTGGAGAACCGCGATTATGTCACGGGGATCGGCGAACCCCCGGTGCCACCAGCCGCCCCCGCCTTGGCCGAGGCGATCTTTCAAGCCACCGGAGAGCGCCCGACCGAGATGCCGTTTGCCAACAGATTCACATTCGTCTGACCAACCCTCCATCACTCACGGGGTCAGACAACAGCGCGCTCGCCGGCAATGGCGGGCGCGTTCGAATTTGGTGGTGGGGTCAGCAAACAGGGGCGTTGCCCCTCTGCGCTTGCGCGCATTCACCCCAGGATATTTTGGGCCAGAAGAAGGTTCGGAGAACTCCGAGTTGGCGTGTCGGACCTAGCGACCGCGCCGGTTGCGCCCCGCCCGCTGGCCCGGTTTCCCCGCGGTTGAACGCCCTTTTGCTTTCTGGGCGGCGTCGCCTGCCGCCTCGATCGCGGATTGGCGGGCGAGGGGGTCATCGGCGATGGCGAGTTCGACGGCTTCCAGGCGGTGAACCTCGTCGCGCAGGCGGGCGGCTTCTTCGAATTCGAGGTTTTCGGCGGCCTTGCGCATTTTGGCTTTCAGGCCCTCAAGATGCGCAATCAGGTTGTCCCCGATCATCGGTTTGTCGATGGTGGCGGTGACGCGTGACATGTCGGTGTCGCCGTCGTACAGACCGGACAACACGTCATCGACGTTCTTTTTCACGGTCTCCGGCGTGATGCCGTGCAGCTTGTTATAGGCTTTCTGTTTCTCACGCCGCCGGTTGGTTTCGTTCAGCGCACGCTCCATCGAGCCGGTGATGCGATCCGCATACATGATGACGCGGCCTTCGGCATTGCGCGCGGCGCGGCCGATGGTTTGCACGAGTGAGGTTTCCGAGCGCAGGAACCCTTCTTTATCCGCGTCCAGAATGGCGACCAGACCGCATTCCGGGATGTCGAGACCTTCGCGCAGCAGGTTGATACCGACCAGCACGTCAAAGGCGCCAAGGCGCAGGTCGCGCAGGATTTCAATGCGTTCGATCGTGTCGATATCCGAGTGCATGTAGCGCACGCGGATCCCCTGTTCGTGCAGGTATTCGGTCAGGTCTTCGGCCATGCGTTTGGTCAGGGTTGTGACCAATATTCGCATGCCGCGCGCGGCGACCTTGCGCACCTCGTCGAGCAGGTCATCGACTTGCATGTCCACGGGGCGAATTTCGACTTCAGGATCCACAAGGCCGGTGGGACGGATCACTTGTTCGGCAAAGACCCCTCCAGTTTGTTCCAGCTCCCAACTGGACGGCGTGGCGGACACGAAGATAGATTGCGGGCGCATCGCATCCCATTCTTCGAATTTTAACGGACGGTTGTCCATGCAAGATGGCAAGCGGAAGCCATGTTCGGCCAGCGTGAATTTTCGGCGATAGTCGCCCCGATACATGCCGCCGATCTGTGGCACGGAGACATGGCTTTCATCGGCAAAGACGATGGCATTGTCTGGGATATATTCAAACAGCGTAGGGGGCGGTTCACCCGGCGCGCGGCCTGTCAGGTAACGCGAATAGTTTTCGATGCCGTTACAGAAGCCGGCGGCCTCTAGCATTTCAAGATCAAACTTGGTCCGCTGTTCAAGGCGTTGGGCTTCCAGCAGCTTGCCTTCTTCTTCGAACTGGATCAGCCGCACGGCAAGCTCTTGCTTGATGTTCTGGATCGCTTGTTTCAGCGTCGGCGTGGGCGTGACGTAGTGTGAGTTTGCGTAGACGCGCACTTTCTCAAGTGTGTCCGTCTTCGCTCCGGTCAATGTATCGAATTCGGTGATGGCTTCAAGCTCTTCCCCAAAGAAGGATAGCCGCCAGCCGCGGTCTTCCAAATGGCTGGGCCAGATTTCCAGACTGTCGCCACGCACCCGAAACGATCCACGCTGAAACGCGTTGTCATTGCGTTTATATTGCTGGGCCACCAGATCACGCATGACCGATCGTTGGTCATAGTCTTTGCCGACCGTGATGTCCTGCGTCATGGCGGTGTAGGTTTCGGGTGAGCCGATGCCGTAGATGCAGCTGACCGAAGCCACGATAATCACATCATCACGTTCGAGAAGTGCCCGCGTGGCCGAATGGCGCATCCGGTCGATTTGTTCATTGATCTGGCTTTCTTTCTCGATAAAGGTGTCAGATCGCGCGACATAAGCTTCGGGCTGATAATAATCATAGTAACTGACGAAATATTCGACCGAATTGTCGGGGAAATACCCTTTCATCTCACCATAAAGCTGGGCGGCAAGGGTCTTGTTGGGGGCAAGGATGATCGCGGGGCGCTGGGTTTCTTCAATGATCTTGGCCATGGTGAAGGTCTTGCCGGTGCCGGTCGCGCCCAACAGCACCTGATCGCGTTCACCAGATTTTATACCGCCCACCAGTTCAGCGATGGCCGTGGGCTGATCGCCCGCGGGTTTGAAGGGGGTATGCATGACAAAGCGCTTGCCGCCCTCAAGTTTGGGACGGGCGGTTGGGGCAAGCGTCGGGTTGGTCAGCGGGCTGTGGGTCATGCGAATCCTTCCGCGCATTAGAATGGTCACATTTTGTTCTTCTTCAAGAGGTAAGGATTACTTTACCTTTCCCTCCCCATAATTAGCGAATTGAGCGAAATGCCTGCATTTCGGACTATAGGGTTCAGATAGTGGCCTTCGGATATGTGAAGGCATTTACCAGTAAGCAACCATAGGTTGCACCAGTGAAAAGAGGAGCGTAAGGCCCCTTTTTGATCTCGGCTATCTAAACATCAGAAAATAAAGAAGAAAAAATATAAAATCGGCTATTTTTTCTTCAAAATATGCAACTAAAAGTGTTTTTAGCTCTTGCTCGCGCTTGGACATCACGCTAGGTTTGTCTTGCAAGCAGCAGAACGGACTGCCGGTGGCGACGATACACCCACCCCACCCCTCGCTCCCTCGGAGCTACCGGCAGCCACTCTGATTTCTCAAAACCACCACTCACGATGCGCTTCCGGCCCGCAGTTGGGCTGGAAGCCACTGGTGCTGCTGCCGGCATCGAATTCCAATTTTGCTTGAATTACATCCACGCATCCCTGATAAACCGCTCAGGCTTTCAAGGAGATCCCAGATGCGCGCACGTATCTATCAACCCGCTCGTAACGCCATGACTTCAGGGCAGGCTAAAACAAAGGTTTGGCTGCTGGAATATGCTGCGGATGAGGCGCGAGACGTGGATCCATTGATGGGTTGGACCAGTTCGTCGGATACACAAAGCCAGGTGCGGCTGAAATTTGATACGAAAGAGGCTGCTCTGAACTATGCCCGTGAACGCGGTATCGAAGCCATTGTTCAAGAACCGCACAAGCGTCGGCCGAACATCCGTTCCGGCGGCTATGGGGACAATTTTGCCACCAATCGTCGCGGCCCCTGGACCCACTGACACTGTGAATCGGGTCAAAGCTGTCTCGAAATCGGGGTAAAGTTCCTGCGAAACACCGCCCGGATCAATAGGTTGGTCTCGTGGCCGAAGCGCACACAATAGTTGGAGTCATAGGTGACCGACCGGGTCGCCTTCTTTGTCTGTGTTGAACAGAGAGTCATTCCGATTGATCTCACACGATCCATCATTCGCAGCGAATGTTTCGAGGAACGGAGAGGGAAGAGGATGGCGACAAGGCACCAAAGATGCGCTTGGACTTTACCGTCCGGTGATTGTGCGACTTCAGCACAATGAGCTGCGGGCGGAAGATAGTTGCAACCATCATTCACCAGATCTCTCATCAACCGCGGTTTTGCGGGTGATTTTCGGTCCTTGGTCTGTTTCGACGGTGCGATGCAAGGGGTTGTCACCTGTAAAGCAATCTGCCACGTCGTCCGATGAGGGCATCCGCGCAACGTCATTTCATAGTCCACACGTTCGATACTGTTCAACCAAGATCCAGCAACACGCGAGTCATCATGGCATCGCAGGCCTGAAGCTCGGAAAGAGCTAAACCCTCGTCGGGTTTGTGCCCGTCGGCCGCCATATTACCCGGGCCGACAACCACAGTATCCAAACCCAGTTCCGCGAAAAAACCGGCCTCGGTACCAAAAGCAACCTTTGTGACTTGATCGGTCGCGGCGAAGGACAAAGCACGATCAACTGCGGGGGCATCACGCGACGTATCCAACCCGAAATAGGCAGGTCCCTCGGTAATCCTGACCGCGTTTGCATTACCAAACATCTTGCCGACTTTATCAGCCGATTGTTGAATTTGGGCGCGAATGCTTTGCACAGGAAGGTTGGCCAGATGGCGAAACTCCATTTCGATCTGCGCAAGGTCTGGCACGATGTTCAACGCCTTGCCCCCGGTGATCCGCCCGACATGCACGGTCGAACAGGGGATGTCATAGGCGTCGTCCGTTGGCCCCTTGGCCAATTCCTCCTGAAGGGCGCGCATCTCGTCAACAAAACTTGCGGCCACGTGGATTGCGTTCACGAAGTTCGGCGCCAGAGCGCTATGGCCCGACTGGCCGAGGCAATCGACGCGCAGCGCGACCTTGCCCTTGTGCCCCGTCGCCACCTGCATTGAGGTCGGTTCGCCAACAATCACCATGCGCGGCCTGCCCAGGAGTGGCGCGAGGGTGGACATCATGTCGCGAATACCGACGCAGCCGACCTCTTCATCATAGGAAATCGACAGGGTCAGGGGTGCCGAAAGTGGGGTGTGTTGCGCCTGCTCGGCCAGCGCAAGGGCCGAGGCCAGAAACCCTTTCATATCCGTGGTGCCCCGCCCGACAAGCCGGTCTGCCCGCCGGGTCAGCGCAAAAGGCGGGCTGGACCAGTCCTGCCCTGCCACCGGGACAACATCGGTATGCGCCGACAGACAAATGCCACCATCGCCGGGTCCGATCCGGGCAAACAGCCCGGCCTTCTTGCCGCAGGGTGACGGGATGCGCGTTACCGCGAACCCGGCCATGTGCAGAAGGTTCTGAACATAGTCGATCAGGTCCAGATTGCTGTCGGCGCTGACAGTCGGAAACCCAACCAGCCGCTCAAGAATGTCGAGTGTGCGGTCCATATCGCCTCTTTCTTCGGCACCTGTATCCTGACCGATCTGCGGGGAAAGGAACAGGCGCGTTCAATCCACGGCCAGCGCGGTAATTTCGCGGCGGAAGGGCAGCGCGTCGCCAATATCCTCGCTGTCCAGTTCACGTGCATAGCGGTGGCCCGCATAGGTGGCCCATGCAATCGGGCCGGGTGCATTGGCGTCACCGATCAGTTTGACTGACTTGATGCCCGCATCTGCCCACTCGGCCTCGCGTGCCTTCAGGTCGTTGTAAACGCTGTTGTTTTCGAGTTTGGACGAAACGAGCAACACGCCATCACATTCAATCGCCCGCCGCTGGTCGGTGAACATACAATTGGTTTCGACATGATCCTTGCCGATGGACATGACGCCGCGGTTCAGTTCGATTACAACGCCCATTCCAACCAGACGACGGTGGATTTCGTGCTGCTCCAACGTGTTCAGTGTCCATTCGCTGACATAGGCGGCGGGTGTCACCAGTGTCACCGTGCAACCTTTCTGGATCAATAGCTCGGCCATCACGCCACCCATATAGTAGTGGTCATCATCATAGATCACCACGTGACCTGAGGGGGCTGCCCCATCCATCAGGTCGTCGGGGGAATAGAGCGGCATGGCCGCGTCCGTCGGAAAGGGGATCACATGCTGCCGCGCAACCCCGTCGCGGCGCCACTTGGCCCCGGTCGCGATGCAGACATTTTCGAACCCGAACTCCAAAATGCTCTCGGCATCCAATTCACTGTCGAAATAGGTTTCGACATTGGGTTTTTGTCCGATCTGATATTCGCGGTAGTCCACCACGCGGCCCCAGGCCGACAGGCCGGGCAGCAACCGTTCGCGGGACACACGCCCCCCGATGGCGGTGCCGGATTCGGCCAGGGCCACGTCATAGCCACGCTCGGCCAAGGCGCGCGTTGCCTCAAGCCCGGCAGGACCCGCGCCGACGACCAGCACGTTCGAGCTGTCACCCTTCGCGTTCATGCGTTCCGGGTGCCAGCCCTTGCGCCATTCCTCCATGAAGGTGGGGTTCTGGGTGCAGCGGCTGATCGACATGGTCATGTCGCCTGTGATGCAGATGTTGCAGCCGATACATTCGCGGATGTCTTCGACCCGGCCTTCCTCGATTTTCTTCGGAAGGAAAGGGTCTGCAATCGAAGGGCGGGCGCAACCGATGAAATCCAGCGTGCCGGTGCGCACCATCTTGGCCATGACGTCCGGGCTGGTGAAGCGCCCGACACCGACGATGGGCTTGTCCGTCAGCTCGTGAATGCCCTTGACCAGTTGTTCCTGTGCGGCCTCTTCCTTGAAGCGGGACGGACCCGAGCAATCTTCCCACGTGCCTTGCGCCAGATCCCAAAGGTCAGGCAGGTTGCGGTTCATTTCGACGAACTCGCGCACTTCGGCGTTTGAAAAGCCAAGCTCTCCGATGGTTTCGTCCAGCGACACGCGCAGTGTGATGCCCATCGAGTCGCCAACAGCGTCCTTGATGTCGGCGATCACCTCGTTCACGAAGCGCGACCGGTTTTCAAGACTGCCACCATACTCATCCGTACGGTGATTGGTTGCGCGGCTCAGGAAGTGTTGGAAGATGCCGAACCCATGCGCGCCGTAAAGGCAGATCAGGTCAAAGCCCGCGTCTTGCGACCGTTTCGCTGCGTTCACGAACCAGCGGCGCAGATCGCGGATATCGCTTTTGTCCAGCGCGCGCGCCTGCACAGGGTCGTTGGTAAAGGTGCGGATGGGTTGGGCGGATACCGCCAGCGGCACCTCTTTCGTATAAAGGTTCGGTCCATTGACGCCCGAATAGGCCAGTTGGATCCCCGCAAGCGCGCCATATTCCTTCATCCGCTCGGACATCTTGCGCAGCATTGGGATATCTTTGTCTTCCCACAGGCGCAGTTCGATGAACGGGGTGATTTCCGAGGTGTGGTGCATCTCGGTCTGTTCGGTGAAAATCACGCCCCAGCCGCCTTCGGCCTTGGAGCGCCGCATCTCGGCCGCCGCAGACGGATCGCGATACCCGCCGCCATTGCAATGGGGCACCTGATAGAACCGGTTCTTGGCGGTCACCGGCCCGATCTGCATGGGCTCGAAAAGGACTTCATAGCGTTTGTCGCGCACGTTTCATTCTCCTGTCAGGATCGCGTTGTCCGGCCAGCGTGACAGATGATCGGGTTAGGTAAAAGTCGAGGTTGCGAAAGCGTGGATTAGGTTGGGGTTAAGCCCCGGCGTCGATGGCCTGACCCGGGTAATTCCAACCGCAGATCACCTCGGAGGCATGGGTGATGAAGGCGTTGACGGTCAACACATTGCGCGCGCCTTCGGGGATGATCAGGCCCAGTCGCATGGGGCGCTGTTCACCTTTCAACGGAATGAACACCAGCCGCCGCCCATCGGGGGAAAGGTCAGAGAAGGGGCGGATATTGGCAATCGCATAACCAAACCCGTTGGCCACCAGCGACCGCATCACCGCCATATCACGGGTGCGTTCGACAATCTTGGGTTTGCGCCCGGTCTGATCGAAGAAGCTCAGGAAATAATCGCTGCTCAGCGGCAGGTCGAGCAGCACCATCGGATAGTCCAGAAGCTCTTCGATATCGACCTCGTTTTGCCGCGCGAGGGGGTGGCCTTCGGGCACCATGGCATAGGGTGGCAATGTGCGTAGGGGTACGAATTCAAGGTCAGGCGGTATCTCGAGATCATAGGACAATGCCACGTCGATCTGCGCGCGGCGAAGCCGTTCGATCAAGTTCAGTTGGTCGGTTTCAATCTGGCTGACGCGGGTGTCCGGATAGGTCAGTTCGAATTGGCGTCGGATTGCAGGCAAAAGCATCTGCGCGAACGTCACCAGACAGCCGATGTTCAGCGGACCCTGAACATTGCCGGAAATATCCCCCGCCAGGCGGTTCAACGCCTCGGCCTCGACCAGCACTTTTTTGGCCTGCACCATGAACTGGCGCCCGGCTTGCGTCAGGCTTAGCCCATGGGCGTGTTTGCGCACGAAAAGGGGCAGGCCAAACTCGTCTTCCAACTGCGAGATTGCAGCCGAGATCGAGGGCGATGAGACGTTCACCCGTTCGCTGGCCTGCGAGATCGAGCCTTCCTCGCCCACGGCGACGAAATATTCCAACTGACGAAGAGTGAACCGCAAAGGCATCGTGCGATTATGCCCGACGGTTCAAGGGGTTCAAGCTTTATACTTGATCCACGTGGTCTTGAGCGCGGTATATTTGTCAAAGCTGTGCAGCGACAAATCACGCCCGAAACCCGATTGCTTCATCCCGCCAAAGGGCGTCTGCGCGGAAAGTGCATCCACCGTATTGACCGATACGGTCCCAGCAAAAAGCTTGTCAGACACCCTGAGCGCGCGGCTTAAATTGTCGGTCCAGACCGATGCGGCCAGACCATAGACGCTGTCATTGGCCATCGTGACCGCCTCGTCTTCCGTATCGAACGGGATGATCGACAGGACAGGGCCGAATATTTCGTCGCGCGCCAGAGGATCGTCGTGGCGCACATCGTCAAAAATCGTGGGCGGCACAAAGCACCCCTTGCCATCGACATAGGCGCGCGCGCCACCAGCCACGAGATTTGCGGTCTTCTTGCCACCTTCGACAAAGCGCATGATGTTCTCGGTCTGCTTCTCGTCCACGATGGCGCCCATTTTGGCGGCAGGGTCCAAGGGGTCGCCCGGTTGCATCGCTTCGGACCGCGCAATCATCTTTTCGACAAAGGCGTCCTTGACCCCACGTTCGACATAAAGCCGCGAGTTGGCCGAGCACACCTCGCCCTGATTGAAGAAAATGCCGAAGGCCGCCATGTCCGCCGCCGCGTCCAGATTTTCGCAATCGGCAAAGATCAGGTTGGGGCTTTTGCCGCCAGTTTCGGGCCAGACCTGTTTCAGGTTCGACTGGCCCGAATACTCCATGAATTTCTTGCCAATGGCGGTTGACCCGGTGAAGGCCAGACAGTCCACATCCATATGCAATCCAAGCGCCTGCCCGGCGGTGTGGCCAAAGCCCGGCACAACGTTCAGAACCCCGTCAGGCAACCCCGCCTCGGACGCAAGTTCAGCCAGACGCAGGGCGGAAAGCGGCGATTGCTCGGCGGGTTTCAGAACCACCGAGTTACCTGCCGCAAGTGCTGCTGCCGACTTCCAGGTGGCCATGTCCAAAGGGAAGTTCCACGGTGTCACCGCACCAACCACACCAAGGGGCACGCGCGACACCAGTGCCAGATCACCGGGGCCGGTAGGGGCGACCTCATCATAAATCTTGTCAATTGCTTCGGCATACCATTGGAAGAAATGCGCAGACCCCGGCGCGTCAATGGTTGCGGCATCCGTGACCAGTTTGCCCATGTCCAGACTGTCCAAAAGCGCCATTTCTTCAAGGTTTTCCCGG
Organism: Aliiroseovarius sediminilitoris; assembly: GCF_900109955.1. NCBI lineage: Bacteria > Pseudomonadati > Pseudomonadota > Alphaproteobacteria > Rhodobacterales > Paracoccaceae > Aliiroseovarius > Aliiroseovarius sediminilitoris. The sequence goes on along the minus strand of NZ_FOJB01000001.1, from coordinate 2,564,398 downwards.
ATCAGATCGGCCAGTTTCAACAACACTGCCTTGCGATCCCCGGGGGCCGTGCGGGACCATGATCCGGCCTCGAAAGATTTGCGCGCGGCGGCGACGGCCAGATCCACATCTGCCGCATCGCATTCGGCGACCGGGGTCAGCACCTCGCCCGTTGCCGGGTTGATGCTGTCAAAGGTCTTGCCTGACACCGCATCGACGAATTTGCCGTCAATGAAGGCCTGATTGCGAAAGCTCAGCGCCGCGGCGCGGGATTTCCAATCTTCAAAGCTATAGTCCAACATCATGTCACCCCTTGATTAATCGTCGCCCGGCACGCCGTAAGATGGCGCCTCGCGCGGGTCGAGCGCGCGTTGGACATAGGCGTCCAATTGCGGCTTGTAGATGTCCCAGGCGGTGGCGACCGCCTTGATCGGGCAGTCCTCGGTCCAGTCGCAGCGCAGGTCGGCCACCGGCCACGCCACCTTGTCAACCAGCATCATGCCCGCCGAATGCACCGGGCCGGCTTCGCCACCCGCGGCCAGACCTGCGCGCATCGCGGCAATCAAGCGATCACCCAGATGACCCGTGCTGGATAGAAATCCGTCCACGATGGCCTGCGGCACGCCGTCATTGGCAAGAAGATTGCCACCCGAGGCGACATCCTGCCCTTGCGCTTGTGTCCAGATGCCAAGGCTGTTCGGGCCCGAATGGATCGCCGTTGCGCCCTGTTTGTCTACTGCCAGAACCTGCCGGTATTCGATATGTTTGCCAAGGTCTTTGACCCCCGCAATCGCTTCGCCCGCGCTCATGCCGCCTTGCATCAGGTCAAGCGCCAAGGGGCCAAGTGTCGGGTCGGTCACGTTCTGTGAGGCCACCGCACCAACGCCTGCCCGCGCATACGCGCAGCGCGCGGCGACGGCGGGCGAGGAAGACGAGATGGCCACGCCAAACATGCCGGTATCAGCGCAGCGGGCGACAAGGGAAAAGGTCATGCGGTCACTCCGGTATGACGGCGGTGCCGTCGATTTCCACAAGCCATTCGGGCCGTGCCAGGGCCTGCACCACCAACCCGGTCGAGACGGGATGCACGCCTTTGATATATTCGCCCATGGTGCGATAGACATCCTCGCGGTGGCGCACATCGGTGATATAGACGACCACTTTCACAAGATGCTCCATCGTTCCGCCCGCTTCTTCGATCAGTTGTTTGATGTTTTGCATGACCTTGCGGGTCTGCTCGACCGGGTCGTGACTGTCGATGCTCACAGCGTCATCAAGGTTCTGCGGGCACTGCCCGCGCAGCCAGACTGTCTTGCCGCCGTGGGTGACGACGGCCTGACACAGATCGTTGTCGAGGTTCTGTTCCGGATAGGTGTCCGACGTGTTGAATTTACGAATGCGGGTATGGGCCATGGGGGCTCCTGTCAGGTGTCAATGTCGGGCGGGCGTAGTGGACGATGTAATCCTTGACCATTTCTGATCCCGATTGCTTCACTTTATTGCGCGGCTGACTGTATCGGCGCGGCCATGCCGTCATAGTCCAGATAGGCCTGTTGTGTGGCGATCTGATCGGCGATGTGTTTTGCGTCATGCCAGACCCCCCACAGGAAGGTGGATCCGCGACGCGACTGCCACGGAAGGCCCAGGAAATAGACGTCCGGCACAACCGAGACTCCACGCTGGTGGATCGGCGCGCCTTTGTCATCAAACGCGTCAAACTTCATCCAGCTGAAATCCTGCCGAAAGCCAGTGGCCCAGATGATCGTGGTGATACCTTCTTTTGCAAGGTCAATCGACCGAATCGGGTTGGTCAGGCAATCGGGGTCGGGCCACATCTCGCGCGCTTCCGGTTCTTCGGGAAGCTCAAGGCCCGTGCGCGCCACGTAAGCGTCTGCCGCGTCCAGCATCTCGTTGTAATTGGCGTCACCGGCTGCGATATTGCGTTGCAGATCATCACGAAAGCTCAATGTCCCGTTCTCAAAACGATCGGTCAGGCCCAGAAGGGTGACGCCTTCGCTCGCCAGTCGGCGGAAATCCATGGTCAGGCCACCATAAGCTCCACTAACCGAGATCGTCACATGTTCCGTCCCAGGCTGTTGCGCAGACATGTCCCACAGACCAAGAACGCCCAGCCACCAAACGAAGTCGCGCCCGCGATAGCGGCGCGGCGGGCGGTCATGCGGCCCGACAGACAGGAACACCTTGCGGCCAGCGCGGTTCAACTCGTCTGCGATCTGCGCCCCCGATGATCCCGCACCGACCACCAACACCGCTCCGTCCGAGAGCTGCGAGGGGTTCCTGTAATAAAACGAATGAATCTGATCGACCCCGGCCTGTTTGGGCACGATCGGTGGGATCACCGGATGTTGAAACGCGCCGGTGGCGGCAACGATCCGTTTGGCTTCGATCACACCGTCCGAGGTTTCGACCCGAAAGCCTGCACGGTCGCCAAGACGTTCGGCCTGCAACACCTCGACCCCGGTGCGGATCGGGGCATTTACCATCTGCGCGTATTCTTCCAGATAGTCCGCAACCCGATCTTTGGTCACGAACTCGTCCGGATCACAGCCTTTGAACTCAAGACTGGGAAACCGGTCGTGCCACGCGGGGCCATTGGCAACCAAGGCGTCCCAGCGGCCCGACCTCCACGCCTCGGCGATCCGGTTTTTCTCAAGCACCAGATGAGGGACACCGCTGTTTCCCAGATGTTCGCTCAGGGCGATACCGGCCTGACCGCCGCCAACAACAAGCGTGTCTATCGTCTCAACAGGCATAATAAATCCTCTCAATCTGTGCAGATGGGCGCGCAGGTGTGGACAGCGTCGCACCATGTTCGGCGTTCGCTCTACTTTGACATGAGGTGCTGTATGGAAAAGAACGATCTCCATCAGCTTTGATTAGGCCACGACTAATCATCGCAGATATTGAAAAGGTTGTGCCTAAGCCAAACTTCGCAAGATACGAATTTTTGTGCGGGGTCTGTGCCTCTACCTTGAAGCAGAGACTCGGAGGTCACAATGCGCGAACATTGCCATCCCCCATCCGGGGGACACGACATGATACCATTGCGAACGCTAGGGTTTTCCGGAAGCACGGAGAGCTCAAAATGAATGACGGCACCCAGATCGCAGTGGATGTCCGCGACGCGGTGAAGCGCTATGGCGAGTTTACAGCCTTGCAAAAAATATCACTCGGTATCCGTGACAACGAGTTTTTCACACTGCTTGGACCATCAGGCTGCGGCAAGACAACGCTTCTGCGGATGATCGCAGGGTTCGAGGATGTGACCGAGGGCGCCATTTTCCTTTACGGAGACGAGATCGTCTCCCTGCCGCCGCACCATCGACCCGTGAACACTGTTTTCCAGAACTATGCGCTGTTTCCACATATGACCGTGCTGGACAATGTCGGGTTCGGGCTTGAGATGCGCGGCGCGTCCAAATCTGATGCCCGCAGTAAAGCTGGCGAGATGCTGGAGCTTGTGCAGCTGACGCAGTTTGCAGCGCGCAAACCGTCGCAACTGTCCGGCGGCCAGCAACAACGCGTGGCTCTTGCCCGCGCGCTTGCGCCATCGCCGAAAGTGCTGCTTTTGGACGAGCCGCTGTCGGCGCTTGACCTGAAACTGCGCAAATCCATGCAGATCGAGTTGAAGCACATACAGCGCGAAACCGGCATCACCTTCATTTTCGTCACCCACGATCAGGAAGAAGCACTGACCATGTCGGATCGCATCGCGGTGATGTCAGCCGGCAGCATGCAGCAATTGGGCGACCCCAAGGACATCTATGAACGCCCGCGCAATATGTTCGTGGCCGACTTCATCGGTGAAACCAATCTGCTGGAAGTGTCGGTGGACGCCATCAACAATGGGCGCGCCATCTGTCATCTGGGCGGCGGTCACGAGCTGACCTGTAACGCGGTCGACGAGGTAAGCGTCGGCTCTAGAGTGCATATGTCGGTGCGCCCGGAGCGCTTGTTTCTGTCCGAGGAGCCCACTGAATCGGAAAGCCTGAAAGGCACGGTTGTCGAAAACATTTTTATTGGCACCGACATCACCACGATGATCGACCTGCATGAAGGGCCGGATTTCACCGTTCGCACGTCTAACTCGGATCGCGGCATAAAGCGCATTTTTGATCCGGGCGCCGAGGTCTATGTCAACATGGAGGCAGGCTCGGCGCGCCTGTTGGTGGACTAGTGGCTGCCGGTGCTGCATCTGGCGGTTCCGCCGCCTCGGACACATATGCCGAGGCGCGCAATTGGCTTCTGCTGCCCAGCTGGGTCGTCATTGGCATTTTCGTGCTGGTCCCGGTCATCATGATGCTGGTCTATTCGTTCCTGACCAAGGAATTCAGGGGCGGCGTGATTTGGGAGTTTTCGCTGTCCGCCTATGACCAGTTCTTCTTTGATCGGGGGTTGTTTGGGGATGATGCCCCGAAACTAGAATGGACCTATATCGTGATCTTCTGGCGCTCGATCTCGCAGGCAGGCCTTGCGACCGTTCTATCGCTTCTGATCGGCTTCCCAACCGCGTATTTCATTGCAACCCGGCCTGAAAAGTCACGCGCAATGTGGGTGTTTCTGATCACCATTCCCTATTGGGTGAATCTGCTCATTCGCACCGTGTCGATGAAGTTTCTTCTGCGCGATCAGGGGCCGCTGAACGATTTTCTGATCAATATCGGCCTGATCGACAACCCACTGCATATCATCAACACCAATCTCGCTGTGCAGCTTGGCCTGTTCTACAGCTATCTGCCGTTCATGGTGCTGCCGATCTATGCCTCGGTCGAACGCTATAACTTCGCCCTCAGCGAAGCGGCGGCGGACCTTTACGCCACCAGATGGGTCACGCTGCGCCGCGTCCTTCTGCCAGCGGTGAAACCCGGCGTGATCGCAGGTTGTATCCTGGTCTTCGTCCCTTCGCTGGGTGCTTTTCTTGCGCCGGATCTTCTGGGCGGCGCCAAGAACTTCATGATCGGCTCGCTGATTGAAGAGCAGTTCAAGGGCAACGCAGGCAATTGGCCCTTCGGTGCCGCCGCCTCGATGATCTTGCTGACCATGGTTCTGATCATTCTTTTGATCTTCGCCCGTCAGCAACGCAAGGCGGAGGCAATATCATGAGCGCCAAGACTGACGTGAAAACCTATCCCGGTTTCAAGCTCATGACTTTGCTGTGTCTGGTCATCCTCTATGCCCCGCTGGTCGTCGTGACGGTCTATTCCTTTAACGCGTCGAAATCCATCACGGTTTGGGAGGGGCTATCGCTGCGCTGGTATGCGGATGTGTTTGTCGGGCCGGAAAGCGGCAAGTTCAAACAGGCGGCGATCAATTCGTTCACCATCGCGATCGTGGCGGCAACCATATCGACCACGATTGCAACATCTGCGGCGACAGCCATTGTGCGCGGCGGCAAGTTCCGCTTGCGCACAGCCTCGCTGGGTTTGATCAGCTTGCCCCTTATGGTGCCCGAGATCGTGACCGCGGTCGCCTTGTTGATCTTCTATAACTCGGTCGGGTTCACCCGCGGATACCTGACCATTCTTGTGGCACATATCGCCTTCTGTATCCCCTTCGCCTACCTGCCCATTCAGGCCCGGATGCAGGGGATCGAGGACACCTATGAACAGGCAGCGATGGATCTTTATGCCTCGAAGGCGCAGGCGTTCCGCCGGGTGCTGCTGCCGTTGATGATGCCCGGCATCATCTCGGGGTTCCTTCTGGCGTTCATCGTCAGCCTCGACGATTTCATCATCACCAATTTCGTCAAGGGCGCGGGGGTCGAAACCCTGCCTACGGCGATTTTTGGATCGGTGAAACAAGGGCTCAAGCCCAACATCATGGCGATTTCGACAATGCTGCTCAGCGTCTCGATCGTGATGGTGACGATTTCCTATTTCGTATCGAAATCGGACAACACAAAATAACTTAGCAGGGAGCTAACAATATGAAACTTCTGACACAATCTGCCATGGCGCTGGCCTTGATGGCCAATGCCGCCACCGCGGAAGGCGAGTTGGTCGTCTATCACTGGTTCGAATACATGCCGCAGGAGCTTTTGGACAAGTTCACCGCGGAAACCGGTATCAACGTCACCATGGACACCTACGACAGCAACGAGGCGATGTTGGCCTCGCTCAAGGCTGGTGGCATGGGCACCTATGACGTGGCGGTGCCCGGCGATTACATGGTTGCGATCATGGCGGGCGAGGGGCTTCTGGACACCATTGCGGACGGCGAGCTTGCCAACAAGGGCAACATAGCACCTGAATGGGCCGACCCCAGCTTTGACCCCGGCCGCACCCATTCGATTCCATATCAGTGGGGCTCGACCGCGTTTTCGGTGGATACCGAGGTCTATGGTGGTGACATCAACACAACCGATATTCTGTTCAACCCACCGGCAGAGCTTGCAGGCAAGATCAACATGCTGGACAGCCAGGGCGAGGTGATGGCGCTGGCATCGCTTCACATGGGCATTCCGCAATGCTCGTCCGACCGCGAGCAGTTGAAGGCGCTGAACGAGATGTTGATGAGTGCCAAGGAAAACTGGGCCTCGTTCAACTCGGATACCGCGAAGGAAGTGATGGTGTCGGGCGACGTGGCAGTGGGCATGATCTATGACGGATTCGGGGCCAAGGCGCGGGCGGAAAAAGCATCGCTGAAATATGCGTTCCCGAGCCAGGGCTATGTGGTCTGGATGGACAATGTTGTGCTTTTGAAAGATGCGCCAAACCGCGACAACGCACTGAAATTCATGGATTTCCTGCTTCAACCTGAAAACATCGCTGCGGTGTCGAACTATGCGCGTTATGGCGCAGGCGTCAGTGGCGTGGGTGAGTTCCTTGACCCGGAATTGGCCACGTTGCCCGAGGCCAACCCACCCTCAGAAGCCGGGCCGGGGGTCTTCATCGAGGTCTGTGACGAAGCCACGCAAGCAGTCTATGACCAGATCTGGACCAACGTGAAAAAGTAAGCTTGATCGTCTGGATTGAGGGCGGCCGGCAGGGCCGCCCTTTTGCTTGAAGGGGGTAAACATGGAAACGATTTTTACGAAAAAGCACCGCCTTAGAAACTCAAAGACCGAGCTTTTTGGTGGTCAACTTGTCGAACCGTTTGAACGCCCCTCGCGGGCGGAATATATCATTGAGCGCGTGCGCAAGGTTGATCTGGGTCCGGTGTCCGACCCCGATGACTTCGGGATGGGCCCGATCCTTGCCGTTCATGAAGCGGGTTTCGTTGACTTTCTTCAAACCGCGTGGACGGAGTGGGTGGCCGAAGGGTTTCAGGGCGAAGCGATGACGACCGTCTGGCCCGCCCGCCGCATGTCCACCCGTATCCCCACACATATCGAAGGCCGGATGGGATACTATGCCCTGGCGTGCGAGACCTCGATTTCGAACGGGACGTGGGACGCGGCCTATGCCTCGGCTCAGGTGGCGCTGACCGGGGCAGAGCGTATCCGCCAAGGCGCGACCTCGGTCTTTGCGCTGTGCCGCCCGCCGGGTCATCACGCAGCCATTGACATGTTCGGCGGCTACTGCTTTCTGAACAACGCCGCGATTGCGGCGCAGCATCTGCTGGACAAAGGTGCCAAGCGCATCGCGATCCTGGACGTGGATTTTCACCACGGGAACGGCACGCAGGACATTTTTGACACGCGCGACGATGTGTTGTTTCTGTCGATCCATGGCGACCCGATGGATGCGTTTCCCCATTTTCTGGGCCACGCGGACGAGGTTGGCAGTGGCAGGGGCGAAGGTTTCACCGTGAACTATCCTTTGCCGCCTGGCACTGATTTCGCGACGTGGCGCGCAAGGCTGGCGGATGCGCTGGCGCGGGTCAAAGATTATGCACCCGACGTTCTGATCATCTCGCTTGGCGTCGATACGTTTGAAACCGATCCGATCAGCTTTTTCAAACTGACCTCGGATGATTTTATGGCCTATGGCGGCGATATTGCTGCGCTAGGCTTGCCCACACTTTTTGTGATGGAAGGCGGCTATGACATTGCTGAGATCGGGATAAACGCAGTGAATGTGCTTCAGGGGTTTGAAGACGGGGCATAATCCGGCAAGCTGCCGCCTGTGACCCAAAACGTGAAACTGACACCAGACAACATTATCCGGCTGACCGCTGCGATCAAGCATGTCGGGACGGCGGAATTTCCAGCACATTTCTGTGCCTTCTGCGCGGGCCTTGCTGGTGCAGATGCAGCATATCTTACTGCGTTTTTCGATGCGGACGGACCGGCCGAGATTTATTCGACCCGCAGCGATCCCGATACACTTGAGGCTCTTGCGCTTTACCTGGACGTCGCCTTCGTGCTCGACCCGTTCTACAAGCTGTTTCAGGCGAAAACGGGGGACCGTGTCGATGGGCTTGGCGATATTGCCCCGGACGATTTTCGACGCTCGGAATATTATGCGAAGTTCTTTCGTGCGGTAAAGCTGCGCGACGAATGCGGGGTGATGCTGCACCTGACGGATCAGGCCGCGCTGTTTCTGTCCTTGGGCGTTCGCGGCACGTCGCGTTTGCAAGTGCTGCGGCTTCGTGCCTGTCTGCCCGCAATTGGTGCCTTGGCACGGCGCCATTGGACCGTTCTGACGCCCGATCGCGTTGACGGCACCGGTCGACTGGCCGCCCACCTGGATCGCGCGTTCGAAGCGTTTGGCAGTTCGACCCTGTCCCCGCGCGAGGGCCAGATTGCGCGGATGATCCTGCAAGGCCATTCCTCGAAATCCATCGCGATCAGCTTCGACAACAGCCCGGAAACCATCAAGGTTCATCGTAAGCGCATCTATGCCAAGCTGGGCGTTGCCAGCCAGGGCGAGCTTTTGTCGCTGTTTTTGACAGCTTTGCGGCGGATGCCCGCGACGGCGACGGGTGATCCGCTGGCCTATCTCGACGCCACGCAGACCTGATGCCATTGCCAGTACCCCCTAGGGGTGACTGACCCGCAGTGGCAGGCTGCTGTAATTTAACGAGAACCGTTTCAGGCAAAGGAACCCTCGCCATGGCCACACAAGATGCAAATTCAGCATGGGCAAAGGACAAGGCACATGTGCTGCATCCCTACACCGATTTTGCGAGCTTCAAGGACGAGGGCAGTCAGGTCATCACGGGCGCGAAGGGCATGTATGTCACTGACAGTGACGGCAACCGACTTCTGGATGCCATTGCCGGGCTATGGTGTGTGAATATCGGACATGGACGACGCGAGATGGCGGATGCGATTTCGGATCAAGTCATGCAGATGCAGTATTACAACCCGTTTGGCCACTCGACCAATGAACCGGCTGCGGAGTTGGGCGCATGGTTGGCCTCGCACGCGCCAGGCGATCTGAACCACGTTTACTACACGACGGGCGGGTCCACCGCCAACGACGCGGCCATTCGGTTGGTGCATTACTATTTCACCATGAAAGGGCAGCATCGAAAGAAGAAGATCATCTCGCGGAATGATGCCTATCACGGGGCGACCTATGTCGCGGCGGAGTTGACCGGCATCCACGCCACCAAGATGAGCTTCGACAAAGTGGGCGAGCACTTTATCAACCACGTCTCGGCAGCCAACATGTATGCCAAGCCTGATGACGTGAGTGAAGAGGCATATTGTGATTATCTGGTGCGGGAATTCGAAAACCGGATCGAGCAGTTGGGTCCGGACAATGTCGCGGCCTTCATTGCAGAGCCGGTTATGGGAGCAGGGGGCGTATTGATCGCACCCAACGGCTATCATCGCCGCATGTGGGAGGTCTGCAAACGCCACGACATTCTTTATATTGCAGACGAGGTCGTGACTGCGTTCGGTCGTTTGGGCCACTGGTTCGCATCGGAGGATGTGTTCGATTATCAGCCGGATATTCTGGTCAGTGCCAAAGGGATCACATCAGGGTATGTCCCGTTGGGGGTGACGCTGATTTCGGACGAGATCTACGACGTAATCAGCCGTCCGCAATGCGAAGGCGGTGTTTTCTCGATGGGTCTGACCTATTTCGGGCACCCATTGGCGTGCCGCGCCGCCCTGACAAATGTCGAGATCATCGAGCGCGAGGGCCTGTTGGGCCATGCGCGCATGATGGCCGACCATTTCCAGTCTTCTGCCCAAAGGTTGAAATCGCTTGATCATATCGGAGATGTTCGGGGGCATGGGCTGATGCTGGCAATCGAATTGGTGGAAGACAAAGCAAGCAAAAAAGCCTTTCCGATCACCAAACAGGCAGGCGCGAACGTGTTCAAGAATTGTGTTGATGAAGGTGTTATCGTGCGACCGGTCGGAGATAAAATCATCCTCTCTCCACCTCTCGTGATCAACGAAGAAGAGATCGGAAAAATATTCTCTGTTTTGGGTCGCGCCATCAGTTCAATTTAGAGATGTCGAAAGCGCTTGATCACCCTGACGAATGAACGTTTTTACGGCTGGATATGTAGGATACGAGGCGTGCGACCAGACTGGTTCTTATCGTCCCAGAACGCAGCGTTGTGTTGCTGTCGAAAAGAGTACACAATCTTTGAGCACCAAGAGTCCCGGCAATACCAGTCGGATACAAGCGCGGCCTAACCGGACCCCATCTGTGTAACCCGCGACTCTGTCAAACGCTCTGTCTGGCCGCGTGTAAATGTTGGCCCGCGAGACCAGAGTGATCGAAAGGGAGCATATGTTCGATCTACACGTGCCATTCTTCAACCCGTTGTGGCGGCGTGTTGTCGTCGTTGCGATCTGCCTGGGATGGGCGCTGGTGGAGCTTGCGTTCGGTTCTGTCGGTTTCGCCGTGATTTTCGGGGCGGCCGGACTTTATACGGCACACCAGTTCTTTATTCGCTGGACCCAGACAGCAGAAAATGAAGACAGAAATGCCTGACCTGTTGAAACGCCCCTTCGGCACCCATGGCAAGGTGCACCAGATTACCCCTGAAAGCGCGGGTTGGCGTTATGTGGGGTTCGACCTTTATCGCCTGCGCACGGGTGAGACTGCGGCCGAGGCCACCGGATCAACCGAGGTGATCTTGGTGATGATCGAAGGCAAGGCAAAGTTCACCGCCGCAGGCACCGATTGGGGGGAGCTGGGCACGCGCATGAATGTTTTTGAAAAAACCGCGCCGCATTGCCTTTATGTGCCCAATGACAGCGACTGGGCATTGGAATGCACCACCGACGCCACCATCGCCATCTGCAAGGCACCCGGCAACTCGGGCCACAAGGCACGGCTCATCGGCCCCGACGGCATTACCCTGACCAAACGAGGTGAGGGTACCAATACTCGCTTCATCAACAACATAGCCATGGAAGCTGAAGATTACTGCGACAGTCTGCTGGTCACAGAAGTGTTTACGCCCGCCGGCCACTGGTCCTCCTATCCAAGCCATCGGCATGACGAGGACGACTTCCCGCGCATCACCTATTTGGAAGAGACCTACTACCACCGGCTCAACCCCGCCAATGGCTTTGGTGTCCAGCGCGTTTATACCGATGATCTAGGGCTTGATGAAACCATGGCCGTCCATGACCACGAGGTCGTCTGCGTTCCCAAAGGACACCACCCGTGCGGCGCGCCTCACGGCTTCGAGATGTACTATCTTAACGTCATGGCAGGACCGCGCCGAAATTGGCGCTTCGTGGCAGCTCCCGAGGTTGAGCACCTGATGTGAGCGCCATGTGGAGAAATGGCAGAAAGCCTGTGGCTACACCCGCCTGCTAAAACGCCCTATGTCAAGGCGCTGACCCTGGCCTATACGATTGCAATCTTGTTGATGGTGGCCGGGCGGCCCGCATGATCTTGGCTTTCCGGTCCGAATGTCATCCGTTCCGCTCGATCATGGTCGCATCTGCCGTGTTGTCGATCATCCTGGCCCTGATGATCTTTTTGAACCTCCCGCACTCGGCGGCGGTGGTTCAGGGCGTCTCTTTTGTCCCATGTCAGGAATTGCGTCCTTGGGACCTTTCACTGTAGCCTGAACCGCAGCACGGACTGGCATCGGGTCGGCGAGCATGATCACAGATATCGAAGACTACTTCGCGAAAGGATGCGGGCGTTGCAAACGTTTTGAGACGCTTGACTGTTCAACACAGGTTTGGGCCAACGGCTTGCGCGACCTGCGCGGCCTGTGTCGTGATGTTGGCCTGACCGAGCGCGTGAAATGGGGCCATCCATGCTATCTTAGGGGTGATCGCAACATCGCCATCATCGGCGCCTTTCGAAGCGATTTCCGCCTGACCTTCTTCAACGCTGCGCTGATGAAAGATCCGCAACATGTGCTTGAGAAACCGGGGCCAAATACTCAGAATCCCTGCCTTATCAGGTTCACCGCCACCGCGCAGGTTGCCAAGATGAATGCTGTTATTCGTTCATATCTGGCCGAGGCGGTATCCTACGCGGATGCGGGCGTTAATCCCCCCAGAACAGATACGGCATTTGAGTTGCCGGACGAACTGATTGAGGTTCTGGCGGCCGATCCCGAACTTGCCGCCGCATTTGATGCGCTGACGCCAGGACGGCAGCGAAGCTATGTGATCAACCTCGGCGCTGCGAAACAATCCGCAACACGACTTGCACGTATTGACCGGTTTCGCGACAATATCATACTGGGCAAAGGCGCGAATGAAAGGTGACAAGCCGTCTGCTTGCTCGTGTCACAAGACCGACGCCAGAAACTCTTTCGCGCGTTTCGTTCGCGGGGCGTTGAAAATCTGATCCGGTGTGCCGGTCTCGATGATTTTGCCGCCATCCAGAACACAGACCCTGTCGGCAGCTTCCCTGGCAAATCCCATTTCATGGGTGGCAAGGATCATCGTCATATTCTGGGCTTTCAGCTTCAACAGCGTTTCCAACACCTCGCTGACCAATTCCGGGTCCAGGGCCGAGGTAACTTCGTCAAACAGCATGATTTTGGGCTGCATCGCCAGTGCACGGACAATGGCGACACGCTGTTGCTGACCACCCGACAATTGATCCGGATAGGCATTCATGCGGTCCCTCAGGTTGAACCGTTCAAACAGCTGTGTCACGTCCGGCAACAGATCTTTCCTTGACCGTTTGAATACACGGGATGGCGCAAGCAGCACGTTTTCGACTGCGGTCATATGCGGAAACAGGTTGAAACTTTGAAAGACCAGACCAATCTTGCGGCGAATGGGTTGCGGGGCGACACCGGGCAGTGAGATGTCGTGGCCTTCAAACCGGATCTCGCCCTCGTCAATCGGCTCAAGCAGGTTGATTGTGCGCAACAGCGTGGACTTGCCCGACCCGGACGCGCCGATCAGGCAGATCATCTCGCCTTCATTGACGTCCAGATCAATACCGCGCAGCACCTCTGTCGGGCCGAAAGATTTGGTGACGTTTGACAGGCGAAGAATGGACATCAACTGCGCGCCTTGTTCTGTTTCGCGATCAGATAGTCGGCAAATCGCGTGACGGGAATGGTCACGGCAAGGAAGATGATTGCAGCCCCCACATAGGGCGTGAAATTCGCCAGAAGCGATTTGTGCACACCGGCTTGGCGCAACAGCTCTACCGGGCCGATGAAGGACAGAAGCGCCACGTCTTTCTGCAACGCTACCAGCATGTTCATGTTGGCGGGCACGACACGGCGGATTGCCTGCGGCAGAACCACAAAGCGCATGATGTCGGAATGCGACAGGCCCAGCGATTTGGCCGCGGCCCGCTGGCTTTCATGAACGCTTTCGATGCCGGCGCGGAAGATCTCGGCCACATAGGCAGAATAGGTCAGGATCAACGCAAGCGAGCCCCAGATGTAAGGGCTGTTCCATGGACGTTGCAGGCCAAGGCCGGGCACGCCGAAGCCGATCAGAAACACGATCAGGATAACAGGGACGCCGCGAAAAATGTCGGTGTAGAGCACGCCGAACACCCGCAGCGGAAACAGCGCAGGTGCGCGTGCGTCGCGGCACAGCGCGATGAACAGACCAAGAAAGGCGATGGCGGGCGTGCACCACAGGAAAATGGCAACATCCCAGCGAAAGGCGGACAACAGCGATGGGAAAGTCTTTGCAAGAATGTCCCAATCAAAGAAGCTGCTGCGCACACGATCCCAGCCCGGTGTCATCGGCAGAAGGATGACGATCAGGACCATCACAACAACAGTGCTAAGCGTCGCCACCGCCACCGATTTGCGCCGCGCCTTCTGTTCATAGATTTGGCGGGCCGTAAGGCCCGCGCTTGTGGTTTTCATGGAACGTGTCGTTACTTGATCAGCGGAACGCCGGTGGTTTCTTGCAGCCACTCGGCCTCGATGGCGGCGAGGGTTCCGTCATCCTTCATGGCTGACAGGGCTTCATCCACGCAGGCCTTCAGCGGGCTTCCTTCTTCCATCAGGATGCCGAATTGGTCGGGGTTCTCGCTGCGGTCGGCGGCGAACTGACCCAGAAGGGCACCGTCATCCAAGACCACGGCGCTGAGATAAAGTGCGGTCGGAAGGTCAAACAAGGCCGCGTCGATCTGGTTTGCCTTCATCGCCTCGACGACGTTCACGTTGTCATCATACAGAAGCGGCGTGTCCGCGGGTGCGATCGCCGAATTAACGGTTTCAAGCGCCGTGGTGCCCGCCATGACGCCCCATTTCAGGTCTTTCAGCGACGCAAGTTCGGCAGTGGCACCGCCGTCGATAGTGGGCTGGCGCACCAGAACGGCCATGGCTGCGGAATAATACGGTTCGGAAAAATCGACCACTTTCTCGCGGTCTTCGGTGATCGAGAATTGTTGCAGGTTCACGTCAAATTCTTTCGCGCCCGGTTGGATCGACTGGTCAAAGGTCGCGCGGGTCCAGACAACGGCGTCCTTTTCAAATCCCATACGCTTGGCGACTTCATAGGCGACGGCGGATTCAAAACCTGCGCCACTGGTCGGGTCGTCATCCATGACCCATGGGTAATAGGCGGGGTTGCCTGTCGCGATGGTCAGAACATCGGGGGACAGGGTTTTACCGGCGGCGCAATGGGTGTCGGCAAGAGCAGAAGTTGCGCCCAGCAGGCTGAACATCAGGGCGGTTGTGAAAATCGGTTTCATCGGGAATCTCCAAATGGATGGCGCCTGTAACTTTAGGGCGGGCCGATCTTGACTGTCCAGATGAAGTTGAGATTTGAGGGCGGGAACATGGCTGCCCCCGCGTCAGGACAGGCGCGGCCGACGTTCCGACCGCGCCCGCGTTCATTCTTCGCGAAACGCCAGATCAAGGTAATCCGTGAAAGGCTTCAACAGATAGGACGCGGGGCTTTGCGCACCGGTCTGGATGAAGGCTTCGACGGGCATACCGGGTATAATCTCGTCCTCGCCCAGAAGATCAAAGGCGGCGGGATCGATTTCGACCTCGCCTGCGAAGTAGCGCTGTCCAGTTTGCTCATCCGTCATCGCATCTGCCGAAATCAGGCTGATTTGCCCGAACAACTCTGGCGTGGTGCGGGCATTGAAGGCCGGGAATTTCAGCACGGCTTCCTGCCCGACCGTTACACGGTCAATTTCCGCCGGGGCCAGTTGCACAGACACGATCAGAGGGCTGTTGTCCGGCACGATCGCGGCCACTTCGCCACCCGCAGGCACAACCGAACCGACGGTGAATACGTTCATGCCATAGACCACACCATCCACCGGGGCCTTCAGGTTCAACCGGGACAGTCGGGTTTCAACGGCGCGCAGTTTTTCCTGCAACTCTGCCTCTCGTGGTTGCAGGTTGCGCAGTTCTTCCTGTGCGCTTTCTTGCCGTTCTGACCGTGCCTTCAGCCGCTCGATCTCGTAACCAGCGATGGCGTTCCGGGTGGCCGCAATCTGTGCCTCGGTCTCTCCGGACAGGCCATTGATCTGGGCAAGCTGTTTTTGCAAATCCAGAACCTGTGATCGTTCGGTCAGGTTTTTTTCCAACAAGTCCTGAAAGGTTTTCAGGTTGTTGTTCATCAGCTCGGCTTGCTCGCGGTTGGCGGTCAGTTGCTTTTCCAGACCGACAATCGTCGCTTCAGACTGCGCGCGCCGTTCGCGCAACTGATCGTCTGTCTGACTGAGCGTCGTGGCGCGAGTTTCGAACAGAGTTTGTTGCGTGTCCAGGATGCTTTGCAGGTCGGCATCGTCCTTGGCACCCGACAGAAGCGCCGGGCGGAACGTGATTTCTTCGGCTTCAACCGCTTCTGCGGACAGGCGGTCGATATTGGCCTGCACTTCAAACAGGGCGTGACGGATAATGTTTTGTTCGGATTGCAGTTCGGCGTCATCCAGCAGGATAATGGTTTCCCCCGCTTTGATGGTATCGCCGTTGCGCACAAGGATATCGGCGACCACACCGCCATCCGGGTGTTGCACCACTTGTTTGCGCTGATCCACTTCGACGTAGCCCGACGCCACAACCGCCGCGTTGATGGTCGAATAGGCACCCCAAGCCACCAGTCCGCCCAACCCGATGACAAGCGCCCAAAAGCCCTGTTTTACATAAGTTTTTGCGTTCCAATCACTGGGCATGTTCAAGCCTCCGACCTTGCTGTGCCGGCACCACGGCCGGGCTTTTTCTGACGAATTTGTCCAGAACCTCCTGGCGCGGGCCAAAGGCACGCATCTTGCCACTGTCGATGAGAAGCACCCGTTCGCATTGCGCCAGCGCCGAGGGCCGGTGTGAAATGATCAGGACCGCCTGACCAGCCTCTTTTGCGTCCGAGATCGCCTGATTAAGTGATCGAACCCCGCTGTCATCCAAACTGGAATTGGGTTCGTCAAGGATCAGAACCGCAGGGTCTCCGAACAGCGCACGGGCCAGGCCAACCCGCTGGCGCTGCCCGCCGGACAGACGACTGCCGCCGTCGGAAATAACCGTGTCATAGCCATTGGGAAGACCTAGGATCAGGTCGTGCGCCCCAGCAGCGCGGGCGGCCTTGACGATGTCTTTTGGGTCGGCGTCGGGGTCAAACCGCGCTACATTCTGCGCAATCGTTCCGGGGAACAGCACCACGTCTTGCGGCAGATATCCCAAAAGACGGCCAAGCCGATCAGGCGCGTATTGATGAAGATCCGCACCGCCCAGCCGGATTTCCCCGGCGCGGGGCGGCCAAACTCCGGTCAGTGCCTTGGCCAATGTCGACTTTCCGGCGGCACTTGGTCCGATGACGGCCACTGCTTCGCCGGGCTGTATGTCAAAACTGACACCCATCAACAGGGGTTTCGTGGCACCCACAGGCACCACGGCAAGCCCTTTGACCTGCATCCGGCTTTCGGGTGCGGGCAGCGGCATCAGTGCAGGGCGGGGCGGGGTCGAGGTCAAGACGGTGCGCAGCGATCTCCATCCTTGTGCGGCCGCCTGAAACAAACCCCATTGTGCGACCGTTTGTTCGACGGGGGCCAATGCGCGGCCCAGAAGAATTGAACCTGCAATCATCGCACCGGGGGTCAATTCACCGCGCAGCACGAGCCATGCCCCCAAGGCGAGGATGCCGGACTGCAACAGTAGCCGGAAGGCTTTGGTGGCTGCGGTCAGCCGTCCGCGTTTGTCGGCAGCAAAGATGCGGCTGCTCAGGGCATCGCGCCGCACCGTGCTCCAGTCATCGGCCAACGGTTCTTTCATGCCCAGACCCTGAACCGTCTCGATGGATTTGCGTATGTAGTCGGTGCGGCCATCGGCTTGGGCCGACAGTTGGTTTGCCTTGGACTGGGCGGCATTGCTGACGCGTTGATTGGCAAAGGCCAGAATGAACAGAATCATCCCACCGGCCAGCGCAAACCAACCCATCATCGGATGGAAGATGAACAATAGCGCAAGAAACGCAGGAGCCCATGGAAGATCAATCAGTGCTGTCAGGGCAGGAGAGGCAAGCAAAGACTGAATGCTGGTCAGGTCACGCAGGCCGGTTGCCGGACGCGCACGTTGATCGGCATTCTCAGCTTGCCGCAACACGGCGTCGAAGACGCGTCGGTCAAGCGCCGACTGGAACCCTGCGCCAACCCGCGCCAGAACACGCCCCCGCACGTGATCCAGAAACCCCATCAAGGTATAAAGGAACACGACAAGTCCAAACAGGGCGACCAATGTTGCCGAGGATCGACTGGACAACACGCGGTCATAGACTTGCAGCATGAACAGCGGTCCGGTCAGCATCAGCAAATTAACTGCCGCGCTGAAGACGGCAACGCCGATAAGTTCATAGCGAAACCCCGCCAAAGTGCGGCTGAGTTCGCGCGATTGTTGTGTTGGATCGGTCATTTCCGCTCCGTTCTGGTCAGTCATGGCAGCAGGTGTGCCGCTTTGATCAGGCGACACGCCGTGGATACGGTTAGAAACGATTTGACGTCGGGTGCTGAAGGCTTCGCCTGATCAGCAGACCCTGAGTGGTCGTTTGGTCTCCGTGAGTGGTCGTGGCTAAAAAGGGCGAAATCCGATGGATGGGGAGTCTTCTCCGCTGGGTTGAGCTTGTTAGGCGATCCAACGCCTGTTTTCGCGAAGAATGTCGGCGATCTTGTGCCAATCAGGACCTTTGGGCGGCGGAGGGTCGGGACTCCGCCCAGTCTCAACGCCAAAAACGGTGCAAAAGTGCCGATTGCTCCCTGAGCGTGAGTCTTCGGTTCCGTCGAGGCGAGGTGAGTCGCCGGTCAGGTCTTTGACCGCCACCACCACAAGTCCGCCCAACGCCCATTCAGACCGGGCCTCTGCGATGGTGCGTGCCCAGGGCACTGGTCTTTGGTGCGGGGGTCGTCATATGGTCGTGGCACCCTGGTCGCTGTGCGATGGTCAAGCGACTGTATTTGAGACAGAGAAGGCACAGGTGCCGATGCGTTGGTTCACACGTCGAAGCAGACCCAAACAAGCCGTTGTTACGGCCCGTTTCGATGCGCCACTTCTGCCGGACGCTCCATTTTGTGTGGTTGGCGACATCCATGGTTGCATGGATCTGCTGTCAGAAGCGCTGGATCGGACCGCCGCGCGTTGGCCGGACCAGCCGGTGGTGTTTGTCGGCGATTACGTCGACCGCGGGCCAAACAGCGCCGAGGTGCTGCGCCATCTGTTCACTCTGCAATCCGCCAGCCTTGATCGGATCATCTGCCTTATGGGGAACCACGAAGATATGCTGATGGGCTTTCTGGACGGCACGTTGCACGATCACCGCATCTGGTTTCAGAACGGAGGGAACGCGACCCTGCAAAGTTTCGGGATAAGCCTGCCAGACAAAACACCGTCCAAGGATGATGTCGAGCAGATCCGTTCTGAAATGCAAGAGGTCATGGGGAACGAATTGATAGCATGGTTGCAGGGTCTGCCTTTGGTCTGGCGCTCGGGCAATGTTTGGGTGACACATGCCGGCGCTGACCCTGTTGTCGATATAGATCGGCAGGATCGCATGGCGCTGTTGTGGGGCCATCCGGATTTTCGCAAGCTGCCCCGGTCTGACGATCAGTGGGTTGTGCACGGCCATACGATAGTGCCCGAGGTCCGCCGCCGTGACGGGCGGATCGCGGTTGATACAGGCGCGTATCGGACCGGACAGTTGTCGGTCGTCCACATATCAAATGACGGGATTGAGGTGCTGGATTGATCTCCGCACAGGGTTGCGACGATTTTTCCGCCTTTTGAGGCCGAATACGGGTTGATGCGTGTGGCAGGTGTGACAACATCCGGTTGTGACGCAATAGGGGTTTAACACCCAAGCTGAAGAGCGGTGGAAACCATGAGCTCTGACAACAGTAATGCCAGCCGCACGCCGATTTATCGGATGCAGGATTTGACCAAAACCTACCGGACAGAAGCGGTTGACGTTCATGCTTTGCGCGGTGTCACCGCCGAGCTTCCGGCGGGCGAGATTGTCGTGTTGTTGGGTGCATCAGGATCGGGCAAATCCACGCTTCTGAATATTCTGGGCGGGCTGGATACGGCAACATCGGGCAAGGCGTGGTTTCGCGATCAGGACCTGACAACCAAATCCGACCGCGAATTGACGCGTTACCGGCGTGACCATGTGGGGTTT
The DNA here is from genome assembly GCF_900109955.1 of Aliiroseovarius sediminilitoris. Lineage (NCBI taxonomy): Bacteria > Pseudomonadati > Pseudomonadota > Alphaproteobacteria > Rhodobacterales > Paracoccaceae > Aliiroseovarius > Aliiroseovarius sediminilitoris. Next base: position 2,544,471 of record NZ_FOJB01000001.1, on the reverse strand, counting down.
GTCTTTCAGTTCTATAACCTCGTTCCATCGCTGACTGCGCGTGAAAATGTGGCGCTCGTGACCGAGATTTCGGGCCACCCGATGCCGCCGGAAGAGGCGTTGGAGCGTGTGGGACTTGGCCACCGCATGGACCATTTCCCGGCCGAGATGTCAGGGGGCGAACAGCAGCGTGTTGCCATTGCGCGCGCAATCGCCAAACGACCCGAGGTGCTTTTATGCGACGAACCCACCGGTGCGCTGGACAGCAAAACCGGTGTTCAGGTTCTGGAAGCCCTGCACAAGATCAACACCGAGCTTGGCACATCAACGCTTGTGATTACCCATAACGCGGGGATTCAGGCGATGGCACATCGGGTTGTGTTTTTCGCCGACGGCAGCATCACGGAAATTCGTGAAAACGCCGATCGGATCGAACCCAACGAGATCGTGTGGTAGCCATGCGGGTTCTGGACAGGAAATTGCTTCGCGACCTTCGTCGGCTCTGGACCCAAAGCCTGGCCATTTCCGCAGTATTGGCAGTTGGCGTGATGATCATGGTCATGTCCAACGGTGCCGAACGCAGCCTGCGTGAAACCCGCGATACGTTCTATGAGCGCAACCGGTTCGGCGATTTATTTGCAAGCGCGTCGCGCGCACCGGACGCTTTGGCGGCTGACATTCTGTCGATTGATGGCGTCATGCGCGTCGACACGCGGATTTCGGAATTTGCCATTCTGGACATCGCGGATATGTCCGAACCTGCGATGGGACAGGTGTTATCATTGCCTGCTTCGGGCCTTCCGGCCCTGAATATTCCAACGCTTACCAAGGGGCGTATGCCCGAGCCGGGACGGCGCGATGAGGTGTTGGTAAATCAGAACTTTGCCGATGCGCATGGCTTTGCGCCGGGGGATCGGTTTGGCGTTACGTTGAACGGGCAGAAGCGCGACTTGATGATCACCGGCACTGCGCTTAGCCCCGAGTTCATCTATACCATTGGTCCGAACTCGATCATGCCGGATGATCGACGTTTCGGCATCTTGTGGATGGCCGAAGATGTGCTGGGGGCTGCCTTCAACCTGACCGGCGCGTTCAACGCGGTCTCGGTCCAACTGGGTCGCAACGCGGCCCCTGACGTTGTGACCGACGCTCTGGATGACCTGTTGAAACCCTATGGTGGCACCGGTGCCTATCCGCGCAAGGATCAAATCTCGAACGCCTTTCTGGATGGAGAGCTGACGCAGCTTGGCGTGATGGCCGAAGTGGTGCCACCGATCTTTCTGGTGATCTCGGCGTTTCTGGTGAACATGGTTTTGGGGCGTTTGATTGCGCTGGAACGCGAACAGATTGGGCTGTTGAAGGCGCTGGGCTATCAACGGTTCGAAATCAGTTGGCATTATGTCAAGCTGGCGCTGGTGATCGGTTGCGTGGGTGTGGCGCTGGGCTGGGGGTTCGGGATGCTGGCCAGTCGCGGCATGGCACAGCTGTACGCCGAATTCTTCCATTTCCCCTATCTTGTCTTCGTGCAGTATCCGTCGATTTATGCGGTGTCAGCCGCAGCGGGGCTTCTGGCTGCCGGGCTGGGCGCGATCAGCGCAGTGCGGCGGGTCGTCGGGTTAAGTCCGGCGGTCGCGATGGCTCCACCTGCACCCACGCGCTTTCGACGCGGGCTTTTGGATCACCTGATCGTTTGGCTTAAACCACGCCAGCCCACGATGATGATTCTGCGCGCTATCGGTCGTTGGCCGCTTCGGGCTGCGATGACCACGCTGGGGATCGCAACCTCTGCCTCGGTCATGATTGCTGCTCTGTTCATGTTTGATGCGATGGACGAATTGCTGGATGTGAGTTTCGTTCAGATCAACCGGCAGGATGCCATCGTGCAATTTGCCCTGCAACGATCCGAAAATGTGCTGGACGACGTCGCCAACCTTCCCGGCGTGCTGGCGGCCGAGGGCGTATGGTCAATGCCTGCGCGACTGACCAACGGTCATTTAACCCGCCGCATCGCGATTGAAGGTCGGCGGCCCGAAGACAACCTGTCGCAAGTATTTGACACCGAAACACGCGTTCTGGTGCGGCCCGAACACGGTATCGTGCTGGCGCGCCGATTGGCCGATCATCTGAATGTCGGGGTGGGGGACGCGTTGATGGTCGAGTTTCTGACAATCCCGGACAGTCAGCACAAACTGACGGTGACAGGGCTGGCCGGGCAGTATTTCGGGCTTGGCGCCTATATGAATGCTGACACCTTGGCGCGGCTGTTGGATCAGCCGGTGCAGGTCACGCAAGCCAACCTTCTGATAGATGCGGGGCAAGAGGATGCATTGTTTCAGGCGATCAAGGCGGCCCCGGCTGTCGCGGGGCTGACGCTGCTTGCACAGGTGCGGCAGTCCTTCACCGATACCATCGCGCAGAACGCGGGGATGACCACCACGATCAACTCGTTCCTCGCCGCGCTGATAGCCATCGGTGTTGTCTATAACTCCGCGCGCATCCAGCTTTCTGAACGTGCCCGCGAGCTGGCCAGTCTGCGCATCCTTGGCTTCACCAAGGGCGAGGTCAGCTATATCCTGCTGGGCGAGCTTTTTTTGCTGACCGCGGCGGCGATCCCTCTGGGTCTGGTGATTGGCCGGCTTTTGGCTGGGGCGATGGTGGCAAGCTTTGACAGCGACCTCTATTCCATACCTCTGGTTGTGTCGCGTGGAACATATATGTGGGCGGCGGGTGTGGTGGCTGTGGCGTCAGTCGCATCGGCGATGATCGTGCGGCGGCGGATTGATCGGATGGATCTGGTCGCCGTTATGAAAACAAGGGAGTAACCCGATGAGCTGGAACATGCGCAAGACGATACTGGCAGGGGCGGCAACGGTCGCCGTGGCGGGCTTTGCCTATATCGCGACCAAACCGGAACCCGTGCCGGTTGACATCGCCGCCATCGCGCGTGGTCCAATTGAAGTGACCGTCAACGCCGAAGGCCGAACGCGGGTGCGCGATGTGTATGACGTATCAGCCCCTGTCGCGGGTCAGCTGGCGCGCAGTCCGGTTTCTATCGGCGATATGGTGAAGGCGGGTGAAACAATTGTGGCCCGGATCGCGCCCGGTGATCCCGCGTTTCTGGATGTGCGGTCGCGTGCGCAGGCCGAAGCGGCGGTGGCGCAAGCCATGGCGGCTGTGTCTGTGGCCGAAGCGCAGATATCGTTGGCCGAGGCGGACCTTGCCCATGCGCAAACGATCCTGAACCGTCTGCACGATCTGTATTCACGCGGCACCATCCCGCAGGCGCAGTTAGACGACGCCGAGTTGGGTGTCGATGTGGCAGCGGCCAAACTGGACAGCGCCCATGCAGCGTACGACATGCGCGTGGCCGAACTGGCCGCCCAGCGGGCCACATTGATCGAACCACGCGATCAGGATGACCCGGCTGAGGGGGATGCTTGCTGCATCGACGTAAAAGCGCCGGTGTCGGGCAAGGTTCTGACCGTCGTCAGCGAAAGCGCGCGGCCGGTTCTGCCCGGTGCCCCGATTCTGTCCATCGGCGAAACCGATGATCTTGAGATCACTGCCGAGATCCTGTCGACCGATGCCGTGCGCCTGACGCCCGGTGCCGCGGCTTACGTTGACAGATGGGGCGGCGATGCATCGCTGGAGGCGCGCGTTCGGGTGATCGAGCCGGCGGGATTTACCAAAGTGTCGGCGCTGGGGATCGAGGAACAGCGCGTGCGGGTTGTGCTGGACTTGTTGACCCCGAAAGAAAATCGCGCTGCGCTTGGCCATGGGTTCCGTGTCTTTCTGCGCATTGTCGAATGGCAGGGTGAGGGGGTGATCGTCCCATTATCTGCGCTTTTTCGCGACGGTGGGGACTGGGCCGTCTTCGTTGTCGACGGAGACTATGTCGCGTTGCGAAAGGTCGAACTGGGGCATCGCAACAGCGAAGAGGCCGTGGCGCTGGATGGTCTTGCCGAAGGGGATCAGGTTGTCACCCATCCAGGTGACCGGGTCGCCGACGGCGTTCTGGTGGTGGATCGCGCCACGCTTTAAGGCAGAAACCCAACTTTGAAATTGACAGAACGGCGCATGATCGCCAAAGATCGCGCCATCCGCAGCGATGGCGTCGCTGCCCTGCGTGCTGGCCCAGTTGCCCGCGCAAGGTCCGGAGATCAACTGCCCTGCACGCCGGGGGGTTTGGTTGGCCGGGCACATCTATTCTCGGCCTCGGAATACGGAGACTTGAGAAATGTCACGCACCCAGTTTTTTGTTTGTGAGAACGGTGAAAAAGCACCGCTGCCCTTTTCGAAGGCCGAATATGAGCGGCGGTTGAAAACCTTGCGCGGAATCATGGCCAATCGCGGGGTAGAAGCGGTTCTGTTCACCTCGATGCACAATATCGCTTATTATTCGGGCTTCCTGTACTGCTCGTTCGGTCGCCCCTATGGCTGCGTTGTGACGGCGGATCGCTGCACGACCGTGTCGGCCAATATCGACGCGGGCCAGCCGTGGCGGCGCAGCTTTGGTGACAACGTCATCTACACCGACTGGGAGCGGAACAACTACTGGCGCGCGGTAAAAGACGTGATGGGTGGTGCCAAATCCGTCGGGATCGAGGGCGATCACTTGACGCTGGCCCAACGCGCCTTGGCCGAAGAGTTTCTGACCGGTGTCAGCTTCACCGACATCGCCCCGGACGCAATGAAAGCGCGCATGGTGAAATCGGCTGAAGAGATTGCGTTGATCCGTGAAGGGGCGCGTGTGGCCGACCACGGCGGAGCGGCCATTCGCGATGCCATCCGTATCGGTGCGCGCGAGATTGATATCGCCATGGCAGGTCGCGATGCAATGGAAGAAGAGATCGCTCGCGTCCATCCCGACAGCGAAATTCGCGACAGTTGGGTGTGGTTCCAGTCCGGCATCAACACTGACGGTGCCCACAACCCGGTCACCACACGCAAGCTGGAAGCAGGAGACATCCTGTCGCTGAACACGTTCCCGATGATCTCGGGCTATTATACCGCACTGGAGCGCACGTTGTTCATCGGCGAACCGGACAAGAACAGCCTTCGTATCTGGGAAGCCAACGTTGCCGCACACGAGTTGGGCATTTCACTGATCAAACCCGGCGCGACCTGCTCAGGAATCACCGCCGAGATCAACAAGTTCTTCGAAAGCGAAGGATTGCTTCAATACCGCTCGTTCGGATATGGGCACAGCTTTGGGGTGTTGTCTCACTACTATGGTCGCGAAGCCGGGCTGGAACTGCGCGAAGATATCGACACGGCGCTGGAGCCGGGAATGGTCGTGTCGATGGAGCCGATGTTGTTCCTGCCGGAAGGCACGCCCGGTGCCGGGGGCTATCGCGAACACGATATTCTTGTTGTGGGTGAAACGGATGCCGAGAACATTACCGGCTTTCCTTACGGCCCTGAGCATAACATCGTGCCGGTATGACGCGAAATTCGCAAAAAGTGTCGGGATCGAACCGCGAAACCGTCATGTTTAATTAGAGGCTAAGGTTGTCGCGAAGATAAACTTCGCGACAACTTGTGGATTTGCTGTTGATATTCACGTTAGGTTCGTGTTGGCTTATGCCCAACAAACGAAAAGAAAAACATAGACCAGGGGGGTCACTTGGCTGATGCAGCTTCCAACGACGGGTTCGTCGTTTTTGATCGTGTCCAGAAAAGCTATGATGGGGAAACACTGGTTGTAAAAGACCTGAACCTATCCGTGGCCAAGGGCGAATTCCTTACGATGCTCGGGCCGTCGGGGTCTGGCAAAACAACATGTCTGATGATGCTGGCCGGGTTTGAAACCGCGACGCACGGTGACATCCGGCTTGGCGGTCAGCCGATCAACAATATCCCGCCCCACAAGCGCGGCATCGGGATGGTGTTCCAGAACTACGCGCTTTTCCCTCATATGACGATTGCTGAAAACCTGTCCTTCCCGTTGGAGGTGCGCAAGATTGGCAAGTCTGACCGAGAAGCGAAGATCAAACGCGCCTTGGACATGGTTGAAATGGGCGCCTTCGGCGGGCGTCGCCCGGCACAATTGTCAGGTGGTCAGCAGCAGCGTGTTGCTTTGGCGCGCGCGCTGGTGTTTGAACCTGAACTGGTGCTGATGGATGAACCCTTGGGTGCGCTGGACAAGCAGTTGCGCGAAAAGATGCAGTTCGAGATCACGCACCTTGCGCACCAGTTGGGTATCACCACCGTGTATGTGACCCACGACCAGACCGAGGCTTTGACCATGTCTGACAACGTGGCGGTGTTCGACGACGGGCGCATCCAGCAACTTGCACCGCCCGATCAGCTTTACGAGCGGCCGGAAAACAGCTTCGTTGCGCAGTTCATCGGTGAAAACAACACCTTGGAAGGCGTGGTGACGGAAATCAAAGGGGATACCTGCATCGTCAAACTGGACGATGGCGAGGTCATCGACGCGACGCCGATCAACGTCGACAAGGTCGGGGACCGGACCATCGTGTCGATCCGTCCCGAACGTGTTGAATATAACAAAGAGCGTCTGAAGAAGGGGGTTCACACCCTGAAAGCCGAGGTGCTCGAGTTCATCTATATGGGCGACATCTTCCGCACGCGATTGCGGGTGGCGGGCAATGATGAGTTCATCATCAAAACCCGGAATGCCCCGGATGTCGACCGTCTGACGCCCGGTCAGCAGATCGAGATCGGATGGTTGCCATCCGACTGTCGCGCGCTCGACGCCTGATACCCATTGCTTCGGGGCCTGTGATGGCTCCGGGCATATTAGCCAGGGGTTTGCCATGTACCCGTTCATGCAGGCCCGACCAATCGAACGGGGATAACTAGGGAGAATAAAGTATGAAACTTGTGAAGACTCTTTTGGCCAGCTCTGCCCTGGCCGTCACCGCGGGTGCGGTTGCGGCGCAGGATATGGCCAACGAGCTGACTCTCGTTTCTTGGGGTGGCGCATATCAAGCCAGCCAGGTGAAGGCTTATGTAGAGCCTTATCTGGAAATGAACCCCGAGGTCAGCGTAACCTGGGACGAAAGCTCGGCGGAAGCCGTGGCCAAGCTGCGCGCGATGAACGAAGCCGGCAACGTAACCTGGGATTTGGTTGATGCCGTGGCATCTGATGCCATGCGTCTGTGCGACGAAGGTTTGGCGGAAGAACTGAACCATGATGAAGTTCTGGCCGCTGCGCCCGACGGCACATCGGCGTCGGAAGATTTCGGCGACCTGCTTGTCTCTGACTGCTTCGTGCCGCAGATCGTTTATTCGACCACATTCGGCTATCGCACCGACATGGTGGGCGACGAACCACCGACTTCGGTTTGCGATGTGTTTGACCTTGCGAAGTATCCGGGTAAACGCGCGCTGCAAAAGCGTCCGATCGACAATATGGAGTGGGCGCTGTATTGCGACGGCGTGGCCAAGGACGAGCTTTATGACGCCCTGGGGACCGATGAAGGCGTGGCCCGTGCGCTGGCCAAGCTGGATACCATCAAAGACCAGGTTGTCTGGTGGACTGCTGGTGCGGAAACGCCGCAGCTTCTGGCAGACGGCGAAGTTGTGATGGGTTCGACCTTCAACGGTCGCCTGTTCTCGGCGATTGCCGAACAGAACCAGCCGATTGGTATGCTGTGGGATATGCAATCCTTTGACCTTGATGGTTGGGTTGTTCCTGCCGGTCTGCCTGCGGATCGCAAAGCCCGCGTGATGGACTTCCTGAAATTCGCTACGGACACCCAGCGTCTGGCGGATCAGGCAGCCTATATCTCGTATGGTCCGGCCCGCAAATCGTCGGCCCCGCTGGTCGGCAAGCATGCCGAACTGGGTATCGACATGGCGCCGCACATGCCAACCGATCCCGCGAATTCCGGTAACGTTCACGTCTATGACTATGAATGGTGGGCCGACAACCGCGACGATCTGAATGCCAAGTTCGAAGCTTGGCTGGCCAAGTAATTCTGGCTTTCGGGAGGGGCCGTCTGGCCCTTCCCACCCCAATAAAAACATTAGTTTCGGCACGAATTGTTTATGAATTTGACCACATCGAAACTGAAAAGAAGCTGACGCTGACAGGGATGACATGAGCGACATGACCGATACGAGCGGCCCCGTTCTGGCCGCAGATGGAACACCGCTGAAACGCAGTCTGAACAGGGCACTCAGGCGTCAAAAGATGCGCGCTCTGCTACTGATCGCGCCTTTGTTGTTGTTCATCATGGTCAGCTTCATTCTTCCGATTGCGGATATGCTGTATCGCTCGGTTGAAAACAGGATTGTCACCGAAACCCTGCCACGGACCGTGAAAGCGCTGTCTTCCTGGGATGCCAATTCTGGTGAATTGCCCGATGAAGCTGCGTTTGCCGCGATGGCGGCTGACCTGAAAGACGCCGCCGAGGCCAAAACACATACGAAAGTTGGCTCGCGGCTGAACTATGAATATCCGGGTATTTCATCGGTGTTTCGAAAGACAGGTCGGAATGCCAAGAAGTTTGACATCGAAAATGGCGGGCCCTGGAAAGAAGAACTGATCGACCAGAACGAAGACTGGGCTGATCCAGAAATCTGGCGCACCATTCAGACCTATTCACCACCTGTCACAGCCGGTTATTTCCTGAATGCCGTTGACATGCGCGTGGGGGCAGACGGGGCCGAAATGCGGCCTGAAAACGAGCGGATCTATATGAACTTGCTCAAGCGCACCCTTTGGATGTCGCTGTTCATCACCTTCTCCTGCATCGTTCTGGCCTATCCGGTTGCGTGGCTGTTGGCGAACCTGCCGACCCGTCAGGCGAACCTGCTGATGATCCTGGTGCTATTGCCGTTCTGGACATCGCTACTGGTGCGCACCTCGGCGTGGAAAATCCTGCTGCAACAACAGGGGGTGATCAATGACATCCTTGTTTGGATCGGGTTGGTGGATGACAACGCGCGCCTGATCATCATCAACAACCAGTTTGGCACGATCGTGGCAATGACGCACATTCTGCTGCCGTTCATGATCCTGCCGATGTATTCCGTGATGCAGACCATCCCGCCGACATATCTTCGGGCCGCGAAAAGCCTTGGGGCAACAGATTGGACAGCGTTCTGGCGAGTGTATTTCCCGCAGACCATACCGGGCATTGGCGCCGGCTCGATCCTCGTCTTCATTCTGGCCATTGGCTACTATATCACGCCGGCTCTGGTCGGGGGCACGAAGGGGACGTTCATCTCGAACCAGATCGCGTTCCACATCTCGACATCACTCAACTGGGGTCTTGCCTCGGCGCTGGGTGCCATACTTCTGGCGGTCGTTCTGGTGCTCTATTGGGCCTATGACAAGATCGTCGGCATCGACAACGTGAAGCTGGGATAACGGATATGAGCAAACTTCCTCCTTATACAACGACCGGCCAGCGGATTTGGCACTATACGTTTCTCGTGATCTGCGGATTGATCTTCTTTTTCCTGATTGCGCCGATTGCCGTGGTGATCCCGCTCAGCTTCAACGCCGAGAACTTCTTCACCTTCACACCTGAAATGCTGCGTTTCGATCCCGAAGGGTATTCACTGAAGCACTATCGCGACTTCTTCTCGAATCCGGATTGGCAGAATGCCATGTGGAACTCGATCAAGATTGCGCCCGTGGCGACTGTGATTTCGGTGAGCCTTGGCACATTGGCGGCCATCGGGCTAAGCCAACCACATGTGCCCGCCCGTCGGGCCATCATGGCGATCCTGATTTCACCGATGATTGTGCCGCTGATCATTTCGGCGGCTGGCATGTATTTCTTCTATTCCAAGATCAATCTTGCCGGCACCTATTGGGGCGTCGTTCTGGCCCACGCGGCGTTGGGCATTCCCTTCGTGATCATCACGGTGACGGCGACTCTCGTCGGGTTTGACCGATCCTTGACGCGGGCGGCCGCCAATATGGGAGCCGATCCGGTGACGACCTTTTTCCGCGTGCAGATGCCGCTGATCCTGCCCGGTGTCATTTCTGGCGCACTGTTTGCGTTCATTACTTCGTTTGACGAGGTTGTGGTGGTGATTTTCGTCGGCTCGGCCAAGCAGCAAACGCTGCCTTGGCAGATGTTCACCGGCCTGCGCGAACAGATCAGCCCCACCATTCTGGCGGTTGCCACGATCCTGGTGGCCGTGTCGATTGTTTTGCTGACAATTGTCGAGCTTCTGCGCCGTCGGTCGGAACGGTTGCGTGGGATGAGCCCCGGTTGATCGCGCACACGGCTTCTAACGAACAGCGGCACCCTTTGGGGTGCCGTTTTCGTTGACGGGCGCCCCGCCCCCTTCAGATCAGGGATTTGTTAACCAAATTCAGGCATCCCAGTCGCGAATGTGCCGATGGGTATAGGACCGGTTGCCACCCCCCCCTTGCAGCCCCTTTCCAGCGGCACTAACATCATGCGTCAGGGGCCGACCCAACGGCGCTGGCGTGAACATGAAAGCAGGCTGAAATGCACGATCCTCTTGAAATTTATAACAACACCCTTGTGCCCATGGTTGTGGAGCAGACATCGCGGGGCGAACGGGCCTATGACATCTTTTCCCGCTTGCTGAAAGAACGGATCATCTTCGTGAACGGCGCCGTTCATGACGGCATGTCCAGCCTTGTTGTGGCGCAACTGCTGCACCTGGAAGCCGAGAACCCGAAAAAAGAGATATCAATGTATATCAACTCGCCCGGTGGCGTGGTGACGTCGGGCCTGTCGATCTATGATACGATGCAATACATCAAGCCTGCCGTATCCACGCTGGTCATCGGACAGGCGGCGTCGATGGGGTCGGTTCTGTCGGTGGCGGGTGAAAAGGGGATGCGGTTCTCACTGCCGCATTCGCGCATCATGGTCCACCAGCCGTCCGGCGGGTTCCAGGGGCAGGCCACGGACATCATGATCCACGCGGCCGAGACCCAGAAGGTCAAGGACACGCTGAACCAGATTTATGTGAAACACACCGGCAACGCGCTGAAAGAAGTTGAAAAAGCACTGGAGCGGGACAATTTCATGTCGCCGCAAGAGGCCAAGGATTGGGGTCATATCGACGAGATTGTCGAGAATCGTGGCAAGGGCGACGACGAAGAATAACGCAATGCCCGGCTTGAAACCGGGCATTGCCACACCGGGCAAGGCGCGGGAAAAACCGGATTGTGCCTGCCCGGACACTGCCCTAGACTTGCGGTGATGGAAGAAAATGCCGCTCGAACGGGCGCAAACCGGATCCCAGCGCGGACCCAATAGGACGAACTGATGGCGAATAACTCCTCTGGCGACAGCAAGAACACACTCTATTGTTCGTTCTGCGGCAAAAGCCAACATGAAGTGCGGAAGCTGATCGCGGGGCCGACCGTGTTCATCTGCGACGAGTGTGTCGAGCTGTGCATGGACATCATTCGCGAAGAAACCAAGTCGACGGGGCTGAAGACCTCGGACGGGGTGCCAACCCCGATCGACATTTGCAACGTGCTTGACGACTATGTGATCGGGCAGGCCCATGCCAAACGCGTGTTGTCGGTTGCCGTTCACAACCACTATAAACGACTGAACCACGCTGCCGCGTCGGGCGACGAGATTGAGCTGGCGAAATCCAACATCATGCTGATTGGCCCGACGGGGTGCGGCAAGACATTGCTTGCGCAAACGCTGGCGCGCATTCTGGATGTGCCTTTTACCATGGCCGATGCGACCACACTGACCGAGGCCGGATATGTCGGCGAGGATGTGGAAAACATCATCCTGAAACTGCTTCAGGCGTCGGAATACAACGTCGAACGCGCACAGCGCGGCATTGTCTATATCGACGAGGTCGACAAGATCACCCGCAAGTCGGACAATCCGTCCATCACCCGCGACGTGTCGGGCGAGGGTGTGCAACAGGCGTTGTTGAAGATTATGGAAGGCACTGTTGCCTCTGTGCCGCCGCAAGGTGGGCGCAAACATCCGCAGCAAGAATTCCTGCAAGTTGACACGACCAACATCCTGTTCATCTGTGGTGGGGCATTTGCGGGTCTCGACAAGATCATCGCGCAGCGCGGCAAGGGCTCGGCCATGGGCTTTGGTGCTGACGTTCGTGAAAATGATGACCGCGGCGTGGGCGAACTGTTTCAGGAACTTGAGCCGGAAGACCTGTTGAAATTCGGTTTGATCCCGGAATTTGTGGGCCGTTTGCCTGTGATCGCGACGTTGGAAGATCTGGATGCGGAAGCTCTGGTCACTATTCTGACCAAGCCCAAGAACGCTCTGGTCAAGCAATACCAGCGCCTTTTCGAATTGGAGGACGCGCAGTTGACCTTCACCGATGACGCGCTGAAGGCCATCGCAAAACGTGCCATCGAACGCAAAACCGGTGCGCGTGGCTTGCGTTCGATCATGGAAGACATCCTGCTGGATACGATGTTCGATCTGCCGGGGCTTGAAAATGTCGATGAGGTTGTGGTGAACGAAGAGGCTGTGACCTCCGACGCCAAACCGCTGATCATCTATGGTGAGGCTGCGAAGGAAGAGGTTAGCGCAAGTTGATCAGACCGCAAAGGGTCACTGACTGCATGAAAAACAAGCCACCGCCTGCGCGGTGGCTTTTTCGTTCGGGCAGAGATCTGCGCCAAGCTGCCGCATTTTGCCCAAAGCCCACCCAATCCGGTGCAAAACACTGGACCTTCCGGGCAGCTTGCGCCATATGAAGTGAGAACAAAACCGGAGACTGACATGCGTTTCATCTTGTCCCTGCTGACCTGGTATCACCGCGAAACCATTGGCACACGTCTGTTCACCTGGCGCAAAGGCGTGAAAGTGGGTGAGGATGAGCAAGGCAACGTCTTCTATCGCAACCGTGATGACAGCCGTCGCTGGGTGATTTTCAATGGCGAACCTGAAGCGAGCCGCGTCAGTCCCGCCTGGCATGGTTGGCTGCACCACACGTTCGACAACAGTCCAGCCGAGGCGCCCCTGGCCCATAAGGCTTGGGAAAAGCCGCATCAGGTCAACCTGACCGGCACTCCGTTGGCCTATGCGCCCGCAGGCTCGTTGCGCCAAGCTGAACCGGCTGACCGCCGAGACTACGAAGCGTGGCAGCCTGAATAAGCGGCCTGCGTCGTCGGTACATTTTCGTATTCCCTGATCGAAAGGGGCTGCTATGAGCGATAGCCACACAACAGAAGTCGTCACCGGCAGCGTGGTTTTGGCCGCTGCTGTGGGATTTTTCCTTTATGCCGGTCAAATCGTTGGTCTGTCAGGGTCGGGTGACAGCAACAGCTATTCGGCTTCGTTCCGAACCGCAGATGGTATCTCGGTCGGCACGGATGTGCGTCTGGGTGGCGTGAAGGTCGGGACGGTCACAGGTATCAGCCTGAACCCGGAAACCTATCGCGCGGACACAGCGTTCACCGTGCAGTCCGATGTGGCGTTGCCTGATGACACCGCCATCATCATCTCGTCGGAAGGGTTGCTGGGCGGGTCCTATGTAGAACTCCTGCCCGGTGGTTCGCCGTTCAACCTGGAACCGGGGGCCGAGATTGAGGACACGCAGGGGTCCGTCAGCCTTGTTCAGCTTTTGCTGAAATATGTCGCCGGCAGCGAGGACACGAAGTGATCTTTCGCGCTGCCATCACGGCCGTTGCATTGATCGCCACCAGCTTTCCCGCCAGCGCCGAAACGGGCAAGGCGACCGGTGCCCTGTTGCGCGGTCTGGACAAGGTATCAGGCACGCCCATCGACTTCTCGATGAAGGTGGGTGACACGGTCGAACTGGGCAGGCTTCGCGTGACGTTGGGCGAATGCCGCTATCCCACCGATAACCCGACAGGTGACGCATATGCGTGGCTTGTGATCCGGGATGGGAACGACGATCAGACCACGTTTGAAGGCTGGATGATCGCCTCATCTCCTGCACTCAACGCGCTGGATCATCAACGCTATGACGTTTGGGTTCTGCGCTGCACCACAGACTGAGCGTCGGGTAGCGGTTTCGACGTGATGTCGGCAACGCCATGTGAAAGCGCGGCTTCCAACATGTCGTGATAGTCTTTTCTTGAAATTTCGATCGCGCCCAGGCTGGCCAGATGTGGCGTCAGGAACTGCGTGTCGAACAGGGTGAAGCCTGTATTCGACAGGTGATGGGTCAGATAGGCCAGCGCGATCTTTGACGCATCCCGGCGGCGCGAGAACATGCTTTCACCAAAGAATGCCCGCCCAAGTGTTACCCCATAGACACCACCGACAAGAGCGTCGCCGTCCCACAGCTCCAGTGCGTGGGCATGGCCCATGTGATGCAGCTGCTTGTATAGATCAAAGATGGTGGTGTTGATCCAAGTCTCTTCGCGCTCTGCACAGGCCGCCACGACGCCTGAAAAATCCCTGTTCAAGGCGACCTGAAACGGACAGCGCCGAATGCAGCGTGCAAGGCTGCGCGAGATATGAAACCCATCCAGAGGGAAAATGCCACGCGCTTCCGGATCAACCCAGAAGACGCGCGGATCGTCGCGACCTTCGGCCATGGGAAACACCCCCATAGCATAGGCGCGCAGCAGAAGATCGGCACTCAGGGGCGGCGGGTCGTGTGGCGGGGCCAATGGCCCCTAGCCCAGGTTCTTGTCCAGCCAGCGTTCCAGCCAGTGGATGTTGTAATTGCCGGTTTGGATGTCCTTTTCTGCCAGCAACTGGTGGAAAAGAGGCACCGTGGTTTCGACGCCATCTACGATCAATTCGCCCAAGGCGCGATGAAGCCGGGCAAGTGCCTCGGGCCGGTCACGCCCATGCACGATCAGTTTGCCAATCAGGCTGTCGTAATAGGGTGGGATCGAATAGCCATCATACAACGCGCTGTCCATCCGCACGCCCAACCCACCCGGCGCGTGATACTGGGTGATTTTGCCGGGACACGGAGAGAAATTGGGCAGGCGTTCGGCATTGATGCGGATCTCGATCGCGTGACCGTTCACCTCAAGGTCATCCTGCCCGAAAGACAGCGGCATACCCTCGGCGACGCGAATTTGTTCGCGCACCAGATCGACGCCGAAAATGGCTTCGGTCACAGGATGTTCGACCTGCAAGCGAGTGTTCATCTCGATAAAATAGAACTCGCCATCTTCATAAAGAAACTCGATCGTTCCCGCGCCGCGATAGCCCATTTCGGCCACGGCGTTGGCGCAGATGCCACCGATACGGGCGCGTTCCTCGGGGCTGATGCTGGGGCCGGGGGCTTCTTCAAAGACTTTCTGGTGACGCCGCTGAAGCGAGCAATCCCGCTCGGCCAGATGCACACCGTTACCTTGGCCGTCTCCGAACACCTGCACCTCGATATGGCGTGGTTTCTGGAGGTATTTCTCCATATATACTTCGGAATTGCCGAACGCGGCTTTGGCCTCGGACCGCGCGGTCGAGAAGGCCGTGTCGATCTCGGCAGCCGTCTCGGCAACCTTCATGCCACGTCCACCGCCACCAGCGGTGGCCTTGATGATCACCGGATAGCCCATCTCGCCGGCCACCTTGCGGGCCGTCGCAAGGTCGGGCACGCCGCCTTCAGATCCCGGAACGACGGGGATGCCCAGACTGATCGCAGTCTCCTTGGCAGTGATCTTGTCCCCCATCATGCGGATATGCTCGGCAGACGGGCCAATAAACGTAATCTCGTGATCTTCCAAAACCTGAACGAATTGTTCGTTTTCGGACAGGAAGCCATAGCCCGGATGCACCGCTTGTGCGCCCGTGATTTCACAGGCCGCGATGATTGCAGGGATCGACAGGTAGCTGTCGGTGCTGGACGGCGGGCCGATGCAGACGCTTTCATCCGCCATGCGCACATGCATTGCGTCCACGTCCGCGGTCGAGTGGACCGCCACGGTCTTTATTCCCATCTCGCGTGCGCCGCGGATGACGCGCAGGGCAATCTCTCCGCGGTTGGCGATCAGGATCTTGTCGAAATGGGCCATGTGATGTCCCTTATTCGATAATCATCAGGGGTGCGCCGAATTCAACGGGGGCACCATCTTCGACCAGAATGCGTTTGACCGTGCCCGATCGCGGTGCCGGTATCTGGTTCATGGTTTTCATCGCCTCGACGATCAGAAGGGTCTGCCCTTCCTCAACCTTGTCGCCGATGCTGACAAAGGCAGGCGTGCCCGGTTCGGCTTGCAGATAGACCGTGCCGACCATCGGGGATGGGACGGCACCCGGATGGCTTGCCGGATCGTCCGACGCGCGCGCGGTGCCGCCTGCCTCCGCAACCGCAGGTGATGGTGCCGGGGCGGCTGCCATGGCCGGAGCGGGGGCCGGTGCAGCAATCTGGACAACTTCTTTTGCGCGGCTGACGCGGACATTCAGACTGTCATTTTCACCATAGTCGCGCATGACCTCGACTTCGGACAGGTCATTTTCCTGTAGGATTTTTGCCAGTGCCTCGATGAAGGACACGTCATTTTCATGATGTTTTTTCGTCATGGGTCCTCACCCTTGTTTATTTTGCCCAGTGTTCGCGCAGGCAATGCATGATTGCAACGCTTATAGGACGCCAGGTAAAGGGAGAAAAGCGATTAAAGTGGCTCGTGGAAAGCCTGAGCCACAGATTTTTGTGAAACACTGTTGGTTGGTAGGAGTATTCCAACGTGTTGAAGGATGGTCCGGTCTGTCCGTTCAGCCATTTATGGATGTGGTATCGTCAACATCCCTGATGGTGTTGAGTTGTCATCGTCCGCTGACGCCGTCCCGATACGATCATCCTGCTGGTCGCGTGCACGTTCAGTTTCAAGTCGGGCCAGTTTTTGCTGCAACTTCTGGTCCAATTCCAGGATGTTCACCTGAAAGCTGGGCGGCGGTCCGGCCAATGTGTCAGGTTCAATTTCAACCTCTGATGATGTCGGTGCAGCCTTATCCCGGGCTTGCGAAGCCGCGCTGGGATTTTTCGAGTTATGCATGTCCGCGCGGGCCTTCCCGGCGTTCGGCGCGGCTTCGATTTTCGAGCTGTCGGGCGGCTTGCGCGCCGGCGTGTTGGCCAGCAAACTGGCCTGTGCCCCCAACGGGGCTGGTATCGTGAATTCCATCGTCTTGCTCCGTCTTCGGTCGGTCCCCACCGTTTTCGAGAATAATTAAGTATTCTTTCGAAAGCGTTAATCGGGACACGCGGAAACGAGGAATGGCGAACCTCTAGAGCGGCATACCCGAGAATTTCGCCACCAGTTCGGGCAGCTTGCGTGCTCCGAATTTTTGCAGCAGCCGCGCGCGGTGGGCTTCAACCGTGCGATAGCTGAGGTTCAGCATCAGGCCTATTTCTTTTGATGTGCGGCCCTGGCAAGTCAGGATCGCTACATCTCGTTCTCTTGGTGTCAATGCCACGACAGGACGTTCGGCAGAGAGATCTGCAAAGCTCCAGACCCCTTGTTTGAAAGGCGTTTCCGGCGTCAGGCTGGTGCCACGCACGCGGCACCAGAACAGATCGCCATTCAGGCGGCGCATGATGCGCTCGTCTTCATAGCGGCCAGTTTTTCTAAGCCGGTCGCCACCAACCCGCTCGACCTTCTCATAGTCTTTCAGGGACGGGTATAGCCGTTCCAGTGGCATATCCGTGAAAGCGTCCACCTGATCGCCGAACATCTCGGCAAAGCGCAGATTGCACTGCCGCACGATCCGGTTTTCGGTCAGCGCCAATCCGGTCGGTGCGTGCATGAAGGCAAGATCCATAGGCGTCATTGTTACATCCTGCCAAAGGTTTCGCAGCAATTCAATTGACTGCAATATTGGGTGACAAAGGCCAGTGCAGGAAGTTTCATGCAACAAGACCAGCCCGATTGGGCAGCGCGTTACAAACTCCAAAAAAAGGGGCGCGCCCGAAGACGCGCCCATTGTGTTCAATTATATGCCGATCAGACAGGGCAAGGACGGGTGCGATAGGTGCCGTCGCCATTGGAATAGGCACATTGGTTGGTCTGGTAGTTGCGCGCAACCATGATACCAGCCGCTGCCCCGGCCAAGGTCGTCAGCACGGTCCAGTTCTTGTTGGCACCGATGGCGTTAGCGGTGATCAGCCCGGCACCAATCCCTGCCACACCACCAACAATTGTTTTTTCCTGATCGGTCAGCGGGCGACTGCAAGCGGGCAGTGCCAGCACCGCAACGCTGGCGAGGGTCAAAATGGCTTTCTTCATAGTATCCTCCTGGATGAATCATGAGTTCACCTTAGTTTGTAAGGAATTGTAGCTGCAAGGGAATGTTGCGCGGGTCGCACAGGCAGGAAGCGGCGGGAACCCGCCAAGGATGTTTGGCTTCCTCTTACAGTGCTCGTTAAACCAGCCGTTTTTCACGCCAGAACGGCGATCACAGTCTGAAACATTCGACATTTCAGATGTTCGATGAGAGGTTGTGGCGGCACCGCCGAGGCTTTACATACACCGATCATACCTTTGCTCAGTGCTGAAAAGTGCATCACAAGCCGCTAAGATAAAACAGATTTCTTGTAAATGGGCGAGAAAGAGATCAATGTTATTGTAAAGCCTTGGCGGTGATCCGGCCGGAAAAACGATAACGGAGTTGCTATGCCACAGTCCCGTCTGACAGGAAGCCGCATTCGCGAGCGCCGATTGTTTCTTGGTCAGAAGCAATCAGCACTCGCTGCGGCCGTCGGTATCTCTGCGGCGTATCTCAACCTGATTGAACACAACCGCCGCCGGGCCGGGGGCAAGTTGCTGCAAGACATTGCGCGTGAACTCAATACCGACCCCCGATCACTGACCGAAGGGGCCGAAGTCGCACTGTTGGGCGCGCTTCAGGAAGCCGGGCAAAGGATGCCCGAATTGGCACCGGAATTGCATCGATCCGAAGACCTGGCAGGACGATTTCCGGGATGGTCGGCGCTGGTCGCCGCCCAACATCAGCGCATTCGCGATCTCGAGCAACTGGTCGAAGCCCTGTCTGACCGGTTAACCCACGATCCCGAATTGGCGGCTTCCTTGCACGAGGTTATTTCGGCTGTCACCGCAATCCGGTCGACTGTCGGCATTCTGACCGGAGGTGGAGACATCGACCCGGAGTGGAAGTTGCGCTTCATGGGCAATATGCGCGACGAGGGGCGGCGCCTTTCCAACGCAGCGCAAGGATTGGTCCAGTATCTGGACGCGGGTGCGGATCGCGACATGGCGCCAGTCGTGCCGGGCGAGGAACTGTCCGCATTTCTTGATCGTCGGGATCACCATCTTCCCGAACTCGAAGGGCTGGACGGTGCGACGCCAGATCAGGTTGCGGCAAGAATTGACGCGCTGATTGCGCAGGTGGACAGTCTGCAAACCTCGTCCGCAAAAGACGTCACACGCCACCACTTTCAGCAATATGTCGAAGATGCTGCGGCAATGCCGCTGTCCGTGTTTCAGAAAGTGCGAACCGAAACCGCTGGCGATCCAAGCCAACTGGCAGTCCATTTTCATCAATCATTACCCGCGGTCATGCGTCGTTTGGCCTTTGTTCCTGCTGGGGATGACCATCAGGCAGTCGGGCTTGTGTCATGCGACGGATCGGGCGCGTTGTTTTTGCGCAAACCATTGCCCGGTTTTTCGCTGCCGCGCTTTGGGGCGGCCTGTTCCTATTGGCCGCTGTATCAGGCTCTTAGCCGTCCGGGGCATCCGCTGCGCACAGTGGTTGAGATGCCGGGACCAACACCGCGCAGGTTTCTGTGTCAGGCCATCTGTCTGCCGCGAGAGGCGTTACGCTTTGACCTCCCTCCGGTGCACGAAGCGTTCATGTTAATCGAACCCCTGGATGAGACGCGAACAAGTAATCTGGAAGGTCCTGTTTTGCCTGTAGGTTCCTCCTGCCGCCTCTGCCCGCGGAGGGAGTGCGCCGCCCGACGCGAGGCGTCGCTTCTGTCCGCAGACCCCACGTGATGCCGCGAGAAGTCGAGCCTTTCGCACGGGTTGAAGCGATGCTGCGGCGTCAGTCGGGTTTGGTTTGTTTTGACATGGGTGTGTGCATTGTCGATATTCATTCGCAAGGGCGTGGCGAAAGCCGCCCGAGCGGAGGGACAGATGACAAAACAGGTGCTCGTCATTGAGGACGAACCAAATATTGTCGCGGCGATCAGTTTCATCCTAAGTCGAGATGGCTGGTTGGTAGAAACGCATACCAATGGCGAGACAGCCGTGCAGGCCGTGCTGGACGCCAGACCCGACGCCTTGATTCTTGATGTCATGCTGCCGGGCCGGTCTGGCTATGACATTCTGCAGGAGTTGCGCGCGCATGACCTGACGCGCCGATTGCCTGTCCTGATGCTGACGGCCCGGGGGCAGCGCACCGATCGCGAACAGGCCGAGCGGCTTGGAGTGAACCGTTTCATGACCAAGCCATTCTCAAACGCCGAAGTCGTCGACACCCTGAACGAGCTTGTGCCGGGTTAGAAACGCGATGCCGTACCGCAGGACCCCCATATTGCCTAAACGGGCGGACCTAGCATGAGGTTTCGGCGTGAACCCCTTTTTCTGGCGCGCCAGAGCTATCGGCGGCGACGGTTGGAGGATGCCGCGAGGCTCTTGCCGATTTTGGGCGTGTTCCTGTTTCTTCTGCCGTTGCTGGCCAGGGGGGCTGGCACCGCTGCACAGGGGATGTATTTATTCATTGCATGGTTTGGTCTGATCGTCGCAACAGCGGTCATCGCGCGGGGGCTGACCCGCTGGCCCGACATGTCGCAAAACCCGAACGATGATCTGTCATTACCCTCCCCAGACGATCCGTCGGAACCGGCACCGCGTCGCGAGGGACGTGACTGATGCTCAGCTTCAATACGCTGGTCGCGGTCTGCTTGCTCTATGTGATGGTTTTGTTTCTGGTGGCGTTTGCCGCTGACCGCAGTGCGGCGCGCAACAAGAACCGGTTTCTCAGTTCTCCGCTGATCTATACCTTGTCACTGTCCGTCTACTGCACGGCCTGGACCTTCTATGGTGCGGTCGGGTATGCCGCGCGGTCCGGGCTTGAGTTTGTGACCATTTATCTGGGGCCGACCCTCGTGATGATCGGCTGGTGGTGGTTTTTGCGCAAGCTGGTTCGGGTTGGCCGCGCGCAGCGAGTGACGTCAATCGCCGATTTGCTGTCGTCGCGTTATGGCAAGTCAAACCTTCTTGGGGTGATCGTGACGCTGATCGCGGTCATCGGAACCACACCGTATATTGCCTTGCAGTTGCAGTCGGTTACACTGGCCTTCTCGGTCTTTGCGCGCGATCGGTCGGCGGGCTGGAACGTTCCCGATATGGATGCCACCGCCCTTTGGGTGGCGGGCGGTCTGGCGTTGTTCACCATCCTGTTCGGGACACGAAACCTTGATGTCAACGAACGCCACCACGGGGTTGTCACCGCCATCGCGGTCGAGGCCGTGGTCAAGCTGGTCGCCCTGCTGGCCGTGGGAGTCTTCGTCGTTTGGGGCGTCGGTGGTGGGCCGGTCAATATCGCGCTTGCAGTTGACGAGGCGATGCAGGCCACCCCCGGCGGTGCGTGGACCATCACCGGTGGGCGCTGGGTCGGGCTGACCTTCCTGTCCGCTGCCGCATTTCTGACCCTGCCGCGTATGTTCCATGTGCTGGTGGTGGAAAACCCCGGAGAGCGCCAGCTTGCCGTCGCCTCTTGGGCTTTCCCGACCTATCTGTTCCTGATGAGCTTGTTCGTCGTGCCGATTGCCGTGGTCGGTCTTGGCACCTTGCCAGCAGGTGAAAACCCGGACCTGTTCGTTCTGACCATCCCTTTGCATTTTGATCGGGACGGTTTGGCGATGCTGTCATTTCTTGGGGGGTTCAGTTCGGCCACATCCATGGTGATTGTGGCTTCGATTGCCTTGGCGACGATGGTGTCAAACCATATCATCATGCCAATCTGGTTGTCGATCAGGCCCGAAGAAGCCACCGTGTCGGGCGATGTGCGTCAGGTGCTTCTGGCTGCGCGCCGGTTGTCGATCATCGGCGTTCTGGTGTTGGGTTATCTGTATTTTCGTATGTCTGGCGGCGGCACGGCGCTGGCCGCAATCGGGATGATTTCCTTCACGGGCGTCGCACAGGTTTTGCCCGCGATGGCCGGTGGCTTACTTTGGCGAGGAGCCTCGCGCAACGGTGCGGCAGCCGGGCTTGTCACCGGTTTCGCCGTCTGGGCCTACACCCTGTTTCTGCCCAGCTTCGGCGAAGCGGGTCTGATGAGCGCGACCCTGCTGGCCGAAGGGCCATTGGGAATCGCATTGCTGAAGCCTCAGGCATTGTTTGGTGTCACCGGGTTGGATCCGGTCGTCCACGCTGTATTCTGGTCGATGATCCTGAACAGCTTTGCCTTTATTGGCGTGTCGCTTGTCTCATTTCCAGGTCCATTGGAACGTTTGCAAGGCGCGCAGTTTGTCAATGTGCTGGATCATACTCACCAAACGCAGGGTGGCGTTTTTCCGGCAGCTGCTGCCGAGGATCTGCTTGTGATGGCTCAACGCACCATGGGGGCAGATGCCGCGCAGTCATTGTTTCAGACCCAAGCCAGTGCGCAAGGGAAGGAAGGGTATCTGCCCGATACGACCCCTGATTTCATTGCGCTGTTAGAGCGTGAGCTTTCCGGTTCGGTTGGCGCGGCAACGGCTCATGCAATGATTGCTCAGATCATGGGGGGGGCCACGGTGTCCGTCGATGATTTGATGGCCGTGGCGGATGAAACCCAGCAAATGCTGGTTTATTCGTCGCAGTTGGAGGCAAAACAATCAGAACTGACCACCACCGCGCGACAGCTTTCGGCGGCCAATGAAAAACTGACGCAGCTGTCGATCCAGAAAGACGCATTCCTGAGCCAGATCAGCCATGAATTGCGAACGCCCATGACCTCGATCCGCGCGTTTTCCGAGATTTTACGCGATGGGGGTGTCACCGACGCGGAAGCCGCTGGACGACATGCCTCGATCATTCATGATGAGGCGCTGCGCCTGACACGGCTGCTGGATGATTTGCTTGATCTCAGTGTGCTTGAACACGGGCAGGTGCAATTGAACCCGCAACGTGAAGTCCTGTCGAAAGTTCTGGACCGCGCCGTGGCCGCCACGCAGTCGCTGATCGTTGCTGAAGATCTGCGCATCCACCGCGATCACGCGCGCGAACAGATCATCGTCGCCACAGATACAGACCGACTGGCGCAGGTGTTTATCAATCTGATTGCCAACGCGGCGAAATACGGGGATGCCAAATACAAGCGCCTGACCATTCGGGTCAGCGTGCGGGACAGCGTTTTGCGGCTTGATTTCGTGGACAACGGATCAGGCATTCCTACTGAAAGTCAGGCGATGATCTTCGAGAAGTTTTCTCGGTTGACAGACAACGCCGCTGCGGGTGGGGCAGGTCTGGGGCTGGCCATCTGCCGCGAGGTCATGGACAGGCTGGGCGGGGCGATTACCTATCTGCCGGGCCAACGCGGGGCGGCGTTCCGGGTCACGCTGCCGCTTGAAAAAATACCGCATCGCGGACTGAATTAAACGTATTGTCAACTTTGTTTTGTCAGGTCTGATGCTATACGACCAGAACGGACCAGACATGGCTGACCCCGATCAGATCAGCGCGATCCGCCAAAAGGCCGGTGCGCGCCGCCCGCCACCCGAGATCCCGCCGGTGACAGCCGCTGTGGCTCTGGGCAAGGCTTTGGCGCGCGCAGGGGACGCGACCGCCGGCCTTTCGATCAACGCGACCGATGTGACCGAAGACCGTGTCGTCTTGTCAGTATTGGACGGCGACATTGCCGAGCACGATCTGCTTGCCATCGCGGAAGGGGCTGACAGCCGATTTGGCTTGTTGGTTGCGGACCCTGATCTGATTGCCGCGGTGATTGAAATGCAAACAATTGGGCGCGTGTTGCCCAGCCCTGCGCACCCCCGCCCGACGACGCGAACCGATGCGGCCATGTGCGCGGATTTCTTTGACCTTGTGCTGGAAGGGCTGGAAAGGGCTCTGACCGCGGCCCAGCTGCCGGTGGCAAGCCTTTGCAATGGGTTCCGTTTTGCGCTCCAGTTGGATGATTATCGCGCTGCCAAGATGGCTTTGCCTGATATTGCGTATCGGAGATATCGGGCGGTTCTTGATCTGGGCAACGGCGGCAAGCAGGGACATCTGACACTTCTGCTGCCATTTGACGCGACCAAGCCACCCGCTGCGCATAGGTCTGGCGCAGGACCGGAAAAGCCGTCTGAAACGCCGCCTGCCATACTCGGCGCACGAGTTGAATTGCATGCCATTTTACATCGAGTTCGCATGTCGCTGGACAATGTTTCTGGATTGGCCCCTGGCATGGTGATCACTTTAACCCGAGACGTGCTGGACAGCGTCGAGCTGGAAGACCTGACCGGGCAGATACGTGCCACCTGTCGGCTCGGGCAGGCGGCGGGCCAGCGGGCGCTTCGGATCGAGATGGATCCGTCCGCGCAGCGTGCCGACCTGCATGTTCCGGGCCTGTCCGCCCAACCCGAACAGACCGCCGCATTGTCAGCCCGTTCAGACGGTGTTGATGCAGAACCAGTATTGGCCCCCGAAAGTCAATAAATACCTCACTTTACAACCGTCGGTGGTCGGCTTGACCTGCATCAAAGCAACCTGCTTTGCTTGGTTCCAATATCAGGTCGAGAAGGAGAAACGCCATGGTTGATGTGAGCAAGTACCAAAGCATGTTGCAGGCGCGCCAGAAAGAGCTGGATGCGCGGCTTCACGAGATCGAAGAAGAACTGGAGAGTCATAGCTCAAAGGACTGGGAAGAACTGGCTGTCGAGCGAGAAGAAGACGAAGTGCTTGAAGGTTTGGGGACTTCGGGGCAGGATGAGCTTGTGAAGATCAAAGCGGCGCTCGCGCGGATCGACGAAGGCGAGTTTGGCTTCTGTATGACCTGCGGCACCGAGATTTCATCGGAACGCCTTGATGTTGTGCCGCATACACCATTCTGCCGCGATTGCGCTGCGAAACACGCCTGACGCACCCGTTTGGTGCTGACATGGCGTAACGAACCCGAACACATCATCACGAACCTTGGAGGAGAAAATGGCATTTGAAGAGCTTAAAGCCTCGATCAGCATGATCCTGGACGAAATTGCCAAGCGACCCGAAGACCGTCATGTGTTGCAAGAACAGCTGCGCGAGAAAATCTCGGAGTTGGAAAAGACCGGCCAGCCGGTGCCCGAGGATTTCCGGAAGTTTGAAGCCGACCTTGAGGATGATGACGCCGACGATCTGTTCGATAATATGCCGGTTTGACCGGAACAAGCGCGCGACCGGTCAAGCGGACGCGTGCCACCCAAGCAGTGTTCTGCTTGCGGCATTGTCGACCGGCTGGTCGAAAGTGATCAGTTTTCGCCCCCAGACCATTGACAAAAGGCGCTTTTATCTGGCGACTGAATGCAGGCAGGGACGGAGGCGCAGATGACAGCACAGGTTCAGTATGACGTCGAGGATGGCGTCGCCCTCATCAAGATTTCAAATCCACCCGTTAATGCGCTGAATCAGGTGGTCCGGCAGGGCTTGATGGACGCGTTTGAACGTGCCGATTCAGACGACCGCGTCGGGGCCATTGTCCTGTCTGCTGAGGGGAAAACCTTCCCGGCGGGCGCCGATGTGCGTGAGTTCGGACGCCCACGGGCGGCCCCCATCCTGTCGGATGTCTGCGCCCGGATCGAAGCCTGCAAAAAACCGGTGCTGGCGGCCATCCACGGTCACGCGCTGGGTGGCGGGTTTGAACTGGCTCTGGCCTGTCACTATCGCATTGCGCTGCACGATGCGATCATGGGATTGCCTGAAGTCAATCTGGGTGTGCTGCCAGGTGGCGGCGGGACGCAACGGATGCCGCGCATTACTGGCGCGAACGCCGCACTTGATCTGATGATCACCGGCAAGCCCATCTCGGCAGATCGGGCCGCCGAGATGGGCTTGATCGAGAAGGTGATTCACAAGAATCTTGACCGGGCAGCGCTGGCATCTGCCAAGAACATGATTGCGCAAGAGACCCCGGCACGCCCCACGCGCGAGCGAAGTGAAGGGTTCGCGGATCCTGTCCGATACACCGAAGCGATCAAGTCGTGGCGTGGTCGTGTCGCCGGGAACTTTGTTCCCTCGGTCCGGTGCATTGTCGATTGCGTCGAATCCGCCCTTTTGTTGCCGTTTGATGCTGGCATCGCTTTGGAGCGGCAATGTTTCGATGATTGCGAACGAGGGTCTGAGGCCACGGCGTTGCGTCATGCGTTCTTTGCCGAACGACGCGCAGCAAAAGTGCCCGAGTTGGAAGGGGCCAAGCTGCGTGATGTGTCAGCCATTGGGGTTGTTGGTGCGGGCACGATGGGGGTGGGCATCACGATTTCCTGTCTTGATGCAGGCTTTCCCGTCACTCTGGTCGAACGGGATAATGACGGTCTGGCGCACGGAGTGGACAGGGTCCGGGATAATTATGAGAAATCGGTTGGCAAGGGGCGCATTGATCAGGCCGCAGCAGACGACCGTATGGCCCGCCTGCGCGGTACCACCGACATGGCCGATCTGTCCCAAGTTAATCTGGTCATCGAGGCAGTGTTCGAAGATGAAACCGTCAAGCGCGATGTGTTTCAACAACTGGACAAGGTCATGCGCCCCGGTGCCATTCTGGCGACCAATACGTCATATCTGGATATTGATGCGCTGGCCGCGACGATTTCGCGTCCGCAGGATGTTGTCGGGTATCACTTCTTCTCACCCGCCCATATCATGAAGCTGCTTGAGGTTGTCGTGGGCGCAAAAACCCACCGTGATGTGGTTGCCACCGGATTTGCGTTGGCGAAAAAGCTTCGAAAAGTGCCGGTGCGGGCCGGTGTCGCCGATGGATTCATTGGAAACCGCGTTCTGGCGGCGTATCGTCTGGCCGCAGATTTCATGCTGGAAGACGGCGCGAGCCCCGCGCAGATCGACGCGGCGATGCGGGCTTATGGCTTTCCGGTCGGGCCGTATCAGGTTCTTGATATGGCGGGGCTTGATATTTCATGGGCACGTCGCAAGCGCCTTGCCGCGACCCGTGACCCAAGCGACCGCTATGTGGCGATTGGCGACCGGATGTGTGAACAAGGATGGTTCGGTCAGAAGGCCGGCCGTGGTTATTATGTGCATGGCCACGGGCTTGGGCCGGTGGAAAATCACGACGCACTGGCAATCATCGAGGATGAGAGGCGCAAAAAAGGCATTAGCCCGCGCGCCTTTTCAAATGATGAGATTCAGCAGCGATGCCTGAGCGCCATGGTCAATGAAGGCGCGCGACTGCTGGACGAAGGTGTAGCGCTCCGCCCTTCGGATATCGACGTGGTCTTGCTGTATGGTTATGGGTTCCCGCGCTTTCGCGGGGGACCAATGATGGCCGCCGACCAACGTGGGTTGTTGACGGTTAAGAATGCGTTGAAATCCTATCAGGAGGAAGAGCCAAAATTCTGGGCGCCATCCCCTCTGTTCGACGAGTTGATCAAGAACGGACGGCATTTCAGTGATCTGAACGACGATTGATAGGTGGTGCCGCGGACAGCGCCCGGCGTCAGGACAGGGAAACGCCCAGGATCACAAACATCAGCCCGATCACGGACAAGGCCAATCCGCCCATATTCAGGGCCATCGCTTTCTGAACCCGCGCGCGCAGGGCGGCGTCGTCCAGATTTTCGCGCTTTGCCTTCATGACCTTGAACGCACTGGCCAGCAATCCAGCCAGTCCGACCAGCGACATGACCGCTCCGATGATGATCAGCCAATCCATGGCGTCCTCCGTTCTTATGACGATCGCCTAACGCGCCACGCGGATCGGTGCAACCCCGGCGGCGCTTTGCCGTTTCACAATTTCGCGGCATCTGCCGCTCTTGAAGCGGACAGGGGGATTGGCTAGTCAGAGGCAACCCGAAGAAGAGGATCACATGGACGACACTCAGGCCGATAACAGCTATCGCGTAACCGCCAACGAACTACGCCAATTCATAGAGCGGATTGAGCGGCTGGATATGGAAAAGAAAGACCTTGCAGATCAGCAGAAAGAGGTGATGGCCGAAGCCAAGGCGCGTGGCTATGACACCAAGGTCATGCGCAAGGTCATCGCGCTGCGCAAACGCGACAAGGATGACATCGCCGAAGAAGAAGCGGTGTTGGAAATGTATAAGGAAGCGCTGGGCATGTAAGTCCGGCCGCGCGTGAAGACGAGAGAACCCGCCAATCTGGCGGGTTTTTTGCCTATGTTACCAGAAGGGTAACTCCTTCGATCCGCTCGATCTGATCAAGATCTCGATCATAGGCATCGCTCAGGTCGTCGATCATCGCCTCAGTCCAGCCCGGAAGGTCGATTTCCTCTTCGATTTCGTCAGGGATGGCATATTTCTCGAGAAATGTGACGATTACCCGCCGGCGCTGTTGTGGGCTGGGGATCTCGGTTTTTCCCAGATAATCCAGCATCCTTTGAAACCCGTCTGGAGTCATGATTGGTCTGAGAATATCCAGCGCCCCATCCAGCGGTTTACTGTCGTTTACGCCCGTGATCACCTGCATGATCTCGGGCCATAAAAGTGGTGTGTCTTCGTTGCACCAGACGATGATTGGTGTGGCGGGATTGGCTTCCCGGATCGTCAGCAGCATGTCGGACCACCGCAGGCTATGCGGATCAATCTGGGCCAGCAGGGACGCGCGGTCAGCGGCGGGCACCATACTCAGGACGGCAGGTACGAAGGTGGCCGGGTTGCGCAGCCCGATGAAGAAACTGACCTCGTGATTGGCAAACAGGTTGCGGATCCAAGCCGTGTTGCGTTTGGCAAGGTGATAGAGTTGGTTGTTCTCAATCGAGCGATGCGGCGCGCCCAAGAAGTTCTTGTGGCCCAGGACCAGCCGCTGGGCGTCCGTGCTATCGACCAAGGTATCCAGCAACATTTCCTGCGTGTCGTCATCGGCGCGTGCACCCTGTAGCTTCACCAGCGCGTCGGCCAACAGCCCCCGATACCGACCGGGACCGGGAACAGCGACCCCGAGTTTCGCCAGTTGCCCACTGTTTTTAAGCAGCGATTTTGTCAACTGGTCGTCGTCCGTGCAGTGGGCGCCAAGGTGGAAACAGATTTGCATTCAGAACCGGCCTTTTTTGCAGTCGACCCCATGAAACATATGTTGGATTTCTGGACAGTTAAACCTGTTTCAGGCTAAACGGACAATTGATGACTGACCAAAAGACTCAGATTGCGACACAACGCCGTGACCGCCGCTTGCCAGACCTTTGGTCCATCGGGGCGATTGTGATCGCGCTGTTGGTTCTTTTGCCCATCCTGTCGATCGTCTGGCTGGCCATGACCCCGGCCGAGAACGCGTGGCCGCACCTTCTGAATACGACACTGCCGCGCTATGTTTCAAACACGCTGTTGCTGAGCCTGGCCGTGGGCACGTTGTCGGCGGCGGTCGGCACCGGATCCGCATGGCTGATCACCATGTATCGGTTTCCCGGCGCCCGCTGGTTGGAATGGTTGTTGCTGACACCGCTCGCGATCCCCGCTTATGTCGGCGCCTATGCCCTCGTTGATTTTCTGGAATATGCAGGCCCGGTTCAGACCGGGATGCGCGCCCTGTTCGGATGGGAAAGTTCGGCGGATTACTGGTTTCCTCAGATCCGGTCGCGTTGGTCTGCCGTTCTGGTGCTGACCGCTGCCCTGAACCCATATGTGTTTTTGTTGGCGCGTGCCGCCTTTCGCGAACAATCAGGTGACGCCTATGAGGTTGCGCGCGCTTTGGGCGCAGGGCCATTTGCGCGGTTCTGGCGCGTCGGGATGCCCTTGGCGCGCCCAGCCATCGCCGCAGGGGTCGCCATCGTCATGATGGAAACGGTGTCTGATTTCGGAGTTGTGGATTACTTCGCGGTCCAGACCTTGACCACGGGTATCTTCACGGTCTGGCTGGAAAGTCATAACGCAGGAGGGGCCGCGCAGATCGCATTGGTGATCCTTGTCTTCGTGTTCCTGCTGGCCGCGCTGGAAAAGATCAGCCGATCCCGCAGCCGCTTTTACCGCATGTCGCGTCAAAGCCGTCCGGTCGAGGCGCGCGCGCTGGGGCCTGTGCCCGGCATCATGGCTTTGATTGCCTGCGCCATTCCGTTTTTAGTTGGGTTCGTCTTGCCAGTCTTCGTGCTGTTGGGTCATGCCATTTCCAAACCGGAATATTGGCTGTCAAACGGACTGTTCTCGGCGCTCTGGCATACTCTGACGGTAGGCGGCATCGCCGCCGTTGTAACGGTCGCCGCTGCGCTGTTTCTGGTGTATGGCGTTCGTTTGACCGGGCATCCTGTGCCGCGAAAGCTGATGCCGTTGACCACGATTGGTTACGCCGCACCCGGTGCTGTGCTTGGGATCGGTATTTTGATCCCGATGGCGGCGACGGACAATATGTTGGCCGATGGCGTGCTCGCGATGACAGGCTGGGATCCGGGTCTGATGATGACCGGGACGGCCTTTGCCGTGGTCTATGCATATTGCGTGCGTTTCTTTGCCATTGCGCAAGGGGCCGCAGACGCGGCCATTGGACGTGTTTCCCCCAACTTGCCCATGGCGGCACGATCACTGGGACGATCGGCGCGTGGTGCCTTGTCCGAGGTCTATGTTCCCCTGATCAGAAGTTCGGTCGGCACGGCCTTGCTGCTGGTATTCGTCGACAGCGTCAAAGAACTGCCTGCAACCCTACTGTTACGCCCCTTCAATTATGGCACTCTGGCCACCCGGGTCTATGAGCAAGCATCGCTTGAACAACTCGGCCAAGCCGCCCCACCGGCCTTGATGGTCATCGCCGTGGGCCTGTGCGCCGTGGCCCTGATGGCCCGGGCAAGCCGACCCTAAACCTTTTGCTTGAACCCGCCCGCAGAACCCCTTAAATGCGCAGCAGTGCCCCTATAGCTCAGCTGGTAGAGCAACTGATTTGTAATCAGTAGGTCCGCGGTTCGAGTCCGTGTGGGGGCACCAGAATATACAAATAAAAACAGAAACTTATAGACCTCTGGCCTTGCTTGCCAAAGCGGTGTGTTTCCCAATATAGCAGATATCCAGCAGGGCAGCTTGCGGGTGAATCGCTCAAAAAAAGCGGCCCGCTGCACATGCACGCGGACCGCTCCTGCCGATGCACGCAGAAAGGAGTCACTGCCGTCGGTTTGCTCCGATGGTTTAGGGTCCGTCTGTTTCCTGAAGGACCAGCGGTTGGCGGAAACGCGTTGTGTGACGCCACTCCAATCACGCGGTTAAGAGTTACGTCTCTGCCCTCACGGGGCGCTTTGCAGTCGTCGCACATGCGCACGGCGGTTAGATGATCTTGCCCCATGGCGTACTGTTTTGGGCGGCGGCCGACGGGCATATCGGGGAACACATCATCATGGAACGGAACCGGCAGGGCGCGGTCATTGGCCTGACTGCGAAGGTCTTTTAAGGAACGTCCATTCCCACCTGCATCGTGTGTTCAAGAAATGTCGCGAATACCTCACGGATTAGGTGTTTGTCATTGCCCTGATATTACCTGCGCCAGATTGTGAGCGGTCGGTTTACCGGGTGGCCATCCGGTGAACTGGCGGCGAGCGGTTCGAAGTGGTCTAGTTTACGGGAAAAAGTGAGGAGTGAATAATCTGTGCGCGGCGTAATCGGCTGGGCGGATGGGGTGAGGCAAAGCCAACGCTCGCCAAGTTCAAGATACGCGCCGCTTGACCAATCCGCGCACAGCAGTTGCCCAGAACATCCATGAAGAAGTGAACCGAGCGCGAAAGGTCAGACACGACCGGTTGATGTGGTTCACCCCAGTGATCGCCATCAGAACCCGCTGTCCGAGCTTTGCTGCCATTTCTGCACGAGGTTTCCGAACCGGGTAAACTGGGCTTCGAAGGACAGTTCGACCGTGCCGATGGGGCCGTGGCGTTGCTTGCCGATGATGACTTCGGCTTTGCCGTGCAGGCTGGACATTTCGTCCTGCCAGGCGGCCATGCGGTCCAGTTCGTGGTCGCCGGGTTTTTCGCGTTCCTTGTAGTATTCCTCGCGGAACACGAACATGACAACGTCTGCGTCCTGCTCAATTGACCCGGATTCGCGCAGGTCTGACAGTTGCGGGCGTTTGTCGTCGCGGCTTTCGACCTGACGGCTGAGCTGCGACAGGGCGATGACCGGGATATTGAGCTCCTTGGCGATGGCTTTCATGCCCATCGAGATCTCGGCGATCTCGTTCACCCGGTTTTCGGCCGTGCCGCGACAGAGTTGCAGATAGTCGATGATCAGAAGGTCCAAGCCATGGGTGCGTTTCAGGCGGCGGGCGCGGGCAGCCAGTTGGCTGATCGGCAGCGCGGGCGTATCGTCGATGAAAAGTGGGCAGCTTTCCAGTTCCTTTGCCGCGTTGACGAACCGGCGAAATTCGCCTTCGTCCATGTCGCCTTGGCGGATCTTGTGAGACGAGATTTCCGAGGCTTCGGCCAGGATCCGTCCGGCAAGCTGTTCGGCCGACATTTCGAGCGAGAAGAACCCGACGACACCGCCGTCAATGGCACCTTCGCTGCCATCCGGACGGGTACCTTTCTTGTAGGCTTTCGCCACGTTGAACGCGATGTTGGTGGCAAGCGAGGTCTTCCCCATCGACGGGCGGCCCGCAAGGATCAGCAGGTCGGACGGGTGCAGCCCGCCCAGTTTGTTGTCGAGATCGGCAAGCCCGGTCGAGACACCGGCCAATCCGCCTTCGCGCTGATAGGCGGCGTTGGCGACGTGAACCGCGTCGGTCACGGCCTTCAAAAAACTTTGGAATCCGGAATCTGTCTGGCCTGCTTCACCCAGTTTATAGAGCGCCTGTTCGGCCTCGACGATCTGCTCTTTCGGTTCGGACGAAATATCGACCTTCTGTGCCTTGGACGAAATGTCCTGACCCAGCTGGATCAACTCGCGCCGGATCGCGAGGTCATAGATCATCTGTGCATAGTCACGCGCGGCGAAGCTGGAGATTGCTGCGCCCGCAAGTCGCGCCAGATAGGCGGGTCCACCGAGCTCCTTCAGGCCCTCGTCATCTTCCATGAACGCTTTCAGCGTCACAGGGCTGGCAAGTGCGTTTTTCGAAATCCGGCTGGCGGCGATTTCCCAGATGCGGGCATGGACGGGTTCGTAGAAATGACCCGCATTGATGATCGAGGCGACCCGATCATAGACGTCGTTGTTCGTCAGGACCGCGCCCAGAAGCTGTTGTTCGGCTTCGATGTGATGGGGCAGGGCGTCCTGCACGCCTTCGCTGGCGTCGCCGGATTTAGCGCCCGGAGGAATACTGCTGATCTCGTTCATGACTGCCTGCCCCTTTTGGGGATTGTTTAGCGCCTCGGGATGGTCCAAGGCAAAATGTATGTTTCTGTGATTATCGTGTGGATAAGTCGGAAACATACGTAACCCTACCAGATTTGGTGGGGTCGCGCAAAACAGTCCATACAGATGGTGATGTGCGTCAGCCCTGCATACGCGCTTTTTGCCAGGCGCGCGGGTCTTTCAGGAAGCGCTCCACCTCGTCCAAAGTCTCGGTCGTGAACGCGCCTTGGGCTTTCGCTTCAGCCAGAACATCCCACCATGTGCACAGGTGGATCAGTTGAACACCATGATCGCCAAGGGTTTTTTCGGTCTCGGGGAAGATGTCGTAATAGAAGATCACGGCGGTTGCACCGCATGTCGCCCCGGTTTGGCGAATCGCATCGACGAAACTGAGTTTTGAGCCACCATCCGTGGTCAGGTCTTCAACCAACAGAACGCGCTGGCCTTCGACCATCGCCCCTTCGATGCGGGCGTTGCGGCCATACCCTTTCGGCTTCTTGCGCACATATGTCATGGGCAGGGCGAGACGCTCGGCAACCATGGCGGCAAAAGGGATGCCCGCGGTTTCGCCGCCTGCAATGTTGTCGAACGCCTCGAACCCCGCTTCGCGCATGATCTCGACCGCCATGAAATCCATCAGGGTTGAGCGGATGCGGGGGAAGCTGATCAGTTTTCGGCAGTCGATATAGGAGGGACTGGGCAGGCCCGAGGCCAGCGTGAATGGCTCGTCCGTATTGAAGTTCACGGCCCCAATTTCCAAAAGCATCCGCGCGGTCAGGCGGGCAATCTCATCCTTGGTGGGGAAGGTCGAAGGGATCATGGGCAGCGTCCTTGTTCTTGTTATGTGTCAACCCGCCAGTGCAGCGGAAAGCCCGGATCAAATACGGTCACGGGACCGTCCCCTGTAGCGATCTTCGCGGGATAATTCACGGGGTCGCCCTTGGTCAGCGTGATGGTGTCTTCGTTCACGGGCAAGCCATAGAAAGCGGGGCCATTCAGCGAGGTGAACGC
This sequence comes from Aliiroseovarius sediminilitoris, assembly GCF_900109955.1. Lineage (NCBI taxonomy): Bacteria > Pseudomonadati > Pseudomonadota > Alphaproteobacteria > Rhodobacterales > Paracoccaceae > Aliiroseovarius > Aliiroseovarius sediminilitoris. The sequence continues at coordinate 2,510,217 of NZ_FOJB01000001.1, read as the reverse complement.
CTCTAGCTTGTCCAGCGCGCCGTCGGCCTCGAACACTTCGGCAAGGCAGGACAGGGTGTTGGTGGCGGTGAAACATCCTGCGCAACCGCAGCTGTTTTCTTTCAACGGGTCGATATGCGGCGCGCTGTCGGTGCCAAGGAAGAATGTCGCATCGCCCGAGGTCGCCGCTTCACGCAGGGCAAGGCGGTGCGTTTCGCGCTTGGCGACGGGCAGGCAGTAATAATGCGGTTTGATACCGCCGACCAAGATGTGGTTGCGGTTGATGATCAGGTGGTGCGTGGTGATCGTCGCGCCCAGCGTGTCACCTTCGGCGCGCGCGTAGTCCACGCCATCCTTGGTGGTGATGTGCTCCATCACCACTTTCAGACCGGGGGTCGCGCGGCGGATTGGATCAAGCACACGGTCGATGAACACGGCTTCGCGGTCGAAGATATCTATGTCGCCGTCGGTGACTTCACCGTGGACGCAAAGAGGCAGGCCGATCTCGGCCATTTTCTCGAACACCGGGCGGACTTTGTCGAAATCCTGCACGCCAGAGGCGGAGTTTGTTGTCGCCCCAGCGGGATAAAGCTTCACCGCTTTCACCAGTCCACGGGTCGCGGCGGCGGCGACATCTGCCGGGTCTGTGTCCTCGGTCAGATAAAGTGTCATCAACGGCTCAAAGCGCATGTCGGCAGGCAGTGCGGCCATGATGCGGTCGCAATAAGCGTTGGCATCGGAGCTTGTCACCACGGGCGGCACAAGGTTCGGCATGATGATGGCGCGCGCGAAATGACGCGCGGTTTCGGGCAGGACGGCTTTCAGCATCTCACCATCGCGCAGATGCAAGTGCCAGTCATCGGGACGGCGGAGTGTCAGGGTCTGGGTCATCGGCACAGGGCATAGCGCAGCAACTGGTTTCGTGCCAGATGATTCGGGCGAATGCAAAGCGCAAATCGCGCAACGCGACGGGCAACGCGACGGGCGTCCCTGGTGCAGATGCGCTGCTTCACAGCTAGGATATAGATGAACCTTTTGTCAAAATGCGTTCCGCACGGTCCAACGCCTGTTGAAAGCGTGGAGCGTGTTGGTTTGAGGCCACGGACGACGCCAACCATTTGACCAGCAGTGGCTTTCCCCGCGCCTCGGCGGCGGCAAGCAGTTTGCGCAGATAGGGGCGGTAACGCCGTCGGACACGCAGCGCACGATAGCATCCCTGCGGTGTCAGGGTGTCCTTGGCGGCTTTCATAATCAGGTCATGGGTCACGCCCATGTCAAACAGAGATTGTGCCAGCGTTTCGCCAAAGTGGCGCGCGTGAATATGATGAATGTGATCCCCTTTGAACATCGCCGCGTGAACAGTGTCTTCGGTTATTGCCGGATCGAAAAACAGGAACACATCGCGCGCCATCTCGACCATTTCGGGCGCAAAGTGGTAGCGATCTGTAAAGTCGCGCCGCCGCGCCTTCGGAAATCTGCGGTCAAATTCAGTCTGGGCCGGGTCAAGGGTGGCTTGGGGTTGTACGGCGATAACCGTTACCTCTGGCGCCACCACAGAGAACGCGGCGGCCGCGTAGCCGCACATGCCCGCGCCATAAAACACCACCTTGTCGAATTCTTCAAAGAAGCCGTCTTCGATCAGGCGGTCGAAATAACCATAAACTGCGCGATCCCGAAACCAAGTTTCTGAATACGCCAGAATGCACAGGTTTGACCACCCGTTCTGCCGCACGAGGGTCCAGCCAAGCGGTTCTTGTAGGGGCGAGGTGTTGCGAATATTGCGGATCGTTTCGAACGTGACCAGAAGGGTTCGCCCCTCGTCGGTCAATATAGCTGCGTGATCCGCGCCAAGGGGTTCGAAATACCCACGCTCGTACCCGATCTCTTCCAATTGCGAGAGCCACTCGTCGTCCGGCGTGCCGATATGATCGGCATTCATGTCGCCTGCTGACAGGTCGTCCTGCATCACTCACACCTCGATAATCATTGTTCCATCCACAGTGTTCTTTCGGTGCGAAAGCAGGCGGTTTTTGGCGCGCAATGCGGCAAAAAATGGGAGAGTGGGAAAGAGGTCAGCGCATTGTTTCCGAAGGAATTTCAATGGTCCGCAGCACGTGGGATTTGCGCGAAATTGTATATTCTTTGCGCGTCGTCCATGGGAATCGGGCGTGCGGGCGGGGTCAATAGAAGCCGACCGAAAAGGGCGCGGTTCGCTTCATCCTGCATCAGTTCGCGAAAACGCTGCTTGCGCCAGTCGACCGCTGCGTGATGAAGATTTGCCAGCTTGGGATCGGACATAAGCTCTGCAAGCTGGGCTTGCCGGGGTGCGCCTGTCTGACGGATTGAGTTGTCTTCAACCTCGCACCAGTTTCGTTCGCACCAATAATCCATTCCGATGGGTTTGTCCGACCGGTTGACGCGCCCTCGGTCGGATTTCAGAATGAAGCTTTCCATCGCGCCCAAGGGATAGTGGTTCAACTGCACCAACCCGTAATTCGGACGTGTGTAGGCCGAAAATATCTGATGTCGCTGGAACTTACCATCCAGCGTTCGACCGCTTCCATCTAACCACCGCGTGGTTTCGACCACACCTTCGACCGGGGATCGCGGGCGGTGAACTCCGAGTTTTCGATACGCTCCACGATTGCGATAGAGCGTTTTGAACAGAAAAGCACGCCAGGGCCAGGTCATGACCTCGGGGGCGGCACGCGTGAATTGCCCGGTGATGGGCTGGTCGCAATAATCGATCACCCCGTCATTGCCAAACAGCCGCCATGTCAGGGTGATCGCATCCGCGTCGGGCAGCGCCGAGAACAGGGCCGCCAGAGTATGATCGCCCGCGTGGATGTTCACGAACTCGTCCACATCCAATGTCATCAGCCAATCGGCTTCGCGCACTAGGGGATGCTTGTCAGCGATCTTGAACCCGGTCCATTGGATGCCGCCCTGATCATGGGGTCCGTCATTGCGCAGATGGGTCAGATGACCCAATTCCTGCAAACGGTCGAGCATGCCATCCGTCCCGTCGTTGCACCCATTCGACAGGACCAGAAAATCGGTGAAACCAATCGCCTTGTGATGCGCGAGCCATTCCAGAAGGAATGCGGCTTCGTTTTTCATGCAGGTGATAGCTGTGACGCGCATCAGGCGGTCACGCACAAGCGGTTCGGTGTGCAGGGCTGGCACGGGTTTTCGTTCGGTAACATATGCTTAGATGCTCACAGTTCGTGCCATGCTGATCTTCGGGCGATTTTGGCAGACACATCAAAACCCGTCAACGATGCGCCCAGCCAAAGATGCGTTCCCTTTTCGCGATGGTAGAGCTTACGCCACGGAAAGCCTTATTTCCTTGCCTCCAGTAATGCGCGGGTCTTAGTTAAAGGCGAACCTCTTTCGTGGAATCAGTCAGAGTAGCGGTTTGTTTCAAGCTGCGTTGGTGGTTGATCCGGATGGGGTTCAGGACGCGATGCGGCTGCTTGTGCTGCGGATGTGGACCAATTTTGTGTTGTAAATGGTATACTCCATAATGGGCCGCCTGATTTGTCAGGCGGTCCGTTTACGTTTTGCGGTTGAAACCCTGCGCCAGCCCGGTGACATTCCACATTCGGATAAGGAAATGAATCGATCGACGTGGCAACGCTCAGGACACTCCCAGATACAGCGTTGGACTGGCTTCGCGCGGGCCAGCGCGTGGCGATTGCTACGGTTGTTCAGACCTGGGGCAGCGCCCCCTGTCCGGCAGGCAGTCAGATGATCATCGCAGAAGACGGCGACATCGAAGGCTCGGTTTCGGGCGGCTGTGTCGAAGGCGCGGTGGTGACTGAAGCGCTTGAGGCAATCGGTGCCCGCGTGCCGCGCCTGTTGACCTATAGCGTGGCGGATGAGGATGCGTTCAGCGCCGGGCTGGCCTGTGGTGGCACCATCCGTGTTCTGGTGGAACCGGTCACGGATCAGGATAACGATGGGGCCGCTATGCCGGTCGCGATGCTGGCAGAGATCGTGCGGACGCAGGCCCATCGCGTGCCGATTGCCTATCAGGTGAACGTGACCACATGGGCGCGGCAACTTACGGTGTCGGATACCGACACACCGCAGACGATGGCGGGGGAAACCCGGTTCGACGGTGATGTGTTCACACTGGTTGTCAACCCATCGCCCCGCTTGGTCATCGTCGGTGCGGTGCATATCGCACAAAACCTGGCTCCGATGGCGGCAGCCACGGGGTTCGATCCCATCATCACCGATCCGCGCAGCAGCTTTGCCACGCCAGCACGGTTTCCGGGACTGCGTGTGATTTGCGATGATACCGATGCCGCCCTTGCACAGATCGGGGTGGATGCCCAAACAGCCATCGTGACATTGGGTCACGATCCCAAGATTGATGATCCTGCGATCCGTGAAGGGCTGGGGGCCGGTTCTTTCTATATCGGCTGTCTTGGCTCGCGTCGCACCCATGCTGCGCGTCTGGACCGGTTGCGTGCCTTGGGTCTGCCCGAAGACGCCCTGTCGCGTCTGCACGGCCCGGTCGGGCTGGACATCGGCGCAAAGGGTCCGGCCGAGATTGCAGTATCGATCCTGTCGCAATTGGTGGCCGCACGGCGAGGCAGGCTGTAGCCGGTCCAGGCTATACGCTGTCGCGCGGCGGCTTGATGCGCAGGACCAGCAGGCGCGCAATCAGGATTGTGGCAAAGCCAAGACCCGCCGCCAGCGCCTCGCCCAGATATGTCAGCATCGCCAGATAGACCGCGCCACCTAGAAGCGACAGCGTGGCGTAAAGATCCTCTTTCAACAGGCTGGGGGTCATGTTGCACAAAAGATCACGGATCATCCCGCCTGCCGTGCCGGTCACACAGCCAATAACGATGGCAAGGATCGGGGATATCCCAACATCCAGCGCCACCTGAACGCCGGTCAGAGTGAACAGCGCCAATCCAATGGCATCCAATTGCATGAGCACCTTGAGTCTGCGGCCATTGCCGGAAGACATTCGCGTTGCCAGGCCGAAACTGATCAGGGCAATCGGCACCGCAACGGCAAGGTATCTGGTGTCGGTGATCCAGAACACCGGCGTCAGCCCCAGAAACAGATCGCGCAATGTGCCGCCGCCCATAGAGGTGGCAATCGCCAGAACTGTCGCGCCAAACGGGTCCATATGAACCCGGTGCGCCTGGATCGCCGCCGAGGCCGCCATGACAGCAGTTGCCAGCAGGGACAGGGGAACGAACAGAAAGGACAGTGTTTCCATCGGGGCACCCTAGTCGGCAGAGCAGGCAGAGAAAAGAGGTGATAACTGCGGCTGTGTTAGGTCACTTTCACAGCGCTCAATCCGATCAAAACGATCACTTTTCGGGTGGGCGCGACAGGAACCCCGCCAGCGTGTCGAAAATCAGCCGAATACGGGGGCTGGTGTGCAGGTCGCGATGGGTGATCAGCCATACCGGAAAGACAACGGGATCCATATCCGGCAAAAGCCGTTCGACCCCCGGCGCGGTGTCACCGACATTGGCTGACATGAAGGCAATGCCAAGGCCGCGCTGCACATATTCCCACGCGACCACACCACTGTTCGAGCCCAGGTGAAAATTCTGCTTCGTGACCTTGATCCCCAGCGGAGCAAGATATCCGATCATCTCGTCCGAGGATCCGAAGTTCACGAAGTCATGCTGCGAAAGATCGGCTTTGGTTTTGGGGTGCCCCCGCCGTTTGAGGTATGAGGTGGCAGCGTAAAGATACGCCTCGGCCTCGTCGACCAACCGGGCATAGAGTTCGGGTTGAGCGGGGCGGACATGGCGGATCGCAATATCCGCTTCGCGCCGCTGGATGTCGCGAATGTCATTGGCAGCCAAGATGTCAACCTCAAGTCTTGGGGCGATGTCACGCAGGTGTTGCAGCATTGGCGGCAGGATATAGGCGGCAAACACATCCGACGCTGTGATGCGCACTTTCCCTTCGATGGCCTGCGTTTGTCCCGCTGCTACAAGCGAGATGTTCACCGCCGCATCGGCCATCTTGTGCACATGTTCCAGCACCGCGCGTCCGGATGGCGTCAAAACCAGTCCGCGCCCGATCCGTTCGAACAGGGCGATGCCCAGCGTGTCCTCAAGCCGCGCGACCTGCCGCCCGACAGTCGGTTGAGTTTGACCCAGCACACGGGCGGCGGCGGACAGTGATCCTTCGTCTGCTGTGGCCATGAAGGCCCGAACCTGGTTCCAATCAAATGATATTGCATCCCAATTCATGCATAAATGTATAGCAGTAAGGCAAAATTCGGCAATTCCCTTTGCTGTTTCGCATGGATAGACCAGCATCAAAGGAGATGACCGATGATACAAGCTGCGAAATTTTGGGATGGGGTCGCCGCGAAATACGCGACATCCGAGATCAAGGATCCCGAGGGGTATCAGTTCACATTAGAACGCACGCGGTCTTATCTTGGCTCTCAAGACAAAGTGCTTGAGATTGGTGCCGGCACAGGATCGACGGCTCTGGAACTGGCCCCCGCCGTTGAACATATCACGATCACCGATGTCTCGCCCGAGATGATACGGATCGGAAAAGCCAAGGCTGACGAGCAGGGGATCGGCAATGTGGACTTTCAGGTGACTGACGCAAAACTGCATGATGTCGGCGGTCCCTATGACGCCATCCTTGCCCATAATGTGTTGCATCTGGTGGAAGACCTGCCGGGCGTTTTGGGGCGTGTGCGTGATCTTCTGGCACCCGGTGGCGTGTTTATCTCAAAAACATTCTGCAAACCCACGCAGGGTGGGCCTTGGTTTTACTACGCCATGCGTTTTGCTCTGCCACTGATGCAGATGGTCGGCAAAGCGCCCTATGTGGCGATCATGAGTGTCGAGGAGTTCGAGGCTATCCTGACCGAGCAGGGATTCACAATCGTTGAAAGCGGCAATTTCCCGGCAAAGGAATTGCGGCGCTATGTTGTGGCTCGGCGCTGACAGGACCGCGCGCTACTGCCACGGATTTGAAACGCAAAACGCCTCGCTGATGCGAGGCGTTTTTCTTTATCAGACCAGGTGCTTGGCCAATTACTTAGACACGGGGCCAATCATCATGACCATCTGGCGGCCTTCCATCTTCGGCATGTTTTCAACCTTGCCGATTTCCTTGGTATCTTCCGCGACCCGCTCAAGCAATTCGCGACCAAGGTTTTGGTGCGCCATTTCACGCCCCCGGAACCGCAACGTCACTTTGACCTTGTCGCCATTTTCCAGGAACTTGAACACGTTGCGCATCTTGACGTCATAGTCATGCGTATCGGTGTTGGGGCGGAACTTGACCTCTTTCACCTCGATGGTTTTCTGCTTCTTGCGGGCTTCGCTTTCCCGCTTCTGCTGTTCATATTTGAACTTGCCGAAATCCATGATCTTACAGACGGGCGGGTTGGCGTTGGGCGAAATCTCAACCAGATCAAGCCCGGCCTCTGCGGCCATGACCAATGCTTGCGCAGGCGTGACAACACCGGCGTTTTCGCCGTCGGCGCCAATAAGTCGAATTTCAGTGGCCTTGATGCGCTCGTTTACGCGGGGGCCGGTGTCGCGCGTGGGCGGCGCGTTGTGAGGTCTGCGGGCTATTGTGCCATTCCTTCTGACGTTTCAGTGTTCTTCGGTTGCGGAAGTTAAGGCCCATGCGGGTGTGTTTCAACCCGATAAAGCGTTTTCCGAAGGATTGTTTCAGGCGGATGTTGATTTGACGTCAAAAGCCGACGGGATCCGCTCTTTTGGGTCAGAATCTTGCAATATTCCTGCTACATTGGCGTATTGACGCGCATTGGGTGAAACTCCCCTTGCGCTTGACCGGCTTAGACCTCACATCCCTCTTGGATGCTGCTCAGATCTGCGCAGCGCATGTATGGACAAGTTGAGGATGCCGACATGAAAAATACCATTATCGCTGTTGGAATTGTGATCGTTGCCGCTGTGGGCGGCTATATCTGGTACAACAACAACCAAACTAAGATGATTGCGGAAGAAGCAGCAGCAGAAGCGCAAGCAGCGGAAGACGCTGCCGCGGATGCCGCCGCCGAACAGGCGGCCGCTGCCGAAGCTGCTGCCAAGGAAGCGGCCGAAAACGCCGCCGATGAAGCCGCCGCGGCCGCGGATGCAGCGGGCGAGGCTGTGCAGGACGCCGCTGACGCAGCTGGCGAAGCCGTGCAAGGCGCTGCTGACGCTGCGGGCGATGCCGTGCAGGGTGCTGCTGACGCCGTGACCGATGCCGTTGAAGGCGCAATCGATTCCGTCACCGGTGCTGCCAGCGATGCCGCGGACACTGCAACACCGGATGCCGGCACAGACGCCACCGCCGAGGGAGCAGCGGATGCGACAGCGGATACTTCCGCCGATGCCGCAACCGATGCCACGCCCGATGCGCTGACCGTGCAGGGTTTTGACGCCGCCAAAGTGAACGAGATGATCGACAACTCTTCGCTGGGAGAAGCCGAGAAGACTGGATTGAAAGCTGCCGTAGAGGCCGCTGCAAATAACCCGGCCCTGCTGGAAGCTGCGATCAACCAGGTCAAAGGTGCGCTGGGCATGTAAGCCCCAGACACAGCAAAACAGAAAACGCCGCGTGGGAAACCGCGCGGCGTTTTTCGTTTCATCGAGTCAAGATATTCAGGCCGCGGGACCAAGTCGAACCCGGCACCGTCGATCGGTTCGATCAACTCGGGTCCGTCATCCTTAAGACCAAATTTCGCCACCGGGTCCTCAAGGAACCGGCCCTGCCATCCGGTGCCGAAAGTGTCGCGAACGTCATCATCGGATGCGGTCTTTTCAAGCCAGGCCAGCGTTTCTTCCGATGTCAGAATGACCGGCATGCGCGGGTGCAGCGCTTCGATATCAGGCAGTGCCGGGCGTGTCAGCAAGGTGCAAGTGCGACGACCATCAGAGAGCTGGGTGTGCAGCCCCGCGAACAACATCATCGGATTATCCTGCGATAAACGTATGTTGTTATGTGGACCCTTCTTTGAAATTCAAAGGCGTGATGGGTGATCCTTTAGAGGTGCACGAGGTTCTCGCTCGGGAAAAGGCAGAAGGTCGGGTTGGACTTGATGAGGGGCGCGGATCATTGGGATGTCGAAGTCAGGGCTTTCGGCGTTGGCGAAACTTCGCACTCCGGATGGGACATCTTACATGGCGTAGACTCGATGTGATCTGACACCGCGCCCTTCTCAGCAAGCTGAAATGGGGGCGGCACATCCCTTGAAGGGAAATGGTTGTCCGTTTTGATGGTGGTGCCAACCAAACCATCGAAACGAGGAAACCAAGATGTTGAATACTTCTGAAAAGGTCGCCTTGTAGCGGCCTTTTTTAGGTTTTTCTTCAAATTTTTGTGGCATATATGTTCACACCTCAGTGGTATCGCGCCCTGTCAATGTGAAATTCAGACTTAACACAATCAATGACTTACAGGGTTAAGTGGCATTCAACTCCGCGTCTTTTCAGTGTCGTCGCCCTATCCGTCGTCGCGCGCATAGTCTCGCAACCGCTGCACATCACTGATGATCGCACTGCTTTTGTCGATCCGTACGCCATAGGTGCCAAGCCGAGAAAACGCACGGGACAGGCTTTCTGGCTTCATGCCCAGACGCCCGGCAATCAACACCTTGTCATAAGGCAGTTGGATTGTGCAATCTTCCGACGTGCCGTCACACAGCGCCAAAAGGAATTCGGCAACACGCTGCGGGGCGGTTTTGGCCTTCAGCTGTTCAAGCTGTGTGACCAGCCCGTGCAAATGTGTGAAGGTTGACGAAAGGATCGAAAGCGCGACCTCGGGATCCTGTTTCACCAATTGCAGCATGACGTTGGTCGGAATATGCATCACTTCGCAATTGGTCGCGGCCTCGCCCGACACCGGATAGGGCAGTTTCCGCAGGGCGACGGCTTCGCCGAAACTTTCGCCACGGGTGAATACACTCACCACCGCTTCGGTCCCGCCGCGTGTCATACGGTAAAGTTTGACCCAACCGTCCAGAACGATGTGTATCGCGTCGGCTGAATCCTCTTGCATGAACAGCGTTTCGCCACGCTCAAAATGTCGCCAGGTGGCCTGTGACAAGATCGCGTCCACATGAACATCGGGTAGGGCGCGCATGAAAAGCGAATTGCGCGCAATCATCTTATACATTTCCAGTGGCACTGTCTTTCCCCTGCAAACGACGCCGTGCAAGCAGCGCCATCCTGTTCCAGTTTCGTTTCTATCTGTGCAGCCAAGTGGCGTCCACCACTTCACGGCTCTAGCCCTGTTGTGAGGTTTACTCGGCCGTCTTGGTTACATTCGCAACACGCCCGGCCAATTGCTCTTCCCAGACCTTCATCATCTCATCAACCCGCTGCATATAGGCTTCGTTTTCGAATGTGGGTGTGTTGATGTCGTGAAGCTGGGCCAAGTCCAGCATGACCTCACGGTCGGACGCGTCAAACTCGGCAACCATTCGGTCTGCCGCAGCGCGACTGTGCCCGAGGGCTTCGAATGCCGAACGGGTCATCCGGAGCGAACTGTCATAGACCTCGCGAATGACATCTCGACAGCCGACCGACCAAAGGTCGTATACGTGATTGCGATCAACTGCGCGGGCAATGACGTGCACCTTTGGGAAATGGGCACGAACATAGCGGGTCATTTCGGTGATCGCTTCTTTGCCGTCGATTGCCACGACAAGGACTTTGGCGTCTTCGATCCCGGCGGCATGCAGCATGTCTGGGCGTGTGGCATCGCCGAAATGCACGCTGATCCCGAACCGACGCAGCATTTCCAGTTGCTCCGACGAATAGTCCAGAACAGTCGTGTCATAGCCCGCCGCCCGCAAGCCCCGGTTCACGATGCCGCCGAACCGGCCATGGCCCGCGATGATGATCTCGGCAGGCGCTTCAATCGTGTCGGCCTCGCGTTCGTCATCGTTGGAATAACGTGGTGCGATGACACGGTCGTACAGGATGAACAGCGCAGGCGTCAGCAACATCGACAAGGCCACAACCAACAGCAGAAGATCGGCAATCTCTTTGGGGATGACAGCATTGGCGACTGTGAACGACAACAGGACAAACCCGAATTCACCGGCTTGGGCAAGGCCCAGCCCGAACAGCCATCTGTCGCCACCTTTCAGATGAAATGCGCGCCCCAACCCCATAAGGACCACGCATTTCAGCACGATCAGCCCGAATGTCAGGCCCAGCACCAATCCAACGTTCTGGCCCAGAAGCGTGAAGTCAATGCTGGCACCAACCGTGATAAAAAAGACCCCAAGGAATATTCCTTTGAACGGGTCGATATCGCTTTCCAACTCATGCCGATACGCGCTGCCTCCCATGACAACCCCCGCCAGAAAGGTGCCCAGTGCAGGCGACAGACCAACCAATGTCATCAGCAGGGCGATGCCCAGAACCATCATTAGGGCGGCGGTGACGAACAGCTCTCGCAACCTGGCCCGCGCGACGAACCGAAACACTGGCGTGGTCAGATAGGTGCCGATAAATATGACCGCCGCGATGGCCGCAAGTGTCGCCAGCGCAGTTTGCCAGCCGTTCAGACCGTCAACCAGGCTGAGGTTCAATTTGGTTGCAGCGGAACCATATTCGCCAGCCTCTGCGGACCCATGTGACAGGGTTTCAGCCAGTTCCGGCATGGCCAGAAGGGGGATCAGCGCCAGCATGGGAATAACCGCAATATCCTGCATTAACAGGACCGAGAAACTTGCCTGCCCTCCATCCGACCGCAACAGGCCTTTTTCACGCAAGGTCTGATTCACGATCGCCGTCGAGGACAGGGCAAACACCAACCCAATCGCCAGCCCAACGGTTGTCGGCAGGCCAAATGCCATGGCAATCAGCATGACAAGAACCGTCGTGACGACCACTTGCAATCCGCCCAGCACGAATATCCGGGACCGCATTTCCCAAAGCGACCGCGGGTTCATCTCAAGCCCGACAACAAACAGCATCATGACGACACCAAATTCCGAGAAATGCTGTAGCGCCACGACATCTGCGCCCATCCAATGCAGGAACGGGCTGATGAAAACACCTGCCAACAGATATCCCAGCACCGAACCAAGACCCAATCGGGATGCGATGGGAACCGCTAAAACGCCGGCCAGAAACAGCGTGAAGGTGATCAGCATGAACTCAGCAGTCATCGGGCATCCTTTCGGGGTGATCTGAACGGGCACCCACAAAGCGAACCTATTAACATGTTCATCTATCACTCAATCCTCTGTGCCCGACCGGGTCAAGGGGTGGCCTCCGCAACCGCATGCACGTCGCTGTCGAGGAAAGAGTAAGGCAGGCACTGTGGGTCAACGATATGCACGATCTTTGGTCCCACTTGGCGCAGGTGATCTGGTTGTAATACGTGGCGAATTTCTTGAGCGTTTTGGACCCCGCATCGGGGGATCGCACCCAATTGGTTGATCGCAGTGATACGCTGGGAATGTCATCTGCGATCTTGCCGCCCACGCGGTGTGATCTGACCCCCTGAGAACTTTTTTGCAGGAAAGAAAGTTTCACCTTGTCTTCCCCATGCTCGCTTGGATATACGCGTCGGCGGAGACGTGGCCGAGTGGTCGAAGGCGCTCCCCTGCTAAGGGAGTAGGCGGGAAACCGTCTCGAGGGTTCGAATCCCTTCGTCTCCGCCATTATTCATTGATTTCATTGGATAATTTGGAGCTTAACTAGTTCTAACCACGAACTACCCATGCGATTTTCAGGGCTTTGAGGGGGTCAGATTGGCCTCCGAACGCTCACGAAGACGTGACGGCATGTAGCACCCCGCTAAGTCGGGTGCTTAGCAGCTTCGCCCGCAAAACGCCACACAAACACGTTATCCCTGTTAGGGTCACAATATTGAATCGCTAACGAGGATAAGGGCTTGGACGGGAATTCTGTTATTGTTTTGGTGTTGGCGCTTGCGTCAATCGTGTCGTTGGCGGGGGTTATCTACCCGTTTAAGCCGTTCAAGAGCCGCTGGATTGCTTTGGCGTCCTTCGTCGGGTGCTTCGTCCTTATCGGCGTCACCGGGCCATCGCCGGAAACTGCGCAAACCGCCATGCCGGAAGTGAATGAGCGCCGATGGGCTGCACAGGAAGGTGACGAGCGGCTTTGGGTTACTTCCGAACGGTTGAACCGCCGCACATGCCCGTCGGAAAGCTGCGGTGTAGTTGGACGGTTGTTCTTCCGTGAAGGCGTGACCGTGCACGAAGAACGCGACGGGTGGGCGCGGATCACACAGCCCTATGACGCGTCTTGCGTCGGCGGTCGAAGCGAATATGTCGATACGGGAAACGCCGCGTGCGACGATGCGAACGGCATTGCTGACGGGCAGTTCGCCGAATGGGTGTCGATGGATTACCTATCCGAAACTCGCCCGCCCGATCCGGCTGCGGATGCTTCGGGGATTGAAAAATTGGTAGCGGGGTCCGACGACTTCGCGCGATACCGAACCGCGTTTGCAGAAGCGGCCCAATCTCTTATCGCGCAACGCCGATGCACCGAACGTGACTTCCGCGACATGGGCGGTTGGGTGAAGTCTAGCAGCCATAGCGACCAACCTATCTACTTCACTTACTGCGGCGGTGCGACGGTCGCCAACCGCCTGTATTTGAATGCAGATACCGGCGAAGTTTTCAGATAAAAATGCCAAGGCTGCGTCGGTGCACGCGAACCGGGGCTAGTTGCCGTTGGCACTAGGGATTGGTTGTCAGGCGGCGAGGGCGTAGGTGCTGCGGCAAACTTCAAGGGTGCGGGCACGATCCGACGCGGTGACGGTGTAGAGCGGCACGGCGGTCAAGGCGGTTTCTGGTAAGGATACGGCCAAGCCTTCGGCGGCAAGGGCTGCGTTGATCGTGGTGGCCGGGGAAGCGATGCCCACAGCAAGCACGCGCGGCACGTCCCATCGGCTTTCCGGCACATGGTGCAGAATATGGTGCAGGCGCTCGGAGACGGCTGGCAGGGCAGCACAGGACCAGCATAAGCGCTGAACATCGGGCTTCTTGAATGATATGGCTCGGCTTGGGCGAACCTTCTCAGCCCGTCGCCACAGCCTTGCGCATGCCGCCAGCAATCAGCGCCGCCGCGTCTGTCGCGATCAGCAGGATATTTGCCCGCGGCGGGGCGACCAGAAAACGCGGTTCCCATACGGGATCGAACTTGTCCTTGAAGTTCCGCAACCCGTCGAAATTGTAGAAATGCCCACCGTGACGATAGACAAGGGCGCCAAGTTTCATCGTCCAGCGACTGCCGCGCCGGGTCTCGAGCCCGGCAAGCGGTGCCATTCCAAGGCTGAAATCAGCGAACCCCTCCGTCTTTAGATGCAGCATCAATTCCGTGAAAAGATAGTCCATCAGGCCAGCCGGCGCATCGTCGACGTGCCGCATCAGGTCTATGGTCGCGGTCTTCCTCGCCTCGGTCGTCAGGACATTGGCAAAGGCGACGATGCGCGTGTCATGGCGCACGATAGCGATGGGAAACCGACGCAAATAGTCGGGATCGAAACGACCGACGGAGAACTGTTTTTCCGAGGCGTGTTTGTCTGCAAGCCATTGATCCGAGATCTTGCGCAGCACATCCATTGTCGGGTCGTCGACCGGGGCGTTCAGCATCTCAAAGCTGAGCCCGTCGCGGCCAGCGCGATTGTAGGCCGTGCGCAGCTTCTTGCGATGACTGCCTTCGAGCGAGAAATCAGGCAACGGAACCACGGCCTCTTCGCCCATCTTGTGCATGGCCAGGCCCATCTCGGCCCAAAGCGCCAGGTTATCTGCCGCGACTTCGTAGAACACGGGCCGGGCATTGGCGGCATTGGCGGCATCGACGAACTCCCATGCGAGCTGGGCCGCCTCGTCCGGATCACCCACAGGATCGCCAAGCGCGATCCAGGACCGCCCTTGAACCCGATACATCAGAAAAGACCGGCCACTGTCGGAAAACAGCAATGACTTGTCCCCGGTCAGCGCAAAGTTCGCATCCGGATTGGCCTGCGTTGCAATGATTGCACGGGCCTGCGCCAATTCCTCGGACGTCGCCAGTTCGGCCACAACCCGTGGCGGGCGCAGGGCCGTCACCAGCGCGAACAAGCCGATGAGCAGAGCCCCGACCAGACCGGCGCGTGTGGCCCGCGGCGCGGATTGGTCGGCGGCGAATTGCCACCACAATTCATTGCTGTAGGGCGTGGCCTTGTGGGCAAAGAAATAGACGCCAATGCCCGCGATGACGATCGACGCCAACAGCAGGACCCATCGAAGTGACAGGGGGTTTCGCGTCAACCGCGCGCTGCGGTAGAATTCGCGTCGACATGGCAGCAGGACGAGAACCATCAGCAACAGAACGATGGCTCGCTCATAATCCAGTCCCTGCAACAGCGATGCCACAACCCCGGCGGCGAGCGCCCCGACGGCAAGCCACCATGCACCTTCGACGCGCCGCAACATGCCATGGGCAATGATCAACAAGGCCGCACCGATGGCGCTGGAAAGCAGTGCGCCACCTTCCACGAAGCCCAGGGGAAGGAGCAGTTCCATTTCCTCGGCAATGTCGCTGGAAGCGGGAATGACCGCCGAAAGCAGCATAAAGACCCCGGAGGCGAAGATCATTGCCGACATGGCCAGCGGCACGACGGAGCTGACCGCGCCGAAGACCGGAGCGAGGGCCTGCATCCGGGGCGACTGGACCTTGGTGCTGGCCATCCGCAATTCGCTGAGCGCCAGAAGCACAAGAGCGAGCGCGAAAGGCACAAGATAGTAGATCAGCCGGTAGAGCAGCAAGCCGGCAGCGGCCTGATCGACTGGGACCGAGGCGGGCAGGGCGGCGATGATGATCGTCTCGAATACCCCGACCCCGCCTGGCACATGACTGGCGACGCCTGCAAAGATCGCAGCGGCAAAGACCGCCAGGAAGGTGGCGAATCCCATGTCGTTGGGCGGCAGCAAAAGATAGAGAACGGTCGCCGCCATCAGGATGTCGATGGCGGTGAACAGCAACTGCCCGCTGAGCAAGCCGAGCGAGGGTGTCCGGAAACTGTGGCCGCGCAGGGTGATTTCGGATTTCCGCAGGGCGAGGGCCGCGAGGAAACCCAGAGAGAGGACCAGCGCGACAATTCCGATCCATCGCAGGATTTGTGGGCTGATGGAGGTCAGCGATTGAAGGGCATAGGGATGATAGGCCAGCGCGCCGAACCCGACGATGGTCGCCCCGAGCCCGAAGGCAAGGGACCCGAATATGGCGATCGCGGCGATGTCGTAGGCGGTCAGTCCCAGGGACGAATAGATGCGATAGCGCACAGCGCCGCCAGTGACCGGACCCGCGCCGATGGTGTTGCCAAGTGCATAGCCCAGAAACCCGCCTGTCATGATGACCGGGAACGGAAGCTTCTTGCCGAGATATCGCAGGGCGGACCAGTCATATCCGATCAGCGCGGCGTAGCCTGCGAACATTGCCAGCAACGACAGGGCGATGATGTGCCAGGGCGTGCCGCGGACCTGATCCATGACGTCCCGGAAATTCACCGGTTTCAGCAACTGATACAGCGCAAAAGCCCCAAGCGCGAATAATCCGGCCGTCAGAAGATAGGGGGCGACCGGCTTGATCCGCGCCCAAATGCCGGCAGGTGGTGAAGTATCGGAAATCGTCACGTTGGCCCCTCGAATCGCGTCTTGTTATCAGTGTGTAACCCGCCCCGGCGCAAATGGCACCAGGGCGGGTGGTCTGCCGTGAGTGGCGACCTCCGCTGCACCCCGAGGACACTGGAGGCGCAGCGAAGCTTCTGTCAGGCGTCCTGCGCGGTCGCGCGATTCGCCAGGGTGACATCCAGCGTCAGGCGTTCGCCTTTCCGCAGAACCTGGACCTTCGAAAGCGTGTCGGGTGCAGTGCCGGCAACCGCGCGAGTCAGATCGCGGGCTTCGTCGATCTGTGCACCATCGAAGCTGAGGATGATGTCGCCGGATTGCAAACCCGCCCTTTGCGCCGGAGTGCCGTCCATGACCTTTTCGATCATGGTGCCCTGTCCTGCCTGAAGACCGAGAGCCGAGGCAACTTCCTCGCTCACCGGCTTGATCTGGACGCCCAGCCAGCCGCGGTCGATCTGGCCGTCATCCTGCAGGTCTGCGACGATCTTTGAGACCAGGTCGGAGGGGACGGCGAAACCGACCCCGGCGCTGGCACCATTGGGCGAGAAGATCGCGGTGTTGACACCGATCACCTCGCCGCGGTCGTTGAAGAGCGGCCCGCCAGAGTTGCCCCGGTTGATGGCCGCGTCGGTCTGGATGAATTCGTCGAACGGTCCGGCATTGATGTTGCGGTCCTTGGCCGAAACGATACCGGTCGTGACCGTGCCGCCCAGGCCAAAGGGATTGCCCATAGCGATGACCTCATCTCCGACGCGCATTGTCTTGGACGACCCGAACGAAACGGTTGGAAGGTCGGACCCTTCGATGTCGAGCAAGGCGATGTCGGTCAGCGGGTCGGTTCCGACGACAGTCGCAACATGTTCCGAACCATCGGCAAACTTGACTGTTACGGATGTTGCGCCGTCAATCACGTGATTGTTGGTGACGATCAGACCATCGGACGAAATGATGAAGCCCGACCCCACGCCCTGACGGTCGGGCATGTTCGGTATTTGAGGCATTTGCGGCATGTTGTCACCGAACCGCCGCTGGAATTCCTTGAAGAACTCCTCGTTGGGCATTCCGCCGTCTGCGGCGGCAGGTGTGGCCGTCTGGGTGACTTCGACCAGAACAACCGCCGGACTGAATTGTTCGATCAGGTCGGCATAGCCGCCTGCGGGAACCGCAAGTGCGGTGGAAGGCGCCAGTGAGACGAGACCAGTCGATGCGATGGTCGCCGCAAGCAGTGCTGCCGTCAGCCTGGTGCGCCGTTTGGGTGATCGTGGATGTGTCATGAGGAAAGCTCCGTATCATGCGTTACGGAGCAAATGTCGGGTCGGCAGATAAAATTGGCTTCGCGGCGACTATACAGATTTGTAACGTCACTTTTCAGTCATCGGCTCGTGACCGCCGTTTCTTGCCGAATATCCAGCCCAGCCGCCAGAAGACGAACAGCATCGTGGAGGCCGAGACAACCATCAGGCCAATCGCATAGAGATAGCCGAACCGCCAGCCGAGTTCCGGCAGGTTGTAGGGCGAAGCCCGGTCGAAATTCATGCCATAGAGGCCCGCGATAAAGGTCATTGGGATGAAGATCGTGGCGATCATGGTCAGCATCTTCATCACCTCGTTCATGCGGTTGGAAAGCGACGACAGTTGCAGGTCCACAAGCCCCTGCGCCGTTTCGCGATAGACCTCGACCATGTCGAGCAACTGAAAGGCATGATCCGAACAATCCCTGAGGAAGGGGAGCACTGGCTCGTCGATCTGCGGTGTGTCGTCCCGTTGCAGCGCCGCCAGCGCCTCGCGCATCGGCCAGAGCGCGTGCCGTATGTCCAGAAGCTCGCGTTTCAGCAGATGGATATCGCGCATGGCGTCGTCGCCAGGCGACGCGAGGATCCGCTGTTCCAGCCCTTCGACCAGATCGCCGTAGCGTTCCAGGATCGGAAAATAGGTGTCCACGATGGCGTCGATCAGGGCATAGAACAGATAGCCGCTAGAGGTGCGGATGCGTCCGGTGCCGCCCGCAAGCCGCTTGCGGACACTGCCCAAACAGTCGCGGGGGCCTTCACGGATCGTCAGAACGAAGCCGGCGCCAAGGACCAGCGTGATCTGGTCCGCCTCAAACGGCGGCCCGGCGACCGGCATCCGCAGCACAGTCAGGACCAGATCGCCGTCGCTATCGGTGTGGGCTCTTTGATCGACATGGAACAGGTCGGCAATGGCAAGGTCGCTCAGACCACAGGAAGCCGCGACTTCCGCGATCCGCGCGTGATCCCGCAGCCCGCAGATGTCGATCCACAGCAACCGGTCGTCACCCGGTGCGGGTTCGGACGCCTCGACGCTATAGCCATCCGTCCCGTAGCTGTGCCACGCAACAGTGGTCTCGGCCGCATCCCCGGGCGGCTCGATAGCCACCGGAGAGGTCCCGATTCCAAACGATCGCCGTGTATTTCTGCGGTCCTGAACGTCGCGAAGCGCGCTGAACAGTTTGTTCCTGTGGATGGGTGTTTTCATTTCACCAGTGTTTTCAAAAGCCTGTGTTTGGTCAATAGTGCAGGTGGAGGCGCCGCATGAATTGGCAGACGTTGCAGTCCTGGATGGCGAAGATTCAACCTGATACCTGGTCCGGGGCGTTGATCCTTGCGGTCCTGTTCTGGGTCGGCGGGCTGATTTTGTCGTGGATTCTGCGCCGGGCGATCCGGTTGGTCATGGAACGTGACCGGGACCAGCGGATCGACCGCATGGCCGCGTCATTTCTGTCAAAGGTGGCAAGTGTGTTCGTCTGGGTCGTGATCCTGATGTTCTATGCGCATATGATTCCGGCGCTGGATCGCCTCAGCACAGCGCTTCTGGCCAGCGTATCGGTCGCCTCCATTGTCATCGGCCTCGCTGCACAATCCACGCTTGCCAATTTCGTGGCCGGGCTAAGCCTGATCTTCTACCGGCCGTTCAGACTTGGCGACCGGATCCAGATCAATGCGCCGACGGGGTTGGAAACAGGAATCGTCGAGGATGTTTCGCTGGGCTATACCGTGTTGCAGACGTTCGACAACCGGCGCGTGATCATTTCCAACTCGGTGATTTCCAACACGGTCATGGTCAACCTGACAGCGGTGCATCCGCGCGTGATGGCGATTGTGCCGTTCTCGATCAGCTATGACGCGGATATCGACAGGGCGCGAGCCATCGCCCTGGAACTGGCCGAGGCGCATGCGGACATCGAGGAGGTCGTCGGCTGCCCGGTTCTGCTGCTCAATACATCCAGCGTCGATCTGAGTTTGCGGGTCTGGTGTGCTGATCCCGCGATTGCGGCCACCGTGAAGTACGACCTCACCGAAGCCATCAAGAAACGCTTCGACGCTGAGGGGATCGAAATTCCCTTCGCCTATCAGAACGTCATCGTGAAATCGCTTCCTGCGCTAGCCGGTTCTGACAAGGCCCAGAAGAAAGACAAAGACGGTCAGCAATAGAAGCGCCAGCATGGCGGCAAATAGAACCTCGATGCGACCGAATGAGGTGCGATCCAGATGTTCCTGCGTGATCTGCTTGCGGATCACCAGAAACCGCAGAGAGGCGAGAAGAACAAGCGCGGCGCTCAGAACAACCAGTGAAAGACCGGCCCAGGTATTGCTTGGTGTAGAGGGGAGCTTTTCGATCAGTATGCCGAAACCGGCAATGGCGATGGCCGTTCGGATCCACGACAAATAGGTGCGCTCGTTCGAGGCATGGTCTTGAAATTTGTCGATCATCTCTCGGTTCCCGTCGGATTTCCTTGCTGCTCGTCTTTATCATACACCGAATTAACCGGCGCGAAATGCCGCCGCGAGACGCAGAGCCAACGTCTGTCACTGGCAATACAATGGGCCGATCCTGAATGACGGCAAATAACAGCCCGCATAATGGCTTCGATGCGGGTGGTATCGACCGCCATCCGCCTTTAGGGTTCCATCAAGAGAGCAAGGCGGCTCAATCGTGGGGGATATTTAGGTAGGCGCCAGGATGAGGAACAGGCAAAAGATATGAATCCATTAGGCTACGTTTGGCAAAAAGGCATCGCGAGCGCGTTTCTGACGGGCCTTTTCGTCTTGCTTCCGGTTATCCTGACCTTTCTCATCATCGAGTGGATCGTGGCAAAGCTGCGCGGCGCGCTGGGTCCGGGCAGTGTTTTGGGAGATATTCTGACATCCGGAGGATCGAGCCTGATCGGGCCCGGCCACCAGACAATCGCCTTCTGGCTTGGCCTTGCCATCGCGCTTGTGGGTGTCTGGGCGCTCGGCGTTCTGGTCAAGGCACAGGCGAAACGCCAGCTTGACACGTGGATCGACGCGCTGTTTTCGCGGGTCCCTCTGGTGCGCTCGATCTACAAGCCCGTCAGCCAGGTGGTGCGCATGCTGAACGCGGACAACAAGGACGAGTTCAAGAGCATGTCGGTGGTTATGTGCCGCTTTGGTGGTGAAGAAGGGGCAGAGGTGCTGGCGCTTCTGACCACGCGCGAGGTGTATGTTGTCGAGGGCAAGCGGCGGCAGCTGGTCTATTTGCCGACGTCACCGGTGCCGATGTCGGGCGGTCTGGTATTCGTGGCCGAGGACGCGGTGAGCCCTGTCCCCGGAATGGACGCCGATGATCTGATGAAAATCTATTTCTCGCTCGGGGCGCTGATGCCCGAGGACGGAGATGGGGGACTGCCGCGCGCGGAGCGTAGTAACATTGCGGATGCGAGTACCTGATGCTGTGGATCAAGGATCATCTTCTCACGCTTGTCGAGCAATATGGGGTCATCGCGCTATTCCTCTCGATCACTTTGGAAACACTGGGGCTTCCCTTGCCGGGGGAAAGCGCGTTGATCGCGTCTTCGGCCGCTGCGGGTGCAGGCAAACTCAATATTTGGCACGTCGTGATCGCGGCCTATGTCGCAGCGGTGCTCGGCGACAATATCGGCTATCTGATCGGCCGCAGATACGGCAAGGCCGTCATTCTTCGCTATGGCGGTCGCATCGGGATTACACATGAAAAATATGTAGAGGCCGAAGCAGTGACCGCGAAATACGGGCCGCTCATGGTCATCGCAGCACGCTTTGTGCCGCTCTTGCGGCAAATCAACGGGCTTGTTGCTGGATCGACCGAAATGCACTGGGCGACGTTTCTTGGGGCCAACCTGTTCGGTGCGGCGCTTTGGGTCGGGGGGTGGGCCACCCTGGCCTATCGTTTGGGGCACGATGTCTCTGTTTTGCCATGGTTCTGGAACCATCTTGCACTTGTCGCGATGGTGGTCATCCCCGCACTGCTGATTGGCATTGCACTGCTCTACTGGCGTTTGCGTCGAAAAAAGGGCGACATTACACCGATGTAACGTGGCGGTCAGGCAATCACGCAATCGGCGACATACTTCCTTTTCACAAGGAACAAGGAGACTTAGTATGGAACGGATCAAATCTTTTGTCGGCAGCGCCCTGATCACCCTGATCGTATTTGCTGGCTTCGGCTTCGGCATCATGGCCGTCGGCTTTGCCATTGTGCTGGGCGCGGCCTTAGCACTGACCTTGCGGCTTGCAGGCCCGAGCTTGATCAAAGAGGCAGAAAAGCGCGCCGAAGAGATGCGTGAGGAAGCCGAAGGTGTCGAACCGGCAGCGGCCTGAACCAATAACTGTAAGAATTGGAAAACGGCAGGCAGCGCCTGCCGTTTTCGCGTTTCGCCACCCGTTCAGGAGAATAACAAACATGTAATCTGACCGTCAGGCAATCGCGATCAGACACTTCTATATCAATCTCATCGGACGGGATGATCCCGGCCAGAACCAAGGAGATTACAATATGAAACGCAACAAGATTGCACTCACCGCAACCTCTGGCCTTGTTGGCCTGTCGGTTTTCGCCGGTTCCATGGCTTTTGCTTCAAGCGATTCTACCGCAAAATCAGCGGAAGAGTTGCAGCAGTTCCTGACTGCCAACCCCGAGGTCGCCGCCGTTGTTGCTGGCGTCGAAACCAACACTGGCGGCAAGGTCGTTGGCGCTGAGTTTGACGATGAAGCCACCGGCAATGGGATCGTGGAGTTCGAGGTCATGATGGCCGACGGCACCGAGCAGGATATGCTCTATACGCTCGCCGACGGGTCGATGACAGTCGAAGCCGATGAAGACGGTGACGACGGTGACGACGGTGACGACGACGATAACGAAGCCGATGAGGATGGAGAAAACGAAGCCGACGACGACAAGTAAGTCGCACAGATCTGAAATCCATGGCAAAAGACTGGTGGCCCCTTCCGGGGTCATCAGCACGAGATGGAGCAAGTGATGAAAATCCTGGTGATCGAGGACGACAAGACGACCGGCGCCTATATTGCCGATGGGCTGCGTGAAGAGGGCCATGTTGTCGATCTGATCGAAAACGGCCGCGATGCGCTGTTGCAGGCCAGTGCCACCGATTACGAAGTTCTGATCGTGGACCGCATGCTGCCCGGTCTCGACGGGATGGCGCTGGTCAAGACCCTGCGGGGGGCGAAGAACCAGACGCCTGTGCTGTTTCTGACCTCGCTGGGCGGGGTCGATGACCGGATCGAGGGGCTGAACGCCGGTGGT
Source organism: Aliiroseovarius sediminilitoris (assembly GCF_900109955.1). Lineage (NCBI taxonomy): Bacteria > Pseudomonadati > Pseudomonadota > Alphaproteobacteria > Rhodobacterales > Paracoccaceae > Aliiroseovarius > Aliiroseovarius sediminilitoris. The sequence continues at coordinate 2,487,047 of NZ_FOJB01000001.1, read as the reverse complement.
GATGACTACCTTGTGAAACCCTTCGCCTTCGGCGAGCTGTCGGCCCGCGTTGCAGCACTTGCCCGGCGTCCGCGTGCGACACAGGAAGAAACGGTTTTGCGCGCCGGCGATCTGGAAATGGATCTTGTGCGACGTAAGGTGACGCGCGCGGGACAGGTCATAGATCTGTTGCCAAGAGAATTTGCGCTGTTGGAGCATCTGTTGCGGCGCAAGGGCAGGGTGCAGACCCGCACCATGCTGCTGGAGGCGGTCTGGGACATCAGTTTCGATCCGCAGACCAATGTGGTCGAGACCCATATCAGCCGCCTGCGGGCGAAGGTTGACAAGCCGTTCGACACCGAATTGATCGAAACCGTGCGCGGGTCCGGCTATCGGATCGAGGCCTGATCCGTGACCAAGGCGCGCCGCATATGGACGTCCACGCCCCTGCGCCAGTCGCTGGCGATGGCGGCGCTGTTCGCGCTGGTCAGCCTCGTCAGCCTGGCGGCGACCTATGTGATCGTGCGCGACAACACCGAACAATCGCTTCGCGCCACCCTTGAACAGGAGATGGCGAGTTTCAGGGCATTGCCGAATACCGCCGCGGTCGTTGCCTTCGTGCGCTCTCAATCTGAAACGGCCTCGCCCGAAGATCGCATACTCAGTTTCGTGTTGCCCGGCGGGCTGCTTGTCGGAAACGGGGCGCTGGTCTCGCAAGGTGATGGGTTTGCCGCCGTGTCCCTCAACGGTGAGTTCGAAGACCTCGAAGGTGATTATTTTGCTTTGGGTGGGCCGATACATGGCGGTCAAATGACCATTGCGCGCAGCGCCGAGCCTTTGCATGACATCCAGGAAGCCTTCCTGTCGGTATTCCTGTTCAGCCTGATCCCGACCACTTTGATTGTCGTGGGCGGCGGCGTTCTGCTGGCCCGGCGCTCTGTGAAACGCCTCGACCGCATCGACGCGACGCTGGATCGGCTGACAACAGGCGACTATGCCGCGCGCGTTTCGCAAATGGATGGCAGGGCGGACGACCTCACCCGCATAGGCACACGTATCGACAAGATGGCCGCCGCACAGGAACAGCAGATCTCGGCCCTAAAACAGGTATCTGCCGACATTGCCCATGATCTGAAGACACCGATCCAGCGGGTGTCCGTCTTGCTGAGCCAGTTGCGCGACAAGACCAGTCTGGACAAGAACGTCGCGGATCTCGTGGACCGGGCAAATGACGAAACCGACGGAATCGTGAAAACCTTTCAATCGCTTTTGCAAATCGCTCAGATCGAGGGCGGCTCGCCCAGAAGGCATTTTGAGAAAGTGGATATCGCCGCCTTGGCCCAGACCTTTTGCGAGGTGTATGAACCGATCGCCGAGGAGACCGGTCACGACCTGAGAAGTGACATACCGGATGGGTCGGTCTTCGTCGCTGGGAACAAATCCCTGCTGGGCCAAGTGTTTGCCAATTTGATCGAGAACGCGCTGCGCCACACGCCGGAAGGCGCGTCGATTTCGGTTGGCATCGTTTCGGACGACGGAACAATTCGCCTTGCCGTCAGTGACACGGGGCCAGGCATCCCTGAAGACGAACGTGAAAATGTCCTGCGCCGTCTCTACCGGCTCGAACGCAGCCGCACGACGCCGGGAAACGGATTGGGGTTGAGCCTGGTCGCCGCGATCGTCGATATGCATGAGGGAGAATTGCAGCTTGTGGATAATGATCCGGGGCTGAAGGTCGTGATCACGCTCCAAAAAGCAGAGGTGGCAGATGCTCGCGCATAAAGATGAACATTTCAGTGGACGCTCGGGCTGGCTGCGTGCCGCGGTCCTCGGGGCCAATGACGGGCTGTTATCGACCGCCAGCATCATCGTCGGGGTGGCCGCGGCTTCAAGCGCGACGGGGCCGGTTCTGGTCGCGGGCCTTGCCGGTCTTGTCGCAGGCGCGCTGTCCATGGCCGCTGGAGAGTACGTGTCCGTCAGTTCACAGGCCGACAGTGAAAGCGCCGATCTTGCGCGCGAAGCGAGGGAGTTGACGCGAAACGCCGATAGCGAGTTTGAGGAGTTGGTGGGCATCCTGAGAACGCGCGGGATGTCCGAAGCAACAGCCAGACAGGCCGCGTTGGAGATGTCCGAACACGATGCGCTTGGCACCCATGCCCGAGAAGAAATCGGCTTGAGCGACGCCCTGGCGGCCCGGCCGCTTGAGGCCGCCGCCGCGTCGGCCATCGCCTTCCTTGTAGGTGGCATCCCCCCATTGATCGTAGCAGCCGTTACGCCGTTTTCTGGTCTGGCCATCGCGGTCTCTGTCGTGGCCCTGGTCATGCTGTTGGCGCTTGGTGCGGCGGGGGCGAAACTGGGCGGAGCACCCATCGGACGCGCCGCATTTCGGGTGGCGTTCTGGGGTGTGATCGCCATGGCCGTGACATATGGGATCGGCGCGTTGTTCGGAACCCGACTTTAGGACGTCACAGCGCTTATCGGTCGCAAGTCGTGAACTCGTCCATCAGGCTTGGGTTCTGACTAAGGTATCACTGCGAGGTCGTCGAACCCGGCAACGAAATCTGGCACTTCAACACTAGGGCGCAACGCCCGGCAGCAACCACGCTGGCCCGGTGCCGCTGCGTTAGATGGAGACTACGCAGCCCCGGACCAGCTCGTCGCCAGGGGGGGGCAAATTTGCACGCAGACAGGGGTCAGAACCCGCGCGCCAGACTGAATGGTGCCTTGCGGCATATTCCCGTCGCCCCTTCAGGCAAGTGAGATTCCGTTGGTGGATGCTGTCGGGGTTCACGTCACCCGACCGGAAGCCAGGAATGCCAGAGGGCCGAACCGCTCGCCGAGGCGTCGATCCAACCCCAAATAGAGTCCGGCACGCGTTTGCCAAAGCAGTGCGAATACGAAGATGTAGATCACTGCCGCGCCGATATCGGTTGACCCAGCGACATAGGGGCCGCCGAACCCTTCGGCAGTTGACCAGATAACAAACGCCAGAACCGATCCGCACAGATAGGCGAGGTTGGACAAGAAGCCAAAAATCAGGGCGAACGCCAGTGCTGTTTCCGCGAGTGCCACGAAATACGCAAAAGCAACCGGGTTCACATTCACAACGTCTATCCAGAAATTTATCCAAACCTTCACCAATGCCGGCTGACCTGTCAACGCGCCACTAAGATAGCTGGACATGTCATTGATGAAACCTGGCCGCCATTTGAACTGAGCGTCGATCAGCCAGATGACGCCGAACAAAATGCGAATAATGCCAATTCCCTTGGCGCGGGATTGTGAAACCAACACTTCTTTCTCCTACGAACTCAATTTCCGGCGGTCCCTCACTCCATAAACCAGCCGTGGCTGACGACCAGCGACTGACCCGTTAGCGCGTTGGATGGGAAGGCCGCGAAAACATGCGCCACTTCAGCGACGTCTTCGACTGTCGTGAATTCCCCGTCAACGGTGCCGCCCAGCATGACGCGCTTGATGACCTCGTCCTCGGAAATGCCCAGTTCGGCGGCCTGTTCGGGGATCTGCTTGTCCACCAGCGGGGTGCGCACGAAACCGGGGCAGATTACGTTGGCGCGTACGCCGTGCTTGGCCCCCTCTTTGGAAATGACCCTCGCCAGCCCCAGCAGGCCATGCTTTGCCGTGACATACGCGGACTTGAGCGGCGACGCTTCTTTCGAATGGACCGAGCCCATGAAGATGATCGCGCCAGAGCCTTGTCCATACATGTGCGGCAGACAGGCTTTCGAAGTCAGGAAAGCGCCGTCGAGGTGGATCGACAACAGTTTCTTCCAGTCGTCGAATGGAAAGTCCTGAAGCTCATGCACGATCTGAATACCGGCGTTCGACACCAGAACGTCCACGCTGCCCCAGGCGTCGATCACCTTGGCCACGCCCGCGTTCACGGCGGCTTCGTCGGTGACGTTCATCTCGACCCCCATGGCCGAACCGGGGCCCATCGCAGTCAGCCCGGCAGCGGTCTGTTCGGCATCCGAGAGCCGCAGGTCGGCAATGGCAACCTTGGCACCGCTCTTGACGTAACGTTTGGCGATGGTCGCTCCGATGCCGCGTGCGGCGCCGGTGATGATGCAGGATTTGTCTTGCAGGTTCATTTTTGGTTCCTTTTTCGCAGAGCTCTGTCGTTGAACTGATTCAGAATATGAACGAGGTGCTACTCCGACTTCCCAAGGTAGTCGTGAACCACCTTGCCAAGACCCAGCGTCAGGTCGGTCAGGATGTGGGTCGCAGACAGGACTTCGCGCACCGGCAGGTCGCTGAGCGGTGCAAGCGCATGATCGTGCAGTTCGAGCCCTGCGGGGCCTTCCCAGGCACCCTTGATGGTGACGTCTTCAAGGTAGTATTCGACCAGTTCGCAAATGCGCGGCCCGCAGCAATCGACATGCGGGATGATCTTGAGGAGCCAGCTGGGGGCGGCCAGCGCCTTGGCAACGCTGGTATGGTCGAGCGCGCGGTGCTTGTAGCCCATGGTGGCACTTGCGACCTGGACAGAACCGACATCAAGAGTTCCCACAAGCGTGTCTTTTTCCACCCGCATCCTGGGTTCCGCCAGTTTTTTGGGAAATCCCCAGATCTCGCGACCCCCGGCGATCGGGCTGTCGTCGTTGAGAAACATGGCATGGACGTAACCGCCTTTGCGGCCCTGATATTCCACCGGGATGACCTGTCCGGTTTCAGTATAGTCGCCAAAACCGGTGCTGTCGGGCATGCGGATGAATTCGTATTTCACGATCGGCTCGGTGACTTGCAAAGGTTCGGGCACAACCGCGCGCAGGGCTTCCATGTCCGTGCGGTAGGTCACGATGAAGAACTCGCGATTGACGAAGCGATAGGGGCCCTTGGGGTAGGAGGGGCTGGTCAGGGGCATCGCGAAGGCGTTTTTGACTACGTCGGCGGGGGTCATGGGCTGGTCATCCATATGTTGAAGGTTTGAATGGATTGGCAAATTTAAGGGCCGAGGGCAGGGGCCGCGACTGGGGCAGCACAGACAATCCGTTGCCGGTTCATGCGGAAAGGTCGAAGACATTCACGCGCTCTGGGGAGTCATGTCTTGCCCTCCAGTCCGGGTGGGACAGCGTGCGCTCGACATCCTTTCGACCGGCAGCCCAGTGATCCAGCATCGAACGCCGCGAAAATTCGTAGTCCTTCGATTGGTGCTCGTATTTCGTCTGGCGATAGATCAGGTGCGCAATCGTGACGCGCGGATCTGCATTTCCCGACGCCAGCGCCTTGGCGTCAGGATCATCCTTCAGTTCCAGTGGCAGCTTGTCGTAAAGACGTCGCGCCGCATCACGCGTTTGATGCATCCGGCGCATCATGTCGGTGTTGAACCGCGTCCGGCTTGAAAAACGGATGTCCTTTTCACGCGCTTCCGAGGTCCAGACCGAGGTCGGGACGGCACCGCGCGCCGAGAACAGATCCACCTGAAACACGCACAGGTCGTCTGCCGGCATCTGTTCGTCCAGCACGTATTGCAGCGGCGTGTTCGAAACAAGGCCGCCGTCCCAATAGTACGCTCCGTCAATCTCGATTGCGGGGAACCCCGGCGGCAGGGCACCTGAGGCCATGATATGTTCAGGGCGAATTTCCATCTCTGCGCTGTCGAACCAAGTCATGTTCCCGGTCTCGATATTCACCGCGCCGACGCTCAAGCGCACGGGCCCGTTGTTGAGCCGGTCGAAATCGACAAACTCAAGCAGGGTCTCGCGAAGAGGGCTGGTATCGTAGAAACTGCGCGCGCCGACGGAACCTCTTGGCAACATACCGGCCGGAGGGAATCGCAGTTTGAAGAAGCCGGGAACGCCTGTTATTGTCGTCCCCGCCGCGCTCATGTCATTGAGCCACCCACGCGACAGGACACCATCAAAGAACCCGACCGGAACGGCGGAAGACGACACCATTTCCCAGAAGTTTCTGAGGGCCGTCGTTCTGTTCCCTGGCGCATTTCCGGCGACCAGGGCCGAATTTATGGCACCGATCGAGATACCGGCAACCCAATCGATTGGATGGCCAGCGTCAGACAGCGCCTCGACCGCACCACCCTGATAGGCACCAAGCGCTCCGCCGCCCTGCAATACAATAACTGACGTTTCCGAATCCATTGCGTATCCAACCTCTTTTCGGCAACGATAGGCTCGGACGCCACAAGTGGCAAATTACAGAAAATCAATGATTTCGCCAGCAACTTGAGAACCCGGATCGGCAGCGTTGAACCTACCCGGAGAGAATGGAGGTCCGGCTTGCTTGAAAGTCATGTCGGCGAACATTCGTAGGTGATCGAAACCAACGCGCGTCTCGCCTGACGATAGCACGCCGATTGCCTTCGTCTACAGGAGTCTGGAAAACGCGGTGCGATCCAGTCCATGTTCCGCGCCGTCACAGTACCGGCGCACCAAGCCGGAAGACCCCCTCGACCACCCTGCGTGGCAGGCGCGCGCTGGCCACGCCGCGCTTGCAATCATTGAATTGTGTTTGAAACCACGCTTCGAGGGCGGCGTTGCTGCCCGTGTCATGGCAGAACATTGCGATCTCGAAATTCAGAAGCAGCGAGCGCATATCGAAATTGGCCGAGCCCACCCAGCCGGTGTCATCGATCAACCCGGCCTTGGCGTGAAGCATCCCGCCCTGATGCCTAAGAACGGTTGCGCCGATCTCCTGCAAGTCTCGCAGGAAAGGCCCGCGCGCAAAATCCGTGGTGGGTTGGTTCGACCGTTCCGGCACCATGATACGCACGTCGAGGCCATTGCGAACCGCTGTGGTCAGGGCAAGCTGCAAGGGTTCGGTCGGGACGAAATATGGCGTCGATATCCAGACGCGGTCGCGCGCTCTGTGGATCAAGTTCATCAGCGCCAGATATAGGGTATCGCCAGGCTCGTCAGGGCCGGACGGAACAACCTGCAAGGTCGCATCACCGGTGAATCTGCACCGGCCGATCATGTCCCCTGCGGCTGTCTTGCCGGTCACATCCCAGTCTGATGCGAAGACATCGATGAACGGCTGCACGGCGGGTCCGGAGACACAAAAGCTCAGGTCGGTCCAGGTATTCTCTGTCGGTCCAAGATAGTGAGAGCCGATGTTGCGCCCCCCCGACCAGACCAGGCGTCGGTCGGCGACGACAAGTTTCCGGTGATTTCTCAGGTTCATGTGCCCGTTGTCAGGCGGATGTATGAACGGAGAGAAGTAGCGGACTTCCCCACCTGCTGATTGCAATTCCTTCAGCGCCGCGCGCGGCCGCTTCAGCGCGCCAAGGCGATCGAGGTTCAGGCGGACCTTTACACCGGCGCGCGCCTTCTCGGTCAGCCGGTTGACAAAGGCTGTTCCGGCCTCGTCGGGCGCAACGATGTAAAAGAGGATATCCAGCGATTCTTTTGCAGCATCCAGCGTTTCCTGTAGAGCCTCGTGAGCGGTGCTGGCACTGTCGTGCAGCGTGAATGTATTGCCCTTGGTTGCAGGCGGTGCCCCGAGCTTTGCCAGCGACCGCGCTGCCGGGCCATCGGCAACGGTGCTTGCGATCGGCGCCATAAGCGCGACGGGGGGAAACCGCGATCCCTGCTTGCGAAAGCCCAGCATCAGGAACAGCGGGATGGCGATATAGGGCACAAGAACGATGAACAGCACCCAGGCCGCCGTCGATTGTGCAGTCCGACGCTGCTGAAGCACGAAGATCACGGCAAGCGCGGTCACGAGGACGCCGACGACAATCAGCGCATGTTGGGTCACCCAATGCAATCAGTCGGCCTCCGTGTTGCTCACATCATCCTCGTCTGAAGGCTCGCCATGATCCAGATGGTGCCGCCCGCCATGATCGCGAGCAGAAGCACCGTGAACAGGATGAGTTGCAGGTCTTCGCGTTTCTGCCGGCTGAAGTCGATGTGGAGGAAGAACCGGAAGTGAACCACGATCTGCACCAGCCCGAAACCGGCGATCAGCCAGAGCGTGGCGCCGGTGGACCATCCGGCCCAGGCGACCACGCCGAACGGGATCGCGGTCAGGATCAGCGCCAGCCCAAGGCCAATCAGATAGGACCGCCGCTCACGGCGGAATTCGGTGTCGCGGTCGTTCATGCCAGCCCTCCGAGATATATGATCGAGAAGATCCCGATCCAGATGATGTCAAGGAAATGCCAGAACAGCCCCAGCCGCAGCAGGCGCGTCTTGACCGGCGTCGTCAGGCCGACGGAGACGACCTGCACCATCAGCACCAGCCCCCAGAGAATCCCAGCAGTCACATGAAGCCCGTGCAGCGGCACCAGCCCGAAAAACCCGGAAAGAAAGCCGCTGCGGCTGGGGATCGCCCCCTTGGCGAACATGTCCGAGAAGTCCCGCAACTCCAGCGCGAGGAAAGCCGCACCAAGCAGCAGCGTGACCGCCAGCCAGCCCAGCAATGCGCCCTTTCCGCGTTCGTATTTCAGCGCAAGCGACGCCATGCCGAACGTCACCGAACTGGCCAGCAAGACCATGGTTTGGGTGAAGGCGCTGCCAAGGGTGAACAGATCTTTCGGCCCCGGTCCGCCGGCCGTGCCCGGCAGTTGGGTAATGTAATTGGCGAACATCAAACCGAAGATGATCAGGTCACTCATCAGGAAAACCCAGAAGCCAAAGACGAGTGTCTCGGCCTTGTCGTGGGCGTGTCCATGATGCGCACCAAGGTTGATGCCGGGGTGCTTGATTGTGTCCTGTGCCATCAGACGACCCCCTCGGGCAGCTCGCGCAAGGCATGGCCACGGTTTGCGGCGCCTTGCTCTTGCGTTCGGTCCACCGGCTCAGCGGCGCGCACGGCATCGAGCCAGCGGCGATAATCGGCGGCGACCTCGGCCGCAGGGATCGTGCGCTCGGTTTCCGCAACGAAGCTCCGCGCGATCATCGCGCCAACGATCACCAGCAGGGACAGGGCAGCCAGCCACCAGATGTAAAAGACCAACCCGAAGCCAAACGCGCCCGCCGCGACGCAGAGGATGAAACCAAACGCGGTATTGGCGGGCATCTCGACATCCTCGAACTCCGGTGGCTCCTGATAAGCGTCGCCATATGCCTTGGCCACGGCGAAGGCATCGCGCTGCGTGATCTCGGGCACCACGGCGAAGTTGTAATCGGGCGGCGGGGAGGAGGTGAACCATTCCAGAGTGCGCCCGTTCCAGGGATCGCCCGCAAACACGTTGTTTGCCTTCCGGTCGCGGATGCTGACGAACAGCTGCACGGCCAGCGCCCCAACGGCGCACAGGACGACCGCGGCCCCGATGACGGCGACCAGCATGAAGGGCTGAAAGGCCGGATCGGCAAAGGCAACGGTCCGGCGCGGCATACCCATCAATCCGACGACGTAAAGTGGCATGAAGGTCAGAGAAAACCCGATGATCCACAGGCAGGCGGCGATTTTCCCCCACGTCTCGTCCAGACGGAACCCGAAGGCCTTGGGAAACCAGTAGTGATAGCCCGCCAGCATCCCGAACAGCACGCCCGGGATCAGCACGTTGTGGAAATGGGCCACCAGAAACAGCGAGTTGTGCACTTGGGTGTCAATGCTCGGATTGGCAAGGATCACGCCGGTCAGGCCGCCGATCACAAAGAGGATCAGGAACCCCACCGAATAGACCATCGGGGTCGTCATCCGGATGCGCCCCCGGAACATCGTCGCCATCCAGTCATAGACCTTCACGCCGGTCGGCACCGCAATCAGCATTGTGGCGATGCCAAAGGCGGCACTGACGTTGGCGCCCTGGCCCATGGTGAAGAAATGATGCAGCCAGACCGTGAACGACAGCACCGCGATCGCCATCGTCGCCCAGACCAGCGAGGGATAGCCGAACAGGCGCTTGCCCGAAAAGGTCGCGATCACCTCGGAGTAGACACCATAGGCGGGCAGCACCAGCAGATAGACCTCGGGATGTCCGAACAGCCAGAACAGGTTGATGTAGTTCATCATGTTCCCGCCCAAGTCATTGGTGAAGAAATGGAAGTCGAGATACCGGTCGGCGGCCAGCATGAGTGCTGCCACCGTCAGGGGCGGCATGGCGAAGATCAGGATGATGGCGGCGGTAAGCGCGGTCCAGGTGAAAAGCGGCATGCGGAAAAAGTGCATCCCCGGCGCGCGTTCCTTGTAGATTGTCACAGCGAAGTTGATACCTGAAAGGGTCGATCCGACACCCGCGATCACGATTGACCAGATCCAGTAATCAGGGCCCGGGCCGGGCTGGAAATCCATGCCTGTATACGGCGGATAGCCGGTCCAGCCACCGGTTGAAAACTGTCCGACGACCAGCGAGACCATGACAAGCGCCGCTGCTGCGGCCGTCATACCCAGGCTGATCTGGTTCATCACTGGAAAGGACACGTCCCGCGCCCCGATCTGCAAAGGCATGACATAATTGATCAATCCAGCCACGAACGGCATGGCGACGAAAAACACCATGATCGTGCCGTGGGTCGAGAATAGCTCGCCGAAATGTTCCGGCGTCAGGAAACCGCCGCCCAGACCCGCCGCCTGTTGCGTGCGCATCACCACGCCTTCCAGCACGCCACGCAGCAGCATCACGAAGGCCAGCACCACATACATGATTCCGATGCGCTTGTGATCGACGCTGGTCAGCCAGTTGCGCCAGAGCGGTCCCCAGAGGCGAAACCACGTCAGCAAGGCAACCGTCACGGCCCCACCGATCACCACGACCGACGCCGCTCCTGCGCCAATCAACTCACTTGTGGTCGGGTTTTGCCAGGCAACGACAATTGAAAAACTGTCGATCCCGATCCTGCCTGTGAACCAGTTCCACTGGTCGATCATGGTTTGGCTCCAGTGGGCAAAGTGTTTTGAAACGACAGTGATCCGGGCTGCTGTTCCGGCAGGACGGGGACTGACCCGCGATACCGCGCGATGATCGTATCGAACAATCCGGGGTCGCCCAGACGGAAAACGACTGCTCCGTCCTGCGTGACCGCCGTTGGAAACGCCGCACGCAGTTCATCCTTGGTGCCGCGTTCGGATAGCGTGGCATAGGCTGCGGCGTCCAGTGGCGCAGCGACCTGACGGGCCGCATCGAGCCAGTTTGCGAAACCCGCGTCTGTCATGGCGGTCGCCCGAAACTTCTGGGTATGAAAGCCTTCACCGCTATATTGCATGTTCTCACCGGTGTAGTTGCCGGGGCTGTCTGCGCTGAGGTGCAGTTGCGTGCGCATCCCCGGCATCGCGTAGATCTGTCCGCCAAGCGCCCCGACCATGAACGACTGCATGACTGTGTCCGAAGTCAAATCCAGCGCCAGCGGGCGGCTCGCGGGAAACGCCAGTTCACCCACGGTCGCGATGCCTTCACCGGGATAAATAAATAGCCATTTCCAATCGAGTCCGACCACCTGCACGCGGGTCGCCGCGGCGGCTGGTTCGATCGGGCGATAAGGATCGAGAAGCGTCGTGCTGCGCCACAAAAGGACGCCCAGGAAGGCGATGATGGCAAAGGGCACGCCCCACATGACCAGATCGAGCCTGCGGGACTCGTCCCAACCGGGTTCATATTTCGCGGCTCGGTTGTTGTAGCGATAGCGCCAGAGCATCAGCGGAACGAAAATAAGAACGGGCAGGACGGCGATCATCGTAACGGCTGTCACCTGATAGAGAAGTCCCAGTTGATCGGCCGCGATTGATCCTTTCGGGTTGAGCAGAGACCCAGCATCGCGTGTGCAGCCGCTTGCCACCAATGCCAATGCAAGCAGGATGAAGCGCGTCAAAGAGATATTTCCGAATCCCATGCATCAACAATAGGTTGTCAGACTGCCCAGTGGCAATCCGCGAGCACATTACAAATGGCAGTCCGACAATTGCCTGTTTATTCAAACGAACCGTGGCAGGCGGCGCACAGGCTCAGATCATGTCTTCTGAGATAGGCTGGGACTGCAATGGCCGAGCAAAACCTTGTCAAACGGCGCTGCAAAAATCGGTCACTTAAGGGTGCCAGGGTCCGGCGTCATAAATTGGCGTCGCGCCCAAGTTTCCGCGCTCTCGGTTTAGCCGGCGAGTTCTGGGTGTTTTGGCCCGTCGGGATCAACCATGTATGGGAATGGGTGATTGTAGATACGGCGCACTGATGCAGAAGCACGTGACGTGAGGTGCCCCTAGATTTGTAGACGCTTTGCTTGGTAATTTTGGAAGCACGGGGAAATGTCTAATTCCTATTGGTTATGTGAAGTCCTGAACACCGGGAGTTCCAATTTTGGCAGCCAAGGCATAGCCTGATCCGTGAACGGTCTTGATCAGGTCTGGTTCAGCACCCGCTGTCACGAGTTTGCGTCGGATGCGCGCAATGTGCGCATCCAGGGCGCGATCGGTCACGTGAACGGATCCACCATAAAGCATGTCCATCAATTGATCGCGTCCCACGACTTCTCCGGATCTTTGAACCAACGCGACCAGTATCGAATACTCGGTCGAAGTCAAAGGTACGTTCGTTCCGGATGGCGCCGCGATCTTGCGTGTATCGGTGTCCAGCCGAAACCCGGAAAAAACTGTTTCCGGGCCTTGCGGCGCTCCCTGAGGTTCCGGTTTTGTTGAAGCACGGCGCAGGACAGACCGGATCCGCGCCAGAAGCTCACGCGGCTCGAACGGTTTGGCGACATAATCATCGGCCCCGATTTCCAGCCCGACAATCTTGTCAACGACTTCATCCCGCACCGTCAAAAGGATGATCGGGATCGACGAAACGCGACGCAAATCTCGAACAACCTGAAATCCGTCGATGTCAGGAAGGCCGACATCAAGGACGACAAGATCAAATTCGCGATGCTCCATCAGCAGACTCATCTGCGTCGCTGACCCAGCTGACGCAGTCTGATAGGCGTATTTTGACAGGAAACGTTCGAGGAATTCGGTAACCTGATGATCGTCGTCGACGATTAGAATGCTTTCTGGCATTGTTCTCTCAACTACATGACTCCGCTTCATTATTGCCCGTGTTCACCTGCCATGACAAGATTGAGACATGCTAGGAGACTCCCGACTGACGCCCCGTACCAAAGCGCGCTGGACTGCCTTGGCAGCAGGTGTATTGCTGCTGGGCATCGTCACCACTGGCCTTTTTCTGGGGTCACAAACACGAAAGCAGTTTCTTGATATCGCCGATGGCTGGTCGGAGTTCGCCAGTGAGGCTGACCGAAAGGGTGCCTTAATCAGCGCGATTCGCGGGCATCTAGGGTATGGTGGCATTATCCATTCCTTCAAGAATTACGTGTTGCGAAAAGATGAAGCTTATTTTCAGCAATTGCTGGACCAGTTGTCGCAATTTGATGCCGCGATGGGCGACTATCTTTCGTTACCCATTTCGGATGCAGAGCGCGAGTCGCTGATCACGATCGCCATGACTATTGATGCCTATCGTCAGAAACTACTTGTCGCCCAGCAGGCGGCGGTCGACGGCTGGACCGCAGAGCAGACCGATGCGCTGGTACGGGTCGATGACACTTCGGCATTGGCAGCCTTCGAGACACTGGAAACGATTTGGCAAACCAACAGAAAGCGGCAAACTGAACGGCTGATCACTTCTGTGGATCGTGGTCAGGACCTGATCCGGATTGGTTTCATGTCAATGGCGCTTCTTGTGGTCGCGTCGCTGACGCTGGCGTTTGTTTTCTGGACTCTTTTATCGCAGATGCAGGTCTCGATGACACAATTGTCCGGCGAACTGGAAATCCGAAACCGGCTTGAGAAACGCGCACAGCGGCTTGCACAGGTGGTGGAGCAAAGCCCGGCGACAATCATGATTACCGATACGGAAGGACATGTTGAATACGTGAACCGTCATTTCGAAGACCTGTCTGGTTGGTCCCGCGACGAGGTCATGGGGCAGACTCCAAAATTTCTTCAGTCGGGTGATACGGAAGACAGCGAATACAGACAGATGCAAGCTTTGCTGGCCGAGGGAAAAACATGGCGGGGCGTGCTGCACAATCGCAAGAAAGATGGAGGCAGTTATTGGGTCGAAACCACTATCCTGCCGCTGCGAGGGGCTGATGGATCAGCACACAGCTATCTTGGCATTGGCGAGGATATCACTGAACGGCTCAAGACCCGGGAACAAATGGCCCGTGCGCAGAAGATCGAAGCTGTTGGGTTGCTGGCTGGCGGGATCGCCCATGATTTCAACAGTGTCCTGACGTCCATACTGGGATCGACCCATCTTGCAGCACTGGATGCCGTCCCGGACAGTGATATCGCGCACGAAATCGAACAGATCGAGATCGGCGCCCGCCGCGCTCAGGTTCTGGTGCAACAGTTGCTGGGATTTGCGCGTCGCAAGTCCGGCAATCCTGTTCCGACGAACCTGTCCGAGGCGGTGCAACAGGCGCTCCGGTTGATCCGTGCGGCGACGGCACCAACAACGAAGTTCATGTTCGATGCCAAAAGCGTCCCGGCATGGGTTGCCGCCGATCCGACCCAATTGCATCAGATCATCATGAACTTGTGCGGCAATGCGGCCGAAGCGATTGGCGGCAAACCGGGGGCCGTGAAAATCACTGTAAAGGAAGATATCGACGCCTCGCGCACCGCAACAAAAGAGGTGCCATATTGGGTCCGCTTGCAGGTCGAGGACAATGGGCCGGGAATGACGGAAGATGTGCGTCGGCGGGTTTTCGACGCCTTCTTCACCACCAAACCCCTTGGCAAGGGCACCGGACTTGGGCTTGCCGTCGTACATGGGTTGGTCACCGACATGGGCGGAAGCATCGAAGTCGAGAGCATTGCGGGGCAGGGCACCTGTTTCACTGTCCTTTTACCGGGCAGCAACGCATCCGATGAAGAAGCCAGCGGTGAAACCGACACACCACCTTATGGAACTGAGCGGCTACTGATCGTGGATGACGAACCCGAGGTTGCCGCCACATTGCGCCGCAGTCTGATGCGGTATGGCTATCGGATCGAGGCCTTCACCTCGGCGACTTCGGCGCTGCGTAGCTTCGAAACTGCCCCGGACCGCTTTGACGTGGTTATCACCGATGTGGTGATGCCTGACCTGAACGGCGTTGAGCTTGCCTTGCGACTGAGATTGGCGCGTCCAACTCTGCCGGTTGTTTTCCTGACCGGTTTTGCGCCACGACTTGACCCGATCACAGGGCCGACGCCAGCGATTATTGCGAAACCGATCGACCCGAAATCACTGGCAAAACTCTTGCGCAAGCACCTCGATGCGACCTGAATAGCGCCGTCACATATCGTCACATTTCACAACATTTGGTAACGCTGTCTGTCACATCAACGCAGATGGTCGGTGCTATCGTTGGGACAGAACGCAAGAAAGCACGTTGAATCCAGGGGGCTCGCATGCCGCAAATATTGACGAAAGGGACTTCGGTGAAATCACGACTTATTCTTCATCTCGTCATTGCGTTGGCGGCAACTGCATTTACGCCGACATTTTTGTCAGCGCAGGATGCGGATGCTGGCGAAAAGGTCTTTGGCAAGTGCAAGACTTGCCGTCAAGTTGGCGAAAAAGCAAAGAACCGCGTTGGTCCCGTCCTCAACGGGATTGTTGGACAATCGGCAGGTGCCGTTGAGAGGTTCAAATATTCCGATGCAATGAGCAATAGCGGAATTGTCTGGGATGACGTCACACTTGCCGCGTATCTGACCGACCCGACGGCCACCGTGCCGGGCAACAAGATGTCTTTTGCAAGCCTATGAAAAGACGAGGAGGTGGTCAACGTGATCGCCTTTCTTGCCACTTACAACGCAGATGGGACAAAGAAATGACCCGTTTCGCCCCAAATTTCGAAAAATGGAGGATCACATGACCCGATCGACCAAGGCAAGGCGGGCGACAGCGTTTCTTGCAGGCATTCCCGCACTGGCGTTAAGCGTTGCCGCGACCATGGTATCGGCCCAGAACGCGGATGCGCTTGGGCCATTGCCAGAGCCGAAAGAAATCAACCAGACGCGCGCCGACCTGGGGCGCATGCTGTTCTTCGATACCCGTATGTCGGGAGATACCGCATTGTCCTGTGCGTCCTGTCACAGCCCTGAAAATGGCTGGGGGGACGGCGAGGCGCTTTCGGATGGCTATGGTGATTTACTTTACTTCCGCAACGCGCCCGGCCTCTTTAATGTTGCCAACCGCAATTATTTCATGTGGGACGGGCGGCTCGACGGTTCAGATCTCGGGACGGTTGTCCGCGACATGCTGACCGAATCGCACACGATGAATATGGACAGCCGACTGGCGCAAGAACGGCTCAAGCAAGTGCCAGAATACATGGAGATGTTCCAGGCCGCCTATGGGGCCGAGCCTTATGGCGGACGCATGTATGGTGCGATCGGCGAATTCCTGAAGACGATCCGGACCGAGAACGCACCCTTTGACGCCTATATGCGCGGTCAAGAGGATGCACTGTCTGACAGCGCCAAACGTGGTCTGGCCCTGTTTGAAGGAAAAGCAGGCTGCGCTTCCTGCCATTCAGGCGCGATGCTTTCTGACGGTGACTTGCACGCGACCGGTGTGCCTGACCATCCGGACCTTCTAGGTCTTGATCCCGAAACAGCGGAAGACACGGCCAATCGGCAGATCACGATGCTACGGTTTTATGCGACCTTGGGAACCCCTAATTACATGAACCTGCGTGAAGACGTCGGCCAGTATGTGGTCACCAAGGACGAGGCCGACATTGGCAAGTTCGTCACGCCCTCGCTTTGGGACATCGGTCAGACAGCCCCCTACATGCATTCCGGTGTCTTTGACACGCTGGCCGAAGTGGTGCGGTTTTACAATGCGGGAAGCGTTCAGTCCGAACCGCTTGGCCTGACGCCATCGGAAGAGGCGGATCTGGTCGCTTTCCTGAACAACCTGACTGGTGATGCGCCTAACGTGACCGAGCCTGAATTGCCTGACTACGCGCTTCGCGAACTCGGCCAGAACTGAGGAGACGGTCCAATGAAAACACTTTCTGCAATCCTGACAGGCGCTTCGGCTCTGGCATTCGCAACCTTTGCATTGGCGCAGGACGACGTGCCGCCTTTGGCAACCTTGTCACCTCCGCCAATCCCAGACGACAACCGCATGACGCCGGAAAAGATCGCCCTTGGTGAACAGCTTTTCTGGGACGGCCGTCTTTCCGGAAATGGATCAATGCCCTGCTCGGCTTGTCACCTGCCTGATGCCGGCTGGGGAACGGGCAGCCCCATCAGCTTTGGCTATCCCGGTACGCAACACTGGCGCAACAGTCAGACGATCCTTAATTCGGCCTACTACAACAAGGGCTTCTGGGAAGGCAGCGTAACCTCGCTTGAATCGCAGGCCAAGGGTGCTGCGGGCGGGGCCGTTGCCGGCAATGGCGACGGCTCGATGATGGAAATGCGGTTGCGTTTCGTCCCTGATTACGTCCGCGACTTCAAGAAGGTCTTCGGCACCGAGTGGCCTCAGGTCGCCCACGCCTGGGACGCTATTGCCGCCTATGAGCGCACCATTGTCACCGACGCTTCCAAAGTCCCTTTCGACCGGTATCTCGCTGGTGAAGAAAGTGCAATGACGGAGTCCGCGGTGCGTGGTATGGAAATTTTCAACGGCGAGGCGGGCTGCATTTCCTGCCACAATGGTGCGTTGGTCTCGGATCAGAGATTCTACAACATCGGTGTGCCTCCGGCGGCGGAATTCTCGGAAGATCCGCTGTACCAGATCACCTTGCGTTGGGAACTGTACCAAAAAGGTGTGCCCGAGGACGTTTATCGAAACGGGGATAATGACCTCGGTCTTTATCACGTTACCAAGCAGCCAAAGGACAAGGGTAAGTTCCGCACACCTTCCTTGCGTGAATTGCGCTGGACAGAGCCGTATATGCACAACGGAGCGTTGTCTGATCTTGCCGATGTGGTTGCCTTCTATAATGGCGGAGGCGGTGAAGGCCAAACAGCAGGATTGCAGCCGCTGGGCCTGAATGAGGCGCAACAGGCCGATCTGGTCGCTTTCCTCGAGGCCCTCTCCATGGACGAACCGCTTCTGCTCGATGAGCCGGAGCTCCCCGAAACCGCAACATGGTCGGAGTTCCAGCAATGACCCAAACAACAAGATCAAAAGCAGGTGGAACCGCCTGCTCAAGTTTTAACCGCCGCGACTTTCTGATCCTTGGCGGGACCTCGGTGACGGTTCTGGCCACTTTCGGGATGGGCGGCGCACAGGCGCAGGAGTTGGTGTCCTCCTCCTATGTCCGTACAGTGGTGGGTAAGGTCTCCGAGCTTAAGCAAGGTATCGCGACAACCTTCAACTACCCGAATGACAACGTGGAAAACGTTCTGGTCATGCTCGACGAAGAAGCAGGCGGCGGTGTGGGAGAGGCACGAAACATCGTGGCTTTCAACACGATCTGCCCGCATCAGGGCGGCTATATGGGAGCCGATGACTTCAAGCGTCCGCATTCGGTGCTGGGCCCGTGCCCGATCCATCTGTCTACTTTCGACCTGACCAAACACGGGATGCTCGTGTCCGGTCATGCCGTCGAAAGCCTGCCACAGATCGTGCTCGAGATTGATGGCGACGACATTATCGCAACCGGGGTCATGGGTCTGTTCTACGGCTACAGCCAGAACCCGTCCGGCGCGTGAGAAAGGATCAAGAAAATGGCTGATACAACTCTTCGCAACCGCGAGTCCGTACCCCTTCCGCCACCTGATGCGGAAGTCCTGACCACCGCCTGCAGCTATTGCATCGTTGCCTGTTCCTACAAGGTCTACCGCTGGCCGGTCGGCAAGGAAGGCGGCACGCAAGCTGATCAGAATGCTTTTGGCGTTGATTTCCCAACCTTTGGTGCCCCGTGGATTGCGCGCAGCCAACACAATGTCGGCATGCATGAAGGCAAACCTCATAATTTCGTCGTCATCGCCGACGCAGATGCCGAGGTGGTCAATCCGGGTGGAAACTACAGCGTCCGCGGAGGGACGCTGGCACAAAAGCTCTATAATCCCGAGACGCCCACGAAAGATCGCCTGAAATACCCTATGGTACGTATCGGCGGCGTGCTTACGCCTGTCAGTTGGGACCTCGTGACCGATGTCATGGCGGACGTGTCGAAATACGTTTTGTCAAAATATGGTGAACATGCCTGGGGCATGAAGACGTTTTCGTACGAATACTTTGAAAACACTTACACGATCCGCAAGCTGGTGGATCGCGCCATCGGAACGCCGGTACATGCCTGGCACGACAAACCGATGCGCGGGCCGGATGCCACGGGGCTGGATGATGCCGGGATCAACTCGTTTGCTGCGACTTATGAGGACTGGGGCAAATGCGACGTTGCTTTCCTCTCCGGTGTCGACCCCTATGAGACGAAAACAGTTCTGTTCACCGAATGGATGATGAACGGAGACAACCCCAACAAGAAGATGATATTTGTCACACCGCACCGCACGATGGGGGTCGAATACGGGATCAAGAACGGTGGTTTGTGGCTGCCGATCATTCCCGGCACTGACACGGCACTGCATCTGGCACTGGCCAAGATCATCATCGACAATGGCTGGCAGGACCAGGAGTTCATCGACACCTGGGTGAACAACCGTTGGGAGCTTGAATCCGGCTACGGTCGCGGCACCCGGAACACGGGTTGGCAGTGGCGCACGACTTGGGGCCGTTGGCAATCGGACTGGGAAGACTTCCAGAAGTTCATTGCGAACGAACCTGCGGCACAACTCGAAGAAGCCGCACGCATCACCGGCCTTCCGGCCGAGGATATCATGCGCTGCGCGGAAATGATCGCAAAGCCGAACGAGGATGGATCGCGACCGAAGACATCGTTCATGCTGGAAAAGGGCAACTACTGGTCCAACAACTACATGAACACCGCGTCGCTTTCGACCCTTGGCCTGATCTCAGGCGCGGGCAATCGCCCGGGCCAAGTGATCAGCCGTGGCGGCGGCCACCAGCGCGGTGGCATGGGCGCAGGCCCCGGCAAGGGCTTCCTCAGCCCGGAAAAACATCCCGGACGCCGCAAGAAGCCGCTGAATGTGGACCGTTGGGTAATGGACGGCAAGGTGCGTTTCATGTGGACGATGGGCATCACATGGTTTCCGGCGATGCTCGCCAGTCAGGAGCTTGCCAGCCGTGTCGCTGACCTCACGCTGCGCAACGCCAATCAACCGCGTTCGGTTGATCGCGATCACCTGGTCGAAGTGTTCAAGGCGCGGATCGACAGCGGAGGCATGATGCTGGTCGACAGCAATATCTATCCGGTCGAGCCGCTGAATACGCAATACGCCGACATCGTCCTGCCGGCTGCCGGCTGGGGAGAGGAAGACTTCTCCCGGTGCAACGCCGAACGGCGTTTGCGGCTTTATGCCAAATTCAACGACGCACCGGGCGAGGCCAAACCAGACTGGTGGGCGATGGCTCAGTTTGCCCAGAAAATGGGGTTTGAAGGCTTTGACTGGAAAGACAGCAACGATGTCTTTGAGGAAGCGGCGCGTTTCTCCCGGACGGGCGTTCTGAGCTACAATGTGCTGGTCAAGGAAGCCAAGAAGGAAGGCAAACGAGGTCACGAAAAACTGCGTGAACTCGGGACTACGGGAATCCAGACGCCAGTTCGTTATGTCAACGGAGAGATGGTCGGAACTGGCCGCCTGCATGATCCAGAGAACGACTGGGGTGAAATCGAAGGGGATACCAAGGACCAGAAATGGCTCTATGCCTTCTCGACCCACACCGGCAAGGCCAACATCCTCAAGACGCCATGGGTGAATGACAGCTGGTCGGACTTCTATGAGGCCATCAAACCCCGTGCCGAAAAAGGTGAGATCTGGATCACCAACGGCCGCGTCAACGAGGTCTGGCAGTCGGGCTTCGATGATCTTCGCAAGCCCTATCTGGCCAAGCGCTGGCCCTGGCCACATATCGTTATCCACCCGGATGACGCGGCCCCTCAAGGTATCGAGTCGGGAGATTTGGTCGAGGGGTTCAACGACACGGTGTATGTGCAATCGGGTGAACCTGTCGGTGTAAAAGCGGACGATTTGAGCTTCGCCAAGCTTATGGAAAACGGTCACATCAAGACCACTACGGGTCAGTTCGTCGCCGTCGCTATTGTCTCGGACGAGATGCGCCCCGGCGTTGCCAAGGCGGCTTTCAACTACCCCGGCTCCATGGCGAACTCGGTGTGTCACGCGGTGCCTGACCCGGTGACCGGCAACTACCGCTACAAGCTTGGCCGTGGTGTTCTGCGCAAGGTTGGCGAGAGTGCGTATAAGGACAATTTCCTCGAGATGTCGCTAAAGCCTCGACCGATCATCGGTTAAATCATCTCCCTGCCGCCCGCAAACAGCTGGCGACAGGGAGCTCAATTGGGAAACGAAATTGAACATCGCTTTCATCCGGGTTCAATCGCGTGGTGGCGCCGACAACACCTTGCGCGCAATTGCCGCTACTCTTGGTGGACAGGGGCGTCGGCTTATCGGTGTCTTGCCTGAACCTTGCGTCGCCGCTGATCGCCACGCCTGCGACATGGACCTGATCAATCTCGCGACCGGAGCGCGCCTTAACATCAGCCAGAAACTGGGTGGGGGCTCTACCGGATGCCGTTTGGATGGATCCGCTATCGAGACCGCGGCGATGGCCGTTGGCAGGGACCTGGCAGACAGCTGCATTGCGCCGGATCTTCTGATCCTTAATCGTTTCGGCAAGCAGGAGGCCACTGGACGCGGCTTCCACCCGGTCATCGTGTCCGCATTGGAGCGGGATGTGCCCGTGATAGTCGGCGTCAATGATATGAACCGGCCCGCATTCGAGAGCTTTTCGGCAGGGTTGGCCGCGGAGTTGGCGGATTCTTCCGTGGCCGTGCTGGACTGGCTTGGATCTAGCCCGCGCCCGGTTGCCGCCTGACCAGATCGCTATTCATACTTCAATCGCTCATCGAATCACGATGTACGGACACCGGTGCATGAAGTTCGCTTTTTCGCAATGGAATCGGGTGTGGGAAGAAATGATATACAAGTCAGAGGCATAGGTGAGGCTTCTCCACTTTTCTTCGCCGGGCACAGGTCAGAGAAGGTTGGCTACCAGTTCCGCTTCCACCGCCATTACATCTAAGATATTGATACTATGCCTAAAAATTTTGGTGGAAACACGGAATAAAAGGGTAGCTGTTACCTACAATTCGAGGCCCATTCGGAGAAAAACCGGAATGAAGCACATCATTCAACAGCTTAGCAGCGGTCCAGCTTACCAATTCAAGATGCGGACACCTACAGCATTGAGGGGGATGATCGACCCCGCAACGGGTAAGGCGTCGGGCACCTACATTCAATGAAACCTCGGTGATACCCGCTGCTTGGCGAGCTATAGGCTCTCGCGCTTTTTGGTTATGGCTTCGCGTCCTTCAGGCAGTCGTTCGAACAGAAGTAGATACGCGGGGTTTTCGCCTATCCATGTCGAGGTGAATTTCGTGGTCGCGATGAAGAATTCCGCCTGACCCTTCCAGAAATCGTCATTTTAGTGAACCCGCTTCGGCGGGCTATGTTGTTGTCTTCTCCGGTGGTTCGCGGGATCTTTACTCCAATTTCGCAAGGGGTAAAGATAAGTCATTTGATTTACAGTGAAAATGGCCTGCACCGAGATAACTTGCCCGATTTACAGCCCTGCCACACTTTCAAACGCTGGCAATATCAGGGAGTTAACCTTGCGGTCACGCCCCGAGAAAGCTTAGAGCCGAAGCTTCAAATTCTCGCGGTTTTTCGGCGTGCAGCCAGTGCCCGGTCTGTGGGATCTTGGCGTGCCTTGCTGTTGGGAATAACTTTTTGATGATGGGGCGGTGGTCAGGCAGAACATAGTCAGACAGGCCCCCGGACAGAAACAATGTGGCACCAGTGAACTGCCCGCTGACGTCTGGGAAGCCAACGATCAAATCCATGTCGCGTTCCAGCACATCAAGATTCAGACGCCATTCCCGCGCCTTGACATCCAGCGACTGCAACAGGAATGCACGCACCGAAGCCTCATCGACAGCCCGCGCCAATTGTCTGTCGGCATCCCCTCGGGTTTCGATCTGTGACAGGTCGATGCTGCGCATTGCGGTGATCATGGATTGTTGGCTGTGGGAATAGCCGACCGGGGCGATATCCGCGACCAGAAGTCGGCGCACCATTCCGGGGCGAGACAACGCGAACACCATCGCGGCCTTGCCACCCATCGAATGTCCGATGATATCCACCGTGCCGCCTAGCGCGCTCACAACCTCGGCCAGATCAGTGGCCAGGTCAGGATAACTGTGGCTCTGGGTCCAGGGGCTTTGCCCGTGATTTCGCATGTCCACACACACCACACGGCGAGTGGCCGACATCCGTTTGGCGATAACGCCCCAGTTGCGTGCAGAGCCAAAAAGGCCGTGTGCGATCAGGACGGGCGGGTGCACCGTATCGGTGCCGTATGTCTGCATCTCAAGCATGAGGTTTGATAGCGTGGCGGCGGTCGCGCTTGAACCCCCCTTTTATTCGGCTGGACCCTTTCGCAAACACAGGCGATACCGATAAGATGGCGGCGAAGACGGATCGAGCAAGGCGGAAGCCCACGTGGATATACGCGCAAGAACAGATCGGCTGGCCCAACTGCTTGAACAGCGGTTGGACATTCGCGGTTCGGGGTTTGAAACCAAGTTGCGCCGCGCCGGGCGGTTGTTGCCTCGTCATTTGCGCCGCGACGGTGCCATATTGATCGAAGCGTTGAAGCTGTCAGATCATCCACGTCTGGGGCGACAAGTGGATTCAAAACGACTTGAGAAAGCGGCCGATGCGATCGAGCACTACCTGCTGAACCTTGACGTCTGGGATCGGCGGCGGGGCATCGCCGTGAATGTCTCGGCCAGCGTTCTGATGAATCTTCTGATCGTGATCGCTTTGGTCGCCGGGATACTTATCTGGCGCGGATTGGTTTGATCGTTGCCACGGGAATGTCGCGCAATATTGCAAAAATGAAAGCCCCGATCTGAAAACCGGAGCTTTCCGTGCAATTGTAGTCGAAAATATGTAAGTCTCGCTGGCTGTCAGCTGCCCCTTAAAGGTTCGGATACAGCGGGAAACGAGCACATAATGCGGCGACTTTCGCCTTCACCGCTGCTTCGACATCTGCATTTCCGTCCGCCCCGTTTGCGGCCAGCCCGTCGACCACTTCGACGATCAGGTCAGCGATCTCGCGGAACTCGGCCTCGCCAAACCCGCGGGTGGTACCAGCGGGTGTGCCAAGACGAATGCCCGAGGTCACGGTGGGTTTTTCCGGGTCAAAAGGAATGCCGTTCTTGTTGCAGGTGATATGCGCGCGGCCAAGCGCCTTATCGACGATATTTCCCGTCACACCTTTGGGTCGCAGATCCACCAGCATGACGTGGGTGTCGGTGCCGCCGGTCACGATGTCCAGGCCGCCCTTCATCAACTGATCTGCCAGCGCCACGGCATTGGCACGCACTTGCTTTTGGTATTCCTTGAACTCGGGGCGAAGGGCTTCGCCAAACGCAACGGCCTTCGCGGCGATCACGTGCATCAGGGGGCCGCCCTGAATGCCCGGGAAAATGGCAGAGTTGATCTTCTTGGCCAGATCCTCGCGGTTGGTCAGGATCATGCCGCCACGCGGGCCACGCAATGTTTTGTGGGTCGTGGTGGTCGCCACATCGGCATAGGGGAAGGGCGAGGGGTGCTCGCCAGCCGCGACAAGACCCGCAAAGTGGGCCATGTCCACCAGCAAAAAGGCACCTACGCTGTCGGCGATTTCACGGAACCTGGCAAAATCGATCTGCCGCGGGATGGCCGAGCCACCGGCGATAATCAGCTTCGGCTTATGTTCGGTGGCCAGCGCCTGCACTTCGTCATAGTCGATCAGGTTGTCCTGCTTGCGCACACCATATTGAACCGCGTTGAACCATTTGCCCGACTGGTTTGGGGCCGCACCGTGCGTCAGGTGCCCGCCGGAAGCAAGGTTCATGCCAAGGATCGTGTCGCCCGGCTGGATCATCGCCATGAAGGCGCCTTGGTTGGCTTGGCTGCCCGAATTTGGCTGCACATTGGCAAACTCGCAGTCAAACAGCTTCTTGGCGCGGTCGATGGCCAGATTTTCGGCCATGTCGACATATTGGCAGCCTCCATAGTAGCGCCGCCCCGGATAACCTTCGGCGTATTTGTTGGTCAGCACTGAGCCTTGCGCCTCCATCACGGCGGCGGACACGATGTTTTCCGATGCTATCAACTCGATCTCGTCGCGTTGGCGGCCAAGTTCGTCGGTGATCGACCGATAAAGCTCTGGGTCGCGAGAGGCGAGGGATTCGGTGAAGAAACCTTGGTCACGGGTGGCAGTCATGCGCGTATTCCTTGGATTGGAAGCCTGATGTCCGGATTTCCTATCGGAAACAATCCAGATCGCAAAGACCGGAAAGCGACATGGCTGCGGAAAGACGCGGCAATTTCTGGCACTTTGCGGAAACATGTGTTTCTTTCGGAAACCACGGGACACGCATGGGAAACCCAAATATGAGCCAAAACATCGCTTTCGTCGCAAGCAATGCGCAAATTGCAAAGACCGCGAAAGAGGAACTGGTGGCCCGCTATGGCAACAAGGACGTGAAAGACGCAGACGTCATCGTTGCCTTGGGGGGCGATGGCTTCATGTTGCAAACCCTGCACGAGACACAAGCGCTGACAGCCCCGGTCTATGGCATGAACTGCGGCACGGTCGGGTTTCTGATGAACGAGTATTCCACTGACGATCTTGTCGAACGCCTGATCGCCGCCGAAGAAGAGGTGATCAACCCACTTGCCATGCGGGCGGAAGGGGCGGATGGCAGCGTGCACAAAGCACTTGCGATCAACGAAGTCAGCCTGCTGCGTGCTGGCCCACAGGCGGCGAAGTTGCAGATCAGTGTCGATGGCCGGGTGCGACTGCCGGAACTGGTGTGCGACGGCGCACTGCTTTGTACGGCCGCAGGATCAACGGCGTATAACTATTCCGCGCACGGACCGATCCTGCCCATCGGATCGGATGTGCTGGCCCTGACGGCGATGGCCGCGTTTCGCCCGCGCAGATGGCGTGGTGCCTTGCTGCCAAAGAACGCCGTGGTGCGGTTCGATGTGATGGAGCATGAAAAACGACCGGTGATGGCCGATGCGGACGGGCGGTCCGTTCGCGACGTGGTTTCGGTGGAAATCAAATCGGATAAAGAGATTGCACACCGCATTCTGTTCGATCCCGGACATGGTTTGGAAGAACGCCTGATCCGCGAGCAGTTCGTCTAGCCGCTGGCGTCATTTTTGCGTCCAGTGTTCCCGTTTGCGATAGATCGTCGAGGGTGACACGTCCAGAACCTGTGCCGCCCGCGGGATAGAGCCGCCCTGCGCTCGGATCGTTTCTTCGATGACGATGCGCTCGATTTCTGCCAATGGTCGCCCCAGCAGACCCGTGTCCGCCAAAGTTGCTTGCAGCCCTGCGCTGTTGTCGGGATCGGGCAGCCCAGCCAGAAGATCCACCGGCAGCATGTCGGCTGTGACCAGATCCCCATCATGGTGCAGCACGATATTCCAAATGACATTGACGAGTTGGCGAATGTTGCCGGGCCATGGATGCGATACCAGAATACCAGCGGCGCCGGGTGTGAAGCCCCGAAACCTGCGCCCTTCTTGCCGCGCCGTTTGGACCAGTTTCGTATTGGCGATGACCAGAATGTCTTCGCCCCGGTCACGCAGGGCTGGCAGTGTTATCGGCACAACATGCAGGCGGTAATAAAGATCCTCGCGAAGCCGACCTGCTTTGATTTCTGCGCGGGTGTCTTCGGAGCTAGCACAAATGATGCGCGCATCCACCTTGGCTGCATCAAGCGCACCAAGTGGTGCGATGTCACCGTTTTCAAGAAATCGCATCAGCTGTTCTTGCACCCGTAGATCCGTTCGCGCGATTTCGTCCAGGAACAAAGTTCCACCATCGGCTGTGCTGGCAGTGCCTTTCGAACCGTTGCGGCCATCGGCAAAAACCTGATGCGTCAGGGTGTCAGGTTCCAGTCGGGCACAATCGACAACTACGAACGGGCCAGCAGACCGGTTGCTTTCCGCGTGAAGCGCACGGGCCAGAAGCTCTTTTCCTGTGCCGGTTTCGCCTTGGATATAGATTGGGGCATCCGATGAGGCGATTGTGTCCAGCGCGTGTAGGACAGGATTCATGGACAGATCAGACAGGACCATGCCGTGCCTGATCCAATGCGGATCCGCATGCGCAGCGTGGCCAGAGCCAGCCTTGTGCGCAGGGGCCAGCCGCGCGCGCGGTTTGGAGATTGCGATTGTTCCGTCTTGCGCTTTGCGAATACCACCAATTTTTTGAAGCACTTGGCTGACAGTCTTTTCCAGGCGGTTATGTGTGAATGGCACAAAGATACAGTCCAATGCACCCAAGCGCATGGCTTCGGCTGCATCATTGATCTGGTTGCTTTTTGACACAACGATGATCGCTTGTTCGGCGTTTCGCTTTATCAAATCGCGAATAAGCGGCAAAACGCTGCGTCCGTTTACGTCGAGCGGTAGGAGGGCGATATCAACGATATCATCCTCGGCAATGATCTTTGCTTCTGCAATCGAGTTTGCATACCTGATCTCGCAATCAAGAGACTTGAAAACCGTGGCGGGACACAGGTCGTTAAGCGCAGGCGGGGCTAAAACCATTACGACCGGGGATCGCGCGTTCGCATCTGTATTGAACAATCCGGTGGCGCCGGGATTGCCCCGTTCCTCTATCGCCATCTTCCCCCCAGTTCACGTGCACAAGTTTTCTTGTCCCGGTTGGTTCTAGCCACCCCGCGGCTGAAAAGCCAAAAAAAAACTCATCCGACGCGTGGCCGGATGAGTTTTGCGTGCTTGAAATCCCGTGTCAGTCGGCGTAGCCAAGGCTTTGCAGCGCCTCTTGGATTTCATTCAAAATGGCCGGATCGTCGATGGTCGCCGGCATCTTGTAATCCTTACCGTCCGCGATAGACACCATGGTAGCGCGCAGGATTTTACCCGACCGCGTTTTCGGCAGACGATCCACCACGATGCACAGCTTGAAGGCCGCGACTGGGCCGATCTTTTCACGCACCAGCCTGACACATTCGGCGGTCACGTCCTCTTCCGGCCGATCCGTGCCAGCATTCAGGCAGATCATGCCCAAGGGCAACTGCCCTTTCAATTGGTCGGTGACGCCGATCACGGCACATTCGGCCACGTCCGGGTGCGAGGCCAGAACCTCCTCCATCGCGCCTGTAGACAGACGGTGGCCAGCGACGTTGATCACGTCGTCGGTGCGGGCCATGATGTAAAGATATCCGTCTTCATCTTTGTAACCAGCGTCGCCTGTCTCATAGTAACCGGGAAAAGTGTTCAGATAGCTGGATTTGAACCGGTCTTCTGCGTTCCAGAGGCTGGGCAGCGTGCCAGGAGGGAGGGGTAGTTTGATGGCGATGGCACCCAGTTCGCCCGCGGCCACCGGATGACCTCCCTCATCCAGAATTTGCACGTCATATCCGGGCATCGGCACCGATGGCGAGCCGAGTTTCACGGGAAGTTCCTCGATTCCAAGCGGGTTGGCTGCGATCGCATAACCCGTTTCGGTCTGCCACCAATGGTCGATCACGGGAACTTTCAGCTGCTCCTGTGCCCAGACGATGGTGTCAGGATCAGCACGTTCCCCAGCCAGATAGACCTGTTTCAGGCAAGACAGATCGTATTTTCTGACAAACTCGCCCTTGGGATCCTCCCGTTTCACGGCGCGAAAGGCGGTGGGGGCGGTGAAGAAGCTTTTGACCTTGTGTTCCGAAATCACCCGCCAGAAGGTGCCCGCGTCGGGGGTTCCAACCGGCTTGCCCTCGAACACGATGGTGGTGTTGCCGTGGATCAGCGGGCCATAGGTGATATAGCTGTGCCCTACGACCCAACCTACATCGGACGCCGCCCAGAACACGTCGCCGGGATCGACATTGTAGATGTTTTTCATCGTCCAGTTCAGCGCGACAAGATGACCGCCGGTGTGGCGGATCACGCCCTTTGGCTGACCGGTCGTGCCGGAGGTGTAAAGGATATAGGCTGGGTGGTTGCCTTCTACTGGCAAGCAATCCGCCGGTTCCGCCGATGCTTCCAACTCGGTCCAATCATAATCACGCCCATCGGTCAGATCGGCGGTCGCTTCCTCGCGTTGCAGGATGACGGTGAACTTTGGCTTTTGCGTCGCGATGTCGATCGCCCCATCCAGAAGCGGTTTATAAGCAATGACGCGCCCCGGTTCGATCCCGCATGAGGCCGCAATGATTGCCTTGGGCTTCGCATCATCGATACGTACCGCCAATTCGTTCGAGGCAAATCCGCCGAACACGACAGAATGCACCGCTCCGATGCGGGTGACAGCCAGCATTGCCATCAAGGCTTCGGGCACCATGGGCATGTAGATGATAACGCGGTCGCCTTTTTCGACACCTTTTGCCTTCAACGCACCCGCCAGCGCTGCAACACGGTTTCGCAGGTCCGCGAAGGTAATTTTGGCCTGCCGTCCTGTGATCGGGCTGTCATAGATGATCGCCACCTGATCGCCGCGACCGTTTTCGACATGACGGTCAACCGCGTTATAGCATGTGTTCACCAATCCGTCCGAAAACCACTCGTAAAGCGGTGCGTTTTCGTCAAAGAGCGCTTTCGAGGGCGGCTTGTCCCAACTGATCGCCTTGGCGGCATCCATCCAGAAAGCTTCCGGGTCTGCCTGCCAAGCAGCGTAAACATCTTTGTATGCCATGGTGCACTTCCTCCAGTTTCCCTTGGTATGAAGTGTTACGCCCCCGGCTATCGTTAGGGCAAGCGCGGCGTGTCGCAGTGCGACGGTTTAACCTGAATAATTTGCAATCGGACAGAAAATAGCTTGCAAATTTTTGCAAACCTCTGCGAAACAAGCGTTTTGAATTTGAAAAATGTGGAATTTGCAAAATTGCAAACTCCGCACTGCAAAGATTAGCAGCCCTGAGTCGCCCTAGCCATACTTGGCGACTGGCGTGCCAGCAACCGCCGACATATTCAGCAATCCACGCGCCGTGATCGAGGGTGTGACGATATGGGCGCGGTTGCCCATCCCCATCAGGATCGGGCCGACCTCCAGCCCGCCGCCTTTCACCTTCAAGGTGTTGCGCACGGCGCTTGCTGCATCCGCGTTGGCGAACACCAACGCGTTCGCAGGCCCATCAAATCGGGCATCGGGGAAGATATGCTGGCGCACATCCATGTCCAGCGCCG
Source organism: Aliiroseovarius sediminilitoris (assembly GCF_900109955.1). Lineage (NCBI taxonomy): Bacteria > Pseudomonadati > Pseudomonadota > Alphaproteobacteria > Rhodobacterales > Paracoccaceae > Aliiroseovarius > Aliiroseovarius sediminilitoris. Next base: position 2,456,828 of record NZ_FOJB01000001.1, on the reverse strand, counting down.
CATCGACATGCATCTCGCCCTCATATGCGAAGTCGCGTGGACGGCTGTCCAGAATCTCCAACGCGCCGCGTGCGCGTCGGCCGCTGTCGCCGTCATGATTGCCGAACTGGGAATAGGAGCACAGCGCGATTTTCGGCTCGACGCCAAAGCGACGGACATGACGGGCTGCGGCGCAAACAGACTCGGCAATTTGCTCTGAGGTCGGTGTGTTGTGAACATGCGTGTCTGCGATGAACAGCGGGCCGTCTTGCAAGATCATCAGGCTAAGCGCGCCAACCGGATGCAATTGCCCGGTGCCCAGGATTTGTTTGATATAGTTCAGGTGCCACAAATACTGTCCGAACGTGCCCGCAATCATGCTGTCGGCTTGTTCCAGATGGACCATGATCGCGGCAATCGCGGTGGTGTTGGTGCGCAGGATCGCCTTGGCAAGATCGGGCGTCGTGCCCTTGCGGGCCATGATCTGGTGATAAGCGCCCCAATACTCGCGATAGCGGTCATCGCGTTCCGGGTTGACGATCTGGAAGTCTTTCCCGGCGGTGATCGACAGACCCGCGCGTTCGCAGCGCTGGGCAATCACATCCGGTCGCCCGATCAGGATCGGGGCATCGGTGGTTTCTTCCAGCATTGCGTTGGCGGTCCGCAGCACCCGTTCGTCTTCGCCTTCGGCAAAGACGATCCGACGTTCGGCGGTTGCCGCAGCCTCGAAGACCGGGCGCATGATCAAGGCCGACCGGAACACCGAGCCGTCCAGTGTTTTCTTATAGGCCGCAATGTCGTCAACGGGTCGGGTGGCGACGCCGCTTTCCATCGCGGCTTTGGCCACCGCGCTTGCCACGACACCCATCAGGCGCGGATCAAACGGTTTCGGGATCAAGTAGTCCTCGCCAAAGCTCAGTTGCTCACCCTTGTAGGCCGCAGCCGCTTCGGCTGATGTGGTGGCACGCGCAAGGGCTGCGATTCCTTCGATGCACCCCAGTTGCATGGCGTCGTTGATCTCGGTCGCGCCTACATCCAAGGCGCCGCGGAAGATGAACGGGAAGCACAAAACATTGTTGACCTGATTAGGGAAGTCCGAGCGTCCGGTGGCGATGATAGCGTCAGGTGCAACGGCGCGCACCTCGTCCGGCATGATTTCTGGCGTTGGATTGGCCAGGGCGAAAATGATCGGTCGCTTGGACATCTTGGCGACCATCTCCGGCTTCAGAACGCCGGGACCAGACAAGCCCAGGAACAGGTCTGCCGCTTCGATGACGTCATCCAACGTGGACGGTTTGGTGCCCTGGGCATAGGCAGCCTTCTGCGGCGTCATTTCGGTTTCGCGACCCTCATAGACCAACCCTTCAATGTCGCACAGCCACACATTTTCGCGTTTCACGCCGAGTTTCAAAAGCATGTTCAAACAGGCAATCCCGGCCGCGCCACCCCCGGTTGACACCACCTTGATCTGATCGAACGACTTGCCCGTAACCCTTAGTGCATTGGTCGCGGCAGCACCGACAACGATGGCAGTGCCGTGCTGATCGTCGTGAAATACGGGGATGTTCATACGCTCGCGGCAAATTTGTTCAACGATGAAACAATCGGGCGCTTTGATGTCCTCAAGATTGATCGCACCGAAGCTGGGTTCCATGGCGCAAACGATGTCCGCCAGCTTTTCTGGGTTGTTTTCATTCAACTCGATATCAAAGCAATCAATGTTGGCAAATTTCTTGAACAGGACGGCTTTGCCTTCCATCACAGGCTTCGATGCCAGCGCACCAATATTGCCCAGCCCCAACACCGCCGACCCGTTTGACACGACGGCGACAAGGTTGCCGCGTGCGGTGTATCGGCTTGCTGTGGAAGGATCCTTCTTGATTTCCAGACAGGCTTCGGCCACCCCCGGCGAATAGGCCAGGCTTAGATCTCGCCCGTTGGCCATGGGTTTGGTGGCGCGGATTTCCAGCTTCCCTGGTTTCGGAAACTCATGATAATCCAACGCGCGTTTGCGGGGGTAATTGTCGTCGCTCACGGTATCCTCCAGCGAGAAGTTTAGCTTTAAACTATCTTCCGGGCTGCCATACAACAGGCAGCGGAGCGCATTCAAGACTGCTTGCGCAATCATAGGATAGCGCAGGTATTGGCTGGCGCGTCAACTCGGCAAGGTTTGGCCTTGCATCCGGCGTCGCCCCGCGCCAACTTGGTTGAATACCATTGCCATCACTTTTCAGGAGGTCCGATGTCGCTGTTGGATGCTGCCAAGACCGCACGTGAAAACGCCTATGCTCCGTATTCGAACTTCAAGGTTGGCGCAGCACTGCGCTGTGCATCCGGGGCAGTGTATTCTGGCTGTAACGTCGAGAATGTCGCCTATCCCGAGGGCACCTGCGCCGAGGCCGGGGCCATCGCGGCCATGGTCATGGCGGGCGACCACAAGGTCATCGAGGCGGTCGTGATTGCCGATGCGCCGCTGCCGGTAACGCCGTGTGGTGGATGCCGCCAGAAACTGGCGGAATTTGCAGATGCTGATGCCACTATCACCATGATGACGCTAAGCGGTGAAAGCCTGACCATGACGATGGCGGAACTGTTGCCAGGCGCCTTCGGAACCGAGCATATGGAGAACACATGACGCGTGCCTTCCTGATCGTTCTGGACAGCGCAGGATGTGGCGGAGCACCGGACGCGCACGCGTTTTTCAACGACAAGACCGTGCCGGATACCGGTGCCAACACCCTGGCACATATCGCGCAGGCCTGCGCGGAAGGGCTGGCAGAAGACGGGCGATCCGGTCCGCTGAAGATGCCCAATCTGGACGGGTTGGGGCTGGGCGCAGCAATTCGTCTTGCCTCAGGCGATGAGGCCCCGGGGTTGGACACCATACCCGACGGTCTGTGGGGGGCGGCTGAAGAGATTTCGAAGGGCAAGGATACGCCATCGGGTCATTGGGAAATCGCAGGCGTGCCTGTGCCGTGGGAATGGGGATACTTCCCGGACACCCAGCCCGCCTTTCCCGACGACCTCACCCGTAAAATCTGCGAAATCGCCGGTGTTGATGGCATTCTGGGCAACAAACATGCGTCCGGCACCGCGATCCTTGATGAATTGGGGGCCGAGCACGTGCGGACAGGCTGGCCCATTGTTTATACCTCAGTTGACAGTGTCATACAGATTGCCGCGCATGAAGAAACCTTTGGCCTCGAACGTTTGGTCAACTTATGCGAGGCAATCGCGCCCGAAGTTCACAAGATGCAGGTTGGGCGCGCCATCGCGCGCCCCTTCATCGGATCCGAGGCCGAGGGCTTCAAGCGCACCACCAACCGCCGCGATTTCGCGATGACCCCGCCCAGCCCGACCTTGTGCGACTGGGTGCATGAGGCCGGACGCAAGGTTCATGCGATTGGCAAGATCGGCGATATCTTCGCTCATCGCGGCATTGATACGTTGAAAAAGGGCGCCGATGCTGACCTGATGGAGCATTTGGTCGCATCGAGCGACAGCGCACAGGATGGCGACCTTGTGTTTGCCAATTTCGTCGAGTTTGACTCCAAGTATGGGCATCGCCGCGATGTGTCGGGCTATGCCCGCGCCCTGGAATGGTTCGACGCCGAGATACCCCGTGTCCTCGATAAGATGCGAGAGGGTGACTTGCTGATCTTCACTGCCGATCACGGCAATGATCCGACTTGGGTTGGGACCGATCACACCCGCGAACGCGTGCCGGTGATCGGCGCCGGGCTGGGGATGCGGGAAATTGGCATTTGCGGTTTTTCCGACATTGGGGCATCAGTCGCTGCACATCTGGGGCTTGAGGCCCGTGGGGCAGGGAAGTCGTTTTTATGAGCTACAGAGCATTGCCGAAGGTTGAACTGCACACCCATATCGAAGGTGCGGCCCCGCCGGATTTTATCCGGGGTTTGGCGAAGGAAAAAAGCGCCGATCTGTCGGGTATCTTCGCGGCGGATGGCGGCTATGCCTATCGTGATTTCTGGCATTTTCTTGAAGTGTATGAGGCAGCAACTTCTGTTCTGAAAAGCCCGAATGACTATGCGCGGTTGACCCGAGCGGTGTTGGAAAACTGCGCCGAGGCGGGCGTGGTTTATCTTGAGACGTTTATTTCGCCGGATTTTTGCGGCGGGCGGGATGCGATAGCGTGGCGCGACTATCTTTCCGCCATTCAGGATACCGCCGCTGAGGTCGAGCGTGACGCCGGGATCACCCTGCGCGGGATTGTCACCGCCGTTCGTCATTTCGGCCCGGACGCGGCGCGCGAAACTGCGCGCTGCGCACAGGAAACCGCTGGTGATTTTATCACCGGCTTCGGTATGGGCGGGGACGAGAAATCCGGCAAACAAGGTGATTTCGCCTATGCGTTCGACATGGCGCGCGAGGCCGGATTGAAGCTGACCACCCATGCGGGCGAATGGAACGGCCCGGACGAGGTGCGGGCGGCTTTGGACGATTTGCGCGTGCAGCGGATCGGTCACGGCGTGCGCGCGATTGAAGACCCGGCGCTGGTGAACCGTCTGGTCGAGGACGGGATCACGCTTGAGGTCTGCCCCGGTTCCAACGTCTTTCTTGGCGTCTATCCCGACCTTGCCGGGCACCCGATTGCGAAGCTGCGCGACCGGGGCGTCAAGGTCACGGTGTCCACCGACGACCCGCCCTTTTTCCGCAGCGACATGGTGAAAGAATACGAAGACCTGTCGCGTCAGTTCGGCTGGAACGCGGCAGATTTCAAAGCCCTGAACCTGACCGCCATCGAGGCGGCATTTTGTGACAATGCCACGCGTGACCGCGTGCGCAATATCGTGGAGGCCCAGGATGTATGAGCATCTGACCGTCGTGAAACACCCGTTGATTCAGCACAAACTGACCCTGATGCGCGACGAGACGACACCGACCAACCATTTTCGCCAGCTTCTGCGCGAGATCAGCCAACTTCTTGCCTATGAGGTGACACGCGAACTGCCGATGGAAAACCAGCGGATCAAGACGCCGATGCAGGAAATGGATGCCCCTGTTCTGGCGGGGCGCAAGCTGGCGTTGGTGTCGATCCTGCGGGCCGGGAACGGGCTTTTGGATGGGGTTCTTGAACTGATCCCCTCGGCCCGTGTCGGATTTGTCGGGCTTTACCGCGACGAAGAAACGCTGGAACCGGTTCAGTATTATTTCAAAGTGCCAGAGGCGCTGGAAGACCGTCTTGTCATCGCGGTTGACCCGATGCTGGCCACCGGCAACAGTTCGGTCGCCGCGATTGATCTGCTGAAAAAGGCCGGTGCCCGGGACATTCGGTTCATGTGCTTGCTGGCCGCTCCCGAAGGGGTGGCCCGGATGAAAGAGGCGCACCCGGACGTGCCAATCATTACCGCCGCGCTGGATGAAAAGCTGAACGACAAAGGGTATATCGTGCCAGGTCTTGGGGACGCGGGTGACCGGATGTTCGGAACAAAATAAGCAGCGCGTCCATCTGGGCGGCTATTCGCCACAGATGCCTTGCAGGCGCACCCAGTTGGCATCGGTCAGCAAGGGTGTGGCGTCCGCCAGTGGCACAGGATCGGCCTCGATCAGTTCAAGTGTCGTTTCCCCTGTGAGGTCCAGCGCATAGGCATATGGGGTGGATCGCACACCCGCCTTTGCAAATCGCGCCAGCAATGCGGCATGGTTTATCGGAGCTGTGGGCGCAGTCAGTAAATCTTCAGCATAGCTGTCGATCACGCTGTCAGGCAGATCGCCCGTCGTCAAAATCTGAGCGGTCGCCCTCAACCCGGCATGTTCCAACAGGGCTTTCATCGGGTCGGTATTCTGACGGCGCAGATCCTCGGCGAGCAGGAAACCAGCGACCACGTCGGGTTCTTCGTAATCTTCGATCAAGGCGCGGTTCAGAAGGGTGATCCGTCCCGGCAGATGCGCCGCGGTCTGCACCCCGCCCGACAAAACGATTACACGGGTCGTTGACCCGTCCAGTACGCGACTTGTCAATCGGTCAAGCGCGGTTTGGCCATTCTTTCCATCGCATTGCTGGCCCGCCACGCGACCGATCCGGTTCAGAATACGTTGCCCAACGGCCTCCCGTGTCGGGTCCGGCAGGACAGAGACCGTGTAGTTCCGAAGCGCATTGGGCATCCAGAATACACCAAGCGCGAGCAAGAGGCAGAAGAAACCGGCTGTGATCCAATGGCGCAGGCGACCCGGATGGGGGCGTCGTCGTTCGACAACCTTGCGCACCTTCTCGATCGCCCGGATCATTGTGTCGTCGTCAATCTCAAGCACTTCGGTGGCGTCATTGCCCGGCGAAAACAAGGCCGGGCGCTCGGCCGGGTTCAGCCGGATAATGGCCGGCAGCGACCAGTGGGTCAGTGCGGTGTCATGTGTGTCGGAAATCGTCAATGTGGCGTCACCAAGTGACACGATCACATCCCGGCGCTGAGCCTCGGTATCGGCGCGCCACAATCCGGCTGCCTCCAGCCGTTGATATTTCGTGAGGGCCGTCATGTGCCGGACGGGTCTCGCCTGCTCGTTATCATTGCAGAAAGAATAGTCTGTTGCGGTCGTTGGGGCAATGCGCGTGGTGGATCAGGATGCGTTCCGCAGACGGTCACGCAATTCGAACTTCTGGATCTTGCCGGTCGAGGTTTTGGGCAGTTCGCAAAACTCGATCATCTTTGGGGTCTTGAAGCCTGCCAGACGACTGCGCACGAAGGCGATCAACTCGTCTTCCGTCACCTTCGCGCCGTCCTTCAGTTCGACAAAAGCACAGGGCACTTCGCCCCATTTGTCATCGGGTTTGGCCACCACAGCGCACAGGCTCACGGCGGGGTGGTGCATCAAAGTGCCTTCAACTTCGACCGAACTGACGTTTTCGCCACCCGAAATGATGATATCCTTCGCGCGGTCCGTGATGCGGATGTAACCGTCCGGTGTCTGGTGTGCGATGTCTCCTGAGTGGAAATATCCACCGCAGAAGGCTTCGTGCGTTGCCTCTGGGTTCTTCAGATAGCCTTTCATCACGGAATTGCCGCGGATCATGATCTCGCCGATTGTTTCGCCGTCCATCGGAACTTGTTCCATCGTTTCGGGGTCAAGAACGGTGATCTCTTCCATTTGCGGCATGGCAATGCCGGTTCGCGCTTTCATGGATGCTTTTTGGTCTTGCGGCAGGTCGTCCCATTCCGGGCCATTCCACAGGCATTCGGTTACATGGCCGTAAGTCTCGGTCAGCCCATAGACCTGTGTAACGTTGAAACCTAACGGCTCTATCGCTGCCAAGGTGGCAGCAGCGGGCGGGGCACCGGCGGTGAAGACCTCGACCGTGTGGTCAAAGGTCCGACGGTCCTTGTCTGGCGCATTCACAATCATGTTCAGCACGATGGGTGCGCCGCCAAAATGGGTCACGCCTTCATCGGCGATCGCGTCATAGATCGCTTTGGCAGTAATATCGCGACAACATATGATCGTCCCCCCCAACGCTGGCATCATCCAGCTATGGTTCCAGTTGTTGCAGTGAAACAAGGGCACAATGGTCAGGTAACGCGGATATAGTGTCATGCCCCAACTGATCGGGGTGCCCATGGTCATCAGATAGGCCCCCCGGTGGTGACAAACCACGCCCTTGGGCCGCCCGGTTGTGCCAGAGGTGTAATTCAACGCAAGGCTTTCCCATTCGTCCTGAGGCATGATCCAATCAAAACTGGCGCTGCCTTCACGCAACAGGTCTTCGTATTCCAGATGGTTGCCGGTGGCCGGAAATCCGGCATCCGGGTCGGCAACCTCGATGATCATCGGCGCGGGCTTGCCTTGGGCGGTCAGTTGACCGATGGCCTGTTCCGCCAGCGGCAGAAGCTGGGTGTCGACCAGCACCGCGCGGGCCTCGCCATGACCGAAGATGTAAGCCACAGTGTCCACGTCCAGCCGTGTGTTGATTGTGTTCAGGACCGCACCGCACGCCGGGACGCCAAAGCTGGCTTCTACATGCGCCAATATGTTGGGCAGAAGCGTAGCGATCACGTCACCCGGTTTGATCCCACGGCCAGTCAGCGCCGAGGCCAGCCGCGTCACCCGGTCGTGATATTCCGCGTAACTCAGTCGCCGCGTGCCATAGACCAGCGCCTCGCGCTTGGGAAACACCCGCGCGGCACGCCGAAGATGCGACAAGGGCGTCAGTGGTACGAAGTTTGCCGCGCATTTGTTCAACCCGGTTTCGTCAGCCATCCAGCCCATCGGTGTTTCTCCCTGTCTTGCTCTGACCTTTGGGTCGTGTATGTCGTTTTTGAAGCAGACCAGAATGATACCCACGTGGTCAATGCTCATGACGCTTGAATAAAGGGTGGAAAACGACATGTCAGGCAATCGGACGCTGACCGCAGCGGGCACAATTTGTCTGGCGATGCTGCTGTTGGGGTTCTTTGACAACTTTGTTGTGTTGATCGCGCGCGACCTTGGGTTGTGGCAATTCCATCTGATGCGCGCGATCATGGCCGTTGGAATACTCGTCCTTCTGTCATGGGTTGGACGCGCCCGGCTGAATCCCATCCGTCGCTGGGCCGTAACGATCCGTGGCGGGTTCGCAGCCTTGGCCATGCTGATCTATTTCGGCTCTCTGGCTTTCCTGCCGATCGGACAGGTCGCCGCCGGGCTGTTTACCGCACCCCTCTGGGTTCTGCTGATCGGTGCCTTGTTTCTGGGGGAACCTGTCGGCCTGACGCGCATCAGCGCCGCAGTCATCGGGTTTGCGGGCGTGCTGATCGTGCTTGACCCCTTTGCAAACGGCCTTGATCCCGTAGCGCTCGTTCCCATGACTGCCGGGTTTTTCTATGCCATCGGGGGGATCGCCACCCGGCAATGGTGCGAGGGGGAAAGCGCCTTGTCGATGCTGCTGTATTTCTTTCTGGCGCTGGGTTTGTTCGGCCTGATCGGCTCGGTTGTGATGACGTTATGGGTGCACGAGGTGCCCGCAGGCGCCGAAGGGTTCATTCTGCGTGGTGTGGTTTGGCCCACGCCGATAGGCTGGGGCTTGACCGTGATGCAGGCGGTGGGATCTTTGGTCGCCGTTGGCCTGATCTTCAAGGGGTATCAAATGGGAGATGCCGCACAGGTGGCAATCTATGAATATCTCTTGCTGCCCTTTGCTGCGGGGTGGGGTTTGGTCTTGTTTGGCGATCCGGTGCCTGCCCGCGCTATTTTTGGGATGGTCTTGATCATTGCCTCCGGCGCGATCATTTCGTTGCGCTCGCGCGCGACCTGAAACCGGGGTATTATCTGGCTATGATCATTTCACACGGGCGTCGTTACATTTTCATCCATCCGCCAAAAACCGGGGGGACCTCACTTGCGCTGGCGCTTGAGGCGCGGGCGATGAAGGACGACATCATGCTGGGCGACACGCCAAAAGCGGTCAAACGGCGCAGGCGTATGAAGCATGTTCAGTCGTCGGGTCGGTTGTGGAAACACTCTAAGCTGCGCGATGTTTACGGGCTGGTCACGCAAGAGCAGGTCGAGGATTATTTCATCGTGACGTTGGTGAGAAACCCCTGGGATCGGTTGGTCAGCTATTACCACTGGCTCAAGGCACAGCATTTCGATCATCCCGCGGTCGATCTGGCCCATGCGCTGACATTTTCCGAGTTCCTGAACCATCAGCATACGATTGACAGTTTCGCAGGATCACCGTTGGGATCTTACGTAACGGATCAGAACGGGCAGGAACGCTGTGATCTGTTCGCACGGATGGAAGCGTTGCCCGCCGATCTTGCCCCGCTCGAAGCGCATTTGGGGTTTTCATTGGGTCCGATGCCACATGAGAACAGATCTGACCGGCGCGCGGATTATCGCGATTATTACTGCGATGATGATGCCGCGTTGGTTGCCGATATGTGCGCGCCGGATATTCTGAGATTCTCATATACTTTCTGAGGCAAGACGGCCTGATTCAACAAAAACGGCCCGCGCGGTTGCACGGACCGTTCCAACGCCAAGTGGTCGTGGGTCAGGCGGCGTCCTGCGCCGTGTCGAACCGGCCATAGAACGTCTCGCCCTTGTCCGCCAAATCCCGCAACAGGGCAGGGGTGGTGAACCGCGCTCCGTGGGTTGCGGTCAGGCCATCGCAAATCTCAACCGCCTTGCCCGCGCCGATCATGTCCAGCCAGCTGAACGGACCGCCGGACCATGGCGCAAAGCCCCATGCAAGGATCGCACCGACGTCACCTTCGCGGATGTCTTCCAACACGCCTTCTTCCAGCGCGCGGACGGCTTCCAGAACCTGGCTCATCATCAGGCGATGCTTCACCTCGGTCAGGTCGGGTTGCTCATCTGCGGGCGGGAACCTGTCGCCAAGACCTTCCCACAGACCTGTGCGCTTGCCTTTGTCGTCGTAATTATAGAAACCTGCATTTGATTTCCGGCCCAAGCGGCCTTGGTCAGCCATCCAGAAGATGATGTCGTCCACCGCGCTGTCCGGGTAGTCATCGCCCATCGCCGCCTTGGTGGCCTTGGCGATTTTTACTCCCAGATCAATCGAGGTTTCGTCCACCAACTGCAACGGCCCCACCGGGAAGCCCAACAGTTTCGCGGCCCCTTCGACCAGTGCGGGCGACACGCCCTCGCCAACCATGCGCATCCCTTCGTTGATGTAAGGAATGATGCAACGGTTGCAGTAAAAGAAGCGAGCGTCGTTGACCACGATGGGCGTCTTGCGAATCTGGCGCACATAGTCGAGCGCCTTGGCCACAGCACGATCCCCGGTTGCGCGGCCCTTGATGATCTCGACCAGCATCATCCGTTCAACCGGCGAGAAGAAGTGGATGCCGATGAACTGATCGGGGCGTTCCGACGCCTTGGCCAGCTCGGTGATCGGCAGGGTCGAGGTGTTGGTGGCGAAGATGCAATCATCGCCCACAACGGCCTCGACCTTCTTGGTCATTTCGGCTTTGACGCCCACATCCTCGAACACCGCTTCGATGATCAGATCAGCACCTTTCAGCGAATCAAGATCGGTGGTGGCGCTGATGGCGGAAAGAACGGCCTCTTTCTTTTCAGGCGTTGCTTTTTTGCGGGCGATGCCTTTGTCCAGATAGGTCTCGGAATAGGCTTTGCCGCGATCTGCCGCCTCCTGGGTCTGGTCAATCAGCACAACCTCCATCCCCGCCATGGCCGAAACCAGCGCGATGCCTGCGCCCATCATGCCCGCGCCCAATACACCGACTTTCTTGACCGACTGATCGGCCACGTCTTTAGGACGCACAGCGCCTTTTTCCAACGCCTGCTTGTTGATGAAGAGCGACCGGATCATGGCAGATGATGACGGGTTCATCAGAACGTTCACGAACCAGCGGCATTCGACGCGCAGGGCATCATCGAACGGCACCAGTGCGCCTTCGTAAACAGCGGACAGAAGCGCCTTGGCTGCTGGATAGACGCCATTGGTCTTGCCGTGGATCATCGCAGCGGCGCCAACAAATGTCTGGAACCCCGCCGGGTGATAGGGCGCGCCGCCGGGCATTTTATAGCCCTTGGCATCCCATGGTTTCACGATATCGGCGTCGGTGGCGTTCAACACCCACTCTTTGGCGCGGGCCAGCAACTCATCCGCCGGCACAACGTCGTCAATCAGGCCGGACGTCTTTGCCTTGTCGGGTGTCACGGTCTTGCCTTCCAGCAAGAAGGGGGCAGCCGCCATCGCGCCCATCTTGCGCACAAGGCGGGTGGTGCCACCTGCGCCGGGGAAGATGCCGACCATGATTTCCGGCAGGCCGATCTTGGCCTTGGGGTTGTCGGCGGCAATGATGCGATGACAGGCCAGCGGGATCTCAAGCCCAATGCCAAGCGCGATGCCGGGCAGGGCCGCGACAATCGGTTTGCCGCCTTTGTTGGTCTTCGGGTCCATGCCCGCGCGTTCGATCTTGCGCAGCACGCCGTGCATTGCCATCACGCCGTCAAACAGACCCTTGGCCGGGTCGTCGCCCGCGTCCGACTTCATCTGTGCGATGACGTTCAGGTCCATGCCCCCGGCAAAGTCTTTCTTGCCAGAGGTGATGATCGCGCCTTTCACGGTGTCGTCTGCCAAAACAATGTCGATATGAGCGTCCAACTCGCGCAACGCGTCATAAGACAGAACGTTCATGGATTTGTTGGGGACATCCCAGGTGATGGTGGCGACGCCATCGGCGTCCACGGAATAGTGAAAATCAGCCATTATAACGTCTCCTTCTTACACGCGTTCGAGAATGGTTGCGGCACCCATGCCTGACCCGATGCAAAGTGTGGCCAGACCGGTTTCCTTGTCGGTGCGTTCCATTTCGTCCAACAGGGCACTCAGGATCATCGCGCCTGTGCCGCCCAGCGGATGACCCATTGCGATGGCACCGCCGTTCACGTTCACTTTGTTCGTGTCGGCGTCAAATGCTTGGATAAAGCGCAGCACGACCGAGGCGAAGGCTTCGTTGACTTCAAACAGGTCGATGTCGCCGAAACTCATGCCCGCAGCTTGCAGCACGCGTTCCGTGGCCGGAACCGGCCCGGTCAGCATGATTGTCGGGTCGGTGCCCACTTTTGACGTCGCTTTGACACGCGCCCGTGGCTTCAACCCGTGACGTTCGCCGAACTCCTTGTTGCCGATCAGAATGGCGGCAGAACCATCGGCGATGCCGGACGAGTTGCCCGCGTGGTGCACATGGTTGATCTTTTCCAGATGCGGATACTTCAGCAGGGCCACCGCGTCAAAGCCCGGCATTGCCTCACCCATCGCTTTGAATGACGGGTTCAAGCCACCCAGCGTTTGCATCGTGGTCTCGCGGATCATCTCGTCCTGCGCCATGATCTCAAGTCCGTTCTGGTCAACGACCGGAATGATCGACTTGAACCGGCCATCCGCCCGGGCAGCAGCGGCGCGTTTCTGGCTTTCGACGGCATAGGCGTCACAATCGTCGCGGCTAAACCCAAATTCGGTCGCAATGATGTCAGCCGAGATACCTTGCGGCACGAAATAGGCCTTCATGGCCAGAAAAGGATCGGCGGCAATCGCGCCGCCATCCATGCCCATCGGCACACGGCTCATGCTTTCCACGCCACCGGCGATATAGGCGTCACCTGCACCGCCTTTGACCTGGTTGGCGGCCATGTTCACAGCCTCAAGGCCCGAGGCACAGAAGCGGTTGATGGACACGCCCGGAATACGTTCGTCCAGATCGGAATAGAGCACCGAGGAACGGGCCAAACACGCGCCTTGCTCGCCCACTTGGGTCACGTTGCCCCAGATCACATCCTCAACGGCATGGCCATCAAGATTGTTGCGCTCTTTCAAAGCGTTCAGCGCCAGCGCGGACAGGCGCACGGCGGTCACCTCGTGCAGGGTGCCGTCTTTCTTACCTTTACCACGCGGGGTGCGCACGGCGTCATAGATATAGGCGTCGGTCATCTTTCGTCCTTTCGAGATCACGCACGGTCCGCAGGGGAACCGGGCATCAGGTCATAGGGGTGTTTCCAGCCGGGCGTGTCGGAAATACGGGTCAGCCAGGCGTCGATTGCGGGCCATTCGGTGCGGTCAAAGCCGAACGGTTCAGGATAGAACAGATAGCCACAGCACGAGATATCGGCGAGCGTGATGGTGTCGCCGACCAACCAGTCGCGCTTGCTCAACTCGCCTTCCAGCACTTTGTAAGCGGCGTTCAAACGGCCTTGGTTGAAGGCGATAACCTCTACGGGCCGCTTGTCCTCTGGAATGAAATTCATCAGGAAACGGGTCGGACCCGCCACTGACGACATCTTGTGATTGTCCCAAAACTGCCAGCGCAGGATTTCGCGGCGTTCGTTTGCGCTACGCCCGCCCAGCTTGCCGGATTTTGAGGACACGTAGTCCTGAATGACACCCGATTGCGACAGGGTCACATCCCCGTCGATCATCACCGGCACCTCGCCCATCGGGTTCAACTCGCGAAACTCCGGGCTTCTGCTTTCGCCGTGGAAGAAATCGACAAAAACAGGCTCCCAATCCAGGCCGGACAGTTCTAGCGTCAGTGCCGCCTTATAGGCGTTGCCGCTTTCCCCAAAGCAATACAGCTTGATCGTCATCCGAGCCTCCTTGTCGATGTTCCGTAGCCGGGGGCGCTGCCCCCGGACCCCCGGGATATTTATGACAAGAAAATACGAGCGGGCTTTTTCTTGTCATAAGTATCCCCGCCGGAGGCTCCTGTCGGGGCCGCGGGCGGCGTGGTCAGCGTTTGCGCGCATCCAATTCCGAATTGAACAAGCGCAAACGCGCGGTCAGGTTCTCGTGGTCCGTTACACTGTCGAAATGCTCGAAGAGGAAGGACAGGGCTTCACCTTCGTCAAGCCCTGCCTCTTTCGCGAAACGTCGCAGTCGACGATAGCCATCCTCTGTCATGGCACAGGGGAAGCGGCGGGTCAGTTTGAAGCGTTTCGGCATAATCTCTCCTTACTGTGTTGGCGTGGCTCAGAACGCGTCTGCGTCCAAGGCCATTACCATGTCCGCGCCGCTTTCGATGCGCGCCAGGTGCATACCCGTTGCGGGCAGGCGGCGTGCCATATAGTAGCGCGCTGTTGCCAGCTTGGTCTCATAGAACGTGGCGTCAGTCGCTCCATTTGCAAGGGCATCCAATGCAGCACGCGCTTGCTGCGCCCAAGCATAGCCCAGGCAGACATGACCAAACAGGTGCATGAAGTCATAGCTGCCTGCCAGCGCGTGATTGGGGTTCTTCATACCGTTTTGCATGAAGAACATCGACGCCGCTTGCAGGTGCTTCGATGCGGTTTTCAGCGGCTCGATGAAGTCTTTCATCTCATCGCCGTCCTGGCCCTTGCAATAGGATTTGATCAACTCGAAGAAGGCCATGACATGTTTGCCGCCGTCAGCGGCCAGCTTGCGACCCACCAGGTCGAGCGCCTGCACGCCATTGGCACCCTCATAAATTTGCGCGATGCGGGCGTCGCGAACGAATTGGCTCATGCCATGTTCTTCGATGTATCCGTGTCCGCCATAGACCTGCTGGGCCAGAACGGTCATATCGAAGCCCTGATCGGTCAGGAACCCTTTCAGAACCGGGGTCATCAGGCTGATGAGGCCATCTGCTTCCTTGTCGCCCGAACGATGTGCCTGGTCGATCAGCAGGGCACCCCAGAACAGGAACCCACGCGCGCCTTCGATGAAACTTTTCTGATCCATAAGTGAGCGGCGGATGTCTGGGTGCACGATCAGCGGATCGGCGGGGCCGTCGGGGTTTTTCACGCCGGTCACGTCGCGCCCTTGCAGGCGGTCCCTGGCATAGATCACGGCGTTCTGATACGCCGCTTCGGCTTGCGCCAGACCTTGCATGCCGACGCCCAAACGGGCTTCGTTCATCATGGTGAACATGGCGCGCATGCCTTTGTGCATGTCCCCCAGCAGGTAACCAGTGGCTTCGTCATAATTCATGACGCAGGTCGAATTGCCGTGGATGCCCATCTTTTGCTCGATATTACCAACGCTCACACCGTTGCGCGAACTGACGGAACCGTCTTCGTTGAGGTTGAACTTCGGCACGATGAACAGCGACACACCTTTGATGCCCTCGGGACCGCCCGGGATTTTCGCCAGCACAAGGTGGATGACATTCTCGGACATGTCGTGATCGCCAGCCGAGATGAAGATCTTCTGGCCCGACACCTTGTACGAGCCGTCGTCCTGCGGTTCCGCTTTGGTGCGCATAAGACCCAGATCGGTGCCGCAATGTGGCTCGGTCAAGTTCATGGTGCCGGTCCATTCGCAGCTGACCATCTTCGGCAGATAGGTCGCTTTTTGCTCGTCCGTGCCATGTGCCAGGATGGCCGAGGCTGCACCGTGCGTCAGGCCCTGATACATGGTGAAGGCCTGGTTCGCGGCCGAAAACATCTCGCCCACTGCTGTGCCCAGCAGAACCGGCATGTTCTGGCCACCGAACTCTTCCGGCATGTCCAGACCGGTCCAGCCGCCTTCTTTCATTTGCTCAAACGCTTCTTTAAAGCCGGGGGGGGTATAGACGACACCGTTTTCCAACCGGCAGCCTTCCTGATCGCCCACCACGTTCAGGGGCGTCAGAACCCCACTGGCCACTTTTCCGGCCTCTTCCAGAACTGCCGCCGTGAAGTCGGGTTCCAGTTCGTCGTAGCCGGGAATGTTCAGTTTGTCCGCCTTGAGCACTTCATGCAGAAGGAAGGCCATGTCCTTGGTCGGCGCGGTATAGCTGGGCATAGAGGTCGTCCTTGTCTTAGGTCTTATTGGTCATCGTCAAGTGAAGCGATCTTGTCGTTCACCCATTTCAACTGGTTTGTCAGATCGTCGATGGCGTCATCCAGCTCGGCCCGTTGACGCTTCAGGTCATCCAAATGACCAAGCGCCACGTCATAGGTGCGTTTCAGTTGCGTTTTTTGTTGGTCGCCGCGGTCGTAAAGGTCCAGCAATTGCCGTATTTCTTCCAGCGAAAAGCCGAAACGCTTGCCGCGCAGGATCAGTTTGAGACGCGCACGATCACGCTTGGTAAACAACCGCTTCTGGCCTTCACGAATGGGTGCGATAAGCTCCTTCGCTTCGTAAAAACGCAGCGTGCGCGCGGTGACGTTAAAGGCATCGCACATTTGCCGAATGGTCATAAGTTCGTCGGTCATACTAGCTCCAATCTTTACCCGACGCCGGTCGTGTGTTCTGACCAGCACGTCATACAATATAAGTTTACGTTGACGTAAATGTAACGTGGCGTCAGAGTTTTTCTTGTCGTTACGTAACGTCGAAAATCAGCATGCATGACGCAAGGGTATGGTTTTCAACAGAAAACAGGGTGCCGCAGGGTCAGCGCATATCGCCGGTTATTGTGGCAACACCCAATTACAACTTGAAACAAAGGAAAACGACGCGGGTCAGGTCAGCGCCTGGGCCACGTCGTCACGCAGTTTCTGAAGGTCTTTGATGCTTTCCGCCAGTTCTTCCTGCTGAGTGCGCAGATCAACGAGTTGCCGGTCGGCAAGCTCAACCCACGCGCGGTTTTGCGCATCTGTGCCTTTCTCATCATAGATCAGAAGCCACTGTCGCAGTTCCTCCAGCGAAAAGCCAAACCGCCGCCCGCGCAGAATCAGTGTCATACGCGCGATCTCGCGCGGGGTGTAATAGCGGGCGCGGCCTTCCTTTTCGGGACTCAGAAGTTCGATATACTCGTAGTATCTGAGCGTGCGCGGCGTCACGTCGAACTTCGCGCACATTTCCTTGAAGGTCAGGCGGTCTTCAGTCATCGGTGCCCCATTTTCAATCTTTATGGGACACAGCGTAATCGACCAGTGCATGGGGTGCAATTGCGTAGAACCACCTGCGGATTCTGGGCATGCCCTGTTCATCGAGCCAACTGTAACGGAACAGAATGCTCGGACCGCGATCAAGGCCGGGACTGTTGAACAAAGCGGGCTATTGCCCTGAACAAGGCGTTGCCCAGTGTTGCGGTGCGCGTTCGTCCACAGCATCAAACCCGGCACGGCCCGAGCAATAAGCCGCCGCAACGGCCAGACCTTTGTGGTAGCCCGGAGCAGCACCCGAATTGAGCAGCCAGCGGCACCTGCGCCCCACGCGCACTTTCCAACTCGGGACAATACGAGCGATGGCGCCTGTCACGAATGTTTTTGCAATTGGGAATTATTCCCAATTCGAGAAACAGGGCTAGACGTGTGTTTTGCAACAGCCAATAAAAGGCGGGACATGACAAAAGGGAACCTGTGATGATCAAAGGTCTTACTCCCGAAAAGAAAGCTGAAATTGCACGGAAATTTACCGAAGCCATCCCGCATTGCGGGGCCTTGGGCATGACCCTTGACGCGTTGGGGGAAGGCGAGGCAGTGATGTCCATGCCATATGATCCGCGCTTCATAGGCGATCCCCGTTCGGGGGTCATTCATGGTGGCGCGGTATCGGCGCTGATGGACACCTGCTGTGGCTCGGCGGTGATGAGCCACCCAGACGCCCCCGCGGTCACCGCGACGCTTGACCTGCGCATTGATTACATGCGCCCGGCGACGCCCGGGCAGCGGATCACAGCGCGCGCCACCTGTTATCACGTCACCCGGTCAGTGGCCTTTGTGCGAGCCGTGGCACTGGACGAAGATGAAAGCCGCCCGGTGGCCACCGCAACCGGCGCGTTTTCTGCCGATGGCGATTCCAAGCGCCGCTCGACCGAAATCTCGACCGAGATCAGTGGGGGGGACGCGCCATGAGCAGATCCGTCAAACGCCCCCGTCCCGAACCGGTCGAGGTGATCAAGAAACGTCGCGATGCAACCTTGTCGGCCCTTGTCGGCAGCGTGCCCTATCTGACCTTTCTGGGCATCACCGTCGAACGTCACGGGGACGAGTTGACCGCCATTCTGCCGTTTTCTGACAAGCTGATCGGCAATCCAATGCTGCCAGCCATCCATGGCGGGGTGACGGCGGCGTTTCTGGAAACCGCAGCGGTGATCGAACTCAGCTGGGTGTCTTTGTGGGAAGACATGGAAAGCGGCAAGCTGGACCCCGGCACGCTTGGCCCGGACAACCTGCCCTATCTGCCCAAGACAATCGATTTCTCGATCGACTATCTGCGGTCTGGCCTGCCGCGCGACGCCTATGCGCGCGCGCGGATTGTGCGGCAGGGGCGGCGCTACGCGTCGGTGCATGTCGAGGCGTGGCAGGACAATCGTAACAAGCTCTATACTCAAGCCACCGGTCATTTTCTGATGCCCAGCAAATGACCACGCGCGCAGCGCAGATCACCCATCGCCGTATCCTTGCGGTTGCGGGTCCAATCGTGCTGTCCAACGTAACGGTGCCTATTCTGGGTGTCGTGGATACCGGCGTCATCGGCCAGCTTGGCGAAGCGGCCCCGATTGGCGCGGTGGGGATCGGGGCGGTTGTCATTTCGACCTTCTATTGGGTGTTCGGTTTCCTGCGGATGGGCACCACGGGTCTGACCGCGCAAGCCTATGGGGCAGGACGAATGGGTGAAGTGTCGGCCATGCTGACCCGCGCGGTGTTGATTGCGGTGACAGCCGGGCTTGCGCTGATCGTGCTACAAGTCCCCCTGTTCTGGGCCGCGTTCAAACTTGCCCCTGCGTCGGTCGAGGTCGAGGGCATGGCGCAGGACTATCTGGCCATCCGTATTTGGGGCGCCCCGTTTGCCATTGCGATGACGGCCTTCACCGGCTGGCTGATTGCGTTGGAGCGCACGCGTTCCATCCTAGTGCTGCAAGTAGCGATGAACGGCATCAACATCGTTCTGGATGTCTGGTTTGTTCTAGGGTTGGGCTGGGGGATTCAAGGGGTCGCCATTGCCACCTTGATTGCCGAGGTCGGTGGCGCAGCCTTCGCTCTATGGCTCTGTCGGGACGTGTTCGCCAATGCCGCATGGCATGATCGGGTGCGGGTGCTGGATCCGGAAACCCTGAAACGCATGGCCGTCGTGAACAGCGACATTCTGATCCGGTCACTACTGCTCACAGCGATCTTCACCAGTTTCATGTTCTTCGGTGCCCGGTTTTCAGATGTCGAACTGGCCGCCAACCAGATCCTGCTTCAATTCCTGAACGTAGCCGCCTTTGCAATGGACGGTTTTGCCTTTGGCGCGGAAACCTTCGTGGGGCAGGCGTTGGGCGCACGAAACCGCGCCGGGCTGCGCCGTGCGGCGATCATGTCCAGCCAATGGGGGGCAGGCATCTCGGCTGCGCTGGCGTTGGGCTTTCTGTTATTCGGCGGCGCGGCCATCGACCTGATGACCACGGCCGAAGACGTGCGCATCGCAGCGCGCGTGTTCCTGATCTATATGGTGTTCGCGCCCTTGGTGGGGTGGCCTTCCTGGATGCTGGACGGGATATTCATCGGCGCGACCCGCACGGCAGACATGCGCAATATGATGGTGGTGTCTGCAACGATCTATATCATCGCCGTTCTGGCACTGATGCCGCTCATTGGCAATCACGGGCTGTGGCTGGCGCTGCTGATCTCGTTCATCGCGCGCGGTGTCACGCTTGGACTGCGCTATCCCGCATTGGAAAGGACCGTTGTCTAAAGTATCTCTATCACGCTTTCCGGCGGGCGACCAATCCGAGCCTTGCCCTCTTTGATTACGATGGGCCGTTCGATCAGGATCGGGTGCGCCACCATGGCCGCGATCAGGGTGTCATCGGGGCTGTCCTTGGTCAATCCAAGCTCTTTGAACCGTGTTTCACCCGTCCGCATGATCGCAATAGGTGCAGCATCCAGAGCGGTCAGGACCGACCGCAATGTGGCCGCGTCGGGTGCATCCTCAAGATACCGGCGCACGGTTACATCCTCGCCACGGTCTTCAAGAATGGCCAGGGTCTGGCGCGATTTCGAGCAGCGTGGGTTGTGCCAGATTTCAGTCATAGCCAATCCTTTCGTCCGGTTCCGACGGCGTCCGCGACATGGGCGAACCCGTCTCGTTCCAACAATTCATCGAGCCCCAGTGCGATCTCTTCCACAAGGCTCAACCCCTTATAGGCCAGCGCGGAATAAAGCTGCACGATCGAAGCCCCCGCGCGGATCTTCTGATACGCATCTTCCGCCGAGGCGATACCACCGACCCCGATCAGCGGCATGGTGCCATCGGTCAATTCAGACAACCGGGCCAGCACACGGGTGGATTTTTCAAACAGAGGGGGGCCGGACAGACCGCCTGCCTCGGCCCTGTATCGGCTTTTCAAACCATCGCGGGACAGGGTGGTGTTGGTGGCGATGATCGCGTCGACATCCACTTCTTGCGCGACACCCGCGACCTTGGCCAGTTCGGCGTCGGTCAGATCCGGTGCGATCTTCAGGAAGATCGGCGTATATTTGTCCTGCCCTTCACGCGCGGCCAAAACCCCTGACAACAGCCCCCGCAACGCATCCGCCCCTTGCAGGTCACGCAGCTTTTCGGTGTTGGGTGAGCTGACATTCACGGTCGCGAAATCGACATAGGGTCCGCAGGTTTCAAACACGCGGACGTAATCAGCCGCGCGGTCTTCACTGTCTTTGTTGGCCCCAAGGTTCAGCCCAACGGGCACAGGGCGTCGACGCGAACGGCGGGTCAGACGGGCCGCAGCTGCCTCCATCCCTTCGTTATTGAAGCCGAAACGGTTGATAACGGCCTGGTCTTCGGTCAGGCGAAACAGGCGCGGTTTCGGGTTGCCTGGTTGCGGATGCGGGGTGACGGCACCCACTTCGACAAAGCCAAAGCCTGCCTGCGTCAAGGCATCAACGACGGTCGCATTCTTGTCATAGCCTGCCGCAAGCCCGACCGGATTGCTCAGGGCCATTCCACAGAACGAGGTCCTCAGGCGGTCCGAGGTCACGATACCCGGCATTGGAACAACACCAGCCTTCATCGCCATAAGGGCCAGCGAATGCGAGTGTTCCGGATCAATCCGGTGCAGCACGCCAAGCGCGATTTTCTCGACCAGGTTCATGCAAGGGCTTTCGGAAAGTCGTGACCATCGCGACCCAGAGGCAATGCGCGATGCCACAGGGCTTCGGACAACATGAGATCACGATAAAGATGGGGAAACAAGGCGCCGCCGCGGGATGGTTCCCACTTCAAGGCAGCTCCCATGGCATCAGACTCAAACGCGACCAGCACCAAAGCGTCTTCGTCCGCGAAGTGTTTCGCGGCGGTTTCTGCCACCTGTTCGGCGGTCGAAAAGTGAATGTAGCCATCCTTCAGGTCGACCGGGGCGCCCAGCGTCTTGCCGGCTGCCTTGAACGCCTGCCATTCTGCGGTGCGAAAAATTTTGTATATCTGCATGCCCTCCATGTGACTCGCAGGCTGAACTTCGTCAAGCCATGTTGGCTTCCCGGGGCAATAGGTCGCCGCAGACCTGACATCTTCCCGTTACGTCAGTTTGCCATTCATATCGCGATCTTTGACAAGTCGGGCCGACTCGCGTCAACTTGTTTGCAAGACAAATAACAGGGGGTTCCCAATGATTATGCGTTTCATGACAACGGCTGCGGTGTTGGCCGTGACAGCGGGTACGGCGGCGGCGGATTACACGTTGACCGTTCTTCACACCAATGACTTTCACGCCCGGTTCGAACCGATCAGCAAATATGATTCCGGTTGCTCGGCCGAGGACAATACGGCAGGCGAGTGCTTTGGCGGTTCGGCCCGTCTGGTCAGTGCCGTCGCCGAGGCGCGCGCGCGCGCGAACAACACGATTCTTGTGGATGGGGGCGACCAGTTTCAGGGCACGTTGTTCTATACCTATTACAAGGGCAAACTGGCCGCCGAGATGATGAACAAGATGGGCTATGACGCCATGACCGTGGGCAACCACGAATTTGACGACGGCCCGGAAGTTCTGCGCGGTTTCATGGATGCGGTGGATTTCCCGGTCCTGATGTCCAACGCTGATGTGTCAGGCGAAGGGATGCTTGCCGGCGAACTCGCCAAATCGACCATCATCGAACGCGGCGGAGAAAAGCTGGGCTTGATCGGCCTCACCCCGCAGGACACCGACGAACTGGCCTCGCCCGGTCCCAATGTCATTTTCACCGATCCGGTGCAGGCGGTGCAGGGCGAGGTCGACAAGCTGACTGCCGAGGGGGTGAACAAGATCATCGTGCTCAGCCATTCGGGCTATGGGGTCGATCAGAAGGTGGCCGCAGAAACAACTGGCGTCGACGTTATTGTTGGTGGTCACTCGAATACGTTACTGTCCAACTCCAATGAAAACGCCGAAGGCCCGTACCCGACAATGATCGGGTCCACCGCGATTGTGTCGGCCTATGCTTATGGCAAATTCCTTGGCGAGTTGAATGTCACCTTTGATGACGATGGCAACATCACCGAAGCCAGCGGTGAGCCGATCATCATGGACGTTTCAGTGGCTGAGGACGAAGCGACCGCAGCGAGAATTGCCGAGGCAGCGGTTCCACTGGACGAAATTCGCAATAAGGTTATCGCCGAAACGAGCGAGGTCATCGACGGAGAGCGCACTTCGTGCCGTGCTCGGGAATGCGCGATGGGCAACATCATCGCCGATGCGATGCTGGCGCGCGTAAAGGATCAGGGCATCCAGATCGCCATTCAGAACGGTGGCGGTATTCGCGCCTCGATTGATGCGGGTGAAGTGACGATGGGCGAAGTATTGACGGTTCTGCCCTTCCAGAACACGTTGTCGACCTTCCAGGTCTCGGGCGAGGTCATCCTTGCGGCGCTTGAAAACGGCGTCAGCCAGTATGAAGACGGCGCTGGTCGCTTCCCGCAGGTGGCGGGATTGAAATTCACCTTCGACGTGTCGAAGCCGGCAGGCGAACGGATATCGGACGTGATGGTCATGGAAGGCGACAGCTATGTGCCGCTTGATCCTGCCAAGACTTATGGTGTTGTGTCCAACAATTATGTTCGCAACGGCGGTGACGGATACAAGATGTTCCGCGACGCGCAGAACGCATATGATTTTGGCCCGGACCTTGCCGACGTGACCGCCGAGTATCTGGCTGGGATGGGATCGGCGACGCCAATGCTGGATGGGCGGATCACGCAGAAGTAAAACCCGTCAACGACGAAACGGAAAACCCCTGCCGTTGACCGGTGGGGGTTTTTCGTATTCCTGAACCACTCAAGCGTCTGATGAGTTCGCGATCTGGCAGATACCGAGGAAAGAAGGGCATGTTTCTAACGGCCAGTGCCAGAACGGCACCAAGAAAGCCGTCAACGGTGCCCGCGCGTCCAACGGGTTGTGACCTGTTCGACACGTGCGCCGAACCGGCGTGCGGTCTCAAGATCACTCGCGGGCAGATCATCATCCTGTCCCAGTTTTTCTGTGACCATCAGACCCAGCCAGCTTCCGTCGCGATTGGCACCGTGTCGGTCAGGCTTGACCGGTGCCCCGATCTCGGACTGGCCAACCCAGATCATGCCCATCTGGGCAGCGAATATGGACAACCTTTGCAGGGTTGCCAGTTTGTCACCCGACGGATGGATCGCAGTCGTAAAGCCCGCCGCGATCTTATCGACCCATTTGCCATGTTCCCTGCGGGTATCGACCGCCTCCAGAAACTGGCTGAACCGCGCGGCGGCTGACCCCATATAGGTCGGTGCCCCGAAAACAATGGCATCGGCAGCATCAAGTGCCTCCCAATCGGCGTCGGTTATCGCAGCCACATCAATCAGCTGCGCTGATTTGCCAACCCCCTGCGCAATAGCCTGCGCAATACGTTTGGTGTGGCCAAAGCCGGAAAAGAAGGGAATGCAAACAGTCGGGCTGGTCATGTCGCCACCTTGAGGTAATCCGACAGTTTGTCAATTTGATGGGTCAAGACGGGATACCTCCGGGATTTCTGAACAAGAAGAAGTCGGGATGGTCAGGTGACTGGGCCGTCTTTCAACCGGTATGCAAGGATGGCTGGATAAAGATAGCTGCGCCTGATCGACGGCAAGGGGAAGCGGGGCAGGGGACGCGCGTGGATGGGTAGCAAGGGATCGCGCCCCATTGCCAAATCCGCCAGTCGCGCACCCACCCATGTGCCCATGGCGACCCCATTTCCGTGATAATTCATGCCCACCCATGCGTCTTCCCAATCTCCGATCGGCCCGGCATAGGGCAGCAGGTCGCGGGACAGGCTGACGAGGCCGGACCAGAAGAACGGGGTTTCGACATTGACCCAAGCCGGGAACATCGCCGCGAGGTCTCGGCGCATCCGCGCACGCATCGCGGCCTGCCCCTGCGCGCTTGCCCTGACATTGCCGCGTGCGCCGAACAGAAAGCGGCGGTCGGGAAGCAGGCGAAAATAGTGCAAGAGGTGACGGCTGTCATAGGCCATAAGATCAGTGGTCCAGCCTTGGGCAAAGATTTCATCTTCAGTCAGGGGGCGGGTGATTAGGATGTTGGATTGCAAGGGAAGGTAACGCCCGGTCAGCCAGTCGGGAAGGCCGTCTGCGCCATATCCGTTTGTTGCAAGGATCAACTTCCGTGCCGTCAATTGGCCGCGCGGCGTTTTCAGCTTATAGGTGCTGCCTGATCGGGTGATCGACTGGACCAGGCTGTTTGCACGGATCAATGCCCCGACATTTGCGGCGGCGGTGGCAAGGCCGGTCAAGTATCTTCCGGGATTGAGTGCAAAACCCAGGGGCACGTGAAGCCCACCGTGAAAGGTGCCGGATGCGCCTTGGTCTGCAAGGTCTTGCTGCGGGATCAGCGTGGCGTCGACGCCGTATTCTGCCCAGAGGTCCCGTTCGGCGCGCAGGGTGGGCAGTATGTCGGGCCGGTGGGCGAGTTGCAGTTCTCCGCTTGAATGGGTCTCGGCATCAATTCCGTGGGTCGAGAGCAAGTCGTCGACGAGGTCGATTGCGCCGCGCTGAGCATTGAAATAGGCCTGTGCGGCAGCAACGCCAAACCGCTGGCGGATTGCGCCAAGCCCGATCTTGTCGCCTCCGATGCAGCAGAAACCGCCATTGCGACCAGAAGCCCCCCAGCCCGGAACGTGTGCTTCCAGCAGAGTGACTTCGGCACCGGACTGGGCAAGATGCAGAGCTGCCGACAAGCCGGTAAAGCCGCCACCGACGATGGCGACCTCGGTTGTTTCTGCGTCCGTCAACTCCGGCCAGGTCTGGTCAGGCAGCGGCCAGATACATTCTGCCCGTGCCGCATCAGAATAGGCATAGCCTTCATAGATGCGGCGGGGCATTGGCTCAGAGCCGTCCGAGATAGGCGCGGTATTCGATCTGGCTGATTTCGTTTGTGAGCTGGTCGATCTCATCCAGTCGCACAGCGGCGTATATGTCGCGATAGCGTTCGCCAAAGATGTCCGCAGCAATGTCGGATTGCGAGAACCGGTCGACAGCGCGGATCCAGTCGGCGGTCAGACGCGGCGCGGTTTCGGCATTTGGGTCATCCAATGGCAACGGCAGGTCCGGTTTCGTTTCCAACCCATGCAGAATGCCGCCCAAGATGGCGGTGATCACCAGATAGGGGTTCACATCTGCGCCCGCTATCCGGTGTTCCAGACGGGCACCGGGACCCGAGACCTCGGGCAGACGGACGCCGGCGGCACGGTTGTCATAGCCCCAGTCGGGGGCCGACGGGGCAAAGCTCATCGGGCGATAGCGACGATAGGAGTTTAGATGGGGTGCAAAGATGGCCTGCAAATCGCGCATGGTGTCAAGCGCGCCACCCACCGCAGCACGCAGCATTTCTGATGCCTGTCCGCTGCCATCGTCGAAAATGTTTTTGCCATCTTTATCAATGACCGATGCGTGCAAATGCATCCCGTTGCCCGGAAAATTGGAATATGGTTTCGCCATGAAGGTGGCTTCCAACCCGTGATTGCGGGCAACTCCCCGGACCAATCGCTTGAACAAAAGCGCCGTATCGGCAGCCTTCATTACATCGTCGGTATGGTGGAAATTGACCTCGAACTGGCCTGGGCCGTATTCGGCAATCAACGTGTCCGTCGCAATGCCCTGAATGGCCGATATCTCCAGAATATCGTCCAGCACATCTTGCGTGCGTTCCAGCACTTCAAGATCATAATTCTGGGCGTCGGGGCTGCGATCGGGTGGGGTCGGCGCCTCGTCTTCGCTTTGGCGTGGCTGGATCAGATAGAACTCCAACTCGCTGGCAAGAACCGGGTGCCATCCCTTGTCATGGAACCGGTCAACCATGTTGGAAAGCAGTTTGCGCGACGATAATTCACTGATCTTGCCCGTATCGGGATCGAGCATTTCAACCTGCACCTGTGCCATGTTTCCCTTGGCCCATGGCACTGGTTTAAGCGAACCGGCGATCGGGACGATACGTCCGTCCGGGTCACCCACGACAATGCCCAACCCAGTTTCGGACACTTCAGCCCCCAGAATGTTCGGTACATATGTGGAATGAGGCAGGCGCACTGCCCCATCAGTCAGCTTCTGTTCATCATCCCCCGGCAACCATTTGCCCCGCAAGACGGCGTTGATGTCACACAACATCAGCTCAAGCCGATCCGGCCGCCCATGCGCTTTGCAATAATCGGCGTATTCTTTCAGGAAGTCGGTCATTGGATGGCCTCTTGTTCGTCTTTCTGACGCTTGGCAATGGACCGCTTGGATGTCAGCGACGCACCGATAACGCCGATGGTGACAAGACCGATCATGATGGTGGACAGGGCGTTGATTTCGGGGCTCACGCCCAGCCGCACCGCCGAGAAGATCTTGATCGGCAGCGTGGTCGAGCTGGGTCCGGAAGTGAACGACGCGATCACAAGGTCGTCCAGCGACAGGGTGAAGGCCAGCAACCAGCCAGATACGACCGCCGGCATGATGATGGGCAGGGTGACAAGGCGAAAGGCCTCGAATCCGGTGCAGCCCAGATCAAGTGCGGCCTCTTCCAGCGACTGGTCGAAGGTCACAAGGCGGGAGGAGACCACGACCGATACAAAGCACATCGAGAAGGTGGTATGTGCCAGAACGATGGTCAGAACCCCACGGTCCAGTCCGATCGAGATGAACAGCAGGAGCAAAGACAAACCTGTGATCACTTCTGGCATCACGAGCGGCGCGTAGATCATGCCAGAAAATACCGTGCGGCCGGGGAAACGGCCCGCGCGCACGATGACATAGGCCGCCATCGTGCCCAGCACCGTGGCGATGGATGACGACATCACCGCGACTTTCAACGTGACCCACGCCGCGTCCAGAAACGCCTCGTTTCGGAATAGCTCGCCATACCATTTGGTCGAGAACCCGGACCATACGGTCACAAGTTTACCCGCGTTGAAAGAATAGGTGATCAGGATCATCATCGGAATATAGAGAAACGCAAATCCCAAGGTCAGGGAAACCGCGTTGAACCAGGACAGACGCCTCATTTCTCAGCCTCCCTTTGCTTTTCTTCGTTCCGCTGGAACAGGACAATCGGGATAATCAGCAGTAGCAGAAGAATGACGGCGACGGCGGACGCTACTGGCCAGTCGCGGTTCGAGAAGAACTCTTCCCAAAGCACTTTGCCGATCATAAGCGTTTTCGACCCGCCCAACAGGGCCGGGATCACGAATTCACCCATGGCGGGGATAAAGACGAGGAAAGACCCGGCCACGACGCCCTGCTTGGAAAGCGGAAATGTCACCAGCCAGAAAGCGTTGAAGCGCGAGCAGCCAAGATCTTCGGCGGCTTCCAGCAGGCTTTCGTCCATCCGCTCCAGCGCCGAATAGATCGGCAAGACCATGAAGGGCAGGTAGGTGTAGACGATGCCGATATAGACGGCGAGGTTGGTGTTCAGGATCACCAACGGCTCGCTGATAATTCCCAGATACATCAATAGCTGGTTCAATAGCCCTTCGTTCGAAAGGATCGCTTTCCACGAATAGACGCGGATCAGGAAACTGGTCCAGAAGGGCAGGATGATCAGCATCATCAATGTCGGGC
The DNA here is from genome assembly GCF_900109955.1 of Aliiroseovarius sediminilitoris. Classification (NCBI taxonomy): domain Bacteria; kingdom Pseudomonadati; phylum Pseudomonadota; class Alphaproteobacteria; order Rhodobacterales; family Paracoccaceae; genus Aliiroseovarius; species Aliiroseovarius sediminilitoris. The sequence continues at coordinate 2,428,465 of NZ_FOJB01000001.1, read as the reverse complement.
GCCATTCGTCCGGCGCGCGGCTCATCCCATAGGCGATCGGATACCCAACCATCAGGGTCAGTATCGTCGAGATGATGGCGATCTTCAGGCTGGACAGATAAGCCTTCCAATACAGGTCATCCTCGGTCAACCAGGTGAAGTTTTCGATGTCCAGCCCGGCCCACCATTCCTTCACACCTGCCCAGCCTTCGGACAGGTCAAGCGTGGGGGTGTAGGGCGGGATCGACAGCGCAGTGTCCGACAAGCTGATCTTCAAAACGATCAGGAATGGCACCAGAAACAAGGCCAGTAGCCATAGATAGGGGATGGAAATCAGGGCGAAGCGTTTCATTTGTCCAGCACCACGCCGGCGGTGTCCGTGAAGCCTAGCCAAACCTTGTCTTCCCAAGTGATCTGGCGGCGGTGAATGCGGCGCGTATTGGCGATCTGTGCCTTGATTGTCTCACCGGTCGTGGTTTCAATCACATAAGTGGACATGTTGCCCAGATAGGCGATGTCCAGGACTTTGCCCTTGATCACATTGGCCTGATCCTTTGGGCGCGAGGTATAGATGCTCATTTTCTCGGGCCGCACCGCCAGTGTGGCGGCACCTCCAAGGGGCAGATCCTGCTGTGAAATGCCGGTTAGCTCGGGTTGACCTTCAGCCCAGGCAATGGACGCGTGTCCACCGCCCGTCTTGGACACGTTGCCCCTGATCAGGTTTACGTCACCAATGAAGTCAGCGACATAGATTGACTTCGGCTCTTCATAGATCTTCGAAGGCGTGTCGACCTGAATAATCTTGCCATGATCCATTACGGCAATGCGACTGGCGACGGTCATCGCTTCTTCCTGGTCATGTGTCACGATCACGAAAGTTGTGCCGGTTTTTTCTTGAATATCCATCAATTCAAACTGCGTATCCTGACGCAGCTTTTTGTCCAGCGCGCCAAGGGGTTCGTCCAGCAACAAGAGCTTGGGGGCTTTCGCAAGCGACCTCGCCAACGCGACACGTTGGCGTTGGCCGCCGGAAATCTGGTGCGGCTTGCGGTTGGCAAACTTGTTCAGTTGCACGAGGGTCAGCATTTCCTCGACCCGTGCAGCGATCTGGTCTTTCGGTTGCTTGTCGCGTTTCAGACCGAACGCAATATTTTCGGCCACCGACAGGTGGGGAAACAGCGCATAGCTTTGGAACATCATGTTCACGGCGCGTTTGTTGGGGGGAATGGCGGCGATGTTCTGGCCGTCAATCAGAATGGCGCCTTCGGTCGGCGTTTCGAACCCGGCCAGCATCCGCATCATTGTGGTCTTGCCGCAGCCAGACGGTCCCAACAGCGCAAAGAATTCCTGCGCGTAGATGTCGATTGAAAGATCGTCAATCGCAGTGAAATCACCCCAACGTTTGGTGACATTCTGAAACTGGATCAAGGGCTTGGCCTGGGCGTCTTCCCAGGGTGCGAAAACAGAGACCGGAGCAGTTGCGGCGTCAGACATGATAACCTCGGGTGGGTAAAAGGTAGCGCCCCCCGCAAGTGGCAATCAGCGGAGGGCGCGAAGGGGCGACTTTAGGTGCCCGATTTGATCTTCGTCCACAGACGAGTCAACACGCGCTGCACCTTCGCCTCGTATGGCGACTTGGTGTAAAGGTTCTTGACCGTCTCTTCGCCGGGATAGATCGCCGGGTCGCCAATGACATCTTCGACCAGGTATTCCTGGCTCGCCTTGTTGCCGTTGGCGTAATAGACGTAGTTCGAGGCGGCAGCCATATTCTCGGCATCCATGATGAAGTTCAGGAATGTGTGTGCGGCTTCCGGGTTTGGCGCGTCTACCGGGATCGCCATCTGGTCGAACCACATCAGCGAGCCTTCAGCGAACGCATTATAGGCGATTTCAACGCCGTTATCTGCCTCAGCGGCACGATCGCGGGCCTGCAACACGTCACCAGACCAGCCGACGGCCACACAGATATCGCCATTGGCCAGCGCGTTGATGTATTCCGAGCTGTGGAATTTCTGAATGTACGGGCGAACCGCCATCAGGACGGGTTCGACCTTTGCGATGACATCCGGGTCGGCGCTATCGGGGTCTTCACCCAGATATTTCAGCACCATGGGAATGATTTCGGTCGGGGCATCCAGGAATTGCACGCCGCATTCCGCCAGTTTTTCCATGTTTTCAGGGTTGAGCACCAGTTCCATACTGTCGATGGGGGCGTCTTCGCCAAGTATTTCGGTCACTTTGCCAACGTTGACGCCCAATCCGGTGGTGCCCCACATATAGTTGATGGAGTATTCGTTGCCAGGATCATACTGCGCCGTGCGCGCTTCGATCACATCCCACATATTGGAAATGTTCGGCAGTTTGGACTTGTCCAGCTTTTGGAATGCGCCTGCGGTGATCTGGCGTTGTAGGAAGTCCGCAGTCGGAACGACAACGTCATACCCCGAGCCGCCGGCGAGCATCTTTGTCTCAAGCACTTCGTTGGAATCGAACACGTCATAGATAAGATCGATCCCAGTCTCTTCCTCGAACTTTGCCAGCAGGTCTTCGTCAATATAGTCGGACCAGTTATAAACGCGCACCTCTTCAGCCGTGGCGGCGCTTGCCCCCATTGCCAATGCGATACCCAACATCACCCAAGTATTTTTCATCTTCAGTTTTCTCCCTGTTTGAGGCCAAAGCCTCGATTTGCAACATTTGATCAAAAAAATGCCGTTCGCGCAATATGGTAATATTGCTGATAGCATAGTAGATTGCTTTCAAAGATTATCTTTGCAGCCGGAATTGGCAAAACAATTGTGATGAAGGGGGCGCCCATGTCCGAAAAACCCGCGAAATTGCCAGATCATCAACGCGTTTACCGTAAACTGCGCGAGATGATTCTGTTCGGCGAACTTGCCCCCGGTCAACCTGTCACCATTCAGGGTTTGGTTCAGGTGTTGGATGTCGGCATGACTCCGGTGCGCGAGGCGATCCGCAGGTTGACTTCGGAAGGGGCGCTGATCTTCAAGGGGAACCGCCGCGTGTCCGTGCCACAACCCGATATGGCGCAATGGAATGAAATCGCATTCGCTCGTCTGAGCATCGAGCCAGAGTTAGCTCGAATGGCTACGAAAAACATTGGTCCGGTCGAGCTTGAGCGCTTGATTGGCTATGATGATCTGCTCAACGCTGCGATCGACCGTGGAGACGTGCGCGGCTATCTGGAGCACAATTATCGGTTCCATGCCTATCTGTATGATCAGGCCGGCACCGAGGTGTTATCGTCTATCGCCAACATGCTGTGGCTGCGTGCCGGCCCATCTCTGCGGGTCGTGCTGGGGCGCTATGGTACGGCAAACCTGCCCGACAAACATGCCGAGGCGCTAGAGGCGTTGAAATCCGGTGACGCCGACCGCGTTGCTGCCGCTGTCCAGGGTGACATTGAACAGGGAATCGCTCAGGTTCGGGAAACCTTGCTGACCGAGAAGATTTGATCAGATTGCAGTCCTGCCGTTGACAGTAGATTTTTTGATCATATTCTGACCGCAGCTTTTCGCAGGACCGCAGCACCACTGATTCTGTGCAAGGTCTTCTGCGCCGGACTGTTTCTAGGAGTTCCTGACATGAACAAGATCACAAACCACCTGCCCACCGCCGAGTTGCAGGCGATTGACGCCGCCCACCACATGCATCCGTTCACCACGGATGACGAGTTGAAGGCAAAAGGCGCCCGGATCATCACCTCTGCCGAAGGCGTGTGGCTGACCGACAGCGAAGGCGAGCGGATACTTGATGCGATGGCGGGTCTTTGGTGTATGAACATCGGTTACGGTCGCAGCGAAATGGCAGATGTGGCTGCCCGCCAAATTCGCGAGCTTCCATTCTACAACACTTTCTTCCAGACAACGCATGTGCCGGCCATTGCCTTGGCCCAGAAACTGGCTGAGCTTGCACCGGGCGATCTGAACCACGTGTTCTTTGCCAATGGCGGGTCGGACGCGAATGACACGAACATCCGCATGGTGCGCACCTATTGGGCCGAGAAGGGTCAGCCCGAGCGGCAGGTGATCATTTCGCGCTGGAACGCCTATCACGGGTCGACCATAGGCGGCACGTCACTGGGCGGCATGAAGGGAATGCACGAACAGGGCAGCCTGCCCATTCCCGGTATCGAGTTCATTGACCAGCCCAACTGGTATGCCGAAGGCGGCGACACCGATCCCGAAGCATTCGGTCTGGAACGCGCCCAACAACTGGAAGCCAAGATCAAAGAGGTTGGCCCGGATAAAGTCGCGGCCTTCATCGGGGAACCGATACAAGGGGCGGGGGGTGTGATCGTCGCGCCCGAAGGATATTGGGCCGAGATTCAGCGCATTTGCAAGAAATACGATATCCTGCTGATCGCGGACGAGGTTATCACAGGATTTGGTCGTACCGGCAATTGGTTCGGTTGCCAGACGTTGAATATCCAGCCTGACATCATGACTGTCGCCAAAGGGCTAAGCTCTGGTTACGTCCCGATCGGTGCGTCAATCGTATCCGACGAAATTGCCAAAGTGCTGGCCGCGACCGAATTCAATCACGGCTACACCTATTCAGGCCACCCCGTCGCCTGTGCCTTGGCCTTGGAAAACCTGCGTATTCTGGAAGAAGAAGGCATCATTGACCGGGTGCGCGATGAAACAGCCCCTTACCTGGCCGAGAAATGGCATTCGCTGGCCGATCACCCAATGGTTGGGGAAACCAAGATTGTTGGCATGATGGGGTCGCTGGCTCTGACGCCTGACAAGTCCAAGCGTGCGCCCTTTGCGGCGGATGCGGGAACTGTTGGCTACATCACCCGCGAGCGCTGCTTTGCAAACAATCTGGTCATGCGTCACACAGGCGACCGGATGATCATCTCGCCCCCGCTGGTGATCACCAAGGCCGAGATTGACATCTTTATCGAACGCGCCCGCACGTCGTTGGACGAAGCGTATGAAATTGCGAAGGAAAAACGTCTGCTGGTCGCAGGCTGATCCAAGGCGGGCCGTGGCAATCCCGGCCCATTTTTCATGAGGCTTCGATGGATCTGTTAACTGCCAACGACCGGCACGGGGAATACCCGCAATCATGGTATGCCGCCACAGCAGATGCGCCCGGACCCTATCCGGCGGCGTCTGGCGATCTGACCTGCGATGTGTGCATCATTGGCGGCGGGTTCACGGGGTTGTCGGCAGCCCTTCATCTGGCCGAGAGGGGCTATGACGTGGTGCTGCTTGAGGCGCAGCGGGTTGGCTTCGGGGCTTCTGGCCGCAACGGCGGGCAGGTTGGCACCGGGCAGCGGCTGGAACAGGATGCGCTGGAAAAGATGGTCGGGCGCGATGATGCCCGCAAGCTCTGGGATATGTCCCTGGAAAGTGTCCAGCTGGTGCGCGATATCGTGGCCAAGCACGCGCCCGATGCCGGGTTCACCAACGGCATTCTGCACGCCATGCACCGCCCCCGCTACGTGCCAGAAGATCACGCCTATGTGCGCAAGCTGAACGAGGAATATGGCTACGACCTGATCCGCGCAGTAGATCGGGATGAGATGCGCGCGCTGTGCGGATCGCCCGCCTATCACGGCGGGTCTTTGGACATGGGGGGCGGGCATACTCACCCGCTGCGATTGGCTTTCGGGATGGCACGCGCCGCGGTCATATCTGGCGCGCGGATCTTTGAAACCAGCCGTGTGACAGGGGTGACGGACGGCTCGAATGTGGTCGTAAAAACAGACGCGTCGCAGATCACTGCCAGTCATGTTCTATGGGCCTGCAACGGATATCTTGGTGATGCAGAAGGCAAAGTCGCCGCGCGTGTCATGCCGATCAACAATTACATCATCGCGACCGAACCGCTTGAGGACCGTTTCGCCAAATCCCTGATCCGCGACCGTCATGCCGTGGCCGACAGCAAGTTCGTCATCAACTATTTCCGTCTGTCCGAGGATAACCGGATGCTGTTTGGCGGGGCCGAAAGTTATGGATACCGCTTCCCGAAAGATATCGTGAAACTGGTGTCCAAGCCGATGTTGGAGATCTATCCGCAACTGAATGGCACCAAGATCGATTATGCCTGGGGTGGCACCTTGGGGATCACCTTGAATCGGATGCCGCATTTCGCCCGTTTGCAGGGCAATGTGTTGTCGGCGTCGGGATATTCGGGGCACGGGGTGTCGATGGCGACGCTGGGCGGCAAGATGGCGTCCGATGCGATTGCCGGTCAGGCCGAGCGGTTTGACCTGATGGCATCGGTTCCGACCCCGCGCTTTCCGGGCGGCGTTGCGATGCGCTGGCCGTTGCTGGTCGCGGCGATGTTCTGGTTTTCGTTGCGCGACAAGTTCTAACGGGACGCAGCGCCAACATCGCCCGGTGCCACCGCAACCGATTTGACCACGGCAAAGATCGCAGTTCCCGGATGCAGTGCCATGGCCTGAACGGATCGTTTCGTGACCCGCGCCAGCACCCGGCCCGCGGCGGTATCAAGCGAAATGACAGCACCCGGCCCATCACCTTGTCTGATATCAGCGATGGTGCCCGGCAGGATGTTCAGCGCAGACAGTCCTGCGGGCAGGGCCTTTGACAAGATCACGTCCTGCGCCGCGATACGAAGGCGCAGTTTGTCGCCGATAGAGCGTTCAACATGCGGCAAAAACAGGGGCAGGCCACCGGCCTCCAACTCGGTCAAACCATCTGGATGATGGGTTGCCACTCGCGCTTCGATCACCGCACCGATGTCGCGCACCCCGCCGGGCGTAAAGCCGGGGTCGCCCAACACTTCGGCGGCGGTGCCTTGACGGATCACCCGGCCAGCCTCCAACGCCACGACGGTTGTGGCCAGCCGCGCCACCTCGGTCGCTGCGTGGGTGACATAAAGGATCGGCACATCGCTTTCATCACGCAGCCGCTCGAAATAAGGAAGAATTTCGCCCTTGCGTGCGTCGTCCAGGGCCGCCAGTGGTTCATCTGCGAGGATCAGTTTGGGACGGGCCAGCAGGGCGCGACCGATGGCAACGCGCTGCTTTTCACCACCAGACAGCCGGGCGGGACGACGGGACAAAAGGGGGCCAATCCCCAACATCTCAACCACGCGATCAAAGGCGGGTTGGTCGCTGGGCCGGCGTGTGACCCATCGGGCATAGTCCAGATTCCGCGCGACGCTCATGTGGGGAAACAGCCGCGCGTCCTGAAAGATATAACCCAACTGCCGCTTGTGGGGCGGCAGATGCAGATCGCGCGCACTGTCCATCAAGACCCGATCCCCAACAGCGATGTGCCCCGTAGCAGCGTGGCTCAGCCCCGCAACGGCATCAATGACCGAGGTCTTGCCAGACCCCGAAGCGCCAAACAGAACGGTCAAACCTGTCGGAACCTCGAAATCCACGTCCAAGCTGAACCCCTCCATCCTCTGCCGCAGATGAACGGAAAGCGCAGGAAGGGTCATGCGCCCTCCATCCGTTGGGCAAGGCGGCGCGCAAAGATTTCAGAGAGGATCAGCGCCGCCATGGCGATAAGGATTGAAACGATGACCAGTCGCAATGCTTGCGCTTCACCACCGGGCACTTGCAAAAAGCTATAAATTGCCGATGGCAAGGTCTGTGTCTGCCCCGGAATGTTCGATACGAATGTGATCGTCGCCCCGAACTCGCCCATTGCCTTGGCAAACCCCAGAATGGTCCCGGTCAGAATGCCGGGCAGGGCCAGGGGCAGGGTGACGGTCGCAAAGACACGCAACTGGCTGGCACCAAGGGTCGCTGCAGCTTGTTCCAACCGTTGATCGACCGCTTCCATTGACAGGCGAATCGCCCGGACCATTAGCGGAAACCCCATGATCGCTGCCGCAAGGGCCGCCCCGGTCCATTGAAACGCAATGCCCACGCCCAACGTATCCAGCACCCGCCCACCTGGGCCATTTACACCAAAGATCAATAAAAGCAGATAGCCGGTGACGACCGGGGGCAAGATCAAGGGCAGGTGCACCAGCCCATTGGCGATCTGCTTGCCCGGAAATTTCCATCGCGCCAAGGCGTGTGAGACGAAGACGGCCAACGGCAGGGACAGGAGCGTTGCCCAGAACGCCACCTTCAACGACAGCGTGACTGCCTGCCATTCCTGTGGGCCTAGCCAGTCGGTCATGACCCCTCCAATATGGTGAAACCGTTGTTCAGAAAGACTTGGGTCGCCGTGTCTTGTTGCAGCCAGTCCAGAAAACCGCTTGCCGTGTCTGCATTGTCCCCATCGACAATTGCCGCCGGATAGCGAATAGCCGGGTGGCTGTCGGCGGGAAAGCGCATGACCACCTGCACCCTTGGTTCGGCTTTCGCGTCACTGCCATAGACGATCCCAAGCGGCGTCTGCCCGAGCGCGACCAGTGCCAGCGCCGCGCGGACATTGTCGGTTTGTGCAACCATTGGGGCAACGGCCTGCCATTGGCCCAACGCCTCAAGTGCCGCTTTGCCATAGATACCGGCGGGAACGGCTTCAACCAGCCCCATGGCCATACGCCGACCTGCGAGATATCCGGCAAGATTTGCCAATTCTTCCGAGGTTGGAGATGCGCCCTTGGCCGGGGCGATCAAAACCAGGTCATTGCTGAAAAGATCGACGCGCGTGCCGGGAATGATTTGACCTGCCTCCTCCAGCACATCCATCCATTCGGTGTTGGCCGAAATGAAGACATCCGCAGGCGCGCCTAGCGAAATCTGCCGCGCAAGCACGGATGATCCAGCATAAGACAGGTGGACCTTGTTCCCGGTCTCGGCCTCGTAACCCCGAACGACCGTATCCAATGCGTTCTTCAGGCTTGCAGCGGCAAAGACGGTGATATCATCCGCCCGTGCCGTATCGGTGCCCATAAAGATGGCCAAGATGCCGACTGAACAAACACCGATCGCTTGCGCGAACGAGGTGCAAACAAACGAACCGGTACGAAAGAGGGCGCAAGAGACAAACATGATCGCAGAGCAGATAACGACATGCAGCCAACAGCGGCAAGGTCTTTTGCTGCGACAGTTCAGGTGCGCAGACGGGACATTCCCGACCGGCGCACCTGATCATGGTGTTATTCGGCCGCGTCGCGCTTTGGCAAAACCCAATCAGGGCGCACGAAATGGCAGGTATACCCGTTGGGGATACGTTGCAGGTAATCCTGATGCTCTGGCTCGGCTTCCCAGAAATCGCCCGCAGGTTCGACCTCGGTCACGACCTTGCCGGGCCACAGACCCGAAGCATCGACATCCGCGATGGTGTTCAAGGCCTCCGCCTTCTGCGCCTCGCCCACGTAATAGATCGCGGACCGATACGAGGCACCTATGTCATTACCCTGCCGCATGGGGGTGGTCGGGTCATGGATTTGAAAAAAGAACTCCAACAACCGACGATAGGTGATCCGGTCGGGGTCAAATATGATCTCGATCCCTTCGGCGTGGGTGCCGTGGTTGCGATAGGTCGCGTTGGGCACATCGCCGCCCGTGTATCCCACGCGGGTCGAGATCACACCGGGCAGTTTGCGGATCAAGTCCTGCATGCCCCAAAAACACCCGCCTGCCAGAACCGCACGTTCTTGTGTCATCAGATATCCTCCACTTGGTTGAGATAGGCACCATAGCCTTCCGCCTCCATATCATCACGATGCACGAAGCGAAGCGAGGCCGAGTTGATGCAATACCGTAAACCGCCCCGGTCTGTTGGCCCGTCCGGAAACACGTGACCCAGATGGCTGTCGCCATTGGTTGATCGCACCTCGGTCCGCACCATGCCAAGTGTTGCATCCCGCAGCTCGGTGATATGGGCAGGCTCGATCGGTTTTGTAAAACTGGGCCACCCGCATCCGCTTTCATATTTATCCGAAGAAGCAAACAGCGGTTCGCCCGAGACAATATCCACGTAGATGCCCGGCGCCTTGTTGCCAAGATATTCGCCACTTCCAGGGCGTTCGGTGCCATTTTCCTGGGTTACGCGAAACTGCTCGGGTGACAGTTTGGCGATGGCGTCAGCGGATTTTTCATATGTGCTCAAATCTTTACCCCCTGTTCGGCGTTGTAGGTGTGCATAAGATGGGGATTGAATGGCCGGTTTTCCATGGGTCGGCCTTCGCCGAGGTGGCGCATGTCGGTTCGCAGTCAGGCAGACGGGTCATCGGCCAGCAAGCAAAAACAACACCGCAAACGGTCTAAACACTCATGTAGTGTGCGGTAAAGGTCTGCCCGATGGTAAATACCATTGGTGGCGAGTACCGGACCACCGATGTAAGTCAGATCTGTTCTTTAGGCTTCTTCTGTGCGCCAAGAGGACAGGACTTTCCAAGAAGTGAAAAAACGGAAGCTACAGGACGCCTTGAAGATCCCATAGCTACCTAACCGTAAAGTATCGATATGCCCAGACACTCTGCGGGCGAGATGACCGTATCCACTTTGAACCATATGGTTCGCCACATTGAGGACGACAAGCAAGGGCCTGGGTTGGCCTGCGCCTGTGGTGTCGGAGGACTGGCATTGAATGTGCGCAATCGTGAACATGCCCCGGGCACCGCATCGTCGGCTTCAAGGGGATGAATTGCTCCCGTTGTGCACCGGATCACCCTCAAACCCAATGCTAGATCGACCGCGGCAGCAAGCCCTGACGAACCGCATCCTGTTGGAAAACTTCGTTCTGCCAGGCGATCTCGTAACCCAGGTCGAGGCCTTCGCCGTCCATTACAACCCGCAGCGTCACCACGGGAGCCTGAGCAACGTCACACCTGCTTTGCGCATCTTGCCAAGCCCTAGGCAGTTCAAACCTCTAAAATCAACACAAACCCAATCACACGATTGGGCAGCTGTTGTGAACGAAAGTTGATCATTGGCAGGTCAACGGCCAGCATTCTGACTGCGAGCCCGTGCTTTAATTGTCCCATTGGAGCGGGCGAGGCGATTCGAACGCCCGACCCTAACCTTGGCAAGGTTATGCTCTACCCCTGAGCTACGCCCGCATCCTGATGGGTTTGTCCGGCCAGTGGCCGAACCGGGGAACCGATTGGAGCGGGCGAGGCGATTCGAACGCCCGACCCTAACCTTGGCAAGGTTATGCTCTACCCCTGAGCTACGCCCGCATCCTTCGGTGAGCCGTGAGATATGAAATCCAACGCATGGCTGCAAGGGGAAAATCACACCAAACGGCGAAATTCGCACCAGAAGGGGGTTCTTATCGCCTTTTATTGCCAAGCTGACGTGCCGTTGCATTGTGGCAAAAAAAGGGGCCACCAACTATGGCGACCCCAATACCGACATTCGAAGCGTCTAATCCAGTTCGATCATCAGATCCTTGGCGTCGATCTGACCACCGGGTTGCACATGCACGGTTTTGACCGTGGCATCGCGTTCGGCATGGATGCCGGTTTCCATCTTCATCGCCTCGATGGTCAGCAAAAGATCGCCTTCGCGCACGGGTTGGCCCGCGCTGACCGAAATGGTTGCCACAACGCCGGGCATTGGTGCGCCCACATGGTTTGCGTTGCCGTCCTCGGCCTTGGGGCGTTTGGCGGTCGAGGCTTTGACAAGCCGGTTCGGCACGCGAATAACACGCGGTTGACCGTTGAGTTCAAAGAACACTTTGACCTCGCCGTCCTCGTTGGTTTCACCCACGGCTTGCAGGCGAATTTCCAGCGTCTTGCCGGGGTCGATCTCGGTCGAGATTTCTTCGCCCGGTTCCATCCCATAAAAGAAGGTTCTGGTGGGCAGGGTGCGCACCGGACCATATTGGCGATGGCGCCCCATGTAGTCCAGAAACACCTTGGGATACATGAGGTATCCGTTCAGATCCTCGTCGTCGATTTTCAGCCCTTCTAGCTCGTTCGACAGGCTTGTGCGTGCGGCCTCCAGATCGACGGGTTTCAAGTGCTTGCCGGGGCGCTCGGTGTTTGGCTTTTCGTCCTTCAGCACCTTTTTGACAATCGTTTCGGGGAACCCGCCGGGGGGCTGGCCCAAATTGCCGCGCATCATGTCCACAACGCTGTCGGGAAAGGCGACATCCGTCTTGGGGTCTTCGACTTCTGCCCGGGTCAGGCCCTGGCTGACCATCATCAACGCCATGTCACCAACCACTTTCGAGGATGGCGTGACCTTCACGATATCACCGAACATCTGGTTCACATCTGCATAGGTCTGCGCCACCTCGTGCCAGCGTTCTTCCAGACCCAGCGACCGCGCCTGCGCCTTTAGATTGGTGAATTGTCCGCCGGGCATCTCGTGCAAATAGACCTCAGAGGCAGGTGCGGCCAGCCCACTTTCAAAGGCCGTATATTGTGCGCGAACGCCTTCCCAATAGTTCGAGATCTCGCGGATGGACCCGATGTCCAGCCCGGTGTCACGCTCGGTATTGTCGAGAGCTTCCACGATGGATCCCAGACAGGCTTGCGACGTGCCGCCACTGAACGCGTCCATCGCAGCGTCAACAGCATCGACGCCAGCATCGGCGGCCGCAAGGATTGTTGCGCCCGCAATGCCCGAGGTGTCGTGGGTGTGGAAATGAATCGGCAGATCGACTTCGTCCTTCAACGCCTTGATCAGAACGCGGGCGGCGGCAGGTTTCAGAAGCCCCGCCATGTCTTTCAGGCCCAGCACATGGGCGCCTGCGGCCTCAAGCTCTTTCGCCATGCCCACGTAGTATTTCAGGTCATACTTGGCGCGATCAGGGTCAAGGATATCGCCAGTATAGCAGATCGTGCCCTCGCAGATCTTGCCCGATGCGACCACAGCGTCCATCGCGATGCGCATGTTCTCGACCCAGTTGAGCGAGTCAAACACGCGGAATAGGTCAACACCGGTCAGCGCGGCCTGTTTGACAAAGGCCTGCACCACGTTGTCGGGGTAGTTGGTGTAGCCCACGCCGTTGGACGCGCGCAAAAGCATCTGCGTCATCACGTTGGGCATAGCTTCGCGCAGGTTGCGCAGACGTTGCCACGGGCATTCCTGCAAGAAACGATACGCCACGTCGAACGTCGCCCCGCCCCAACATTCGACCGAGAAAAGCTCGGGCAGGTTGGCCGCATAAGCGGGTGCGACCTTGATCATGTCAATCGATCGCATCCGCGTGGCCAGAAGCGATTGGTGCCCATCACGCATCGTCGTGTCGGTGATCAACAGCTTTTTCTGCGCCTTCATCCAATCGGCGACCGCCTGCGGCCCTTCGGCGTCCAGCAGGTTGCGGGTGCCTGCTGCGGGTTCAGCGCGCGAGGCAGGAGGCTTCGGTGGCTTCAAATCGCTGGCCGGTGCGGCGCGACCTTGCGTTTCGGGATGCCCATTCACGGTAATGTCCGCGATATAAGTCAACACCTTGGTGCCCCGGTCCCGTCGCTTCTTGAACTGGAACAGTTCGGGTGTCTCGTCGATGAACTTCGTTGTGTACTGGTTGTTCAGGAAGGTCGGGTGTTTCAACAGGTTTTCGACAAAGGCGATGTTGGTCGACACGCCGCGCACGCGGAATTCACGCAGGGCGCGGTCCATCCGGGCGATGGCTTTTTCGGGCGTCTGCGCCCAAGCCGTCACTTTCGTCAGAAGGCTGTCATAATATCGCGTGATCACCCCGCCCGCATAGGCCGTGCCGCCGTCCAGTCGGATACCCATGCCGGTGGCCGAGCGATAGGCGGTGATGCGGCCATAATCTGGGATGAAGTTGTTTTGCGGGTCTTCGGTGGTGACGCGGGTTTGCAGGGCGTGACCATTCAGACGGATGTCGTATTGTGACGCCTTGCCGGTCGCTTCGGACAGCGACTTGCCTTCGGCGATCAGGATTTGCGCCTGAACGATGTCGATGCCAGTGACCTCCTCTGTCACGGTATGCTCGACCTGAACGCGCGGATTTACCTCGATGAAATAGAACTTGCCGGTTTCCATATCCATCAGGAATTCGACGGTGCCCGCGCATTCATAATTCACATGGGCGCAGATCTTGCGACCCAGTTCGCACAGCTCTTCGCGTTGCGCTTCGGACAGATAGGGGGCGGGTGCGCGTTCCACGACCTTCTGGTTGCGGCGCTGGACCGAGCAGTCGCGTTCATACAGATGATAGATGTTGCCGTGGCTGTCGCCCAGAATCTGCACCTCGACATGACGGGCGCGGGTGATCATCTTTTCCAGATACCCCTCGCCATTGCCGAAGGCGGCTTCGGCCTCGCGGCGGCCTTCCAGCACTTTTTCTTCCAACTCGTCCGGGCCGTGGATCGGGCGCATCCCGCGGCCGCCACCGCCCCAGCTGGCTTTCAGCATCAGGGGATAACCGACACTCTTGGCTTCCCTGCGGATGGCATCCATATCGTCGCCCAGCACCTCGGTGGCGGGGATAACGGGCACACCCGCTTCGACCGCGACCTTGCGGGCTGATGCCTTGTCACCCAGCGCGCGCATTGTGGCTGCCTTGGGGCCGATAAAGGTGATCCCGTTGGCGTCGCAGGCATCCACGAAATCTGGGTTTTCTGACAGCAGACCATAACCGGGATGGATCGCATCAGCGCCGCATTCCTTTGCGACGCGAATGATCTCGTCAATCGACAGATAGGCGGCGACCGGACCAAGACCTTCACCGATGCGATAAGCTTCGTCCGACTTGAAGCGGTGCAGGCCCAGCTTGTCTTCTTCGGCATAGACCGCGACGGTCTTCTTGCCCATTTCGTTGGCAGCGCGCATCACGCGAATGGCGATTTCACCCCGGTTGGCGATCAGGATTTTCTGAAAGTCCCGCATCTCACTCTCCCCCTTATCAGGCCCATTATGCCGATTTGGGTGAAAGTCGTAGGGCGTGCTGCATCGCAGCGCAATAGGGTTTGTAAGAATTCGGCAAGGATTTTTTCATAATTGGTAAGATTATTTTACCAAATCTACACAGGTTAAATGCCGACCTACTGTGATCGAGCAAGCAAGCCGCCGGGCTGGCGTATGATTCGGCCCTCAAGCTCCAGATTGACCAGTTCGGGCAGGATATCGCCCGAACCCGCGCCTGTTTGATCGCCCAGATCCCGGATCAACTGGTCCTCTGCCAGGGGGCTTGGACCCAGCCGGGTCAGGATCTGGCTGTGCAATTCGGCCGTTTGGGACAGGGTTCTTTTGTCTTGCGATTTGCGCGGCTCTACTGGCGGTGATGCGACAGGCATGGTAGCATTTGCGCCATCTTTGTCTGTTGCGACGGCCGGGCCAATCGCGTCGATCACGTCTTGCGCGCCACGCACAAGGGCAGCGCCATCGCGGATCAGGAAATTGCAGCCCGACGCACGGGCATCGAACGGGTGGCCGGGCACGGCCAGCACATCGCGCCCCTGATCCAACGCATTGCGCGCGGTGATCAGCGATCCTGACTTGGCGGCGGCTTCAACAACAACAACAGCGCGCGCCAACCCCGAGATCAAACGGTTGCGGCGGGGAAAATGGCGCGCCTGCGGGGGCAGGCCCGGCGGCTGTTCAGACAGCCGAAGCCCATTGCGGGCAATATCTTCGGCCAGAACCGTGTTTTCCTTGGGATAAATCACATCGACGCCACCCGCCATCACGGCCACGGTGTTGCCAGCGTCCAGCGCGACTTCGTGCGCCACGGTGTCCACGCCGCGCGCCAGCCCGGACACGATGGTAAACCCGGCTTCGCTGAGGTCGCGGGACAGTTTACGGGTCATGCGCAACCCGATCGAGGATGCATTGCGCGCGCCGATCAGCGCGACCATCGGGCGGTGCAGCAGGGAAATATCGCCTATTGCCCAGAAAAACGGCGGCGGGTCGGCAATCTCTGACAGAAGTTCAGGATAGGCTGGCGTGCCCCATGTTACCATCTTGGCTCCGGTAAACCGCGCGCGGCGATGCTCCGCCTCGGCAACCTCAGGCGGGCAGGGGGCATAGTCTTTTACCCCTGCTTCGGCTGCGACATCCGGTAGCGCGGCCAATGCGGCCTGCGCCGAACCATGCTCGGACAACAAGCGATAGAAGGTTGCAACCCCAACACGACGAGAGCGCAAGAGACGGATCCACGCCAATTCATCTTCCTCAGACTGAGGGGAGGGGGTGGGGTGATGCAGGGAAGGTGAAAGGTCCATAGGCATGATTGATTCCGTCTCTTGCGGATTAACCTTGCCGTGCCAATGGTTAACGCCCCCCTAACAGATGTGAATTTGGCGATACGCGTGTGGTGAAATGCCATCGGGGCCGGATCATGCCGCCGATCCCCCAACCGTCAGCCCGCCAATCAATAACGAGGGTTGGCCGACGCCCACAGGCACCGATTGGCCTGCCTTGCCGCAGGTGCCGATGCCGGGGTCCATCGCCATGTCATTGCCAATGGCGCGGATTTGTTTCATTGCCGCAGGGCCGTCGCCGATCAGGGTGGCCCCCTTGACCGGTGCGCCGACCTTACCGTTTTCAACGCGGTAGGCCTCGGTGCAGGAAAACACGAACTTGCCGTTGGTGATGTCCACCTGTCCGCCCCCGAAACCGACCGCGTAAATACCGTCTTTCAGCTCTCCCAGCACCTCTTTTGGCGTGGCGGTGCCGCTTTCCATGATCGTGTTGGTCATGCGCGGCATGGGCGCGTGCGCAAAGCTTTGCCGCCGCCCGTTGCCGGTGGGCGCGACCCCCATCAGGCGGGCGTTCTGGCGGTCCTGCATGTATCCCACCAGCACGCCGTCCTCGATCAACACCGCGCGTCCTGTTGGCGTGCCTTCGTCGTCAACCGACAAAGACCCGCGCCGGTCGGGCAGGGTGCCGTCATCGACCACGGTCACACCTTTCGCGGCGACTTGAGTGCCGATCAAGCCCGAGAAGGCGGACGTGCCCTTGCGGTTGAAATCGCCTTCCAGCCCGTGGCCCACCGCTTCGTGCAGCAGGATGCCGGGCCAACCATTGCCCAGAACCACGTCCATAACACCCGCCGGGGCAGGGACCGCATCAAGATTCACCAGCGCGATGCGCAGCGCCTCGCGGGCCGTTGATTGCCATGTGTCAGAAGCCATCAAGCCGGTCAGACCAGCGCGCCCACCGCCGCCGGATGATCCGCTTTCGCGCCGGCCGTCCTTTTCCACGATGACCGAGACATTCAGTCGTGTCATGGGGCGCGTGTCCGAGACCAGCGCGCCATCGGGGCGCAGGATGTGCACCTCTTGCAAGCTGGCAGCGATGGTGGCCGAGACTTGCACAACGCGTGGGTCAAGCTCGCGGGTGAAAGCGTCAATCTCGCGCAAGGTCTCGATCTTCAGACCAAAGCCTGCGTCTGCCATCGGGTCGGCATCAGTATAGAGCTTCTGATTGGTGCGAGCAGGTGCATCGGCCCATGTGCCGCCGCCATCGCCCACGGCCAATCGAGCGGTTGCCGCCGCGCGTTGCAATGCGGCGTCGCTGATTTCGGTCGAATGGGCATAACCCGTTGTTTCCCCGCGGACCGCGCGCAGTCCGAACCCCTCGGATGCGTCATAGCTCGCGGTTCTGAGCCGTCCATCGTCGAAGACCAGCGCCTCGGACCGCATTCTTTCCAGAAACAGTTCACCGTCGTCAGCTCCGGCGGTCACGTCCGCCAGCAGGCTCCGGGCGCGGTCAGCGTCCAAATGGGTCTCAAACGGGCGAAACGATTTGGCATCTGTCATGGGGGCCTCGAAATAGCGCTAAAGGTGGATTTTGTTGCTTAACCTGAGAAGGTTTTTCCTTGTTCCCAGCTTTCTAATATGGTTTCTCGTCAAAGAGAAACAAGGAATCCCGCGCCAGCGCACGGGAGAGGAATGAGCGAACCGCTGTCGCGCCAGCCCGAGGGCCCGTGATCGCGTCGCGTCGCACAGGGAAGAGAAAGACGAACATGATGCGTTTTAGCAGCCTTTTCGCCACGGCAACTGCAATTCTGACCACCGGTCAGGCGATCGCGCAGGAAAATTTGGAAATCATCGGCAAGCCGGTCGATGGTGCCATGGGTTTTCAACCGTCTGCGACCAGTATCGCACAAGCGGCGCATGGGCTGGACGGCATGATCAACTACATCATTATTGCCATCACGATTTTCGTCACCCTGCTGTTGGCCATCGTGATCGTGCGCTTCAATCGTCGCGCCAACCCCGAACCCTCAACATTCACCCACAACACGCCGATCGAGATTATCTGGACGCTGGTGCCGGTCGTTATACTTGTCTTTATCGGGGCGTTTTCACTGCCAGTTCTGTTCCAGCAACAAGTGATCCCCAAGGGTGACGTGGTGATCAAGGCAACCGGGTATCAGTGGTATTGGGGTTATGAATATCCCGAGCACGAGTTCGGATTTGACAGCTTCCTGTTGGCCAAGGATGAACTGGAAGAATACGGCTATAGCGAAAGCGAGTATTTGCTGGCCACCGACACTGCCTTGGTCGTTCCGACAGGCAAAAAGGTCGTCATTCAGGTCACAGGCGCCGACGTGATCCATTCCTGGACCATTCCGGCCTTTGGTGTGAAGCAGGATGCCGTTCCCGGTCGTCTGGCCGAGTTGTGGTTTGAAGTCGATGAAGGCAAGGAAGGCATCTACTTCGGTCAGTGTTCCGAATTGTGCGGCAAGGACCACGCCTATATGCCAATCACCGTCAAGGCTGTCAGCCAGTCAGATTACGATTCCTGGCTGAAAGGTGCGGTCGAAGAATATGCGGGCAACGTAGACTCGCTTCCGACGGTTCAGGTCGCCGCAGCCGAGTAATCAAGACCGGGGAGCGGACCCAAGTCTGCGCCCCAACCCGACCGGCCTTGCGGGGGCGGTGATTGTGAACTGAAAACCCTACTAGCCAGAGCGCGTAAAACCCAATGAGCGACGCCAGCATTCAAACCAACACCGACACCCGCGAAGCCGGGTTTGGCGACTATTTCGCGCTTTTGAAGCCGCGTGTGATGTCGCTGGTCGTGTTTACTGCATTTGTCGGCCTTTTGGTCGCGCCGGTCGGGGTAAACCCAGTCATCGGACTTGCCTCAATTCTGTTTATCGCGGTCGGCGGCGGAGCCTCCGGCGCGCTGAACATGTGGTGGGATGCCGATATCGACCGCAAGATGCGTCGAACCCAGTCGCGGCCCATTCCGTCAGGTAAAGTGGCCGAGGGCGAAGCGTTCGCAATCGGTATGACCTTGTCGGCGATGGCTGTTGTCATGCTGGGACTGGCGGCGAATCTTGTGGCGGCTGCTCTTCTGGCCTTCACCATCTTCTTCTATGTGGTGATCTATACCATGTGGCTGAAACGCTGGACGCCGCAGAATATCGTCATTGGCGGCGCGGCAGGGGCGTTCCCCCCGATGATCGGCTGGGCGGTGGCAACCGGTGGGATCAGCATTGAAAGCGTCTTGATGTTCGCCCTGACCTTTGCATGGACCCCACCGCATTTCTGGGCATTGGCACTGTTTACCAAGGGTGATTATGCCAATGCGGGTGTTCCCATGCTGACTGTGACCCATGGGCGCCGCGCGACACGGGCGCACATTCTGGGCTATTCACTGGTGCTTGCCGTCGTGGCGATTGCGCTGGGCCTGACGTCAATCGGTGGGCCGGTCTACATGGTCGTGGCGTTGATTCTGAACGGCATGTTTATCAAAGGCGCGTGGGACGTGTTCCGTCGCGATGATGTCGCCTCGGACGCCGACAAACACAAGGCCGAGCGTAGGTTGTTCAAACTGTCGCTGGCCTATCTGTTCCTACATTACGGAGCGCTGCTTGTTGAAGCCTCTCTGAAACCGTTCGGACTTGGGGGATGGGGCTGATGGCGATCAAGGTTGGTCACGAATTGCATAAGCGCCGCCTGAGTCGCAATGTCGGCGTGGGTGTCACGCTGATCCTGTTTGTCGGGTTGGTCTACGGGGTGACGGTTGCCAAAGTCGGCGACCTGTACAAACCAGCACCCGCGGCCACGGAGGTCAGCAAATGAGCCTGACCCGCCAGCAGAAAACAGCTGCCAAGATGGTGGGCGTGGTGATCCTGATGGGGTCACTCAGCTGGGCGGCGGTGCCGTTCTACGACTGGT
Source organism: Aliiroseovarius sediminilitoris (assembly GCF_900109955.1). Lineage (NCBI taxonomy): Bacteria > Pseudomonadati > Pseudomonadota > Alphaproteobacteria > Rhodobacterales > Paracoccaceae > Aliiroseovarius > Aliiroseovarius sediminilitoris. Next base: position 2,408,521 of record NZ_FOJB01000001.1, on the reverse strand, counting down.
TTTGCCGCGTGACCGGCTTTGGCGGGGCAACCGCCGTGGCAGAGCGCGGATCGGACGTGGTGCTGGATCAGAAAGTGCTGGTGCGCTTCGACGCCTCGAAAGAGCGTGGAATGCCGTGGGAGTTCAAGCCCGTTCAGCGCGAGATGGAAATCAGGCTGGGCGAAACCGGACTGGCCTTTTACGAGGCTTACAACCCGACGGACCGTCCGGTCGCCGGCACAGCCAGCTATAATGTCGCGCCATTCGCGGCTGGTGGCTATTTCACCAAGATCGACTGTTTCTGCTTTGAGATGCAGGTGCTGCAACCGGGCGAACGCGTGACCATGCCGGTTACATTCTATGTCGACCCGGAAATCGTCGATGACCGCGAGGCGAAATACCTTAAAGCCATCACGCTGTCTTATACATTCCACGAAACAGAATTGCCGGATGATCTGGCGCTGCTTGCGCCGACCACTTCGGCAGTGCAAAACTGACGGCCAGAAGAACAGGGACTATACGATTATGGCACATGCAAAAAACCACGATTATCACATCCTGCCCCCTTCGGTGAATCCGTTCCTCGGGGCCGTTTCAGGGTTCATCATGCTGTTCGGGGCGGTGCAATGGATGGCCAACGACGTTCCATGGATCTTTTTCATCGGATTGGCTGGCGTTCTTTACGTCATGTTTGCCTGGTGGTCCGACGTTGTCCATGAAGGCGAAACCGGCGACCACACCTCGGTCGTGAAGATCGGCCTGCGCTATGGTGTGATCCTGTTCATCATGTCCGAGGTCATGTTCTTTGTGGCGTGGTTCTGGAGCTTCTTCAAGCACGCGCTTTACCCGATGACCGAAGGCTCACCGGCGATTGACGGTGTTTGGCCACCCGAAGGGATCGAGACCTTTGATCCATGGCACCTGCCACTGATCAATACCCTGATCCTGCTTCTGTCAGGTGCTGCTGTAACCTGGGCACACCACGCCATCGCGCATGAAAACAACCGCAAAGACCTGATTACTGGGCTGGCGCTGGCAGTGATCCTTGGCGTGCTGTTCACCATGTTTCAGGCGTATGAATACAGCCACGCGACCTTTGATTTTGCAGGAAATATCTATGGCGTGAACTTCTTCATGGCGACAGGTTTCCACGGCTTCCACGTGATTGTCGGCACGATCTTTCTGTTTGTCTGCCTGCTGCGGGCGATGAAGGGGCAGTTCACCCCGGAAAGCCACGTGGGCTTTGAAGCCGCGGCTTGGTACTGGCACTTTGTTGACGTTGTGTGGTTGTTCCTGTTTGCCGCCGTCTACATCTGGGGCGGTTGAACCTGACCCGAAAATAGTCCTATTCGGGGCGCGAGGGGAAACCTTCGCGCCCCTTTGACTTGACCCGCTTTGGACCCGCTGATGAGTTTTCGCCTGATCCTGACCGCAATCCTTAGTATGGCCATTCTGGTCCTGTTCCTGGGCCTTGGGAAATGGCAGCTCGACCGTTTGAAGTGGAAAGAAGATGTGCTGACCGAGATTGACCGCCGGATCGCTGCCGCCCCGGTCGGTATACCCTCGCAGCCCGATCCGAAACGAGACAAGTATCTGCCAGTGAAGGTGACGGGTATGATGGGGGCGGGCACGCTGCGGGTGCTGGTCAGCAGCCGGGACTTGGGGGCTGGGTATCGTCTGATTTCTCCGTTCATGACGGAAGATGGTTCGGTTTTGGTTGATCGGGGCTTCATCCGTGTGGCCGACCCGATGCCACCCACATCTGAAGGGCAAATCACAGTTCTGGGCAACCTGCATTGGCCCGATGATCGCAACAGCGCCACGCCTGAAAACGAGCTGTCCACCAACACGTGGTTTGCCCGCGACATCGACCAGATGGCCGAGGTCTTGAACACGCGCCCGATCCTTATTATTGCGCGTCAGACGACCCCTGCCGAGCCGGACGTTTTGCCGATGCCAGTAACCAGCGTGGGCATCCCCAATGACCACCTTGAATATGCCGTCACATGGTTTTTGATGGCAGCAACATGGGTGGTGATGACAGGCTTGGCGCTTTGGCGTATGAAACGCCGGACACGTGACACTCTCGCCCCAAGGAGCGACTGAAATGCGCTATATCTCTACCCGTGGTGAGGCCCCGGTTCTGAGCTTTGAAGATGCCATGCTGACGGGTCTGGCCCGCGACGGTGGCCTTTATGTGCCCGAAACCGTGCCAACCATCAGCGCAGGCGACATCGCGGCTATGGCCGGGCTGCCTTATGAAGAGGTCGCCTTTCGCGTGATGCGCCCCTTCGTCGGCGACACGTTCACGGATAACGAGTTCCACGAGATCATTGCCAGGGCCTATGCCGGGTTCAAACACGACGCACGTGCGCCCCTGGTGCAACTCGGTCCCAACCATTTCCTGCTGGAACTGTTTCACGGCCCGACCTTGGCCTTCAAAGACTTTGCAATGCAGTTGATCGGTCAGCTGTTCCAAGTGGCACTGAGCCGCCGGGGGGAAAAAGTGACCATCGTCGGCGCGACCTCGGGCGATACCGGATCTGCGGCCATAGAAGCCTTCAAGGGGCTGGATGCGGTCGATGTGTTCATCCTGTTTCCACATGGGCGAGTGTCTGAGGTGCAGCGCCGTCAGATGACGACGCCGTCCGAGGCGAATGTCCATGCGCTGGCCATGGACGGCGATTTCGACGATTGCCAAGCCCGGCTGAAAGACATGTTCAATGACTTCGTTTTCCGCGATGCGGTGAAATTGGCGGGGGTGAACTCGATCAACTGGGCGCGCGTGCTGGCGCAGGTGGTATATTACTTTACCTCGGCGGTCGCGCTGGGTTCGCCGCACCGCAGGGTCAGCTTTACGGTGCCCACGGGCAATTTCGGAGACATCTTCGCTGGTTACATTGCCAAACAGATGGGGCTGCCGATTGACCAACTGGTGATTGCCACCAACCAGAACGACATCTTGCACCGCACGTTGGAAACCGGCGCCTATACCAAGGCGGGGGTCACGCCGTCGATCAGCCCGTCGATGGATATTCAGGTATCATCGAATTTCGAGCGTGTGCTGTTTGATGCCTACGGGCGTGACGGCAAAGTGGTGGCCGACCAGATGGCCGACCTGTCAAAGGGCGGTTTCAAGATCAGCCAGGGCGCGATGGAGTTCCTGCGCGAAAGTTTCAAAAGCGGGCGCGCGTCCGAGGATGAGACCATGGCGCAGATCAAGACCTCGTTTGCCCGCGCGGGCGAAGTGCTGTGCCCCCATTCTGCCGTCGGAGTGAAGGTCGCGAACGAGCATTTGGGCACGAGCCCGATGGTCACGCTGGCCACAGCACATCCTGCAAAATTCCCGGCAGCGGTCAAAGACGCATGCGGGCAGGACGCGCCGCTGCCACCCCACATGGCAGACCTGTTTGACCGTGACGAACGCATGACCCGCGTGGCGAATGATCTGGACGCATTGAAAACCTTGATCTGCGAACGCACCGGAAAGGCCATCCCTGCATGAGTGTGCGTCTGGACCGACTTCCCAACGGCGTCAGTGTCGTAACCGAGTATATGCCGGGGCTAGAAAGCGCCTCGGTTGGCGTATGGGTGACGGCGGGTGGCCGCCATGAAACACCTGCGCAAAACGGCATCGCGCATTTTCTGGAACATATGGCGTTCAAAGGCACCGAACGGCGCTCGGCACTTGAGATCGCCGAGGCGATCGAGGATGTAGGCGGCTACATCAACGCTTATACCTCGCGCGAAGTGACAGCTTACTACGTGCGTGTCTTGAAGAACGATGTGGCGCTGGGCCTTGATGTCATATCGGACATCGTGCTGAACCCGGTGTTTGACACCAGCGAGATCGAGGTTGAGCGCGGTGTGATCTTGCAGGAAATCGGTCAGGCATTGGATACGCCCGATGATGTAGTGTTCGACTGGTTGCAAGAAGCCGCATTTCCGGATCAACCGATGGGCCGCACCATCCTTGGCCCAGCCGACCGGGTGCGGTCATTTGGCAAAAGCGATCTGTCATCGTTTGTGGACCAGCATTATGGTCCGGATCAGTTGATCCTGTCTGCCGCGGGAGCGGTCGATCATGACCAGATTCTGCGCCTTGCCGAGGCCGCATTTGGGCATCTGGCACCCAGCAAACCACGCATGACAGATGCCGCACGGTGGTCCAGCGGGTCGCGTGTCGAAGTTCGCAACGGGTTGGAACAGGTGCATTTCACGCTTGGGTTGGAAGCGCCCAGCTATCGCGACGATGCGTTTTATGCGGCTCAACTGTTCAGTTCCGTTCTTGGTGGGGGGATGTCCTCGCGTCTGTTTCAGGAAGCGCGCGAAAAGCGCGGTCTTTGCTATTCGGTCTTCTCACAGCTTGGTGCCTATGACGACACAGGAATGATGACGATTTATGCGGGCACCTCGGGCGATGATATTGCTGATCTGTCCCGCCTGTGCATTGACGAGATGAAACGGGCTGGCACCGATATCACGGAACGCGAGTTGGAGCGGGCGCGCGTTCAGATGAAGGCGGGGCTGCTGATGGGGCTGGAAAGCCCATCGTCGCGCGCCGAACGGATGGCCCGCCTGGTCGCCATCTGGGGCCGTGTGCCGTCCCTTTCCGAAACGGTCGAGAAGATTGACGCGGTGACGCTGGCCGATTTGCGCGACTTTGGGGCGAGCTTGACCCGGGGTGAAATGGCGATGGCCGTTTATGGCCCGGCGGAAGATGCGCTTCCGTTTGAGGTCTTGCAAGACAGGCGTGTCGCTTGATGCTGGGTCGGTCCAAGAAGGTCAGGATCGAAACCGAACGACTGACCCTGCGACCACCCACGCATGGCGACTTTCGCGGTTGGTCAGCGTTGCGCACCGCCAGCCGCGACTTTCTGACCCCATGGGAACCGACTTGGGCGCAGGATCATCTAAGCCGAAAAAGTTTCACAAATCGCGTGTATTGGGCCAACCGTTCGATCCAGGGGGGCACTGCGCTTCCACTTTTCATGTTTCGACGGGCTGATAACGCATTGGTCGGCGCGGTCACGCTCGACCATATCCGGCGCGGTCCGTCGCAGGCGGGAACAACCGGATATTGGGTCGGCGAACGCTTTGCCCGTCAGGGCTACATGCGTGAAGGACTCGAGGCCGTGGTCCACTACGCGTTCAACGAACTTGATCTGTCACGACTGGAAGCGGGCTGTCTGCCGGAAAACGCCGCTTCGCGCGGGGTGCTGGAGAAGGTTGGTTACAAATACGAGGGTGTGGCCCAAAGTTATCTGCAAATCAACGGGCGCTGGCGCAATCACGTGCTCTATGCCAACCTTCGATCAGACCGGCGCGGGCGGACGCAGGCGGGATAAGACAGCAACGGGGCGATGATGGGCGATCTGAAGTCAGTGGACGGTGCATTTGAAACCCGGCTGCGTGCCCTGTTGCCCGATAAGGTGTTTCGTCCCCTAGACCCAACCTATCAACAAGAGCCGCGCGGTTTGTTTCACGGCGGGGGTGGATTGGTGCTGGCACCATCCTCAACCGATCACGTGTCTCTGATCATAAGAGAGTGCGCAGCGGCCCGCGTGCCGGTGGTGCCCTTCGGCGGCGGCACAGGTCTGGTCGGCGGGCAGGTCATGCCGGATGCAACGCCTGTGATCCTGAGCCTTGAGAGGATGACGCGCATCCGCGCCGTGCATCCGTCCGAGAATGTGTTGGTGGCCGAGGCTGGGGCGATATTGGCCGATGTTCAGGCCGCCGCCGCGTCCGAGGAACGGCTTTTCCCCCTGTCGCTGGCATCAGAGGGGTCGTGCCGGATTGGCGGATGTCTGTCTACCAATGCAGGGGGGGTGAATGTGCTGCGTTATGGTTCGGCCCGCGATCTGTGCCTTGGGATCGAGGCGGTGTTGCCCGACGGGTCAATCCATCACGGGCTGAAACGGTTGCGCAAGGACAATACCGGGTTTGATCTGCGGGCGCTGCTTTGCGGCGCCGAGGGGACATTGGGCGTCATCACCGCCGCCAGCCTGCGGCTTTTTCCAAAACCGGCTCGCAACGGCACCGCACTTCTGAAAGTGAGTGATCCGGCTGCGGCGTTGGAGTTGTTGGCGCTTGCGCAGGCCCGGCTGGGGCAGGGGATCAGCGCGTTCGAGTTGATCAAGGGCACTGGGTTGGATTTCTTGCAAGCCTCTGGCTTGGGCGGTCGACAACCCTTTATCACACGGCCGGACTGGTCGGTGTTGATTGATCTTGGTCTGGGTCCAACCCAAGATCCCGAGGAGGAGCTGGCCCAATTGTTTACCGGGGCCGAACGCGCGGGGCTGAGCGACGACGGGGTGATCGCGCAAAGCGACGGTCAGCGCGCCGCCTTGTGGAAACTGCGCGAAGAGATACCGCTGGCCAACAAGACCATAGGAGCAATCAGCTCGCACGATATTTCATTGCCCCTGTCTGCCATCGCTGATTTTTTGGACAAGGCTGATGCCGCCATTGCGTGCCTTGGTCCGTTTCGGGTCAACGCTTTCGGGCATCTGGGCGACGGCAATCTGCATTACAACGTGTTTCCGCCCGACGGTCAGGCGGCGTCAGATTTCACCGCCTGGCGGAAGCAGGTCCGCGATGTTGTCTATGGTCTGGTGCAGCAGTTTGACGGGTCGTTCAGCGCCGAGCACGGCATTGGCCGTTTGAAGCCAAACGAATTGCAACGCTATGGCGATCCCGCGCGGCTGGCCGCGATGCGCAGGATCAAGGATGCGCTTGATCCTTCAGGGATCATGAACCCCGGTGTGATCTTTCCGGCCAATTAGTTTCAAAAGACAAGCTTCAACCCGCAAAAGAAAACGCCCCGCCAGGGTGGGGCGGGGCGTTGCACGATATGTCATGCCAGCAAGCAGCGCCTGAACTCCTGTCAGGCAATGATAGGATTAGCGCATCGACGTTAACAAGAGGTTCACGCCCCTTCGAATTCGCACAGAACATGGACATCCATGCCCATTTCCTCAAGCAGCTTGCGACCGCCCAATTCGGGCAGATCGACAATGAAGGCACATCCCACAATCTCGCCGCCTAACCGCTCGATCAATTTGATGCCCGCTTCAGCCGTGCCTCCGGTCGCCAGCAGATCATCGACCAACAGGACCTTCTCGCCGGGCTGGATCGCGTCATCATGGATTTCCACAACCGCTTCACCGTATTCCAGCGTGTAAGATTGAGACAGCGTGGCACCTGGCAACTTGCCCTTCTTGCGGATCGGCACGAAACCAAGGGTCAGTTGATGCGCAATCGCGCCGCCCAGAATAAAGCCGCGCGCCTCTAGCCCGATCACCTTGTCGATTTCCTCGCCCGCATAGGGGTGCAGCATCTGGTCTATCGCCATGCGAAACCCGCGCGGGTCGGCAAACAGGGTGGTCACATCGCGAAACAGGATGCCTTCATGCGGGAAGTCAACGATGGTGCGGATGTAGTCCTTGACGGTCTTGCCCTTGTTCATGGGAACGCCTTTCGCAAATTGATCGGCATCGGTTTGGCGCAATCCCGGCACTGACGCAAGAGGCCCGTGGTCACAGTACCCGCCTCGCAACGGCGTTCAACTTCGCCAATAACGCGGGATCGCGTTTGTCGGGGGCCGTCATGATCGCCATGTCCAGCGCCCGGTCGCATCCGTGCGGGCAGGATTCACGGTTGACCCCCAGCAGATCGGGCAGCCCCGCCACCATGCGCTTCGCCTTGTCGCCATTGCCGGTCAGGGTGGCGATCACCTGCGCCACGTCGACCTCATCATGGTCTGGATGCCAACAGTCGTAATCCGTGACCATCGCGACCGAGGCATAGCAAATTTCTGCCTCGCGGGCGAGTTTGGCCTCGGGCATGTTGGTCATGCCGATCACATCCGCGCCCCATTGGTCACGATAGAGACGGCTTTCAGCAAGGGTCGAAAACTGCGGGCCTTCCATCGCCAGATAGGTGCCGCCCTCATGCACGGTGACACCCGCCGCCCGCGCCGCTTTGGCACAGGCTGTGGACAGGCGCGCGCAGGTTGGATGGGCAAAGCCCACATGCGCCACACAACCCGATCCGAAAAAGCTTTTAGCGCGCGCGAACGTCCGGTCAATGAATTGATCGACAATGACAAAATCGCCCGGCGCCATGTTTTCACGGAACGACCCACAGGCCGACACGCTGATCACATCCGTGACGCCCAGCCGTTTCAGCGCGTCGATATTGGCACGATAGGGCACGTCCGACGGCGCATGCACATGTCCGCGCCCGTGCCGCGGCAGGAAGGACATTTTCATCCCGCCCAGTCGTCCTGTCAGAACCTGATCGGATGGCGTGCCCCAAGGGCTGTCCACACGGTGCCAACGCGCACCGTCCAGCCCGTCAATCTCGTAAATACCCGAGCCGCCGATGATCCCGATATGCATGTCCATGCCTGTCTCCTTGCGCTTTTGTGGCCAGATTATCGTGCCGATGCTCCTGTTGCCATGCGGCAAATGCAAGGCAGTATCCTGCATGGGGCATTGTTTACGCTACCGAATGCCTGTAGTCAGCGCACATCGCGAAC